>CAZRGM010000058.1:0-23825 GCA_964599635.1 uncultured Eubacteriales bacterium | reverse complement strand
ACTCATAAAAAGGGAAAGCTTGTGGCCATAAGCCATGGTTAGATCTTAAATGACAAGATGATAAAGACCATGGTTAGATTTTTAAATGACTTGACAGGGTTAAAGATTTTAAATTTTCATTAAAAAATTTGGCTTTGGGACAAAGCCAAAAATTAAAAGGCACTCTCTTCATATATTTGGATTACACTTCCTATGATTTAAGTTTTCCTAAAGAGAGAAAGTTTCATTTATGGGCGAACAACTCTACAAAAATCCACCTTTGACCAGATTAAATCCCTTCTGGGAAACATATTAGCCATATCAGCCAGGTAAATAAAAGATTCGTTCCTAAATAAACGTCCCTTTTTCCCATCCTCTAAATGTTCATATTTAACTATATCGTTAAGGACAATCAAACCGACTTTGCCTGAATCAAAAACTCCAATGGGTAACTGTCTCATATCTTCTGATAATCTTCCAAATCAATATAAAGATAGTCACCTTTGTGGTTAATTATAATATCCTCTCTATTTTGAATTCCTTTTTTTTATTCGTTAAAAATCTTACATCACATTTGGATTAAAGTCATTCTAAATTAATTCGGTGAAATATCTTGTTAGAATCGACCTGGGAAGTAAGACTGGGATTCCTGTTAATCCCTTAATTTTTTGCTTGATTTTTAAACTATAACCCATGCAGTCAAGGACAATCAAATTGAATTTCTGTCGCGATATTCTATGACAGATTTTCTCTAAACCGGAAAGATTTCCGTAAGGATTGATTGTTTCCATTTTTACTTTAAGTCCAGTTCTTTTCCACCGATTTTGCATCTTTGCTTTTTGCTCTTCCATGGGAACCACCACACAAAGTCTCCCATCGGGCAAAAGTGAAATTGCGCTGAAAAAAATAAGTCTCGAAGGCAAAAGAACCAAACGTCTTGATTCAAACTCCGGAAAATCTTCTGTACATAGCAGAGCTGAGAATTGAACTCCAAGATCTTCTATTTCCAGAATTTTTGCCAAAATCAGAGGATAAATCTTTTCTTTTCCCACGATTACCGAAGACTTGTCTTTAAGTCTTGTTATTAAGGGAAAATCATTTTTTTCTGGATAAAGATTTTTGATTTCACTGGTTGATAGATTATCCAAGGCTCCTGATTCTAAAATACGTATTTGTTTACCTAACAGAGTTTTTATATCCGAAGTAATATCTTCCCTGGGAGATTGGCCTATGGTTATCAATCCTATTGAAGGATAACTTTTTTCTTTACTCATGATAAATGACGGATAGCAACTTTATTATAATCTTATTTACCCATAGTTTTTTCAATTTTTTTTAAAAGTTGGTTATCTTTAACACCTGCCCCGAGAATCAATCGTTTTGCTGAAACTACAATAATGATGATTTCCTGATTTTCCTTGATTTCAGCGCTGATAAGTGGATTTCCAGTCTTAGCATCAAAGGACATTATCAGATCGGGGAAAGTCGCTATTCGACGTCTCTTGTCCTCCAGGCTCATGTATTCGTTCCAGAAAGTAAGTTTGTATTCCTTCCCTCTTATATCTATATCAATTTTCCCTGTATCCAGACCTTCTTCAATTTTTAAACTCACTTGTTTTACTTTTCCTTTGAGAGTAAAATCACTACCAAAAAATAAATTAACTGAATTGACCATTTGCTCAGGATCCGCATGCTTGTTTTCAAGTATGATTTTTCCTAATTTGATGGCCATGGAAATTGCTTTTGGCGCTCCATGGGTTTTCACATATTTCACAGTGATTGGATTTCTGGCAACTGCAACCATTCCTTTTGCCCGAGCGGATACCTCTAATACTCTCTTCGATGCTTTTTCCAGCGAATTTTTGAATAGGGCTTCGGTATATGTGTCCCCTTGCCCCCCCACGACCGATTGTATTGAAACATAATCTTTGACTTTGTGCAACCCCATGGAGCCCATGAGGCCTATGGGATGTGCTCTTCCGTTACAGGGAGAATCGACCAGAGGAATCTCTAGGATAGCTGACTGTATCCATCCATTGACAACACCTAGCGCACCTATTTCGCTAGATATGAGCCCATCAATTTTTATCCCTGTTTCATTTCTCAATAATTCTACAGCACGGACATAATGTTCGGGTTTTATAGTCCTACTTCCTTCGGAGGGAGCGCCCACAGCTGAGACTGTAACTAGTATATTGTTCTCGGCTAAAGAGTCAAGTGGGAAGATTTGTGAAAAGCCATTTTTTAAAGCAATCTTGGCCAAATTTTTTCCGTCTTCAATCCATCCCCCACCCCCGCCTCCTAGAACTGCTCCGCCTAACACGGCCGCTTCTGCGTTTTCTTTATTTATTTTTATTGAATTGAACATCACCTATTTTCTCCTTAAATTTTGTAAGTGATCAGATTTTTTTTGCGAAGATTTTCATGGCTATCCAGTACAAAATTATAGCCGAGACTATGCCGTTAAAGGCAAAAATCGAGAAAGGAAATATGTGTAGTTCAAAGGGATGCCCTGATGTAGTCCAACCAATTAAAAAAGCAATCCCATAAACAATTAAGGGAATTTGTTTCCAGCGCTTTTGATTAGATTCAAGATTGTTGTATTTCTGATTTTGCTTAAGGAGGTAATAATCAGTTATAAGAATTCCCCCTATAGGTCCAACACTAATACTCAAAAGGCTTAAAAACATACCTAAACTCTTAAGAATTCCAAATGCCCCTAATAAACAGGAAAGTATGCCTACCACAACAGCAAGTTTCCATCTCGTGCACTTAATAATGTTATTGAAGGCAAGTACAGAGGAGTACAAGTTAATATCAATATTCGTCCACTGTGCAAAGCCGATAGCAATAAATCCAACCAGCCCAAGACCCGTATATTCTGGAGAGATGATAATATCAGGCAAGCTTTCATGATAGAGCCCAGAAGTCATAGAGAAAAAAGAGCCGATAACCTGCATTACAACGCTGATTCCCATTGACAAGCTAGCAGCATATAAAATATCTTTGAATTTTGGATGTGCATACCTGAAAACATCAGCCGAAGTTACGGCTCCTAAAACAAATCCTCCGGCAATTATGGAGGCAGCAGCCCCTAAGGTAAGAGGATAGGGAGAAGGAGAATGGGCTTTGGCTAGTGCTATGAGCTTATCTGGAGGCATAAAATTATGCCCCATTTTGACTGCAGCGTACAAGAAAATGACAATCATCACTGGCACCGCAACATAACTCAGGGTTTTGAGTCCTTTGAACCCAAATATTGCTGGAATCATTAGTATCATTCCAGAGAAAAAAGTGATATAGGTGACCGGAATTTTAGTCCCACTGTAGACAAGGACAGCTTCTCCAAAAAGTCCTAACTGTACTCCGAACCATCCCATAAAAGTCAAGCCAATTAAGGTGGATATCAACAGATTACCATTGGAGCCAAATGTTAATCTCGCCAGCATGGGAGTTGAAAGACCTGTTTTCGCACCAATAAAACCTGTCAGTGACATCATCCCAATAAGAAGCACTTCACCGAGAAAATAAGCAAGGAGAACACTCTTTATTGAACCGAGTCCCATACCAACCATCATACCACGCAGCAGTGCAGAGATTACGATAGCAGCTCCTATCCATACCATTGCCAAGTCAATCCATGGTTTTCTTTGATCGGATGGAACTTTTTCTAAAGAATAATCTTTTAAAACTTTAGATTTTTCGCTGGGCATTTTACAAATTAATGTGGATGATAATTAACGGATATTTCATGAAGCCGCTATTATATAGATCAATAAATTTGGATGTCAAGGTATTTTACTCATTCAAAAACATCAATGACATTTGCATTTCTCTTTAAAATATTTCTTATATAATGACATAAATTCTATCATATTTACTTAAATGAATGTTTCTGAACGGGTTCATATTTTAGGAGCTCCCACCGATTATTTGGGTTGAGGGGAATTGCTTGACTTTACTAGGCAAACATGTATAAAGTACTTTAAATTGGTTTTGGTTAAACAAACCTGGATTATTCACAAGTTGAGATTATAAGCTTTATGAAATCCAGACTTGGCTGAAGCGACTTCGAATTAGTTTTAAGTTTAATTTTTATAGTTTAAAGTAATGATTAAGTGAAGAGCAACAGTCAACAGAATTATTAAAATATTCTTTAATGTTTACTCCTTACTGTCTACTGCTCGATGTTTGGCATTAAGAATCTAAACGGAGCACAAATCATATTTGAATTTCAGTTCGGCTCGACTGAGAGGAAAAAAAATGGTGATTCAAATAAAAAACGCAGACATAAAAAATGTTCCAGTCATTGTTCCTGAAAAAAGTCTTGCTTATCGTTGAAAACGAAATAATAATGGATACATTGCTATTTTTTTATGAATAGGTTAGGCTAATTAAATTTTGTACAAATTCAAATATGAATAAAGGAGTCTAAATTGGATAATTATACTTGGATCTCAATTCTTCCTCCTGTCTTGGCTATAATTTTAGCGATCAAAACGAAACAAGTTTACCCATCGTTGTTCCTTGGCATTTGGTTAGGCTGGACTGCAATTAATCATTGGAATCCCCTGATTGGCTTGCGAGATTCACTTGAAGCAGCGATAAATGTTTTTAAGGATTCTAGTAACACAAAAGTAATAATTTTCAGTATGTCTGTGGGAGCACTTATAATTTTAATGCAACATTCTGGTGGCGTAAAGGGATTTATCCGGTGGGTCAGTTCAAAAGGATTGGCCAAAAACCGTCGTAGTGCTGGATTACTTCTTTGGGTTATAGGTGTTATTATATTTATTGAAAGTAACCTGATTAATCTGGTGTTAGGCTCCATCGGAAGGCCCATCTTTGATAAATTTAAAGTGCCAAGAGAAAAATTGGCCTATATCGCCCATTCTACTTCAGCTCCTGTGTGCGTAATGATCCCATTTAATGGCTGGGGAGCATTTTTAACCGGACTACTCATAGCGAATGAAATTAAGGACCCATTTTTTACAGTACTAAAAGCAGTTACAACGAATTTTTATGCAATATTTACGATTTCATTGGTCCTCATTATTATCATTTCCCAAAAAGATTTCGGGCCTATGGCAAAAGCTGAAAGGCGCGCTAAAGAAACCGGCAAATTGATTCGCGATGGTGCTAGCTTACTTGTTTCCCAAGAAACCATTGCCATGCCGATTAAAAATGGTGTCAAACCACACCCCATAAATATGATCGTTCCGTTAGCGGTTATGATATTAACTGTTCCTCTTGGACTATTAATTACTGGTGATGGACATATAACTCAGGGCTCTGGAGCAACTGCTGTTTTCTGGGCAGTGCTCATGGGAATATTTGTGGCGGCAACGCTTTACAGTATACAAAAAATCTTCAACTTAAAAGAAAGCTTAGATTTAGTCATGAAAGGAGTGGGCGGACTTATCCCTATGGGTTTATTGATGCTTTTTGCATTTACAATGGGCAATACTTGCGATGTATTAGGAACGGGTATTTACGTTTCTAAACTAGCGACAGCTAGCATTCAACCGGTATTTATAGTACCTATTGTTTTTATAATCTCTTGTTTTATTTCTTTTGCCACAGGTACCTCTTGGGGTACTTTCGCCATTATGATACCCATTGCGGTGCCCCTGGCACAAAACCTAGGATTAAATCTACCTTTTACGGTTAGTGCTGTAATGGGGGGCGGTGTTTTTGGTGATCATTGTTCCCCTGTCTCAGATACAACTATTATTTCATCAATGGCTACCGCTTGCGACCATATTGATCACGTAAATACGCAGCTTCCTTATGCATTAACCTCTGCAGCCCTAGCCGTGGTGTTTTACTTAGTGGTGTCTTTCATAATAATCTAAAAATACAAAAGTTTAGATAAATTATATATATATGCGTTGTACCCGATTATTAATCCAACAGGTCACTTCATAAGGTATGGTATTGAGTTGATCCGCAATTTCTTCAATAGAAATTTCAGCTTCTCTTTGCTTGCCAAATATGACCACTTCTTCACCCATCTGGATATCATCTTTTTCTGGGTGTTTCCCCAAATCAATAAGGATTTGATCCATAGTTACTCGTCCCACAACAGGTACTCTTTTTCCCCTCACAAGGACATTTCCTTTATTAGAAAGCAGTCGGTTGTATCCATCACCGTAACCTAATGGAATAGTTGCAATGATGGTATTTTTTTGGGGGATATATGTCTGCCCATAACTAATAGATCTCCCAGCGTTTACTGTCTTTACGAACACAATTTTTGAGCGAAGCCGCATGACCTCCCTCAAACCAAAATGATGATCAACAAATGGAGATGGATAAAGTCCATAAATCATAATTCCCGGACGAACCATATCGAAAAATCCATCTGACAAGTCAATGATGGCTCCACTATTGCTACAATGAACAATCGGTATTTCAATCCCTTGTTTTTTTAGTTTTTTAACCAAATTTCGCATTAATTCGATCTGTTTTAAAGTAAACGTTTTATCTTGACTGTCTGAAACGGGAAAGTGAGTATAGATGCCTTCTATTTTCAACCATGGTAACGAATGAAGCCAGGCAATATGGGCAAACGCTTCTTTATGAAAAAATCCTATCCGGCCCATACCAGTATCAACATTGACATGTACTGGGAATACAGTTTTACGTTTGGCTGCCTCTTCATTGAGTAATAAGGCTATTTCTCGGTTAATGACAGTGGGAGTAAGGTTGTATTTGAATAAAAAAGGTATATCATCAAAGAATAAGCCTCCGAAAACAAGGATGGGAAGTTTGATCCCTGCCTCTCGTAAAGTAATCCCTTCCCCTGGGATTGCCACTCCTAAAAAATCAATAGGTAAATTTTTTTGTGCAAAATGTGACATCTCTACTAAACCATGGCCATAAGCGTTTGCTTTGACAGTAATAAGGATTTTCTTTTCTGCCCCAATTTTTTTTCTTATCAACATAATATTATGTTGAAAATTATTAAGACTTATTTCTGCTATCGTCGGACGATTCCACTCCATAATTTTACTCCTTCTAAAATTGTCGTTTTATAATATCATTTTCTTTCCCTAATGATAAGGAAGAACAATTATTGATCAAATTTATTTCACTAAATTCTGTGTCTATACAGAACATAAAATGTTTCCTTCTGTGGTGAGCAGGCATAGTTTCGAGATAAAATTAGAGGGTATGTTTGGCTCTTAGGTCGTCTTGTTTTCAGCGAAATGGTTTTTAATTGACTTGATTTGTTTTTATGTGTATGATTAACGACAAATTTGCTAAGAGGTTAAATCTTCCATGAAATTAATTAAAAACCATTACCAATAAAAAAGGGAGTCCCTATTTTCCACAAGGCTGATTTTCGGATTTTTTGGCAGCATAAATGATTCTGACATTATCAAATAAACATATCTTTAATGGGTGAATAAGATGGTAAATAAAAATAGCTTATTTTCTGTTTGTGGTCTGGTCATTCTATTGACGGGTTCAATGGTTTTATTCAATAATTCAGACTATCTCAATGTCTTTAAGACTATGTCCACCGGTTCAGGATATTTTTTTGAAAGACATTTGAATTTAGATAACGGTGAGACTGAGAAGCTTAGAGAGCAATTAGAAAGTGAGATCCAGAAATCAAAGGCAGAAGTAAGTCTTGCCTTTAAAGATCAGGAGTCCGGAGAAAAACTGCTGATTCATTCTCACGAAATGATGCATGCGGCGAGCCTAATGAAAGTGCCAGTAATGATTGAATTATTCTGGCAAGCCGAAAGAGGAAAGTTTTCCCTCAAAGACAAGATTCCTATCAGGAATCAATTCAAGAGTATTGTAGACGGAAGCATTTATACGCTTCGGATAAATGATGATTCTGATGACGAAATTTATAAGTTTATTGGAACGGAACAACCTATTAGGGATTTGTTGACGCACATGATCACCATGAGTAGTAACCTAGCCACTAATATTCTTATTGAGTTTGTGGAAGTGAAAAACGTAATGAAGAGAATGGAAGAGCTAGGAATCCAAAACATAGAGATGTTGCGCGGTGTAGAGGATATTAAAGCCTTTGAGAAAGGATTGAACAACAGGACAGATGCTTTCAGCATAATGCAGGTTATGATGTCCATTGCTGAAGGGAAAGCTGGTTCATCGGAGGCCTGCAGAGAAATGATTGAAATTTTGAAGCAACAGAAGTTTAGGTCAAAAATACCGGCCGGCATCCCTGAGGATGTCAAAGTGGCTAACAAAACCGGCTCCATCACCCGGATCGATCATGATGCCGCCATTGTTTTTCCCAAGGGACGGAAACCTTACGTACTAGTCATTATGACCCGAGGAATTGAAGAACATGAGAAAGCTGAGAAGTTGATCGCAAAATTGAGCAGAATTGTTTACGAAAGTTTGACAGAGCACAAAACCAAAGAGGAAGAAGAAAAGCAAACACAAATTCTTGACAATATCTCGATTAAATATTAAATAACCGATAAGAAAATAGATAGAAAGAGAAGGATTCATGTGTAAAAAATTTATTATTATAATTTTAACTTTATCTTTTTTATCGGCCGGATGTGCAACTAGATATGTCAAACAACCACAGTTAACTCCTGCTGCTTGTGAACTTTTGGCGAATCAAATTGATTTATTGATTGATGCGCCTGAATTTCAGGCAGCTACCATTGGCATTCTTGTTCAATCTCTAGATACAGGAGAAATTCTGTATCGCTATAACGCTGAGAAATTATTAATACCAGCATCCAACGAGAAAATACCCACGTCCTCAGTTGCTCTTTTGAAATTCGGGCCGGATTTTCATTATCAGACTCATTTTTATACCAATGGTGTAATCGAAGATGGCATTTTGAAAGGCGATTTGATCATCATTGGAAGCGGAGACCCTACCGTAGGTTATCGATTCTGCGATGATATTGATACATGTGTTATTTTTAAAGATTTAATATCTACCCTTGGCGAACTCAATATTAGGAAGGTTCAAGGTAATCTTATTGGCATTGATGATATATTCGATGATAAACATTACGGATATCGTGGCCGTAATAATCTGAACTACTATTATTCCGAACAGATAAGTGGATTGATGTTGAATGAAAATTTAGCTGAGGTAACCTTGTGTGCCGATCCAACTTCTAATAATATTGAATTTGTAGTATTCCCAGATTACGGCTATTTAAATATTCAAACGGATATCTCTATAGTCGATGATGAGGATGAGGAAACAGATATTGATGTTTTTAGGGAGATGAATCCGAATACGCTGACATTTTCTGGTAAGATGAAAGCCGGAGATAAGATAAGTAGACGTATCTCAATATATAACCCGACTCTCTATTTTCTATACGGACTGGCCCATGAACTATCTAATCATGGGATAGTGGTAACAGGTGAGTTGATGGATTCTGATGATCTTGACTCATCGATTGAAATTGAAACTTTGGAATTACTTGACACACACCTATCGCCAGCGTTTTCAGAAGTAATCAAAGCATTAATGAAAGACTCAATTAATTTGTATGCGGATAGTTTTCTTAAGTTGCTCGGTTATCATTTTGGGAAAGGTGGCAACTTTGAGGAAGGTGAAAAAGTCATTAAGGAAACGCTAGTACAGTTTGGTCTGGAAGATGATTCATATCAATACAGAGATGGGTCAGGACTCAGTCGCTATAATTATATTTCACCTATACATATCGTAAAAATATTTCGTGGTATACATTACCATAAATATGGAAAAGTATTCCGAGAATGTTTGCCCATTGCTGGCATCGATGGTACCATCGATGACCGGATGAAAGGGACAAGAGCTGAGGGTAAAATTTTTGCAAAAACGGGTACTGTCTCAAATGTTAGTAGCCTTTCTGGTTACGCCATAACTGAAGATGATGAAAATCTTGTTTTCTCCATCCTAGTAAACAACTTTTTATGTAGCGTTCAAGTAGCAAGGAATTTACAGGATCAAATCTGCGTTGTTTTATCTTCATTCAATCGAAACTAACTAACCTGACCTATTCATAAAAAAATGGCGATGCTTTCATGACTGATTGCATTTCCATGATATACAAGATTCCTTCAAAAAAATTATCTGAATATTTTTCTTATTTCAATTTTTTATTTGAATCGCCATTTTTTACCTCTCAGACGAGCCAAACTCAGTACATCGGATTCGTCTTTGAATCTCCTGGATAATTCGCTCCATTACATTGAAAACATCTGCCTAACTAAAGAGATTAATCAGTCCTCTTCAAGGAAAGTTTTAAAATTTTCTTTACTAGATGAAATTTAATCATTTAAAATAAGGAAATAAGCTTATTTTAAGATCGTTAAGATGATATTATCAAGAGAAGGAGGAGGTTATTATATGAAATTGATCAAAATATTATTTTTATTCATTCTTATTTCATATCTCTGTACACTAAATAACTGTGCTATTGATAAAGAAGCTAAAATTGATGGTCTCTTCAAGATTTATAAGGGTGAAGTCCCAGGTGCCTCACTCATGATTATCAAAGAAGGCAAGCCTATATTGGTTAAAACTTTTGGACTCGCTCAAGTCGAAGAAAAAAAACCCGTAGAGAGCAATACTAATTTCAGGCTTGCCTCTGTTACAAAACAATTTACGGCAATGTGTATTATGAAGCTAGTAGAACAAGGTAAGCTAACCTTTTCCCAAAAATTGACAGATATTTTCCCCGAATTCCCAGATTATGGCAAGGAAATTACGATTAAAAATATTTTACAACATACATCAGGACTCCAAGATTATGAGTCCCTGATTCCTGAAAACGCCACAAATCAGGTTTCAGACGAGGATGTTTTAAATATGATGATGGGCCTCAAATCCACTTATTTTGAACCAGGCAGTGAATATGGTTACAGCAATTCCGGTTATGCAGTTTTAGCAATGACTGTTGAAAAAGTATCTGGATTGTCTTTTGCAGAATGCCTGAAAAAGAATATTTTCCAACCCCTTGGAATGAACAATACAGTCGCCTATGAAAAAGGCATTTCAAGCGTTAATCATCGTGCTTATGGATATGCTCATAAAAACGGAAAACTAGTTCCTAAAGATCAAAGCTTAACCAGTGCAGTTCTTGGCGATGGGGGGATTTATTCTTCGGTTGATGATCTTTTCAAATGGGATCAAGCCCTTTATACAGAAAAACTCGTTAAATCTGAAACATTAAAAAAGGCTTTTACCCCTTGCGAATTGAACGATGGGACAAAGACCGATTATGGCTTTGGCTGGAGAATTGATGAATATAAGGGGCATTATCGTGTTCACCACACCGGTGAGACTTGTGGATTTACAAATATCATCCAACGTTACCCGAAAGACCATTTCTCAATTATTATCTTAACGAATCGAAATCAGCCGATTCCTGAAAATTTAGCAAACAAAATAGCAGGGATGTATCTTCATTAAATTTAACATAGATTCAAAATTTTGAATTTATAAGGAGTTATCAAACACAGCTAGACTAAATTATTTGATTTATATGAAGAAAAAAATTAAGATGTTTATAAATTTTTCAAAAATAATTTATAGGAGGAGTATTTTATATGAAGAACAAAATTTCCAGACGGCAATTCATTAAATCAACTGCTAAGACCGGTGTAGTCATAGGGTTGACAGGTGAATTTATGGGAAGATCTATCTTTGCTTCACCCAGCCAATTTGACCTTATTATAAAGAATGGTCAAATCATAGATGGGGAACAAGATAAGTCTTTTGAAGCAGATTTAGGAATCGTGAATGATCATATTGAGAGAATTGGTCATCTGAATGAATCTCAGGCAAAAACGGTTATCGATGCTCAAGGAAAGGCTGTATCTCCTGGATTCTTTGATATACACTGCCACACTGATACTGAGCTTCTTGTTAGTCCTAAAGGAGAAAGCCAAATAAGACAAGGTGTTACCACAGTTCTGGGAGGAAATTGTGGTGGCAGCCCTTTTCCCCGAAAGAAAAATTTATCTTCTTCAGAGGAAAGATCTCGGAGAGAAGATGAATTGAAATTCGATTGGACAAATTTGGAAGGATACCATTCCAAAATGGAAGAGAGGGGAATAGGTATCAACCATGGAACATTGGTGGGACAAGGAACAATCCGGGGTTATGTTATGGGAGATGAAAACAGAGATCCTACGGCCCAGGAAATGGAAGCTCAGAAAAAATTGGTGGCAGAGGCTATGAGCCAAGGAGCTTTTGGGCTCTCTACTGGCCTTGAATATATCCCCTCTCGTTTTGCAAGCACTTCTGAGTTAATCGAACTTTGTGGGACTGTCTCTAAATACGGAGGATTTTATGCCACTCACATGCGAAACGAAGGGCCAGAGCTCATGGAGGCAGTGGCAGAAGCCATTCATATTGCTGAAAGTGCAAAACTTCCTCTTCAGATCTCTCATCTTAAATCTACTGGCAAGAAAAATTTCTATAAGATTCCTTTGGTGAGTGATCTTATGGAAAGAGCTAAAGAAAGAGGTCTTGATGTGACTGCTGACCGCTATCCCTATATAGCTTCTAGTACTACATTAAATATTAAGTTTCCCCAATGGGCCGTTGCCGGAGGTACTGAAAAATTCGTGGAGCGGCTCAAAGATCCAAAGCTACGTCAACAAATGAAACAAGAGACATTAGATCGACTCAAAAGTGAGTACGGTTGGGAAAGCATGCTGATCCACTCTGTCAGAAACGAGAAAAATCGTCATCTTATAGGAAAATATATTCAAGAGGCTGCTGATGAAAAAAATCAAGATCCTTATGAATTTGCATGTGATCTTCTTATTTCTGAAGGGGGAAGTCTAAGCATTTTTGGATTTGCTATGGGAGAAAAGAATTTAGAATTGGTGTTGACTCATCCTCTGGTTATGTTATGTTCTGACGGAAGTGCACAGGCTCCTCATGGTCCTTTAGACAGAGGCCATCCACACCCTCGTAATTATGGAACATTCCCTCGCTTTCTAAGAATCTTTGTTCGGGAAAAAAATCTTCTCTCACTTCCTGAGGCCATCAAAAAAATGACCTCTATGCCGGCATATAAAATGGGATTAAAAAAGCGTGGAGTTTTAAAGAAAGGGAACTACGCTGATATCGTTGTTTTTGATGCAGCAAAAATTTCTGATAAAGCCACTTTTCTCGAGCCTAAGCAGTACCCTGAAGGTATAGATTATGTCATTGTTAATGGTAAGGTGGTTGTGGATCACGGCAAACACACAGGAAATCTTTCCGGAAAAGTACTCCACGGTCCTGGCAAATAATCATTATTTCCATAGTTGCTTCTCTGAGATACATTGATGATACTCCAAATTCATAGGACGAAAATGATAACTTTCATTCACGATAATGATCATGTTAAATTTTTTTTTATGCGTGAAGCACTGTACAGTTCTTAGCAATGAAAGATTTATTCTTAGCAGACGGTCTTTTCAAATGAGATCAAGCATTTTATACAGAAAAACTCGTTAAATTTGAAACATCTGTAGTCATCGATCAGTTGAGCAATTTTTTTATCAGATCGTTAAGTTTCTTTTGTTCCCCAGGAGGCAGCAGGTGAGAATACTCTTTTTTAAAGCGAATGAAATAAGCGAGAGCTTTTTCCTTATCGCCTTTGTTAAAATAGGCCATTCCAAGGTTATAAATTACTTGTGCTTGGGGAGGGCGGATCTCTATTGACTTTTCAAGGCAGTAGATACCTTCTTCCAGATTATTTGTTTGAAGATAAGTGTTACCCAGTGCCATATAAGCATCGGCGTACTTTGGGTCAATTTCGATGGCTTTCTTAAAACTTTCCAGAGATTCCTTTAAAGCGTTGGAATCCTTGTTTTTTAAGGCAATAGACTTTAACATCAATCCCAAATAATAATGAGCAATGGGATAACGTGGATCGATCCTGAGTGCCTGCTCGTAAGCCCCCTGGGCCATATTAAAATCCCCTATTTTTTGGTGAGCGATTCCAATATTAGTCCATATATCGGAGTCGTAATCCATTTGACGGAAGCTTGCCTTGGTCGCTAGCTCTATCGCTTTTTCATTTGCGTCCGCCCTAATCAAGAATTTGACGTATTTATAAAAGATTTCATAGCTGGATGGATTGTGCGTGAATCCCAGCTTGAGGACCTCCAGGGCTTCTGGCATTTTTCTGAGCCCTTCATGATAAAGGGTTGCCAGGTGGGAATAGGGTATATCGAAGTCTTTTCTCTCAGAAATTATGGTTTTTAAGATATTAATTCCCTCCTGTGTTTTGCCCTTTTTGTGTAAAGTAATGGCCTCCGTGGCTTTATTATAAAAGGGCAAAAGAGTTTTGATATCATCCTGAGGTCCATAACTCCTTTTCGGTTCGCCATTATGGGAACCGCTGATATATCCCAAACTGCGAAGTTTTTCCAGCGATTCTCTGTCTGCCCAGCTACGTGAACTGAAGGCCTTTGGTGAAGTAAATTGCTCGATGATTTCTAAAAGCTGTTTTTGCAATGGTCTTAAGTCATGTTCAGCAGCTAGATTCTTCTGTTCATCGAAATCGATCTCAAGGTTATATAGTTCTGGAATTGGCGATTTGATGAATTTGAAATGGCCTTTTATGAATCCTTGCAGAGGAGCCCACCCCAAGCTATAATAAGGGGAAAGCGATTCAAAATATATGAGTCTATCCGAAAGCTTTCTCCCTCTCATGGAAGACATTAAAGATATTCCTTGCAAGAATTCCGGCTTCTTGATTTTGAGCAAATCACATATGGTTGGGAAAATATCCAGGTGACTTACCGGTTGATCCACATGGCTTGATTTGATCCCAGGCCCCGATATAATTAGAGGGATCCAGATGCTTGTGTTGTAAGCGAAAAATCCATGCGTTAATTCACCGTGCTGTCCAAGCGATTCCCCATGGTCTCCAGTAAAGACTATATAGGTGTCTTCTAATTTTTTGTTCTCCAGTAAATTCTGTAAAAATTTCCCCAACTCCGCATCGACATACGCTACTTCTCCATCATAAGGTGATTGTGCATATTTTTCGGAATAAGGAGAGGGTGGGATGTAAGGATCATGAGGATCATAACAATGAACCCAGAGAAACCAGGGAGATATTTGGGCCTCCAACCACTGTGAAGCTTTCGTTAGAACATCAGCGGCTTTTCTCTCCAGTTTTTGCAGATTATACGAACTCCTGTTCCCAAAATCATCATCATAGACTCCAAAGCCTTGATCAAGACCAAATTTTCTATCGAGGGGAAAAGCGCCCACAAAAGCTCCTGTTGTATATCCTGCGGTTTTGAGATGTTCTGCAAGTGTAAGATAGTCCTTATGGACAACAAAATAGCTGTTTTCATGCACACCATGGTAGAGAGGAGATACTCCCAATAGGATATTGGTATGAGAAGGGAGTGTAGTGGATGTGTTTGCAAAGGCCCGAGTGAATAGTGCTCCCTCTGTGGCCAAACTGTCGATATGCGGTGTTTTGATATGCATACCGTCACAATAACAGCTCAATCGGTCTGCCCGCAACGTGTCGATTGTAATCAAGAGAAGGTTTGGCTTTGAATAAAGACTGTTTGCAATAGGTTGAGGGTGCTCTGAAGAAAATGAAGTGTTGACGAGGAGCAGAATACACAATAATGTGAATAAAGAATACAATCCTTTCTGTATGATCTTTTCAATCGATTTTTTAATATAAGGAAGGATTTTGCATATGTAATTTTGGATTTTCTTTATTCTCATTATTACGAAAAAATTATAGCACGTCAAATGATTAGAAACAAGACTCTTGCGTTTTCTAAAATTTATGAGGAGATAGAGAGTAATTGCTCTATTAAATGGATGTCGACTTTTATTAAACCTGAGAAATTACGATATATGAAATATTTCCTAAATATTGCTTTTAACGTCTAAAAATGAAATATCTTATGTTAACAACTCGCTGCAGAGGGTGGCCACATAAAACGCGGCCACCCTCTCTGCAACGATTAATAGTTTCTTTTCAACACAGAGAAACTGTACACATTTTAAAATATAAACTTCAGTCCTAATCTAATAGCAATGGGACTTTGGAAATAGAATTGTTTTCCGTACCTTGGATCAAGTATGAGGTCTTCCTGCCTGGCAACTTGCCTGTAGTCAAACCCTGCAACAAGAGCTTCTTCATCCATCCAGAATCCCTCTAGATTGTATCTGTTGTATATTCGCTGCGCAATCCGGTTATTGGTGAGATTGGTTATATTGGTATTGAGCTGAATACTATAGTCATCAGTAATCTTTATATTGTACTCAGCATAAAAGTCAGCTTTCCACAGGGATGGAGTGCGTCCCATATCAGCTCGGCCAATGGGATAAAATCCTGATTTCCATTGAATCAAAAATTCTGTAGACTCCGGAGTCCCAGACATAGCATAGACATTGGTTCCTACGGTGAGGCCAAAATCAAAGGTGTAGGCACCGTAAAACTTGATCTGATGAGTTCTGTCTGAGTTGAGAAGGCCCGTATTTTCTTCGGGGTAGTTCTGAGTGTAAGCCAGATGCCAAGCATCATAATATCTCGAAGTGTTAGGATCTTGTCTTCCGTGTTCGTCTGAGCTAGCCAAACCGGACATATTCCCCCAAAGACGGCTCAGTGTATAATGCAATCCAGCCATCCATTGATCAGAAAACTTTTTGTCTATACCTAAATCCATAGAATCGTATCTTCTTATAGCAGGGGGACAATCCACTCCTTCGGGAATGTTGACAGATTGGGCATACTTCTCATTGATATAATCAGAGCCAGGATTAGCAATGTAATAGTTGTTTCCTTCGGGCATCATAATGCCTATATCTTCGATGGCGTTCATAATCTGGTTGTGAAGGTATCGTGCGGAAAAGGATATATCTTGAGAAATTTTTCCTTGAACGCCAAAGGTATATTCCATCTTGCTGTAGGGTTTAATATCTGGCTGTATTTTATCAAAAGAAGGAATATAGTGGTTTATAGACTCAATGTAATAAGGGGCTAAATCAGAGGGTGGATTGTTCATTCCATGCTCGTATTCAGGAAGACGATAATCGTACACTAAATACTCGGGTATATGGTAGTAATTATACTGCAAGAGGGATCCGCCCACAGCGGCAGACATATGGAGTTTCATGACGTCATAGTAAATGCCGTAGCTTCCAAAAACTTTTAACCTACTATTCCCAAAAATGTCGTAAGAAAATCCTAGCCTGGGTGCAATCTTATCACTAAAATCAAAAACAAAGGCATCCTCTAAGTATTCAGGATGTTGCTTGGCTAGATCGGATTCTGGATCTAAATAAGAGGGATAATTTTCTTTTTCCGCTCGAATTCCAAAGTTTAAGGTTAAACGGTCAAATAGAGTCCAGCTATCCTGAATATAAAAAGTAAGGCTATCTGAGTCTGGCTCGCCTCTATCCCCACTGGGTTCTCTTACACGAAAATAACCATATTCAGTTTCAACACGACCAAAATTCGGAGAAAAATAATCTCTTCCCCAATAGAAATAATCATAATCTGCATTAAGCATGTTCCATATCCTTCTTGAAGCTCTGGCCCAAGTAAATCCTGCTTTTATTACATGTGCACCACTAAAGTCGAAAAAGTAAGTGGTATCGATTGATGCGGACGTTCTGAATTTTATTTGTTCTTTATTCCAGTATTGAAAGGGATAACTATACCAGCCAGCAGGATGAATCATACCTTCAGGTACCCCTGGAATATCGATGTTAGAATATTCAAAATAATACCGAGGATAATCTGGAGGTTCCATGATACTAACTCCGTCATCGGTCCAGTATCTCCCAGCTTTCACACTAATAAGCCAGTTATTACTGGCTGTGTAATCAGCGCTAAATGTTCCTGTCCAGCTTGGATAATTAAGTCCCTCTTTAGCATAATCATAATTGATATCCTGTGTTCCGTCTCTATCTGGCAGGTCTCCTCTCCACCTATAGTTTTCAAGCATATAACTCAAATTCATACGGAGGCTGGGCATTGCCTGGAAGGTCAATTTAAGTGAAGCTCTGTCCCATCTTCTGGATTGGGTGTACTGATTGGTTTTGGAAGGAAGCACAGTGGGTTCTTGTATAAAAGTTACAATCCGGTCGGTGATCTGGAATTTAGGGACGTAACTAGCAAAAAACCAAAGTCTGTCTTTAACCAGATAGCCGCCTAGAGATAATCCCAGTTCATAGACGCCCCAGTCATCCTTAGGCCATGTAATATAACCTGCTTCAGTTGGGTTGTATGGGTCAATACGTAAAGATGGTCTTTCTTCTCCTGTAAGAGCGCTGGATTCAAGATAAAAGACACCCTCTCCATGATACTCATTTCCACCTGTTCGCGTTATAATATTAATCACTCCTCCCATGGATCCTCCAAACTGAGCCTCATAACCGCTTGATTTGACCTGAACTTCTTCCACATGCTCAAACACCACATCCTGCCCAGAAAGACCTTGTCTGATACTGGTCGTGTTCATACCATCTAGGAAGTACATATTCTCGCAACTTGAGGCTCCGTCAAACGAAAGGCCACTGAGTTGAGCATCTTCATCATTCACTCCAGAAGCAATAGTAACGACAGTATTGAAGTTTCTGCCTTTAGGGAGTTTATTAAACATCTCTTTAGAGATTTCATAAGTGGTGGCACTCTTTGTTACATCCAAGACAGGAGCTTGCCCTACGACTGTCATTTCTTCCTCTAAAGTAGCAGGAGTCATGGTAATATCTAAGGAAAGAGTTCTTCCCAGAATGATTCCAACTTCCTCTCGGATAATTCTGGTAAATCCGTCAAGAGTGAAGGTTATTGTGTATTCTCCAGGGGGCAATTGAAACAAACGATACCTTCCTCTATCATCAGTATTAGCGGTAGCTGTCCCTATTAAACTTTCACCTCTCGCTTCCACTAAGACTCCTGGAAGTGGATTCCCTTGGTCATCGGTTACAGTCCCTACAAGTTGTCCCGCTTGTTCCTGAGCGGACGTGAATCCACTTAACAAAAAAAACCCGGCAATTAAACAAAGTAATAATTTTCTCACTTTTTCGTTTTTTCCTCCTTCAATAGTATTTTTAATGAATCGAAATTTATATAAAGAATCGAAATAATAAATTTGCAATTTATTATTCAACGATTCCTGCTTTCAAACTCATTCCCCATTCGTTCTTTTTCATAATTCTCTGAGAGATTATCTAAAAAAATTTTCTTTGTCAAGCTATTTTACTCATTTTTCAATAAATCAGTGGCACTTGTCATTTGCATTCCTCTTTAAAATATTTTTTATTATATTAGAAACAATAATTTTCTTGAGCTTCTTAGAGTTTTCTCTTATTATAAAATTCATCTAAGATAAAATATGTTTTTAGGAGAATCTAATATGAGATTTCGGGGTTTATCTTTTTTTATAGTTTGTATGATTAGCCTCTCATCTTTACTGATGGGACAAAGTAAGATTAACCGCCATTTATGGGAAATTTATGAACAATACAAGGTATCGCCTCAAAATCAAGCAATAATCAGACATAACAGTATGATGGAAATTCTCGAGCCAATCATTAAGGAAAATCCTGACGTCATGAAAATTGAGCAGATCGGCGAATCAGTAGAAAAACGAAGCATCAATCTGGTAACCGTTGGATCAGGCCCGAACAAAATCCTGCTTTGGTCCCAGATGCATGGTGACGAACCCACAGCAACATGTGCATTACTTGATATACTCAATTATATAAGTAAAAATATCGAACTTCAGCTTGTCAGAGATATACTCACACAGACAACGTTGCTAATAATTCCTATGTTAAATCCGGATGGCGCTGAAAGGTTTACTCGAAGGAATGCACAGGATATAGATATAAATCGAGATGCAAGATATCTTCAATCTCCAGAAGGCCGTATTTTAAAAAGAATACAAGAGATATATAACCCAGAATTCGGATTTAATCTGCATGACCAGAGAACTCTGAGTTCAGTAGGAAAAACCAAGAAAGTCGCTGCCATTTCTTTACTCTCCCCACCTTATGATTACGAGGATAATGATAATGCCACACGAATTCTTTCAAAAAAGGTTGCTGCTGTGTTTTATGAATCTATAGCGCCTTTTGCATATGGTTTTGTCTCCAAATATGATGCCGATTACATGCCACGTTCATTTGGAGATTTAATGCAAAGTTACGGAATGAGTACTGTTCTTGTTGAATCGGGCGGATGGACCGATATAGACCGTTCAATCCTCGTGAAAATCAATTTTATTGGATTACTCTCTGCAATCCATTCCATTGCAGATGGGAGTTATCTTGACGCAAATCCAGCTCTGTACGAAGGACTTCGAAGATCAGGTGAACATAATCTTTTCAACCTCAAAATATCTAATGTGATGGTGCTAAACGGAATAGAGATACCTCCGTTCAGGGCGGACATTGGGGTGAATTACTCCTTTAAACAAACCCCGGATGGTCCAGTTGTCCAACACGCGATAATTTCAGATATAGGCGATCTTAATATTACATCTGGAAAACTGGAGATCGATGGGTCTAGCCTCATTGTAACCCCCGGACTCATTGCATTCAATCCAGAGTTCAATCCTGAAGATATTCCCTCAGAATCGGATATCCAAAAAATGATGAAAAAGGGTATTCTCACCATTATTGGTGAAGTTGATATGACTAATAAGAAACAACTGGAAAAATTTGAAGATATAGCCGGTTATAATAATGGTATCAATATAGGGTTCATCGGGAATGCAAAAAAATTCCTAGAAAATCCTTCAGTGAATGATCGAGATTTGTTCATATACGCAATGACACGACCACTTTTGTCTCTCTTACCCAATAGTATTCCTGAGACACTTAGTCATTATATCGACTGGTTCGGAATTCAGGAAAACAGTTTTGAAGAGTGCATCCTATCTCAAATTTCGGGAATCATGCCAGCTAAAAAAATACCTACATTTACTTCCCAAATGGCTAAAAAATTGGGGCTTGGTTCCCGTGGCACTATCTGGCGGGGGGCTCCAGCCGATCTTCTTCTGTTTGAGATGAACGGAGAAGAAGTTTATCCTGAATCACTTGATTTGAGTAAATTAAAAATAATCCTGTTCAATGGTGAAGTGGTTTATCAAGATGGATCGTTTTTAAAACAGCCAGAGGGAAAGTTCTTATCCAAGACCAATTCGCCCTTTAGGAAGTAATCTGCTCTCTCCCTATAGTTCAATTCAAGTTAATCCTCAAACAAAATTACGGCTTATTTTCTGCCGATAGAGTAATACTCAAAACCCAAGGCCCTCACTTCGTGAGGATCAAATATATTACGGCCGTCTATAATAATGGGATTCTCCATCAGTCCCTTTGCCTTTTTAAGATCTAGATTCCTGAATTCATCCCATTCTGTGATAAAAAGAGCCGCATTGGCGTTCTTTAATGCTTCATAGGCCGATTTCGGGTAATGGATACCTGATGACTTTTCTGGAAACAGTCTTTTGATATTTTCAGCCGCCTTTGGATCATACAGAGAAAGATGAGCTTCTTCATCCAAAAGTCTTTGAATAACATCAATACTCGGGGCATTTCTGATGTCATCTGTTCCAGGTTTAAAGGCCAATCCAAGAACAGCCAATTTTTTATTCTTAAGTATCCAGAGAGCCTCTTTTATTTTATTGATAAACCTATCTATTCTTGCCGTATTTATGTGGTCCACTTCTTGAAGCAGTTTCATGTCAATTCCCAAGTCTTCCCCTATCTTAATCAGAGCTCTCACATCTTTAGGGAAACAGGATCCCCCATATCCTAAGCCAGCTTTGAGGAACTGCTTTCCTATTCTTGAATCCAGTCCCATCCCTTTGGCTACAAATTCCACATCCGCATCTGTTTTTTCGCAGAGATCAGAAACCAGATTTATGAAAGATATCTTCATGGCAAGAAAAGAATTCGAAGCATGCTTTATGAGTTCAGCTGTATCTATATTGGTGATATGAATCCTGTCACTATATTTTTCGTAGATCTTTGAAAGTATATCCTTGGCTCTCTCGGATTCCACCCCTATAACAATTCGGTCAGGATTGAGAAAATCTGAAACCGCAGAACCTTCTCTTAAAAATTCAGGATTAGAAGCTACATCAAATAAATATTCACCATTTTTATAGAGTGTTATGGTTCGCTTAATCCAGGAAGAAGTCCTGACCGGCACCGTACTTTTTTCCACAATTAGTTTATATCCATTCAAATTTTCTGCGATACAGCGCGAGACCCCCTCTACATAGGTCATGTCTGCACTCCCATCTTTTCTCTGAGGTGTATTCACACAGACAAACAGCACATCCGAAGACTTTATGGTTTCTTCAAGATTAGAACTAAAACTCAAGTTGCCTCTCTTGAGATTTTTCTTCAGCAGTTCCTCAAGCCCCGGCTCATAAATCGGAGTGATTCCTCTGGATGCTTTCTCGATTTTTTCCGTGACCCTATCCGTTCCAATGACTTGATGACCCAAATCAGCAAGGCCCACCGCTGTGACCAATCCCACATAACCTGTTCCAATGACCCCTATCTTCATGCCTGTGCTCCTAAAATTATTTAATGAGACAGCGCTCTCAATCCCTTATTTTAAAAAAGAGAATATTTCTTTGGATCAATCCATATAACCCAGCGCTTTCAGTTTCTTCTTGACCTTTTCCTCATCTTCCTTGCTGAACTCATCATTCTTTCCCTGATTTTCCGCTATTTTCTCTTCCAGAATGCTCACAATATATTCCTCTGCTGAATCAACTTTTGCTTTATCCGCCAGTTCCTCTATTCGATTAAATATAGAAACAGGGATTGATATTTTTTTTCTCTTTTTTGGCATTTTCCTATCACCTCCACTTATGAAAATCTTGGTTTAAGTATTGATTTCTCTGTTTCTATAAAGGCTCAAATCAACGGCCTGAATCATTTTATCCAAATCCAGGTCAGTCTCTTTGATGAAATCAGAAATCTTTCTTATATTTTGATCTGGATTTTTTATGATTTGATTATAACTGACAAAAAATCCCTCTATATCATCCCTGTCTGTTATCATTTCTTTAATAAGATGGTCTAGTTTAAGAAAAGTTTCTTTGATCTCTTCTCTATTTTCATCTTTTTTCCCAGCCATTTTTTCCATTGAATTCAGCACTTCCTCTATATGGCGCTGCGTGTAAATGACTTTGTATTTTCCCCTGGGTAAAAATCTCATCCCAAATGAAGTTACTTTGATAAATTTTCCCAAATACTTCTCCAAAGGAAATCTGCCTTCCATCAACCTATTGATGATCTTCCCCCCTTCGAGTTCATAATATCCTTTGGGATTGTTCTCATCTGGAGGTCTAGAACGGGAATCAAAAGCAGTCGGAGCACCCCCCGCGCGAAGAATCTGCATGACCAGGGATGTTCCGGAACGTTCTAATCCAGAAACAATATAATTGGTATCATTCCTTAAGCCCATAGCATCTATATATTAATTTATAAATAATTTTCCTGCAAGCAAATTGTCTGTCTCAGACTGAATACCCCAGATTTTTGGTCAATTTCCTGGGGGTATTCACGAGTCAAGATTATAAGCCTCATGATATGCATATATAGAGGAAGAAGGGCAACCATTTTTAATCGTGAATCATCAAAATCAGATATTCTAACCAATAACAACGCACAGCTTTATGAAATTCAGGTATGGCTTAGGCGACATTGAAGATTTAGCCTTCTGATGAGTTTTTTGAGGGTATCCGGCTAAGCCGGACGCTGAGTATGTCTGACCCACGGACGGGGGGAGTTACGGAAGCGCCGAGAAAAACGAAGAAGAATGGCGTTAAAAATCTGAAGGAAGCTTAAGCCATATTTGAATTTCAGCTTTTATGAATACCCCAGA
>CAZRGM010000057.1:0-23915 GCA_964599635.1 uncultured Eubacteriales bacterium | reverse complement strand
TTTGGTGTGTATTATTAATGATGAAGTTATTCTGAGGGCGGAAATTTGATGAAATTAATCGAAAATCATCACCAACAAAAAAACCAAATTCCTATCCTTAGTATTCTCTCACTTCAGGATTTTCTCGGAGAAGCCGGGAGACTAATCAAAAACATAAACATGGGCTTCTCCATGATCTAGGATGTATATCCGGCCTGCCTCATCGACATCTATCGATCTTTGTCTATGCTCAACATTGAGTAATTTAATTAGAAATCACTTATTATTGGCTTATGCAAAATTTTGCACATTTTTTTATATCCTTTTGGGCATGGTTCTCCGGTGAATAATCATGGCGAATAGTGTGAATAAAATAGTAAAAGCCATCATCATCAAGAAATCAAATCCCAGGGAAAAGTATCCGTGATTCTGAATACACTGCCTGGCGATATCTGTAAAGTAAGTGAGAGGAGAAACAAAGGAAATGACTCTCCCCCATTCAGGAAGCTGGTCCAAGGGGATAAAAATTCCGCTGATAAAAACCACTGGAAATTTCACCATGACCGAAAGCATCATAATGGTGGAGGGCATGCTGGTAGGCGCTGCAGAGAAGATCAATCCCAGAGAGGAAAAACAAAATCCGGCCAGGAGGATCCCCATTATCAAAACGACAGGATGATTGATCTTTATACCGAGGATCACACCTGCCAGTACGGGCACGACGGAGACCATAACACCGTAAAGAAAGGAAGCGAGTATATCTCCCAGGATGATGGTATGGATTTTTAAGGGAGCGCTCATCAGTCTTTCCAGTGTTTTAGCCTGGGTCTCCCACGGTGCTACAGCCGGTGATATGGAGGTCGAGGTAAAGAAAAGCACCATACCCAGAAGTCCAGGAATCAAGAATTCAAAAGGAAGGTCTCTTCCCACGGAAAAAGATAGAAATAGAAAAACAGGAAAGAGAATTCCAAATATAATCACAGGGCCCTTATAGTAATAAACGCGGATATCTTTTTTGGCGATTGTCCAGACGCGCTTGGCTTGCTGCAGGAGCACGACGCTATCACTCATGATTTCTCTCTTCTGGTTAGGGCTAAAAAAGCATCTTCCAGAGAAGGCGAGAGCACATTCAGGGAAACGATCTCCATTTTTTTGGAGGAAGCCTGTTTGACTAATGAAACCACAGTACTCTCCGGCTTATCGGTATAAAATCTGTATTTATCCCCTTTCTTTTTTAGCGATTTCACTCCGGATACAGAATTGAAAAAATGAGGGTGGACTTCACCCTCAAAACTGACTTCAACTGAGTGCATTCCTTTGATCTCTGTTCTGATTCTCTCAGGTGTATCTATTTTAACTAGGGCTCCGTGATCTATGATAGCGACCTTATCGCAAAGATGATTTGCCTCTTCCATCTGGTGGGTAGTCAAAAATATGGTCTTTCCGCTGCTGTTTAACTCCAGAAGAAAATTTTTGATCATCCGGGAGCTTTGAACGTCCAATCCCGCTGTCGGTTCATCGAGAAAAAGGATATCGGGATCACTGATAAGAGCCATACACAGAATAAGGCGCTGCTTCATTCCTTTAGAGTAGGTTCTTACAGGTTCGTCTTTTCTTGAATAAAGATTCACTTTTTTGAGCAGTTCCTCTGACCTGGATTGAATAGCATTCTTAGGCACCCCGTATATCTCGCCCATGAGCGTCATATTCTTCCATCCGGAAAGTTCTACATAGGCGTTAGCCATTTCAGGGACTACTCCGGAGATTTGCTTGGCTTTCAATGTGCCCGCTTTATGTCCCATAACCAGGGACTCTCCCTTATCCGCCTTTAAAACTCCGGTTATGATTCTTACCGTAGTGGTTTTCCCGGCTCCGTTGGGCCCGAGAAAGCCAAATATTTCCCCTTTCTGCACATCAAAGCTCACGCTGTCAACAGCGGTTAATTCTCCGTAATTCTTGGTCAGATTGGATACCTGGATCGCTATTGAGTCATGGGCTGTCATGTTGGCTCAACTTTTTTTGTTTGTCTGTTTCATCCTCTATAGACAGTGCAGAAGAAATTAATGTTCTTAAGTGTTTGATCTCATCTTTATTAATAAAGTAATGAACTCGATAGCCTCGTCTTTCGGCTTTAACCAGTTTTAAGGCCTTCAGCACCCTGAGGTGCTGGGAGACCGCGGATTGACTTATTCCGAGTCGATATGCCAGCGCGTTCACACAGAGAGCACTGGGTTCGCGCTGCCGGCAGAGCAGTTTCACCAGCTTCAAGCGTGTCGGATCTGCCAGAGCTCTGAATAGAGCGGCCTGCTCTTCTGTGTCTTTGTTCATATCGTTATCCGTTTTTTCTATTGTTTCTATTGATTTTAAATTAGTTATTACTAATATACTAAATTAATATAGGGATGTAAATATATAAAAATATAGATCTTGATATATTTTGTATGTTTTCATTTTAGTTGTATATTTTCAGCTTGGCTTCACGATATTGCTGACAATAATGAAGATAGAGGTTGAATCAAACATAGAGCCAGAGTTTTCTATTGTTTCTTGTTTTTTATTCTTCCTGGATATTTTAGGTCTTCCAGGTCCTTAGATCTTCCGGATGCTTTTTTATCTTGATCATATCTTCCAATGATGGGAAATGCAATTCAGTGCTCATGATTCAATCATCTTCAATAAAATTCTTTGAGAGTGCTCTGGATTTGATCTTTTTTTCTTTTGCGCAATACCAAAGGTTTCGAATCGGTAAGTTTTTTTCGATCTTCATAGGTTTTTGACTCTTTCTGATAGATGATCCCTAGAGGAATATGCTCTCCCCACTCTAAAGCTTTGTGGAAAGCCTGAGTTCGATCGGATGAATCATGATCTTTTTCTTCTAGTTTATAGACTCTTTTTTTGTACCATTCAAAAGTGTTGACTTTATTAAAAGAGACACAGGGCTGGAGGACTTCTAAAAAAGAGAATCCATGGTGGGAAACAGCTTTTTTAATCAGGTCGACCAGATGATCGAGTTCCAGTGAGAAACCTCTGGCAACAAAGGAACAGTCGGAGCTTACGGCTAAAGCCAAAGGTCTCTCGGGCGAGACATAAGCTCCTTCTGGAGTGGTGCCGGTCACCATATCTTTGTCAGAGGTGGGAGAAGCCTGGCCTTTGGTGAGTCCGTAGATCTGGTTATTATGAACGATATAGGTGATATCGATATTTCTCCGCATGGCGTGGATAAAGTGATTTCCCCCTTCGGAATATCCGTCTCCGTCTCCTCCCTCACCTATTACCACTAAATCATGATTAGCGATTTTAGCCCCTGTCGCTACAGGAAGGATACGGCCGTGAAGGCCGTTAAAGGTGTTGCACTTGAGATAGTGAGGAAGTTTGGAAGATTGACCGATCCCGGAGACCATCAGCACATCTTCAGGTTTGATTTTAAGTTTTGCCAGAGCTCTTTGGACAGCATTGAGAATTCCAAAATTACCACAGCCCGGGCACCAGGCAATAGGATCAGAACTTTGGTAGTCTTTTTTTTGCATCATGAAGACCCTCCGATTTTTTGTTTGATCTGATCAGCTAATTCCCGGGGATGAAAGGGCCGGCCATCGTATTTCAAGATCTTTTTTTTCACCTGGATTCCTGTTTCCATCTGAAGCAGCCTCATAAACTGTCCGGTGGCATTGTTTTCAACCCCAATTAATTCGGCGTTTTGAGTGATATCTTTAGGAATGACGTGTTTGCGAAAAGGAAATATTTCGCTGAAATGAATAGAGCCGATTTTAACTTTTTCATCTCTCAAACTTTTCACAGCTTCATCCACGATCCCCCATGTGGATCCCCAGCTAATGACATAGACATCCGCCGTTTTTTGAGGGTAGATCCTGGGTTTAGCCAATTCATTGGTGAGACCCCGGGCTTTGGATAATCTTTTGTTCACCATCTGGCTTCTGATCTCAGCGCTTTCAGTTATGTGTCCTTCCTCTGTGTGTTCGTCACTGTCTGCGTAGAGAACTTGTTGGGAGGTCCCGGGTCTGATGCGGGGAGTTATCCCTGATGAGGTGGTCTCATACCTGAGGTATTGATAGGGTTTTAGCTCCTCGAGTTTTTTCTTTGAAAGAAATCCCTGGTGGTCCGGATAAATTTTTTCCAGGTCAAATTTCTCCACAGTCCAGCTGGAATCATTAAGATACTGATCCCCTAAGATAAAAACCGGGCTCTGGTACTTTTCTGCCAGGTAAAGCGCTTTGCTGGTCAGATAAAAGGCTTCTTCGGCTGTGGAAGGCGCCAGAATGCAGCGGGGAAATTCTCCGTGTCCTGCAAAAGCAGCAAAAAACAGATCAGCCTGCTCGGTCCGGGTAGGAAATCCAGTGGCAGGTCCGGGGCGCTGTGCATCTACGATCACCAGAGGAGTCTCGGTCATTCCTGCTAAACTGATTCCTTCCACCATCAAAGCCATTCCTCCGCCGGAAGTTCCCACCATGGCTCGAGCCCCGCTGAAAAAAGCTCCTATAGCCATGTTCACAGCGGCTATCTCGTCTTCAGCCTGCTCGACAATCAAATCATATGATTCTTGTTTGGAAGCCAGGAATTCCATGATTGCCGTGGCTGGAGACATGGGGTAAGCGGAATAAAAACGGAGATTAGAAGCCAAGGCTCCTAAAGCCATGGCTTCACTGCCTGTGAGCAGCATCCTGTTTTTCTTGTTTTCAGGTTTGAGTTTAAAAAAGTGACTTTTTTGGCTGACTTTTTTGACCTCTTCAGATCCTGCCCGGGCGCTTTTTTTATTGCTCCGGATCACCTTTTGCCCTTTTTGTTTAAAAACCTCTCCCAGAAGGTCATACAAAGGATCCAGTGACATCCCCAATAACGCCAGAATGGCACCGGAAGCTACGCTGTTGGCCATTCTTTCATCGCCTCCGATATCTTTGGCGATTTTCTGAAAAGAGAGGGGGATGTATTTGTCTCCGGATGGAGGATTTTTCTTGACGGAGTCTTTGTCATAAAGAACAGGACCTTGTGTTTCATCCTTGTGCAGCTCCAGAGTTTTTTCATCCAGACAAACCAGCATGTCTATCTGGGAAGAAAGGCTGCTGACCGGATGGCTGCTGATCCGGATTTGAGAAAAGTTATGACCTCCCCTGATCCGGGACATCACATCTTGATAAGTGAAGACCCAGAATCCCTGGCGGGCAAAAGTCTTTCCCAAAAGAGTGCTGATTACCTTCATTCCCTGACCAGCTTCCCCTCCAATCTTTATGGTTATATCTCTTTTTTGAGGCATGGATTTAGCTCCTTTTAAGAATAAGGATTCCCTTTTGAATATCAATCCACCACAAACAGCAGCAGCTTATTCTGATCCATGGGATATCCTTTTAGCAATTTTGAGTCTCTCAGATGGTGATTTTTGGCTAAAAATCAAGAGAATGATTTCCACACCTTTTTCGCCCAGGAAGCCGCGCGCTCCAGCTCTCCCTCTTTTAAAGGGCCTTCTTTATCTTTAACGAAAAAGCCCTCGGGCGGTACAACCAGGTTTCCGCCCTTTTTCTTCAAAGCTTTGGCAATGCGGGGTGCCGCATAGCCGCCCAACTTCATAATGAAGCGAAGACCTTTTCCTACGTCAGCCTCAGACATCCTGGTGTCAAAGGCCGCAACTTTCATGCCCTTGAGGGAAGACTCATGAATTCTTTCGATAAATGCCTGCACCGGTTTGGTGGCTCTGAAACCCTGAGTTGGAGAACCGATGATGAGAAGGTCAATCGATTCAACTTCGGAAGTTTCTGCTTTACCCGCATGGATTACTTTGACATTTTCTGGGATAGCGTCACCCATGGCTCTGGCTGTTTTCTCCGTGTTTCCATACATTGAGTCATAGATTATTAATATTTTCATTAAGGACTCCTCTTATGCTTATCACATTTATATCCCCTAAATAAATCTGCCTTCTATGTTACACGCAAAAAGCAGGACTTGTCAATGAGAAGGAGGGATTACGATTCTTCAAAATACCCGGCTAAATCCGCACGGTTGAGTTTTTGTTCCATTGCAGTCCGGGCGACAGCTCTCGAAACTCTGAGATGAGCTTTCCGGTCCAGAGGATTAGGGACCAATTCACCGGGACTTGCTGATTCGGAGATGGCACGGGCAGCTGCAAACAGCATTTCTTGAGATATGCGGGGTACATCAGCATCCACTGAGCCCCGGAAAATTCCCGGAAATCCCAATATATTGTTCACAGATTTACCATCTGCTGCAAAGGCAGCCCCGGCAGCCAAAGCTTCTTCCGGCTCTATCTCCGGCTTGGGATTTGAAATAGCCAAAATAATTTGTCCTTTTTGAACCATCTCTGGTTTTATTAAGCCGGGGACTCCAGTTGTTGAGATGACTACCTGGCAGGTCCGCATGATTTCTTCAAGAGATGACGCCTGGCCCCCTTCCCTTTCGAGCCGCTCCATAGCCTGTTTGTCCAGATCAGCCCCCAAGACCGGGTGATCGAATATATGCATCAGCATGCGGCTGATGGCAAATCCGGAGGCTCCTAAACCGATTTGCCCGATGCAGCAGTCATTCAGCTTGACTCCGGCCATTTTCGCAGCATTGAGCAGAGCTGCTGTGACAACAACTCCGGTCCCATGCTGGTCGTCGTGCATGATGGGCATTTCTAAGGACTCAACAAGCCGTCTTTCGATCTCAAAACAGCGGGGGGCAGAAATGTCTTCCAATTGAATGGCACTGAACGTGGGAGCGATATTGATAACAGTATTCACAATCTCATCCACGTCCTTGCTGTTGATTAAAATAGGAACACCGGAAAGCCCGACCAGGGATTCCATCAGAGAGGCTTTGCCTTCCATAACCGGCATGGCTGCCTGAGGGCCGATATCCCCTAAACCCAGAACAGCGGTCCCGTCTGTAACGATGGCGACAAAATGAGAGATGGAGGTAAATCTGCGGGCCAACTCCGGTTTCTTTTGTATCTGGAGGCAGATCTCTGCCACACCCGGTGTGTACACACGGCGTAATTGATTCAGGTCCTCAATACGGTATCGACTGCGAATGGCGATTTTTCCTCCCTGATGCATTTCCATCACCTCATCTCTGATTTCAAGCAGCTCCACATTCGGTTCCTGTCTGACCAGTCTGGCTAATCGTTCCATATGATTTAGATCATCAGCAAACACCACGATATCCCTTTCCACATCGGCATTGCCCATACGAAGGGTTTTGATTTCGCCTAAATATCCATCCGCTTTGCCTATATCAGAGAGCAAATTGCCCAAAACACCGGCTTTTTGATTCAGACGGCAGCGGAATGTCCGCATAATTTTATCTTCCCACCACATTGTGATGACCTCCCTTTTGGATTAGTCTGGTTATTCATGCGGCCTGGATGAAAAGCTCTATTCTTTTTTTTAAGAATAATCCAGACTTATAAACATTTTACATTTTATCCCTGAAGATATGAAGTAAAACTTATTTTACTTTACTCAAACAATCCTTCGATCTCCCGGGGTCCAGCCAGGATTGTCCGGTTCACAAAAAGATCTCCGCCTTCTTCTGTGTTGACGTCCACATGCCATTTCACAAGCTGTATTTTACCTTCCTTGATCTCAATGCCGGTGATGCAGCGGGGATGTACGCAGCTTCCGTCGTTGAAGTAAGGGATCTCCCCTTTTTTGGGGAAAACAGGTTTGTGGGTGTGTCCGATAATGAGAGGCGTTTTTGTCTTTTCTATCCAAAGTTTGAACCGGTTGTTGATTTTTAGCGACAGGCTGTAATTCCTTGCCGGGCTGGTGGGATCCGGGAATCCGATAATGCCCTGGAATAGCTTCCAGAAGTTCTGGACAAAAAATTTTCCAACCCACCAACATGTGTCATTAGGGCAATCTCCCTGATGGCCGTGGATTAAAAGTATTTTATTTTTCTCGTTTTTGTACTCAAGAAGCAGGGATTCGTGGATGGTTAAGTTTTTAAAGAGAGGCTTTTTTTTATCGTTTTTGTCGTCCACGATAGTGGCGAATTCCTTTTTGACCTTTTTCTGATTTTTCCATCTCCGGTTGTGGTTTCCCCAGATGAAATAAAGGCGGTTTTGGGAGTGAAGCTTTGAAAAAAGTTCGAAAAAAGTTCTGTAGCTTTCTTTAATCCTCTCAAAATCCTTATTCTCCCACAGCTCATCTCCGTCACCGAGTTCAATGTAGGTGTATCCCTGTTTTTCATAGTGTATGAGAGCCCTGAGAAAGACCAGTTGGTTGTGGGCGAAGTCATCGGCATGGTCTCCGCAGCCGCGGTGGCAGTCGCTAAAAAAGATGATTTTTGAGTTCTCGTCAACGGGAATGATTGAGGATTTTTCTTTCAGTTTTTGGAGTTTTTTAAAGAAAGATTTTTTCAATTTTTTGATCCTTCTATCACCACAGTATACTTTCCTTATATAAAATTGTTAATGAAATTCTTGAGTTTTGGGGGAATTTAGGGGATCGCAGCATGCTTTCTTTATATATTAGGTTAATCTGATGGATGAATATCAGTCCTTTGTGATGAAGCCTGGTGTCTAAGTTTCGATCTTTAAGAATCTTGCATTTATCGCCACTATTATCGTACTCATGGACATAAGAACAGCGCCTATCGCAGGAGACAACAATACGCCATAGGCATAAAGGATGCCCGCGGCCAAAGGTATGGCAACGGCATTATATCCTGTGGCCCATGCTAAGTTTTGGATCATCTTCCGGTAGGTCGCCCTTGAAAGATCCAAAATTGAAGCAGCGTCCAGAGGATTGCTGTGCACCAGAATGATATCAGCGGTCTGGACCGCAACATCCGTTCCAGCTCCGATGGCTATGCCTACATCCGCCTGCGCTAAAGCAGGGGCATCATTTACGCCATCTCCCGTCATGGCGACAATCAATCCGCGTGACTGGATCTCCTTGACTTTTTCAACTTTGTCCTTAGGCAGAACCTCTGCAAAATATTCGTCAAGTCCGATTTCTTCCGCCACCCACTTGGCCACCAGATTGTTGTCTCCGGTAAGCATCATGCATTGAATCCCCATCTTCTTGAGTTTGGAGATGGCCTCTTTCGATTCCTCTCGGATTATATCCGCTAGAGCGATAGCCCCTTTGAGTTTGCCGTCAATCATTACAAATACGACTGTTTTCCCCTGAGAATTGAATGTGTCAATCCTATCATCCTGCATCGAAATATTGTTTTCTCTTAGGAAACCAGGGCTCACCACCTTGACTTCTTTTCCCTCTACTCGTCCCTGCGCTCCCTTTCCAGGTATGGCCTTGAAATCTTGAACTTGAGGAGGCTTTTCAACCGATGCAGCGATTCCTTTCGCGATCGGATGTTCTGAATGTGTTTCTATAGCAGCGGCATAACTGAGCAGCTCTTTTTCATCCATCCTGTTGGAGAAAGTAACCGAATCGGTCACGCCGAATTCGCCTTTGGTTAGAGTCCCTGTCTTGTCAAAGATGATTGCCTGAATGTTACGGCCTCTTTCAAAGGCTGCGCGGTCTCGGATGAGAAGTCCATTTTTAGCGGAAAGAGCCGTGGATACGGCGACCACAAGAGGAACAGCCAGTCCCAGTGCGTGGGGACAAGTAATCACCATGACGGTCACAGTCCGTTCCAGGGCAAAATCAAAATTTTTACCCAAAAGGCCCAGCCATACCGCCAGAGTGATGATTCCCCCGGTCAGCGCTATAATGGTAAGCCATAGAGCCGCCTGGCTGGCCAGATCCTGGCTTCTGGATTTACTTTTCTGGGCCTGCTCGACTAGCTCGATCATCTGGGAAAGGAAAGAATCCCTTCCGGTTTTTTTGACTTCTGTGGTGAGAGCCCCTTCGCCATTGATGGAACCTCCAATAACCTCTGAACCGGTCTTCTTTTGAACCGGTTTGGATTCGCCTGTCAGCATAGCCTCATTGACAGAACTCTCACCTTCCGTAACCTCCCCATCCACCGGAACTTTCTCTCCCGGCTTTATCAGTACCCGGTCCCCGGGTTTGAGTTCTTTAATCGAAACATCCTTAGTGCCTCCATCATCCATTAATTTGTGAGCGTCCGAAGGCATGAGCCTGGCTAGCTCTTCCAAGGCACGTGAAGCCCCCATCACAGATTTCATCTCGATCCAGTGCCCTAAAAGCATAATATCGATCAGTGTAACAAGTTCCCAGAAAAATATTTTTCCTCTCAACCCAAAAACAACCACACTGCTGTATGCGTAAGCAGTCGTTATGGCAACAGCAATCAGCGTCATCATACCAGGTGTTTTTGTTCTTAATTCAGTGACGATGCCTTTGAGAAACGGCCACCCCCCGTAGATGAAGACAAAGGAAGAAAGAGCCCATAATACATAGGTATCCCCGGGAAAGCCAAGAGCCTGCCTGAGGCCCAGAAAAGATTGGATCATGGGCGATAAGATCAAAATAGGCAGGGTCGCGCCGAGGGATACCCAGAAACGTTGCCTGAAGTCAGACACCATATGAGCATGATGATCTCTACCCTTATGGCCTTCATGAGTTTTGTGTGATTCATGATGATTGCCTTCCATGCTTTTATGGTTTTTATGATCAGTGTGCATCTCATGACCTCCGGATTCTATTTTTTATACCCTCTTTAATTCTAATATAAGGAAATAGCTGGTGTTATTCAATCAAATAGTTCATCATCATTTCCATGGTGCTACCCCCCTTAACTAATCTTAACTGCCTTAACTACAAGGTTAATGTCCCCAAAATGCGATTGACATGACAGTCCTTTTGTATTAATCCATATAAAGATATGCTTTTATAATCTTTATGCAGGAGGCACCCTAAAATGGAAAAAAAGGTCTTTATTTTTTTTCTTTTTTTGTTAATGGTTCTGATCTGTTCTTTGCAGGTATTTGCTTCGGCAACCATTCGGCCCATTGCCACCTATTCCATTGTGGCCTTGGATGAAGAAACAGGTCAAATGGGTGTGGCTGTCCAGTCTCACTGGTTTTCTGTGGGCTCTGCGGTCCCCTGGGTTGAACCGGGAGTTGGAGCGGTGGCGACCCAATCTTTTGTTAAGGTGGACTATGGTCCTGATGGTCTGAAGCTGATGAAACAAGGGAAAACCGCAGAGGAAGCTCTGAGAGAACTTATCAAGGCTGATGAAAATGAAGCGGTTCGTCAGGTCGCCATGATCGATATTCATGGTAATGTGACCGTACATACTGGGAAAAGCTGCATTCCGGAAGCAGGTCATATCACAGGAAAAGGATATTCCTGCCAGGCGAATCTTATGTTAAAGGACACGGTTTGGAAGGCCATGGCTGAAGCCTATGAGAACACTCCGGGGGAATTGGCCGAAAGATTATTGGCTGCGCTGGAAGCTGCTCAGAGAGAAGGGGGTGATATCCGGGGAAGACAATCAGCAGCCATCATGGTAGCCCAGATTGGTGAAACGGAACGCTGGTGGGAAGGAATTCTTTATAACCTGAGAGTGGAAGATCATCCTGAGCCGGTCAAGGAATTGAAACGGTTGGTAAAGCTCAATCAGGCCTATAATCATATGAACCGAGGAGATGAATTTCTTACAGAGAACAAGGTCAATGAGGCCATGGAAGCCTATACCAAGGCCATGAATATGTATCCTGAAAATGCTGAAATGATATTCTGGCCAGCGGTTACACTGGTGACTATTGGGAGAGTCAATGAAAGCCTTCCTCTGTTTAAAAAGGTCTTTGCCTTGGACTCTAACTGGGCCATCCTGGTGCCGCGCCTTCCTAAAGTCGGACAGCTGCCCGACGATGACGAACTGATTAAAAAGATATTATCTGTTGCTCCAAAAAAAGAAGACGAATAAGGAGAAGTTATGTTAAATTTTTTTCGATATTTTTTTATCTTTTCATTAATAATGCTTTTGTTTACCTTTTGTCAGAAGAGTGAAGATCAAGCTTTTAAGGCACAATACAAAGTGGAAGACGAAGAATCAGATGTTTTTCAACTCGATTTAGAATCGGCATCTCATTTTGCCAGCCTCGCCTTGAAGTGTATAAAAAAAGAGTATCCAAACAAGCTGAGTCATGTCATGAACGACGAATCTGAGGTTCAAAGCCCGTCATCGCTTCATCCCGCCTTTTACGGATGTTTTGACTGGCATTCTTGCGTCCACGGTCATTGGATGCTGGTGCGGCTGCTGAGGAGGTTTCCTGATCTGCCGGAAGCCGGGCAAATCCGCAGTGCATTGAATGACAATCTTTCGGCTGAGAATATTGAAATGGAAGTGAAGTATCTCGATCAGCCCAGCCGAAAATCTTTTGAACGGACCTACGGCTGGGCCTGGCTGCTTAAGCTGGCTGAAGAGTTGGGTAGCTGGGATGATCCGGATAGTCAGAGGTGGTCGCATAATCTTCAGCCTTTGGCCGATGTCATGGTGAAGCAGTATATTGAGTTTTTGCCTAAACAGACATACCCGATCCGTCGCGGGGTTCATCCCAACACTGCATTCGGGATCGCCTTTGCGCTGGATTATGCCCGGGCAGCCAGACACAAGGAGTTGGAAGATTTGCTTATTGAACGCAGCAGCACTTATTTTCTTCAGGATTCTAACTGCCCCGCTGCCTGGGAGCCGGACGGTGACGACTTCTTTTCCCGCTGTCTGATAGAAGCCGATCTGATGCGCCGCGTTATGCCTCCGGATGAATTCTCAGAGTGGTTTCATCGCTTTCTTCCTCAGCTTGAGCAAGGAGAACCCAAATCCTTACTGGAACCCGCTGATGTATCAGACCGCAGCGATCCGAAAATCGTTCATCTGGATGGACTGAATCTCAGCCGCGCCTGGTGTATGAATGGGATTGCTTCTGCATTGCCTGAAAATGATCCTGTCCGGAGAATATTAGCCGAATCTGCTCTTCATCATGCAAAGGCTACCCTTCCCCACATTGCCAGCGGAAGTTACGAGGGTGAACACTGGCTGGCTTCATTCGCAGTCTATATGTTATCCATGAAGTAAGTTCTGAACAGAACCGGGCCTCATCAAATCCGTAAAATGGCGATTTTGGGGCCAAAAAGGCTGATGCTTTAGGTGAAAACTTAAAAACTAGGGCGGTGAGGTGAAAGTTAAATCAAAAGTGATTTATGTTCAGTAAAAGGAAGTAAAGCTTTGGTCTTTTGTATTATGACTCTTTTTGTTCTTTCGCCTTGGATCTTGCAGCTGCCTTTCCGACCCATACTGCAGCTATCACTGCAATTATAGTGACCACAACAGCATAAACCAGCATCGGGATAATTCCTTCAGAAGTACCGAAAACTTTTTTGAAAATAGCCTGAATGGCTCCATTCCAGGCAAGAGCAGCCACTAAACCGAAGGCTGCTGTTACCAGAGCAGCAATTTTTTCAATAACATCACTTTGCATTATAATCACTCCTTAATTAATTTTTTATAACTTTTCCGCACCGGTCGGTTTTCACCCAAGCCGGTACCCCCTGAGTTCTTTTTCCAAAACCAAAAGGTCGGCCAGCTTTCCTTCTTCAATAGTCCCGATTTCATCAGCAGAATCGCAGATTTCGGAATTTATTCCACTTCATCAAATTCCCGTTCACTCAGCGACTTTATCAAATATCATACACACAAAAAACATCACCGGTCAATAGGAAACCCACAGAATTTGACAACAAAGTAATAATGTCCCCATCAACTTATTTCCTCTCCCAAGAGCATTATTCAGTAAAATTTCTTAAAGTGACGATTTTGGGGCCAAAAAGGCTTTTTTAAGGGCAAAAAATTGACCCTATTTTTAGTTAACTTATTGATTATCAAAAAGATATAAGGAAATATCTTGGTCTGACCCTTCTTTATCATATAAATTGTCCTGAAAAGACAAAGTTTATGTTAAAATACTTCATTTTTATTGACAGCCATAAAGGCGTGTGTTAATTTTTCTCTTAATATCATGTTTAAATTCATTTTTAGGGGATAATGAAAGCATGAAAATCACATATCCAAAAAAATTGCTTTTTATTTTTAATTTCTTTTTGTTGTTTTTTATCCTATTTTATTCCGTTTCTTCTCAAACATTGGCTCAAAGTGAACAAAAATTGTATCTGAGTTTTAACTCAACCCTATCCATGAAAGCAGGCGGACCGTACGGCACCGCAGGCATGGACATAAAGTCCGAAGGATTCGTCTATTTAAATCCACAAAAAGATGGAACCTTCTCTGGTATAGGTGAAATTTATATCACTATGATTTATTTAAATTCCTCTAATCCTGCCATCTCCCTAAGCCCTCTCAAAGGACAGGGAAGCATTCAGGGTAAAGCGAAGAAAAAAGGAAAATATCTGAATTTTTGGTTTGAACACGGAGAAATCCCCTGTAAAGGAATCATGACCCTAAAATATCCACATCCTGTAGGAACAAAAAAAGAAGAGTTTGTGCAAAATTTCGATCCCCATACTCTGGCTCAGAGAAGCTATGATGACAGCTTTTCGGTTTTCGATATTGAGCTAAAGGATGGAGCCGAAAAAGTAGTGGATTACTCCTCCATGCCTCAAACCCCTCAAGCTTTTTCAGGAAAAACTACATTTTATTTGGCTGGAATCGAGAGCTGGCGGATCAGCATCATCGGGGAAGAAATCGACTATTTACAGCCGCACATTGATAATCCTTTTTTAAAAGAAACGGCAGGAGAGCTTCCTATCTCCATGAAATTCAATTGGAAACTGATTGTTGATTTCTCGACTTTAGGCAAAGGGATTTCCCGAAGTTACTATGACGGGAATATTTTTTCATTCACTTTAGATCCTGGTATTATTTTCCAGCATAATGACCTTTACAGATGCACTCAGAAAGAATGTGAAAACAGTCCGAGCCTTGACTTTACAGGCGAGAGAATCAATGGGAATGTTTCCGGAAACACAGTCCAGCTTGAATGGCCTCTGTATGTACCCTTAAGATGTGTTACCTGTGTGCCTCTCCGTATAGGTAACTTAGGTGAGAAAGTTTATGAGCGGATATTTGAGTCCGCAGAATTTCTCTTCAGCCTTTCCAAAGAGAAAATACCTCTCCAGCACGGCGAAGTCATTAATCGAACAAAAGAGAATTATTTGAAATATAAGATAACTTTAACAAAAATCAAATAGCGAGTTTTGTTTCTGAATTATTCGTTTCCTTTATTTCATCTCCCACCAGGGCTTGTCAAATCCTTCCCTCCTGACATTGGTCCCGCAGTGCACTTCCCCGCTCCATTGATGATACTGCCGGGCATCAACGAAATGCAGTTTAAGAGGCAGGCCGGATAGAAGTGTTCTGACCTCTTCCTTGAGGAGGTCTTGACCGTCGATTTTAGGCCCGTTGGGATCGATGATCAGCAAATGGCCGTTCAGGACAGTGGAATTGACCATATTAGGGATGAGAGCCAGCCCTTCTGGTGTAAAAAGGGAAGGGATTCTGATAAAATCTTCCTCACTTAATCCCAACTCTTTTTTCAGTAAATCGATGTTTGGCTCGATTCGCTCTTTTTGTAGGATTTTGTTGTATGTGATCAGCTCTTTATTTTCTACAAGATTTTTAACGGTCATGCCTTTATGGTGAATATCCAGTAAAGGTGTCTTTCCGTAACCCTGCTGGGCCCACTTCTCGAGTAAAGAGATCAGTGAGGGCGTATCCACGACCATGATTTTGTATGGGTTTTTGTTCTTACCGCTTGGCAGAAAAGAAATCACTTCATCAACATGCTTGATGAGCAGCCATCCCGTATCCAGACGGATGGCCGGAGATTGGACAATCTGGGCTTCAAGAACTGAAACGATTTCCGGATTGAGAGATGCTTCGTCCGGTCCTTCAGGGTTATACCCGTAATAGATCCGTCCCAGAGGATAATTGGGAAAAGGAGGGGTCACCTCCAGATTTCCGTACCAGTCTAACCAGCCGTTTCCTCCTCTCCCCGGTCCATATTTCTCTCTTAGAGTCCCGATCTTAAGCCAGCCAAAATCAGGCCCTAAAAGCTCGTTTTTTGCAAAATCATCCAGGGCTTTGCCCCGATTGGCTCTGAGCACCACGTTCATCCTTTGACCGGGAATTTCTGAATATCCGATCTCCATGGTATCCTGAAGCCAGATCTGGTGGGGAGGATAAGGTTCTCCTCCGGGAATGATGAATAAATCAGCCCCTGAAGCCGGAACAATCTCTTTCAGGCTCTGAATAAAGGCATCATTTCCACCCGGGAACTCTCTGACGTAAAAAACTTTTCCTTTATTGAGATTGGATAAAAGGATAAATGGCGCCACTTTGAGTTTTACAGCATCCGTTTCTGTGGATTTTCCAGGGAACTCCACACTGATTTTTATCTCAGTGAATCCGTTCCATATAGAGTCTGAGTAGGAGTTCGCTTCGATCCTTAGTTCAAGTTCCGGATTTTTCTCTAAAAAAGGAGCTAAATCCACGCCTTTTCTGATATCCAGGACTGAATAGTCTTGGTTGCCACCTTTTAAAAAAATACGCACTCGGGAAAAAGAGGATTCATCCACAGAAAGGTGGACTTTGGTCCCCTGGGGCAGTTTTTTGTTCCGCCGGATCCTTAAAAGAGCAAGGTCCTTGAGATCATCACTTCCGTTGACTGCAGAATCCGCATAGTCCATGTAACCGCTTTTTGCATCACTGTCGTTATTGTTAAGAAAAAGAGCCCCGCGCTCAAAACTCCACAATGATTTCCCCGCTAAATCAGAATCAAAGTCCACAAGACCATCCCGATTAATATCCGCAGAGATCAAGACGGACCTCTTCTCTATTTTTCGGCAGCAAAAAACATTTCCAAGCGTCGCAACCAGAAAAAAGAAAATTAAAAGACTGTTGATTGTAAGAAATTCATTTTTCTTTTGATGATTATGTCTCAATTTAATCAAATCTCCTTTCCATGCTTAACTCTGTAACGCCCGGCGATTCTTATCCGACTATCTTGTATTTCACATTTTTCCGTTCATAAAAAGTTCAGGCTTGAGTTTGGTCCAAACTTTTTTTTCATGATCAGAACCCCCTTAAGATTTTGATGATATTTCATTGTTACTATTTTTCATAGTGTTTAAAAATAGCTTTGCTGCTCTCTACCCTATTCGTTCGAATTCATCACTCATCATACATAGAAAGGTTATCTTTAGTCAAAAGGAAGGAATACGCCAATGTCAGATTCCTCCCGGAAATAGAGTCCTGGGGTTTAAAAAAGGGGTCTCTTGTTGACCCAACTTGTTCTTTGTGTGTATGATAGTTTCTAGTGTCAATTAGAGGATAGGAATTTGATGAAATGGAGAAAAAAAATAAAGAAAGGAGATATGATTATGGATGATATCAAAAAGGGACAAGGGAAAGTCATTAGCGAGAACGATCAGAAAATTGCGGTCTATAAAAATGAACAGGGAGAAGTCATAAAACTTACTGCAAAATGCCCCCACATGGGGTGTTTTGTTGATTGGAATGATGAAGAAAAGATATGGGAATGCCCCTGTCACGGTTCAAAGTTCAAGCCTACAGGGGAAGTCATACATGGACCTGCGAAAGAACCCCTGAGGAAAAAATAAAAAAATTAGGTTTATTGGAAGAGAATTTTATATCGCTTCATCACAGGGAATTCTTTTTCAACCGCTGAAAAATAAAGCCTTCCCTCAGAATCTACAGCATAGGGAAATCCTTTTACATCACTGTTGTGTAAGAGTTTTTGATTCTCATAAATCTGCATCTGACTTTTAACTTCTTCTCCTATTCCTGTGAGTTCTCGCAGGGTAATAAATGTTTGGCTCTCATGTTCCAGCACAGAGGCTCTCGGGAAGATAATACTCAGGTATTTTTTTTCTCCTTCTCCTGTAGGTAGAATCATCATGGGCCGGAAAAAATCGCTTTTTCCCTTAATTTTTCCTGATAATTGACCATTCTTATAAATGAGGATCTCGTATTTGTGAGGATTAAGGAGAAAGACCTTCCCATCGCCTGAGGAATCAAACTTCATGGGTAATCTGGACTGGGGCATATCTTTGTATTGGGATAATTTGGAAGGAACAGGAAAAGGCTTTGCAAAGGAGGAAAGCCATTCGCCTTCCCTGCTAAAAATGTGAATGCCCTGATTATTGTTAAGTCCCAGCAGGGCCAGATTCCCGTCCTGATAATGTTTCATATCAGTGGCTTGAAAATTTATCTTGAAAGAATTACAAAAATGACCCTGGTTGTCATAATTAACGATTTTCCCTCCTGCCCTATCGAAAAAAGAGATCATTCCATCCGGATGAACAGCGAATCCTAAAAGCATGGAAATTTCCTGAGGGCCCTGTCCTTTTTTAATGGGAATGCTTCTTAGAAATTCACCTTGGGGATTGAATAGTTGAATTCTTGAGTTTTCCCAGTCCATAACATAGATATTCTCTTCTGAATCCAGCTGTATATCGCTGACACTACCAAACATAAGGTTTTGGTCCCCATACTCTACTCCGATAGACAAATCTTCTTGAAGCGTGATGGTTTGTTTTTCAAATGAGATCATTCCTAAGAAAACGAGAATCGAACCCACGAGAACGAATGAAAACTTCAGATAGTCTGTTTTTTTCATCTTTCCCTCCTTAATGTGACTCTGATTTAATTCTATACATAAAAAATAGACCAGTCAAACTAACCTCTGCTCATTTTATTATAATCGCTTAAAAGGGCCATTTGGGGGCGCAAATCACTGTTTTAAGGGCCTAAATACGGCATTTTATTCGGTTAAGTTATTGATTATATTGAAGATATAATGAAATTTCTTGGTCTGACCCCAATTTCCAACAATTTCCAATTTTATAATTTCCTTACAACAATTTCCAATTTCAATTTCCTAAAAATTTTTTAGTCTTGCTGACTGTTTTGGGATTTAAAAAATTGATCAAAATGAAATTCTTTCCACTCTAAATAGGGAGCATCCCACATATCGGTTTTAAGGTCATCCACAGCGACCCAAATCTTCATTTCATTAGCTGAAAAGAGGATCGAATATTCTGTGCTTCCGTGAGAGACGATTTGAAGAAGCCGTTTCGCTTCAGGTATCCCTAAGGTTTTCCCCTGTCGCGCCCAGGCTTCCATTTCGTTCATTCCCACTTCATAGCGCCAGAGAGAGGAAAAAGAAACCGGTCTTTCAAAGGAAAGATAAGGCTTTTCAGGATTAAATCCGTAAATCTTATGATGATTGGAGGCCATGATGTTATGAGGATGAACGGGTCTGCCCTCATCAGGATGCCGCATTTTTCCGCCAAAGCGGTCCCCTTCATAGACAAAGGCAGGATGATTTTGACCCTGATAAGGAGACGCCCATAGAATAATAGATCCCGGAGCAGTGACTCCTCCCCCGCCGCACTGGAATGAATTCATCTTTTTTAAAATTTCTTGGGGAGTGTTGTTTTGGACTCCTCGTTCCAGGATGTCTCTTTGAACCCAGGAACAAGGAGTGATATGTCCTTCCACAGGTCCGGGTCCGGTTCCTCCGGCGTTTTCCATGCTGTAGAGTCCATCTTCGTTGATTCCGGAAATGGTGCCTATAAATCCAGGCCACATGAAAGAAACCCAGCGTTTGTGTCCGGTTTCTGTGGGATCCACAGCATAGATAAGGAAATGGCTGACCGTGACTTTTCGGACATCACACTCACCATCCATGTTTCGGGCTGCTATCAGACCTCCTTGAAGATCAGTTTTCTGAGTGAAATCTCCCCAAAAGGCAAATTGAGTGCAGGACGAGGGGGAAGAAACCGGATAAGCCGCTCTTCTTTCGATGTAGGCATTGATGGCCAGAAGGTCTGTTTGATTAAAGTCACGGTCTAAAGATTCAACGTGCATATGGATTCCGGAATCCTTCATTCCTTGAAGGAGTGCCCGGGATTCTTTTTTGTAGTCATCAGGCAGGTTGAAGTGTGTTTCAAGAAAAGGCACAAAGACTTCTGTATAGTCTTTGGATGAATGCCAGGAATCTTCAATAATATAGAATTCAAAAAAATCAATAATCTGTTTTCCCAGAAGATAGCCATGAGCATAACCTCGTTCTTCAGCAGTCCCGTAGAGCTGGAGAACAGGGAGCCCCTGAATCCATCTCAATGCTGCGTGCTTTCTCTGGATGTCTTTTTCAGGGAAAGAAGTGGGAGAGCGGAGAAGACAGTCTACATGAGATTTGTTTTCTTTGGTAAGGTCAACCGGAGAAAACCGGGCTCCTGGCTGGGAGGCATACCATCCGAAAGGTTCGACAAGTTTAAAATCAAGCTCACCGTCTTTGTCCATATCCATATAAGCCAGGACACTGTAGTATCCGGATGGGAGCTTGGAAAATTCATAGGTGGAGGGCTCGCTCAGAGTGATCTCTCTAAAGGGTTTAACGGCTCCGTAGACATCCCCCTTGCCGAGAGGATTAATCCTTCCTTGTGAGGTTATATTGAGCTTATACAAACGGATTTGGACCGGGCTTTTTTGATTTCCTTTATACTGGATACTTCCTGAAAGAATTCTGTCCTGTCCGGAAGCTGCGGTACAGGAAAGGAAAAAAATAATGATAGAAAGGATAAAAAATTGTTTTTTCATTGTTCCCTCCTAAAGCTTCCTGGCAAAATTGCCAATTTCTTGAAACATCATAAGATATCTTAAAAAGAGCGGGATACTTTTATCACTGCCTCTTCGGCCTTGGCCGGGTCACTCTCGGAGACGGCATGCAATGTCACGGTGGCTGTGTTCGCACTTCCCTCTTCAGCAGAGATATAAACGGTTATGGATTGGGAATTCCCGGCTTTAACGGCTGCTAATCCGTTCAGAAGTTTAGCGGCCCACCCTTCACCTTCTACAGAAACTGAAAGCCGGTAAACATCTGAGTTCAAGTAAGCCGTGGCATCAGAGGGATGAAGCGCGGGATCTGTATCGGCAGAAGTTCCTGTATTTTTGAGAGTGAAGGTCACCGGCATCAAGGGTTCTTTATATTTAATTTCTTCCGGAGCCTCTAAATCCACACCTCTCTCCTGTTCTCCTGAGCCTTCCAGAGACCGCACGGCCAGAGTATAGGAGAGAATTTCCTGGTCATTCTTCTCAAGGTCGATGATGTAGAAATGAAGTCCATTGGGCGTGTCTTCCCATTCATAAGAACTTACGGAGTCAAGACCGGCGTGGAAAAGAGCGTCATTCAACTGCCGGTAATCGGCAATAGTGCGCATCACTTTTTCTCCGTTCGGTTTCACATAATCCACCCTATTGATATCTTCAGGATGAGCATCAATGACCCAGATGTATGAATTAAAAGCATTGGGCCCGCCGTTCCACCCGCGCAGACTGTCCTTGTTCTTAGCGATAAGCACTCCGTTGTCAGGTGTGAACGAATCATAACCGATTCGCTGCACCACTTCCAGGGAATAGAAGTTGTAGTTGGGGATCCCCGGAGAAAGAGGATTTTCTACGGGGTCGTCTTCCGGTGTGCGGTCCCCTTCCGGTGTGCCGTCAAGACGCACCATAATGCCTGTAAATTGTCCGGGAAGAGGCTCCACAGCTCTGGCTGTAACCTTTGCTACGGCCAGGCCGGTCTTTGCCAGGCCTTCCCGGCTCAATCTTAAGAGCATGGATTCATCGATAAATCCGTTTTCCAGACGGTTTCGCACCATCAGTCCTGCGGGCATGGCTGCCCCATGAGTGGGCGGAACCACCCAGCGCATATGAGGCCCTCCGGGACCATTGAAGCATCCCCGGTCCATCATGTCCCAGGGTCCGACAGAGGCTCTTCGATAAGGCTTAACATAAGGATTGTTGTTGAGGTCAGGAAGCCGAAAAGCATAATGTCCCAGTTCATGGGTGATGGTGCCTGAGTTTTCTCCCTGACGTATGGAGGAAAGCCCCCACTGCTGAGAGCCGGCCAGCCAGCTGGTCCACTCCACATACCGGGTGATGATCCATCGGGGCATATCCGGATTAGGATTTCCCCATTCAGGCGGGATGTCTTCCCTGGAGTTAAACTTCATCTCCCCGAATTCCTGCCACACCCCGGTCTCATCATAACTGGCGTAAATCCTCAGGATGGCATCGTAATCGTCTCTGATGTCTTCGCCTGTGTCTTTGATCCAGATGTCATCACAATCCTGTTCCATGCGTCCTTTCGCCGATCTCCCGTCCGGAGTCTGATCCTGCTGTCCGTACTCGTTTAATCCGTAGTACCAGATGGATTCGGGCATACGGTAGGGTCCGAACGCATCGACTTTTGTGATGCCGAATTTGCCTCTGGACTGCTCCATCCAGTAGCCGTTAATGGTCTGGCCGTGGTTGACATCACCGGGTTTTATGAAGAAATCCGCGTAGAATTGGGGCACATCTTCTCTGTCGATGGGTTCGATCTGGGGATTTCCAAAAGGATCGGATCCTTTTGGAAGAGTGATCACAAAGGGTTGGTCCGGAAAGTCAATGGCCACCAGCGCTATACTGAATCCGCGCTCCGGGGTAAGCGAAGGATCAGCCCAGTTTCGGCCAGGTATGCGATGGTAATCGTCCCAGGTCATGTCATCCTGGTCTTGAACAAGCTGAGGGTCAATGGGTCCGGCCGCTTTTGCGGTCGTTTCGCCTTTCTGACAGGCAGAATTTATAAAAAGAAGAAAAGAAGCCAGTATAAAAATGAGAAAATAATGTTTTTTAAATATGAACATATCCAATCCTTTCATTAATAGAGGTCTTAAAATTGGAAAATATCATTATCATGAGGGAAATTCAAGTTCTATTATGTCTTGTGACTTTGCTTTTTCATCACAGAAGGGCTTTCTCAGCACAATCGCCGATAGCAAAAATATGAGGATCACTCTTCTCGCGGAGCTCTTGATTTGCCTGTTTAAGTTCCTTGTCTGCGGATTCAACCCGCCCTTGAAGTATCACATAGGTCCGTTTGAGGTATCTCGCCAGTTCGTTAAAGGAATCCGCAAGTAATCCAATCTCATCATTTGTTTGGATTTTCACCTTGTAGTCATAATTCCCTGACGCTATGGCTTTAGCTCCTTCTTGGAGTTCTCGGATAGGTTTTGCCACCATGCCGGCTAGAATGTAGGCGATCGCTAGAGCCAGTAAGATACCGGCTACAATCACACTGAAGAGGATCAAAAAGGCACGCTTTTTCATGTCGGCATACTTTTCCTCCAACATCCCTACATAAAGAGCCCCAATAAGTTCCCCGTCAATGTTTTTTATCGGCTCATAGGCCGTAAAATACCAGTTGTTGACCACAAACGCTCTGGCTGTCCACCTCAATCCCTGAGTGATCACCTTATCATAGACCTCGCTGGAGAGGTGTGTGCCGATCGCTCTTTCTCCGGTTTCTGACATGACATTTGTTGATATGCGCAGATCGTCAAGAAATATGGTAGAGGTTCTAACGTCCTTTCCCTTGTATTTCGTTCCTTGATAGACAACCTCCTTGGTTCTGTCTACAATTTCATAGTTTCGGTTGAGCAGGATTCCACCGTGGAGAATCCCCATAAAGGTGCTGTTATCATCAAAGATTGGAACTGCGGCCTCAAGCATCATGCCTGAGGTTCTTTCAATGGAATCAGTCTCTTTGGCTCGAGGCGTTTGGACAAGACGTATCTGGGCACGAAAGGCAAGTTATGTTGATTCTCTTAAGAGTTCTTGATGGGTCATGATATGTGACCCTGAAATTGATTTCCTTTCACGCATCGCTCGGTTGAGAATTTTGTTGTAGTTCTGCCGGTCACCGCAATGACAGCGACAAAACTAGCTACCAGCTTGGTCTGTAAAGAAAAACGCTTAGAGAAACGCGGCCATCTCAGGAGTAATAAATTGGATAATTTCTTGAGCACCATTTTTGATCTCATCTCACCGCAAAAAAGGATACATTGGAGCATCATGAACTGTCAAGGTAACGAATCAAATCATCTAAAATCTAACTTTAGGGTATATGTCTTGTCATTTAAAAATCTAACCGTAGTAGACAGGAAAGTCAACAATGATTATAACCT
>CAZRGM010000056.1:0-115929 GCA_964599635.1 uncultured Eubacteriales bacterium | reverse complement strand
ACTCATAAAAAGGGAAAGCTTGTGGCCATAAGCCATGGTTAGATCTTAAATGACAAGATGATAAAGACCATGGTTAGATTTTTAAATGACTTGACAGGGGTAATGCACAATGTTCAAATCATTGTTCTTGAAAAAGTCTTAGTTATCGCAGAAAATGTATAATAATAAGAAAATCGTCATTTTTTTATAAACAGTTCAGGTAAATATATTATGAATAAAAAGGAAATCATTGATCAAATCCTGGACATAGAAATGGACATGTTTCTTTCTGTAAAAGTTGAGAATAAGGTATCCTGTCAGGAAAATCCAAAAGCATTTCGGCACATGCGGGAGGCACAGTTTTCTGTTTGGTCCCCAAAGACACTTTCAAGCTACAGATCTGACCTTCAGAAAGCACAGGAACAGGACCGAAATTTGATGACACTAAAATATGCCCGGATGGATAACCTTGTCCCTCCTTTAAATCATAATCTGGCGATTGACCTGATCTTGAATGCCCGGATAATCTGGCAGAAAGAATTGGCAGAAAAATATCCTCACCTGATTCGTCAGGACAGCTCTTTGAATGATGAGGATAACTCAGGGAGCCCATCCTTTAAGATTTATTTAAAATGCGAACTTGAGACTTATTCGGATCAGACTCTTAAAAGCCTTCTAGAAGACATTCGAAACTTTCAGTCAAAAGGCGAAAATATGACTGAAAAAGTTTATGAGCACATGGTAAAGAGTTTGGGATATCGATCTCTTGGACAAGCGGATGAGGCGGCTCAAAGGAAGGAGGTAAAATGAAATATCTAAGGCACTGGGTGTGGGTTGTTTTATTGATAGGAATGATAGGATTTTTCTCTTTTTGCCAGTCCGAGAAAAATGAATCCGGTGGTCTTGAATTTGGCCTCTATTTTTCAGAGGAACTGTGTTCGGAATCTCTGGACGGAAGAATGCTTTTGCTCATTTCTTCGGGCGGGAGTCAGGAGCCGAGATTTCAGATCAGCAATGGGCCGGAGACTCAGATGGTTTTTGGCATTGATGTGGATGGATTAAAGCCCGGAGAGACAGCTCTTATTGACAGTAATGTTTTCGGCTATCCTCTGAAAAGCCTTTCTGAGATTCCTCCCAATGAATACTGGGTTCAGGGACTCATCAATCGGTACGAGACATTTCACCTTGCCAGTGGTCATTCTCTCAAGCTTCCTCCGGATAAAGGAGAGGGACAGAGATGGAATCTCAAGCCTGGGAATCTTTTAAGTGAGCCCCAGAAAATAAGAATAGATCCTCAAAAAGACAAAGTGATTGAAATAGAGCTTACTAAAGAAATACCCCCTATTAACCCGCCTGAAGACACCCAATACATCAAGCACATACGGATTCAGAGCGATTTGCTGACCGAGTTTTGGGGCCGCCCCATGCACTTGGGAGCTCATGTCCTTCTGCCTGAAGGATTCGAGGAGCATCCTGAAGCCCGCTACCCTCTTTGTGTTTTTCACGGCCATTTTCCTTATGATTTTGGCGGATTCCGTGAAACGCCTCCGGATTTGGATCAAGAGCCTGTCTACAGTGAGCGATTTGATCTTGAAGGCTACAACATCATTCAGGAAAAATACGCTTATGAGTTTTATAAAGAATGGACTGGGCCGGATTTCCCCAGGATGATCATCATTGAGATCCAGCACCCCACCCCTTATTTTGATGATTCTTATGCGGTCAATTCAGCCAATATGGGGCCTTACGGAGATGCCATCACTTATGAACTGATTCCCTATATTGAGGAAAAATTCAGAGGAATCGGAGAAGGATGGGCTCGCTTCCTATACGGCGGATCCACCGGTGGCTGGGAAGCCTTGGCGGTTCAAATATTTTACCCGGATGAATACAACGGCTGTTTCGCAGCCTGTCCAGATGTGGTGGATTTTAGAGCTTTCACCCTGGTCAATATCTATGAAGACAAAAACGCCTATTATTATGAAGGCCCCTGGAAGCGCGTTCCTAGACCACGGAGCCGGAGCACCAAAGGAGAGGTCATCTGCACTCTGGAGGAAGTCAATCACAAAGAACTGGCTCTCGGCACCAAAGGACGTTCCGGAGGACAGAGAGATGTGTGGCTCACTCTGTTTGGCCCGGTGGGAGAAGACGGTTACCCCAAACATCTGTGGGATAAGATGACCGGTGAGATCGATCCTTCGGTGGCTGAGTACATGAGAGAAAACTGGGACCTTCGTTATATCCTGGAGCGGGATTGGGAAACTCTGGGTCCCAAGCTCAAAGGAAAGATCCACATTTATGTGGGAGACATGGATAATTCTTATTTAAACAACGCGGTCTATCTGATGGAGGAGTTTCTGAAAAGCACTACGGATCCTTATTATGACGGAGTGGTGGATTACGGAGACGGAGCCGGCCACTGCTGGAACGGAGACCATGAGCGGCCCAATGCAATCTCCCGGCTGCGGTACAATCAGATGTATGTGCCTCTTATTTTAGAAAGGATCAAAGAGTCAGCCCCTGAAGGAGCTGATTTAACCAGCTGGCGGTATTAAAGCGTGGCTACGATTTTCTTCTCTCTTAATTAGACGTTTTGGCGGGCAAAAACTCTCAATTAAGGCCCTGTTTTAGGGATAAGATAAAGTTATTTCTTTTATTGAGAGTTATTTCTGTGGGTCTGACCCTATTGAGTTATATTTAAACATGACTCTATTGATAAATAATGACCTGCTTTATTCTCTTGATTCGCTGGCCCGATTATTTGGGATGGAATGTTTTACTTGACACTTATTCCAATTCACTATATTTCTTTTTATCTAAAAAAGAGAATAAATCAAAGTGAGAGGAATATCGATGAAAAAATCAAAACTTTATCTTTCTGCCTTTGTATTTTTTTTGACGGTTTTCGGTATGTTTTTTACCCTTGGGATCGGAATCAGTCAAGAAAATCCAGCTGGGAAGCTTTTAGGAGAATGGATTGTTGCAGATAAATATGGAACCCGAGACGGAGAAGCAGTGTTTAAGGCTGATATGACTTACATTTTAACGGAAATCCATCCTGACGGCATGGCTGTGACTCATAAAGGAGAATATAGGCTGGATCTTTCCACAGAGCCTTGGGCCATTGACATGTGTTTGGACAAATTCAGCAATCCTGGATCAGAGTGGGTCACTACTTTTGGAATTCTGAGGTTTCTTTCCGACGACGAGGCTGAGATTCATTTCGATCCTAGCGGTAAGCGGCCGAGTTCTTTTGATGAAGCAGAAGACAAAAATATTCACAGACTGACGCGGAAGAAATAGCTATGCGGTTTGAAGCACCTCTTTGATTTCAATATTTCTTTTTTTCAGCTCTTCAATAAATTTTTTGTAGAGTTCAGGAGTTATGGCATCTTCTGGAGCCACAATGCCTTTTTCATTTATTTCACCTCTGCCGATCATGCGGGCAGAAATAGCAAGGGGGTAACCGGTAACCTGCATCATAGAGGATATATTATTTTTTGTGTCTGCTTCATTCCACATAAAGTATTCGATTTTAACTTTTTTGCCGTCTTTTTCGCCCTCAAGTGTATTATACATAACGCAGACATCGGTTTCGCCTTCATTCGGTAAGAGTCTGGGTGTAATCATGGACAGCAGGAATTCTCTCGGAACAATTTTATGGCCTTCAAACTCTACGGGTTCGATATCAAGCATGCCGCATTCTTTGAGTGTTTGAATACCATCCCAGTGTCCGGGCCATCGTACGGTCTTTTCAGCAAATTCCTGGAGTTGAGTTCGGGTGAAAAGGAAGCTGGGCATGCCGGGAGTCACCGCACACTCCAGTTCCACATCCTGGCCAAACTGGTTGAATCTAAATTTCTCACGGTCAGTGGCAGCATTTACCTCAATAATCTTGCCGTTCTTGATGACATTCAATTTGATCATATATTCTCTTAACACATGTTCGAAAGCCCACGTGATCATGTAGCGCAGAGGGTGCCTTGCCGCTGCCTTCTGCGAAGGAATGCCTCCAACCCGAGCTACGGCCCGTTCGGAAACATCGATTTTTCTCATACCGTCGCCCACGGTTATGTTGCTTAATCCAGGAGCAAATCCCATCCCGTCCACAAAGGTTACATTGTTTTTACGAGCCTGCTCGTGCAGCCACTCCCCGTATTCCTCCAGACTCATGCCTTCAGGTAATTCCAGGCCTTCGGTTTCATAGGCATCCGGAGTTCGGTGAAATTCCTCTATGGTGTCCACAATATTAAGCCCGCTTTCTATGGCCAGACTCACTGTCTTGTAGCTGGTCTGCCGGTCAGGCAAAGTCAAGATACCCACATCATACTGCTTCATCAAAGCTATCGCCTGTTCTTTGTTATTAATGTCAAGAACGTGGGGTTTCACTTTATCACTACCTACCCAATTTTTGACTTCTTCAAGTGTCTCGATATGTCTGCCAACAATCCCTATCTCTTCAACCTCAGGATCTGGTGCCAGATCCCAAGTCACAGCCGAGCCGATCTTGCCGGAACCACCAAAAACTAATATTTTCATGCCTTCCTCCTTAATAGTATATTTTTTTTACATGATCTATTAACAAAAAGATGGCGATCTCTTTAATTTTATTATTACTGTTTTTAATTTTGATCACCATTTTTTTTACCTTTCAGTTGGTAAATAATTCAAACTAAATATATTTCAAATAATAAAAAAAAATTTTTTTAATCATTTATTATTTAAATGATTTTTTTGTGTAAAGCTTATTATTACAAAATATTCTACAATGTCAATATAAAAATCAGCCAATAAAAATATCCAAAATAATCTGATAAGCTAATCTTTAAATAAAGGACATTTTGTATTGCTTCCGCGGAGCCATAAGTCCATTCTCCTTCATCATTCCGCTTGCGGTTGACCGAATAGTCTTTCCCTGTGATTCAATTGGGCCGTCATCTGCTGCCTGACGATGATCTTTTGATTGCCTTACCCGATTATTCGTGCCGACATGGGAATACTTGCATAATTTCATTCAAAATATTATTATATGAAACTATTATAGGATAAAAAATGAAGAAAAAGAGTAAAATGAGATGGTGTTTGTTCACATGTTTATTTATTTTTTTATTCTTAATAGTCCCTATTATTAGTCAGGCTAAAAAAAAATCTCCAAAAGAATTACCTGATGTGTACCGTAAATGGCTGGAAGAAGAGGTGGCTTATATAATCTCCCAAAACGAAAGGGAAGTTTTTCTCCAACTTGAATCTAATAAGGAAAGGGACATGTTTATAGAAGCCTTTTGGAAACAGAGAGATCCGAATCCCAACTTGCCTGGAAATAAGTTTAAAGAAGAACATTATCGTCGAATAAAATACTCTAACCAATGGTTTGGACGAGAATCCCCAGGAGAAGGATGGCGTTCCGATATGGGAAGGATATACATTATTCTTGGTGATCCTAACTATATAGAAAAATATGAAAATGAAACACAGATTCATCCCACTATTATTTGGTTTTACGAGGGAATGTCCGAATACGGACTCCCAAATTCTTTTAATGTTGTCTTCTTTAAAAGTGAAGGGGTTGGAGAGTATGAACTCTATTCGCCCCTGGAAATTGGTCCTCAGAATCTCCTCATTCATTACGTTGGAGATCCTGCAGACTATATGTCTGCCTACAATGAATTGATTCAAATTGAACCAGCTGTCGCACAGGTTTCCCTCTCGCTTATCCCTACAGAAGCCCAATATATAAACTCTCCATCTATTGCATCAGAAATTCTAATTTCCCAGAAAATTCCTAAAGCACCCTATGAGAAAGTTAAAGATACCTACGCTCAAAAACTTCTCAAGTATAAAGATTTTATCGAGGTGGATTACTCAGCTAATTACATTGAAAGTGATGCTATGGTCAGAGTTTTCCAGGATGAATCTGGAATATTCTTTGTGCATTATTTAATAGAACCAAGTAAATTTTCTATGGAAAATCAAGAAAACATCTTTATCAGCAATTTTGAAGTTAATGGAAGTATCGAGAATACAGAAGGAAAAACTATATATCAATATGAAAGGAAAGTTCCCATCGAGCTTACATCAAACCAGCTGAACAATGTCCGCCAAAAACTAGTCAGCTTTCAGGACGCGTTCCCTTTGATAGAAGGTAGCTATAAATTTAACCTATTGATGAAGAATACGATATCTAAAGAATTTACTTCTTTTGAAGTCCTTCTTAATATTCCCAGCTCGTCTTCACTCATTATGAGCGACCTAACATTTGCAAACAAAATGATGGAAAATTCTAAATATGAAGGAAACATAAAGCCTTTCCTTTTCGGAAAAACTCAATTTGTCCCTTCGCCCCGAAACGATTTCTGTAAAAGTGAAATTCTCTATCTTTTCTTCCAGATTTTTAGCTTAACCAAAGAATTAAAAGAAAGTGGAATTTTAAGGTATACCTTGTTCAAAGAAGAAAAAGAAATCAGTTCTTTCGACAAAAAAATAGGTGATTATTCTAATAAAACTTATTTTTTTGAGGAATTTCCCCTTTCAGATCTTTCTCCTGCCAATTACAGAGTGAAAGTTTCTTTTATGGATCCTAATAACCAAGAGATCCTTTCTTCCCAGAGCCACTTCTATATCACGCATTTTGAAACTCTTCCAAGACCTTGGGTAATCTCTTTTTCTATGCCATCTTCGCATGACTCCATGTATGACAACATTCTCGGCAACCAGTATCATAACGCAGGAGAGCTTGTCAAAGCTCAATCCCTGTTGGAGGAAGCTTTTAATAAAAAACCAAGCTTACCCCAGTATGGTATGGATTTGGCTCGATTTCTATTTGGAAAAAAAGAATACCAGAGGGTAAAACAAATTGCTCTTACATTTGTTAAGCAAGAAAGAAATGAGTTTCTCTCTATTTTGGCCAGGTCATTTCAAGAGCTTAAAGAGTATGAGCAAGCCATAAATTATTATAAAAAGTGCCTTTCCCAATTTGGAACAAACATTCCAATCATTAATTCCATAGGAGACTGCTATTATCATTTAAACAACTTAGAAGAGGCATTGATTGCCTGGGAGCGATCATTACAAATCAATCCTAATCAACCTGAATTAAAAGAGAAGATAGAATCTATCAAAAACAATGAGGGGAAAAGGATTTCCCTATTTATGGAAAGCATAAACCAAAAATAGAAGTGAAAAATAAAAAATACTCATCATGTAAACCGAATATAATAATTCAATGTATAATATCAAGAATGAATGGAGGTAATAAAATCATGAAGTATAAAAAAATATATAAAAGGATGTTTATATTTACCAATATCTTGCTTTTTACAGCTTTCTCCTTATTGGCTCAGTCAGGTCATGGTCGAGGAAGAATAGCCGGTGCTGTAGTTGATGAAAACCAAAAAGGAATACCTCAGGTCAAAATTGTCTGTGAATTCAAAGACAACACAGAATTTAAGAAACAAACTTTTACTAACAAAAAAGGAGAATGGTCTATTTTAGGTCTAGGAACAGGAATTTGGAAAATAACTGTTTCCAAAGAAGGGTACATTTCTTCTGTTACAGAAACTTACATAAAGCAACTGGAACGGAATCCAAAAATAGTACTCACATTAAAAAAAATAAAAGACGGAGTTTCAGATGTTAATTTAGATCTAATTGGGGAGGCAAATGCCTACTTCAAAGAAAAACAATTTGATAAAGCATTGTCTACGCTTCAGCAGTTTTTAAAAGAAAATCAAGATTCCTATCAAACATACATTTACATTGGTGACTGCTACAGGGAAATGGAGGAATTCGACCTAGCTATTCAGAATTATCAAAAAATTTTAGAGCACTCAGAAATTTATCAAGATACAGAGAAAGAATTTATTTCCAGCGCTCTTACAGGAATTGGTGAGTGCTATCTAAAAATGGAGGATCTTGAAAAAGCTCAGAGCTATTTCGAGCAATCTCTTAAGGTCAATCCAGAAAATGAAGGGATAGCTTACAATGTTGGGGAAATCTATTTTTTCCAAAAAAAGATTGACCAAGCAATCAAGTATTTCACTATCGCCACTCAAATTAAACCAAAATGGTCGGCACCCTATTTAAAGTTAGGTTATGTTAATCTCAATAAAGGTGATTATGAAAGTGCAGAGATGAATTTTAAAAAATTTTTGGAACTAGATCCAAATTCTCCTGAAGCTCCATCAGTAAAAAATTTATTGAATTTTCTTGCTAAAAAGAAATATTAATATCATAGTAGTTTATTTTCCCTGAAACTTTCACTTACTTCAAGACTTTCTATAAAATCTACTTTGTGGATCTTTAAAAATATGATGAAATATTTTTAAGAAATATATATATCACGGGAAAGGAACAAGTATATCTAACCTGAATTATTTACAATAGGTCTTCACGAAATTCTAACTAATTTTATATCAACAACTTACAAGATGTCAATTCTGCATTTTCCTAACCCCTTGTTAATTGTGGATTATCAATAACTTACACGACTTAATTTCCTTGATATAGCCTCTTTTTTGCCTATTTTTAGGCTCTAAAACGGCCGAGTTAGGAAAAATGATTTTCGTGAAGCCCTATTTTATCAAATTGAACTCTTTTGATTTGAATGAGTTAGTTATCCTAACTTTGCCCATAACTTTGGGATTCCCTGCCTGGGATTCTCCTCCCTCCATTGAACGTTTTTCCCATTTTATGCGCAGTCTTCCAAACCAAAAACTTCAAGAACTGCGGCGCCTGTTAGTACACCAGTTAATTCGAGAAAAGATCATAAACGGCAGGGTGATCGCATTGGATTCCTGTGCCATAGAGGCTAATGTCAAAGAAAATAATCTCAACGCCGCAGTGAGTTCGCGTTTTGATAAAAACATAAAGCCCTCAGGAGATCCGGATTCAAAATTAGGAGTGAAAATCCATTACCAAAAACCATTTAAAAGAAAAATCGTTTTCTTCTGGGGCTATCGAGATCATGTCCTCACAGATACACATCCCGAACTCCCGCTGTTGGAAATAACTCTGCCTGCGGACCAACACGAACAAAAACTGGCATTAGTCTTGCTTAAGGAACTGAAATCATGTTCTTTTATGAATATTGAGGCAATTACAGCTGATGCCAATTATGACAGTGAAGAAATCCTCTCTTATATTTATCATGAAATTAATGCTATGCCTGTGGTTCCTAGGAATCCCCGCGGACATCATCAAAGGGAAGACTTTATTGTTCATAAAGATACTATTATCTGCCCTGCTAATCTGACAATGCATAGGCGAGGGAAAATGACGACAAGAGGAAGAACATATCTTCAATACAGTTGCCCCCTCCATTATGGGAAAAAATATCAGGGGCAATTCCTGGTTTGCCCGGCTTCACACCCAAAATACTTTTCCCAAAAAGGATGCAATTATCTCTTGCGCTTGACCCCAACTGTCAGAAAATATATCAATTATGACAGTCTGATCTTTAAGAACATATATAATCAGAGGTCTTCGGCCGAAAGAGTCTTTTCAAGGCTGTTAGCGATCACAATGTTAAATACCACTGTAGTGTGACTCCAAGCCACACAAAATCATTGCACAATAGCGCATATCTCTGTCGTTCTGATCGCCCTGGCTGCACATAAATTAGGCTTTGAAGACAAAATCCGTTTTGTTAAAACTTTTTTGCCCAATCTATCGCTATAAAGTATTTTTGTGAAGCCCTATTATTTACAAGTCAAGATTGCTGCAAATTGGGAATATTAAAAAAGTTGACGTTAATCATTTTATTCATTATTATTTTTAATCTTAATGAGATTATTGACAGGATTTTCATCATTTAGACTGGCTCAGAGAAAAATGAGGACGGCAGAAACATCCAAGAGGCTTATTGTTTTTCTCGCATTATCATGTCTTTTAGTTGATCCAATGGTCAGTACTTTCACATGGCTGCATTATAAAAAAGCTATGGTTAAGAAGGAAGTCAAAAGAAGAATTGTTGAGGGTATAGACCGGGATGAACTGGTTCTCCTCAAATTTTCAAAAAAAGAAACAAAGACAAAACTGCGCTGGTCACATCCGAAGGAATTTGAATACAACCACAAGATGTATGATATTGTGGAAACAAAGACTGAGGAGGATACTGTGTATTACTGGTGCTGGTATGACCATGAAGAAACCATGCTGAACCGGCATCTCGAAGAAGTTGCGCACCAGGCTTTAGGGAAAGGTCCTAAAATCAGAAAAGAAGGTCTTCTTCTGATTCCTCAATTTAAGAGTTTATACTTTCTGTTTTCTTTTCTTAATGATGTGTCAATTCCTTATTTTTTGTGTGAGCGGGTTGATTTATTTATTGGTTTATCTTCTCAAATTCTTATTCAACCCCCCTCTCCCCCGCCTCAATCAGCTTAAGCCCACAAATCATCCTTATGTAATCCGGATTTCCAGGTTAATTTGAAAATTTGGATTCATTCTCTTTATTCCTATAAATTATTTTATTTGATCTAAGTTAGAAAGGAATCCGAAAATAAAATGAAAAAGATATCTATTCCCTTGTTATTGTTGTGGCTTTCCTACGGTGTTTTTTCCCAAACAATAACCATTCAAGATCAGGAGACCAAGGAACCTATTGAACTGGTTTCCCTTATCAGCAAAAGTCCTAAAGCCCAGGCTAAAACAGATGAAAAGGGGCAAGCTGATATCACAGATTTTATGGGTTCAGAAGAAATAATCATTAGTAGGATTGGCTATAAAACAAAGATAAAAAGTTATGCTGAACTTCAATCTTTATCTTCTGAGTTATCCCTCGAGCCGAAACCGCTCGGTATGTATGAGATCGTCGTCTCAGCCACTCGCTGGAGACAGACCTCAAGCGATGTACCGTCAGAAATCATTACCATCACACCCGTTGAAGTGGATTTACAGAATCCACAAACAGCTGCGGATTTATTGGAAGTTTCAGGGAAAGTCTTTATACAAAAAAGCCAGCTGGGCGGGGGCAGTCCCATGATTAGAGGATTTTCCACGAACCGCCTGATTTACACCCTGGACGGGGTACGGATGAATACGGCCATATTCCGGGGAGGAAACATCCAAAATGTCATATCACTCGATCCCTACGCCACTGAAAGCACTGAGGTGTTTTTTGGTCCGGGTTCGGTGATTTATGGAAGTGATGCCGTCGGCGGTGTCATGAGTTTTCAGACACTAGTCCCGCAATTTTCGCTTTCAGATAAGAACCCGTCGATAACGGGTAAAGCCGAAGTCCGTCATTCCTCGGCAGACAGTGAAATGACCGGTCATTTTGATGTGAACGTAGGATGGAAAAATTGGGCCTTCGTCACAAGTTTCAGTTCGTTTGATTACGATCACCTTAGGCAGGGCAGCTATGGTCCGGATGACTATTTGAAGCCCTATTATGTTCAACGTCAGGACGGTGTAGACAGGGTCATTGCTCAGGAGGATCCCCAGCTTCAAATCCCTTCAGCCTATTCTCAAAAGAATTTCATGCAAAAGGTGCGCTTCAAAGCCAGTGAACAATGGGATTTAAAGTACGGATTTCATTATTCTGAAACTTCTTCTTACGGCCGTTACGACCGACACAACAGAATGAGGAGCGGGTTGCCCCGTTACGCAGAATGGAACTACGGCCCCCAGAAGTGGATGATGAACAACCTGACTATAAACCACAAAGGCATCCATTCAATTTATGATGAGATGACGGTCCGCTTGGCCCTGCAGTCCTTTGAAGAAAGCCGGATTGACCGCTTTTTAAACAGCCCTGAGAAAAACATCAGAATCGAAGAAGTGGAAGCCTATTCTGCAAATTTTGATTTTGTGAAATCGACGGGCGGCCGCAACACTTTATATTATGGAATGGAATATGTTATGAATGATGTGACTTCCACAGGTATCGATGAAGATATTTCAGCCGTTCAACCCTACTCCCAAGAAACCGGGATAACCGCCCCCGGTCCTTCACGTTATCCTCAAGCTACTTGGCAGTCAGTGGCTGGCTACATCAATGATCAGTATAAATTTTCAGACTATTTTCTGCTCCAAGTAGGCCTGCGGTACAATCAGTATATTTTAGATGCTGAATTTGATACCACTTTTTATCCCTTTCCGTTTACTAAAGCCCATCTCAACAATGGGGCCCTGACCGGCACCATTGGAGGGGTGTATCGTCCGAAAGATTCTTGGGTCATCAGCACCAACTTTTCTACGGCGTTCCGCTCTCCTAATGTGGATGACGTGGGTAAGGTCTTTGATTCTGAGGCGGGTTCTGTGGTGGTGCCCAATGCTGATCTGGAAGCCGAATATGCTTATAATTTTGATTTGAGTATGGCTAAAATATTCGGAGATGTCATGAGGATTGATCTGACTGGCTACACCACCACACTTCAAAACGCTATGGTGAGACGTGATTTCGCACTCAATGGACAGGAATACATTATGTATGACGGGGTTTTAAGCCGAGTTCAGGCTATTCAAAATGCAGCCGTTTCTCATGTTTATGGTCTTCAGGCAGGATTCGAACTCAAGCTGCCGGCTGATTTCAGTTTTTCCTCTGATTTTAATTATCAAAAAGGAGAAGAAGAGCTGGACGATGGGACAGTCAGTCCTTCCCGGCACGCAGTCCCATGGTTCGGTGTGTCCCGGTTGACTTATGACACCGGCAGTCTCACTTTACAGCTTTATGCTGTGTATCAGGGAGAACGAAAGTATGAAGATATGCCGGAAGAAGAAAAAGATAAATATGAGATATATGCGGCTGATGAAAACGGGAACACCTATTCTCCGGGTTGGTTCACTCTGAGTTTCAAAGCCATCTATCAAATCACGGATTATCTAAATTTGAGTGCGGGTATTGAAAACCTCACTGACAGAAGGTACCGCCCCTACAGTTCGGGAATATCCCGTCCTGGGCGGAATTTTATCTTTTCGCTGGGAACAAACTTTTAAACGGGAATTGGGACTCTTTTTTCCTATTGACTGTGATCAGCAAACACTGATTTCCAGACCGGTGACGCTGATATTAAAATCAAAAAAGCGGGCCAGCGGATTGGGCGGGTCTTTGGTCAGTGCCTTTCTGGCTGCTTCCGCGTGGTGAGGAGATTGAGCCACCACCAGTAAAAATCCTCCACCGCCGGCTCCTAGAATTGTTGCGCCGATCATGTAGGGTTTGAATTTTTTAAGGATTCCTTCTATTTCAGGATTGGTAGAATCTGGATCGATTTCCTTTTTGAGTTGAAGAGCACGGCCGATCAATTCCCCAAAGTGCTGCATGTTTTCTCGTTCCATAGCTTCCACAAGAAGTGGAGGAAAAGCATGCAGTTTACGCAGAGTCTCCATGGTTTTTCTGTCCCGATCCAGGTAACAGCCCACTATATGCTGTAAGATGTTCTTGGCCAGACGCCTCATGCCTGTGTAGTAGAGAAGTGTTTGACTTTGGTTGGTTTTTGGATCCAGTACATTTGATTTGACTGCCTGGATGTCAGGATTCGGGACTAGGCCGGGTTTGGTGGTGATGATTTTCGTACCTCTGAGGATTCCTCCGATCTGATCCTGCCATCCTCCCCCAGTTGTTAACTCCTGCTCCAGCTGAAGAACCTTGTTAAAAAGTTCCCTCTGGCTGGTCTCTTGACCGATCATCCGGTTGATGACAGATATGAGGACCGCACCCATAATACTGGATGTTCCCAGTCCGCTCCCGCTGGGTATGGCAGCCAGGGTGGTCAGTTCTATGCCTCCGCCAAAATGTTCCAGCATATCTTTGAGAGATTGAGTGCCTTTGGGCCGGGCGGCTGTTTCCAAGGAGAATCCAGAGAGAACCAAGGCAGCTTTGGCCAGACTGAACTTGCTGGTGGCTTTACGGTAATCCATCAGATCTTCCCAATCTCGAATAGTGACTCTCATTCCGTGGTCGATGGATGTGATCCGGACCGCTGGTTCATCGATGACCCTGGCATAAACATGAATGGGAGGCTGCCTGTTTAGATTAACAGCTGTGTTGATCACGCATCCTCCGTTTTCCAACGCATAAGGCGGTGTGTCTGTCCATCCTCCGCCCAAATCTAAGCGGGCCGGAGCCCTACCCCAGATAATGGCGTCTGAGCGCACGGCACATTGGGGATAACTTCTGGGTTTTCTTTGGCTCCAGACAATGGTCTGGCTCAGGTTCTCAAACGCACTTTCCTTTAGCTTGGAGCACCAGATTTCAGCCTCCTGGGAGGTGGAGGAATCGAGTTCCATAGAGAACAAACACTTTTTTTCCCGTAAGCTCATGTTTTCCAACACAGAATGGGAAATTTTGTCCCATTTATTTTGGCTCTGAGCTAAATTGTTCCTTACAGCTGTTCCCAATGTATGGACAGCGCGTGAAAAAATCAATGAATCTATTCCAGATCTGTTTTTATTTCTATCCAAATGACGGCATGCTTCCGCGAAGATATCATGGATCCAGTTTTCCCGGTTTTTATCATCCAGACTTTTAAGAATCAGCTGCAGATCTTGGGATGAAAAAGGGCTTTGGGGTTGGAATATTTTTGATAAGGAGGAATGAATTTCTTTGATTCGATGATCCCAGCGTCTTTGGTGAAAATTATCAAGGTCTGCTAGATGAGCCATTTCCTCCAAACTGTATTTATCTGCGCTTTTCCATGCCTGGATTTGATCATCTGTGGCTTTGAGAGGATTTTCCATCCAGAGCCATTCATGGTAGTGGCTTGGGGAATAGACAGCTGGAAATATCCTTGCGTTCCACAAGTTTTTTTCGTGATCCGGGAGTTTTTTATTCCAGATGTCTTCTTGAGAAGCACCTATTTTTCTGAGCCATTCTGTCAAAGGTACGTTTATAAACATAAGGTCTTTATAGATTGAGGTTTTGAAGGAATCATCCAGGCTGTACATCCGGACAAACCAAACCTTTTGTCCATTTCGATCGGATCCTTTGATGACATCCAAGCAGGTTTTTGCCTTAAGGGATAAAGGTTTGTTTACATCTGCACCCACGAGCACGTTTTCTCCCTCTAAGGTTAGATCTGAACGGATCCGGCATCCTTCTATCCAGGATTTTTTTCCACGGATTTTTTTGTTATCAGAAATGTGATTATTAAGGCTCAAGAGGTCATTTGTGAATTCAGGGTTCTGTTCCATTTTCTTAAGCTTTAACCCTGTTTCAATCAACTGACGGGGTGTGCCGAAATGGAGAAAAGTACATTCCTTGAGCGGATGAACGAAAAAGGGCACTCTGGAAAGGGTGTCAAAGATGGTTCTGAGAAATGATTCAGAAAGTTTAGAGCCGCTAGACCGGACGTTTCTTGTGAAGGCATCGAAAGAGACCTTTTTCCCCATGGCACAGCAAATATCCCTGTAGAAGTTTATATCGGCGGAGGATATCTCTTGGGCTCGGGGGTCTGTCCAGCCAAATACACTGTTTTTTTTCTTGATATCGACCAGTGTGATCAGCTTTGCTGAGGTAGAGGCATCCATTTTCATAACACCGATATCCAGTAGAGCTTGTCCCCGGGAGTCAATAGCCCCCTGTTTTTTTTGTTCTGAAACGGAAGGTTTTTGAAGGAAAAATCGGATTTCCCTATTGTTTTCAGTCACAAACACGCCGTGTTTTTTAGCCTGTTCCGGGGAGACAGAACAGCCGAGGCCTGTGATTCCTTTTCCCTGGAATTTTACCTCTTGGGGAGAAAAGAAAAGAAGAACATCCCCTGTTGTGATCACGACCTGGCCTTGGCCCGTTTGTGTTATAGGAAGTTCACGGTAAATCGGAAACTGGCGATCAAAAATCGTATTTCCGAGAACCGAGTCAGATGCTCCTGGAATCGGGGTGAAGATTTTACCACAGGGGCCATAGGCCGGCATGCGCCTGGAATCTCCTCCCGCATGAATGATCAGAATCCAAAGTCGACTGAGAGTTTTCTCGATTTGCTGGGGATTAAGCTCTGATAATTTAAGATTCTTACATTCGCGATTTATGACTTTGAGTAAAGAAAAAATGGTGCTTCCTCCGCTTCCTATCCTCTGCCCTTGAGGATCTGCAACGACTAAGGTTTGTTTAACTCCTGAGAGGAGGCCGAGCTTATGTCTCAGCTTAAGCTGGGATCTATAGAATTGAGCCTGGGATTCGTTAGAAGCCGTCAGAATCAAATAATCCCAGGGTCTGCCTCTTGTGTTCATATTGGGTCATTATGATTTTTAAACAAAAAAATTTTAAGTCTTTGATTTTTTATTCAGTAATTCTTCTCTAACCATGGTGTGTCCGCACTGAGGGCATTTTAACTCTGTGCATTTGACTCCTCTATCGTGATAGACTCTCTCTCCGCATTGAGCACACACACAATATCCTCCTGGGCCGTAAGCGCCGCCTTTATTCCGGCCACGTCCACCACCACGGCCAAGCCCTCTGCCGCCTCCAAGCCCTTTACCAGTCCCAAAATTATTTTTGTCCTTAAAGTAACTCATTGTTTTTCCTTTAAATATTATTATGACTCAATCCGCACAGAATCTCAAATCATCTCAGTTCTAAAGATTCATATACTTAGGCTGAGGTTCATTTTTCAAATTTCTTGTTGAGTTCGGTTGAATTCCAATTCGGGGACTCGACTCTGTGAAGATGGCGGACAAAAAAGTCAATCATTTTCCTCTGTCCGTATTCTCCTCCCATTCCGTGTCCACCTCCAGGAATAACCAGGAGATCAAAGTTTTTGTTTGCTTTCATAAGAGCGTTGATTACCTGCATGGTTGAAGAAGGGTCAACGTTAGTGTCCATTTCACCTAGGATCAGGAGAAGATGTCCCTGGAGTCGGTAGGCATTATCCACGTTGGAAGAGAACGAATATTCTGGGCCCACCGGCCAGCCCATCCACTGTTCGTTCCACCAGATTTTGTCCATCCTGTTATCGTGACACCCGCAGGAAGAAACTCCTACTTTGTAGAATTCAGGATGGAAAAGGAGTCCTCCTAGAGCATTCTGACCTCCTGCTGAGTTACCGTAGATTCCCACCCGGCTGATATCATAATAGGGATAAAGGGCTGCTGCGGCCTTGTGCCAGAGAATGCGGTCAGGAAAGCCTGCGTCGCCTAGATTTTTCCAGCAGACATCATGGAAAGCTTTGGACCGGTTGCTGGTGCCCATGCCGTCGATTTGAACAACAATGAATCCCATCTCCGCAAGGGGCTGCATCCGGTAGCAGGGGCTGAAAGTCTTAGGCACATGAGAGCTATGGGGACCGGCATAGATGTATTCTATGACAGTATATTTTTTTGCAGGATCAAAATCCATGGGCCTGATGATCATGCCCCATATATCTGTGCGGTTATCCCTGCCTTTAGCCACAAAAACTTCAGGAGGTTTCCAGCCAGCCTCAACCAACCCGCTTATATCCGTTTTTTCAACTTCCATGACCCATTGACGGTCTGATCGGCGAAGTTCGGTACGCGGCGGCAAATCGACCCGGGACCAGGTATCAATATAATAATTCATGTCTGAGGAGTAGGCAATATCGTGGCTACCTCGGCCATGGCTCAGCTCAGTCAAGCCTTGTCCATTAAAATTTATCCGAAAGGCGTAAACAAAATAAGGGTCTTCTCCTTCGTTCACGCCGCTTGCCTGAAAATAAATTTGTCTTTTATCTTCGTCGACTCTATCTACCCTGCGGACAACCCATGGGCCTCTGGTAATCTGATTTTTTACTTTTCCTGTTAATCCGTCGTAAAGGTAGAGATGATTCCACCCGTCTCGCTCTGACATCCAGATAATTTCTCTACCGTCATCAATATCATAGAGGAATTTTTTCCCTGAATACTCAAAAAAGGTTTCAGATTCTTCGCTGATGAGGGCCCGAGCTTTTCCGGTTGTCCCTTCAACTTCTATAATACGGTAGGCCTGATGGCCTCTTTGGTTATATTCAAATGTGAAAGCCCGACTGTCCTTGCGCCAGAAAGGATTAGAAATCTCATAAGGATTAGAAAATAAACTATTATCGATGAAAACGGCCTCTTTCTTCTCTAAGAGAAAAAGAACAGGCTGCTCAATGTCAAGGGCATCTCCTGGCTTGGCGTATTCCATCTCATGATGCTTGGGTTGAAGCTGGTCAGAAGGTGATGATTCCACATAATGAACGATCCGGTGAAACCCGCGGCGGAGACGAAGAGCCGCTATTTTTGTAGAATCAGGTGACCAGGCTAAAGAGGAAAAAGTATAGTAATTTCCTTCAGATCCGTCATGGCTTAGAAAAAATTCTTCTCCGCTTTCTTTTAAGCAGACAGCCACATTATAGTTTTTTATAAAAGCTTTCCATTGGCCGTCCGGTGAGACTTTGCTCTTCTTGGAAGCTGCCTCGGGAGCAGGCCCCCTTTTCCACATGTCAAATCCGCCTCTTCTCCACCGGTTGGCTGGTCCTACTTTTTTACAGACATAATTTTCGAGATGACAGGAGTATTTGAAGGCTCTTGATTCAAATGTAATGGATTTCTCGTCTTCCGAGAACTCGATGAATCTAAACGGAAGGTCATTGGCCTTTACTTTTTCTCCCAGGACCTCAGCCAAGGCGGAAGCCAGCTTTTCGTGGTCAAAAGCAGCTTTTTTAGTGAGAGTATCGGCATCCACGATGAAAAAGGCAGAACCTCCTTGGATTGACTTTTTATACCAGAAGCGATGGGTTTCGCCAATCCAACTGATGCTTTCAATCATATTGAGAACCAAAGGCTGAAGCTTTTCTCTCAGGGTGGCAGCCCGCTCATAATCCTGCAATTTTCCCTGGGCCAAAAGCGCATCTGGCAAGGGGAGCAGAATAAAAGCAGCTATAATTAGAATTAAAATATTCTTCAGTTTCATGTTCTTTATCCCTTCTTGTTTAGAGGTGAAATAGAATACGCTATTTCATGAATAAAATTGATTTATCATAATCCTTTATAGGCTGATGGATTTTTTTTAAGCACTTGATTGACACCTTCTTTTACGCTTCCTGAAAAAGGAATAAAAGCGATACCCATGCTCTCAAGAGCCGCTCCCATTTTGGGTCCCACATTACCCGCAACAAAGACGGTAACATTTTGATTTTTCAGAAATTCTGCACATTTAACGCCGGCTTGCCTCTGGTTCCGATACGGATTTTCCAAAGTATTTGTAAGGGATCCTTGTTCATCAAATAGGAGAAACCAAGGGGAGCGGGCGCCCAGGTTGCTAACCTGTGAGTCGATTGTCTCTTCATCTGAGGACACCGCAATTTTTATAGGCTCTTCTTCATTCCCATTAAGGATGAATAATCCTCCCAGGATGATAAGACTAAGAAGAATAAATCCTAACTTTTTTATTTTCACTTTCAAACCTCCATTCTTTTATGTGAGTTGCCTATGATACAATTTTATTCACTTAATTACGTTTATTCAATGGGGCCTCCGGCATCTCCAACCTTCCACTCCCCTCCTTCTTGAATGTAAAGAACTGTCCGCTTGAATTCCCGGTCTCTATTTTTGACATCGTATTTCAACTGGATAAGGTGCCAGTCCTTCATGTCAGGAAAAACAAACTCCAGTTCTGTTAGCGAAGGTTTGTAGAGCTTTTTCCCTATGAATTTTTTAAGAATCCCAGGGGCTCTTCCATAATTTTTTATGTATACAGGGAATAAGTCCTGCTTGATAGCTTCCCGCATGATGAAATCCTCTATATGGTCCTTGGGTTTATAATTTGCTGTCATTTCTATCCACTCATAAGAAGAGGTTTTCAATAGACTTTTTTTTGAGAGGGTTTTGTATCCAAAATATCCGATCACTAGAATCACATCAATAATCAAAATGATCAAGATAATCTTGACAAGTTTATTCATATTTCCTCCCCTTCCATAAAATGGTCAGCCAAATTTTCATCCTTTGTTCAGCTTTACTGCCCATCATACACATAAAAAATAGGATGAGTCAACTTTAGTCATAGATAGGATAAGAAGTTGATGAGAAAAATCTAAAATCTAGAGGAAGTCTTTTAAAAAATCCAGCTTTTTTGCTCAGGACAGCTTCAAAAAAGGTTTACGTCAAATTTCAAGTAACCGTTGATTTAACTAGACTTAACCCATCCTCTACTTTCTACGGCGTGAGCGACCCTTCTAACGGCAATAACATAAGCAGCGTCTCTGGGATAAAAATTTTCTTTTTCGGCCAAATCCGCTACATCATTGAATGCATCGGTCATGATTTTTTCTAATTTTTGCAGGACTTCATCTTTTGACCAATAGAAGTTCATGTTATTTTGGACTTGTTCAAAATAAGAAACAGTAACCCCCCCTGCATTGCACAGAAAATCAGGTATAAGGTAAATATTTTTTTCTTTAATGACTTTGTCTGCGGCAGGGGTTGTAGGCGTGTTAGCTGCTTCAGCATAAATCTTTACATTATTAAAATCAATTTCGTTGACATTATCACCGTGAACAGCTGAACCCAGTGCGGCTGGCATTAATACAGTTACTGGCTTTTTCAACCAGGCATCTGCGTCTTCCTGTTTCCAGCCAAAAGACTCCGCTTTCTTTTGATCTATAGTCCCGAATTTATCAAGGGTACCTGGCGCAAAGAGATCTTCAGGATTGATTCCGTCTTCACAGCTATAGGTATAAGCTTTTTTATCATTGGCGTCCCAACAGGAAATAGCAACGACTTTTCCGCCGTATTCAGAAAATTTCCTCAAGGCATAAGAAGCAACATTCCCGGCCCCCTGAATGGAAAGAGTGGCATCCTTAAAATTAATGTTCATTCTTTTTAAGGCTTCCCTGACACAGTAGATAGTGCCAAAACCAGTAGCTTCCATTCTTCCCAGAGATCCACCAACGCCTACAGCTTTACCAGTGACAAATCCCGGTTTCCGGCTTCGGGCAATGGTGTCATATTCGTCCATAATCCATAACATATCCTGGGGATTGGTTGCAACGTCAGGAGCTGGCACATCCATTTCAGGACCCACAAAATCGTAAACTTTTCTTACCCAGCCACGACAAAGTTTTTCTGTTTCACGATTGGAAAGTTCTCTGGGATTACAAATCACACCGCCTTTTCCTCCTCCTAAAGGAATATTGACAACAGCGCATTTCCAAGTCATCATCATAGCTAATCCTCGAACCATATCGATGGTTTCATCCGCTGCAAATCTCAATCCTCCTTTTGCGGGGCCTCGAGCCGTGGAATGCTGAACGCGGAATCCTGTAAAAGTTCTTGTGGTGCCGTTATCCATTTCGACTGGGATACGGACCCGAATTTCCCTTTCTGCTTCTCTTAAAAATTCACGGATTGGTTGGCTTAAACCGCACTTTTCTGCGTTAGAATCAAATTGTTCTTGAACGATTTTAAAAGGATTCATTTCTTTGTCTTTCGACATTTAAAGCCTCCATTATAAATTATAGTAATTATCCTGAACTATTCATAAAAAAATGGCGATGCCTTCATTATTATTTTATTTTCTGCGATAACTAAGACTTTTTCAAGAATATTGACTTGAACATTTTTCCTGTTTGAATCTTTTATTATAATCGCCATTTTTTTACCTTTAAGGCGAGCCGATCTCACCGCATCTGCTTCGTACCGAGGCATTTGAAGTGAAAGACCACGTCTTCATACCTCGTGCCTTGCATCTGCAGCAACCTCGACTCGTTCATCATTCAGGTTATATATGATGCGAGCACCTTCAGGGCGAGCCAAATGATGATAATCTGCCCACTCAGTTAAAATAATTAAACTCAGAAGGTGCAAGGATGAATTATATGGAAATTTTCCGTCACAAGCAACCATTAAACACTTTTTACTGGGGATAAATTTAACGGAAAATCATAGATCATTGACCCTATTGAGATGATTCGAAGGAATAGATGTGATGGCTCTGTCCATAAAAAACAGATTATTCCATTCTCTTATAAATTAAAGTCTATGAGGTTAGAAATCAAAAAAGATGGATTGTTTTGATTAGCTTTTCTGTGGTTTGGGTTATTTTAAGCGATCTTAATTCTCCTGAAGAGAACCATCGGGCATCGGCTGCATCATCCGAAGGATGGATTTCTCCCTGGATATAGTCTGCTCTTAAATCTATGATCACAAAGTGAAAGAGCACCTTTCCCCCAGGGGTGTGTTCAATCAGGTCAAAAACATATAAAGGTTCGCCCGCTTTGATGGTGAGGCCTGTTTCCTCAAGAACTTCTCTTTCGGCAGCTTTTTTCAGGGTTTCTCCCAGTTTCACCATCCCTCCAGGGATAGCCCATTCTCCTTTTTGGGGCTTATTTTTTCTTTTAACCAAAAGAATTTTTTTATTCTTTGTGATAACAGCCCCGACTCCCACCTGAGGAGCAGGTGGGAAATCCCGGTCGCACATTGAAAAGCCTTTTCTATTCTTTTTTGTATCCTTCAGGCACCTCATATGTTCCAGTCGGAGCTGATTTTTCAGAAACTTCAACAAGTTCCTGGCTTGTTTTGACATTCATTCCCATCACAGAAGTTGTTCCTGTTGAAAGCACCGTAATTCCTTTTATCTTTTTCATCTCTTCGATCATCTTGTCAAATCCGGGTGATTTAGGCATCAGCGATAGAGAAAGGCTTTGAAATAGCTCATAATCGATCTTGATGTCTTCTGTGGCCCATATTTCTTGAGTGGAGGTTGTCCCCATCATTTTCATGTTCATGATGTATTTTTTGCACTTCCAGTTATTGATTTTTTGGGTCTCTCCTGTTTCTTCTATACTGACTTCAGGCTGCATCATCTGGGAAAAACCTTTCGTCATTTTCTGTGCCTGGGCCTGTTCTTCTCCCTGTAGATCAGAGGCAGAAAGAGCAGCTGTTAAAATGTCGTGTTTTCCATCAAAGGGAATTTCATTGTATTTCATTTCAGCGTGGTTGATTAAATACATTACATTTTTATCCAGTCTGACAATGATGGATGTTTCCTCGCTTTGATCGAGTCGAGCTTTATCTTCATCCATCCAGGTCACATAAATCTCGTCTTTGGCAGGCGAAGTCTGGCCCATGAATTTCATTTCGTCTGTATGATTTTTTTGTTTCATATACACATCTGCCTGCAGTGCTATGGGGACCACAAAACATATTAAGGTAAAAAATAATAAAAAAATTTGTAAATACCTTTTTCCAGACATTGATTTTTCCTCCTTTTTTTAACCAAATGATTTGAACCGGATTTACTGGTTTGCTGCTTAATTTCTCTACACCTATGTCAACACTAATATACACTAAAAATGAAGACAGTCAATAAGAATCTGCATATATACCTTATCTGCTTATCAGGAAAATTATATAAAATTTGCAATTTCTTGAAACCCATGGGATTTGAAGATAGAATATAAAGTTAAGCCTATGAACTGCTTTTTGTTTGTTATAAAGAGAAATTTAGATTCAAAGTGTTTTTTGAAGGAGAACTGAATGATTAAGATTAAAAAGTTAAATGAGCAGGATTTTTTAGTAACGGTGGAAGAGAAAGGGAGTCTTTCAGAACACACGGTTATTTTGGATGATGACTATTATCAGAAATTAACTGAAGGAAAAATACGTAAAGAAGAACTGATAAAAAAATCTTTTGATTTTCTCCTTCAGAGAGAATCTAAAGAATCTATGCTTTCGAGATTCGACTTAAGAGTCATCAAAAATTATTTTCCTGAATATGAAGATCAAATCAAGGTTTAAAATAAAAAGAACCGGCAGCTTTGAGGTCGGTGTTTTTAAAGGAGGAAAAATCAATGTCTGCCATAAAAGAGAATGTTCAAAAAATATTGAAGGAGCTGCCTAAAGGGGTTCAATTAGTCGGGGCTGCAAAAGGAAGGAAACCTGAGGAAATATTAGAATCCATCGAGGCTGGTGTAAGAATCATTGGAGAAAATTATATCAAGGAAGCAAAGAAAGCCTATAAGGCTATAGGAAGAAAAGTCAAATGGCATTTCATTGGCATCCCAAAGATTGAAAAACATGACCTTTTAAGGAAAAAGAACTTAGAGATATTTGATATGATTGAAACCGTTGATGGGATCGATATAGCCTCAGAATTGGACAAAAATTGTGCTCAAATAAATAAAATAATGCCCATTTTAATTGAGGTTAACAGTGGAGAGGAGCCTCAAAAATTTGGAGTCCTCCCTGAGGATACAGAGGAATTAATCAAAAAAATTTCATCTCTTTCCAATTTAAAAATAATGGGACTTATGACCATGGGTCCTCGTTTTGGAGATCCTGAAAAATCCAGACCTTATTTTATAAAAACCAAAAAGGTTTTTGATCAGATTAAAAAAATGAATCTGCCTGGTGTCGAAATGAGGGTTCTGTCTATGGGGATGACCAATTCTTATCGAATCGCCTTAGAGGAAGGAGCTAATATGGTCAGAGTAGGCACCAAGATATTTGGTGAAAGAGGAGAGTCAGCTAAGTAAAAAAGATAAAAATTTCTTTGAGAAACACAAATTATTGTACCGAAAAATTTATCCTTGTATGAGATCTTAACTTTGAAGTCATTTCTTCTGCCGTTAAATGTAAAGAATATTCACCAGGTATTAAATCACATAGAGAGGTCTCAATTAAATACATCGAAGAATATTTTTTATAATAGGTATTGAGTATAGAGAGAGTTACAGGGATTTCCTCCCCGGTTGAAAGATGAACAATATGACCCGATAAGTTTATTTCTGAAGCAATCGAGCTTCGCAACACAGCTAATAGCTTTTTCCTCCCCTGCTCCAACCCCTCAACAAGTGGTGAGCATTCAGTAGAATCAAAAGGATAAATATCCAGTAAGGAAAAATTATCTTTTTCCCCGGGGGATCAATCCTAAATCCATATTCTATTCTTTCTGGAATGACAACCGAAGATGAAGTCCGTGCTGCTTTTCCTGTTTCTGAGTTTCTAAGAACTACAAAGCATTTGTATTGACCGGGGGGAAGAGTTAAAAGCGAGCTATAATAGATCTTTTTTGTGGAATATCTTGAAAAATCTATCTCTCCCTTTCTGGAATTTACAATAAAATTCCGTTTATCAAAAATAAGAGTATTGACTTCAATCTTTTTTTGAGAAATTGTCTTTAACCTTTCAATCTGAATTTTCGAAATCACAGCAAGCCGGGATCCTCCTGTCGATGAATAGGGCAAAACTAATAAAGGCAATTCAGTCTCAATAAGAGAAAGCGGGTTTTCATTTAAAGCTAAATCAACAAGATGAATTCTTTTTTCAAGTTCAGTGTATTTTTTGAAAGGCCTGGAATTAAAGTATCCCTTCTGGGCAAGGACTTTACAATCCTTTCTTTTTACTTCAACTTTTATTTTATGATATTTGCCATCCCATTTCTCATCTACATAATAACCCAGTACATAATACGCACTGGCCAAATCCTGAATCTCCTCTGTGATATTTTCATAATCATTAATGTTGCCAAAATATTTTCCGCCAGTTACCTGAGCCAGCCGTTCTAAAGTAGAACCCCAAATCATGTCTCTATAAAAAAACCCTGTGGCTGTATTAAAAACCCCATTCTTGGCATCAGATAGTCCAAAACTGCTTGAGTCAACCGTATAAAAAAGGCAGTTAGAAGAGGCTAATTCTTTTGACATATCTTCCCATTCGTACTTCACATGACTGTTTCTCCGCCCATACACTATTTTATTCGTAACTCCGGAAGAAAAGAAAATAATGTGCTTATAACCCGGAACATAACCGAGGGCTTTGGCCAAATCTTTTATTTTTTTGGAAAAATTAAGAACCTGAAATTTATATATCTTCTTACCAAGACTTTGAAACCTTGAATACTCCCTATTAGGATCTAGATTCTCCGCTCCACCCAAAACATCTTTTAATCCAAATCCTTCCACTATCTTGCGGACTTTGGAGTGATCGGCAGTAAGATTTTCATGAAGGGTCAAACCCTTCATGGTTGAATATGAAAGAACAGCGACCTCATCTGAAGGGTGAAGTTTGGTGCCGATAAAATACAGGGCTGCTTCCTTTGCTTTTATTATTCCTCTTGCGTTATTAAAAGCAAAATCAAAAAAAAGGAAAAACTTGCGGTTCATCTGAGAATGAACTGCAGAAGAAACCTTTGGATCTACTTCCTGATCTGTTTTTGTAGGCGAATACAAAATATGCCTCTCAAATTCGGTAAGATTCACGCGTTTCCCATTATCATAAACCTCAAATTCCGTTTGATTCAAATCTGTGACCGGATTTCCCTTTTTATCCGTAACATAGACCTGGATCAACTTTAAAGTAACTCTGATTTCATGCTGAAGAGTATCTTGATTGTCGGAATTTCCCGACTGCCGCACCAAATAATCAGAGAAAGCATATTTACTAAAGGAAAAAATTAACAGAAAAATAATGAATATTAAACGCTTGAAATTGTTGTTTGATTGGAATTGAACAAAATTAAAATTCATTTTTCTTAATTTTTTTTTCATCCCTTACTGCCAGGAGTATTTCTCCTACGAAAAATATCCTTGATACATAGAAATTATATCACAAAATTGTCAGACACATCTGAATTTCAGTATGGTTCGTCTGAAAGGTAAAAAAATCTTGCATATCGTTGAAAATGAAATAATAATGGAACCATCGTCATTATTTTACGAATAGCTCAGGCTAATGACGTGATAATATTTGGGATGTTAGAAAAAGAAGCTTTTATTGGATGGATCAAGGTATCATGAAGAAAAATGAACCCGTGCTTCGGTCTATGCCTATGCCCAAGGATACCAACCGCTATGGGACTGTTTTCGGAGGAGTCATTCTTTCTCAAATCGACATAGCTGGTGCTCTGGAGGCGCGCAAGACTGCAGTCTTGAATTATGTTACGGTAGCCATGGACAAGGTGGTTTTCCACAATCCCGTTTATGTGGGTGATGTGGTCTCATTCTATACTCAAACCCTTTCTATCGGAAAAACTTCCCTTAAAGTGAAAGTCAAAGTCAAGGCAGACCGTTTCGATGGTTCCGCTAAAAACATCCCGGTTACAGAGGCTGAGATCACCTATGTGGCTTTAGATGATGATAAAAAGCCTGTCTCCATCCTTAAAAAGAAGTAACGAAATCCCTATGGACCTATTTTTTTCCCTTGGTCTTCAAAACATGAAGATTTTTCATTTCCTAGTTTATTCTTCCAATAGAATCAATCCTATTTGATTAAGCTCAGTGAGACTGTTAAAAACTTATTTTAGGTATCAATAAGAAGGATTTAAGCTGAACTATTTCAAATCTCATACGTCTATAGTAATGATAAAGGATATGGATGGAGAATGTGGTGAAACCTGATCATGATGAATCCATAGAAAAAGAAAAAATAGGAACCCAGAAAGTGTTTGATGAGTTATACGACCGGCACAAATATGATGTCTACCGTTTTGCTTTTTATCTGACAAGGAACAAAGGGGAAGCTGAAGACCTATCCCAGGACACCTGGCTCAGAGTGGCTAAAAATTTCCCCAGAATCCTTAATATGAAAAAAGTCAGACCCTGGATATTCACCATCACTTCTGATCTGTATAAGGACTCTTTAAGAAGAGAACGGGTGAAGAGTTCTTTTTTTTTAAGGCAAAGGAGACAATCTGAAATGAATCCGCATCCAGATAAAAATTCTTTTTATGTTGAAACATCCCCTGACACAGATTCATCTGAACAATTTGATATGGGAGGTGCAATTTCCAAAGCGTTAGCCAAACTTTCTGATTCTCAACGGCAGGTTTTTGTTCTTAAAGAAATGGCAGGGTTCAAACACTCAGAAATCAGTGAAATTCTCAGCCTGCCTGAAGGAACCGTTAAGTCAGTCCTGTTCAGGGCTGTAAAAAGGCTCCGCCAAGATTTGCAGGCTTTTTATCAAGGATAACTAAGAAACGGGAGAAAATAGAATGAAAAGTAAAGATTTTCAAAAAGACCTTGAATTTATTCGGACCCATTTAAAAAAAATGAAAATTCCTGAACCTTCTCATGATTTTTTAGAAAAAACAAGAAATCTGTGCTATAAGAAACTTTCAAGCTCAATCAAATCTTCCAGGATTCCTAAATCGATTTGGATTACCCTGGTCCTCAATATCATTTTCATGGGATTTTTAATGTTCTTTTTTGCCAAAGCTCTGAAATCCGGTCAAATTTTTTCTCCTCAAGCAGTGGGCGTTATGATCCTTGTGATACAAAATGCGGTCATGCTGTTTTTTTCTCCGGTTATAATCAAGAAATTTAAACAAAAACAAAAAATAGGCAGCCATGCCTTAGTGACATAAATAAATGCATGCTCTCTATTTTAGTTGAGCATGGAAAAGGAGATTTGTTATGGCAAGTTCAACAGGAAAAACAATAGGGTTAATCCTTTTAGCTGTTCTGTTAATCTTATTATTGGTTCGTATATTCCCCTTCTTTTTAATGCCTTTTGGGGTATTTCTATACACTTTTAAATCAATGGATATACCTGACTTAAACGGCATTGAATACGGCCCATTTGGATTCTTTCATTTCTCCCCTATTTCAATCCTTTCTCTGGCAATGGTCATTATCTGGATCTTTGTCATAATCTGGGTTTACAAAGATGCAGAGCGGAGAGGCATGAATGGAGTGTTGTGGTCCCTTCTGGTGTTTATCGGAAATTTAATAGGCTTATTGATCTATCTGATTGTTCGCTCTGACACAACACTGGGGAAAGAAGAGAAAAAGAGAAATCAAAGAGCCTCGACCATGTCCCAACTGCGGAGAGCCTGTGGCTGAGCACTTTATATTTATGTCCTTTTCTGCCCAGCTGGCTAAGCTGATCATGACTTTATCCTTTTTCTGGTAAACCGTAGCTAAAACTTTCGGATGATCTGTCTTCACGGGACAGTGATCTACCCAATATCCAATCATTTGGCTCTGTTCGATTCTAAAGTTGTCCCATATATTCCAGAGATGTGCAGGGTCTCTGGCCCAGGGAAGCCGTGATGTCATGCTGAAAAGCATTCCTCTCCAGGGATTTCCTCCATCCTGAAGCATCTCTCCCATCAGTCCGAAAGGAATTCCGGACACTTCCACCATCCACTAAGAGGGTGGAGCATTATAGTCGAAGTATTCTCCAAACCATAACCGATATAAATAAGGGAAATGTTCCAGATAGAGATTAGCACTGTTGGCATAACCATCTCTGGGATTGAACTGGTTTGCAGAATGGAGATCGATGAGAGGTTCGGGTCGGTTTCGCTCTAGAATCTTTCGGACTCTCTTCATTACAGTTCGGTCAAAAGCCACATCATCAATGTAATTTCTCATTTTGTCGAGAGTTAAAAAAGGGTAATTGATGTAAGGGTTTATTTCTGTAGCGTGGTGAACATTGATGACATTGGCTCCTTTCTCCCTTATTAAATCCACAGGCTCAAAACTGTGATAATATCGGTTTTTTCAGTGCTTTTTTGTCTCTAGAGTTTTGAAAAGAGTGATCAATAGATCAAAATTAAAGTAAGGGGCTTTTCATTTTTTAAGCACTCTTTCTCCAATGAATACAGTCATGAGACGCTGGTTTCCATAATTTTCTTCATCCCAGCTTCCCGTTCCATAGGGGACTTCTGAAGCTTGACTTTCAAAATCGCACATTTCTTTGGGGATCAATTCATGATCCAATTTTTCATAACATTCAGGCAGAATCTTATCCTGTCTGCTGTAATCAGGATGGTAGGGTTTTCCGGTTCCTAGATTTTCTGGATATTCCTTGGATTTTTGGATGTGCTTGACCGCCTCTACATAATTACTTTTCTCCATATATTCCTGAGCGATTTGGATATGATACTCCACAAACAATCGGTGAACTCCTGTAGCTCCCTCATAAGGAAGAGCGATGGTCTGAACCAATCTATAATGACTTCTCCAGGAATCTTTATCAATGTTCACTGCTTTTTCAAAATCATCCTGGGCTGAACCAAGATTTTTTTTTTTAAGCAGAGTGCCTCTCGCAAAGTAAAAAGGTGGAAAATCAGGACTTTCACAGTCTTGAAGCATTGTGCGGCTTTCTTCAATCCTTGCCTTAGACCAAAAGATAAGGCTTAAATAATATTTGGCTTTCCAGTTATCCGATCTTTGTTTCACGGTCCAATCAAAGACATCGATGCTCTCTTCCCGAAAAGGAAAAACAAGATAAGGAGGAAGTGATGATGCTTTATCCAGATAAATGCGGCTTTTTTCTGGATCTTTATTCCGGAGTATGTAGGCTATCCAGTAGCTGGAAGTGGGGTAATCTGATACAAAGTTCAGGATATGGACAGATTCTTCTTCCACTGCTGTCTATGGGCCAGCGCCTCAGTGGGGCTGAAAAATCATGAGCAATATGGAAATTACCGGGTAATATATACTGTAGGCGGTCCTGTAAATTTTTATAAATGGCATTGGCAAAAGGGCTGCCTGTTCTTTATGAGGTTCTCGCTGCAGAAAATGACCCTGAAACAGGACTGTCTTTTATGCTATTTTTCTTTAACTGAAGAAGGCGGTGGAAGAGGTTTAAGATGGTCTTGTTCGATGACGGCTCTGTTCCAGCATTCCGGAGTCTGCACCCGCCCCACTTTTCTGGTCTCCGGATCATAGATGCGGAAGTGATTGTACTTGACAAGAAGATCATCTCCCAGTTTCCACCAAGCATTGACGACTGAGTTAGCGTTATTGACTGAAAAATCCGTAAGAAATTGCCTCGCTTTTTCTGGATTCTCTTGGTGAATTTCCAAGGCAGCCTTATCTATAAGAGGGATACTTCTGAAAGCCATCCCTTCCCATTTATCCTGAGCTTTCTTAACGTCTTCTATGGCATAGGAGTAAACGACTTGGGTGTGGAAATCCACATAATCTGATGCCCAACGGGCTGAATCTCTATCAAAAACATAATGATCTCCGACCTGGAATGACTGAGGAAGTTCAGTCACCCCACAGTAAAGGGGCATATAACAGGAGGTGTCCTGGGCTCCGAAAGACAGCCAAAGGATCCCCCCTATATGATTGGGAAGCCATCCCCTGGACTGTGTTATGGTGGTGTATTCCACATTGTTCACAGAGATACATCGGGGACCATTGTATCTCTGCTTATCCACCTGAAATCCATGGTAGTAATTGGGGTTGGCAAAAGGGCCTCCTTTGATGCCGTCTGTTGGATCAAACAGGACACCCTTGTATTTATCTCGGGTAATGGTCATGACATCCTGGACAGAAAGCTTTTTATCTGGTTTTACGGAGAAAGGAAGATCCATGCTTTCTGTATCTGACCCCAGGTTTAGAGAAGGGGCCACAATGTTGTAGAAACGCCACAGCCGTCCTCTTCTTCCCTGGGTGCTTTGAGCACTCCCTTGAGAAGGAGAATAGGCTTTTTTCCAGCTAAACGGCTCTCCGCTCTCCGGGTCATAAAAACCGTTTTCAATGGCATAAGAGATGGCATTGGATGAGGCCATAAAATAATCTTTATTGTTTAAATCGATCTCGCCAATGCGAGACTCATTAGGAGTCACAGTGACATGGTCGTCTGGGACACGTTGGGCACACCATACGGCACCCAGTTTTCCGCTTTCTGGAGTCCAGAGGGGACCGACCGGCATGATCTCAAAAATCCAGACCTCATTAGGGTCAGAGACAGCCAGCATCTCGCCACCGTCATTGAATCCATATCCATAAGTGGTTCCCAGATCTCCCATGATCTGTATGGCTTCTCTTGCTGTTTTAGCTCTTTCCATGGCTATGAGAGTCAGCATAGTGAGGTCGAATTTAGCGGAGGGAGTTGAGTTTCTCATTTTGAGCCGACAGCCAATGGTTGATTCACCCAGCCCTACCTGGTTTTCATTCATGTAGCCGAACATTCCGTGGATATAGGTATAGGTGTGGGGGATCTGAGGGATATCCAGACCCGTATAATCATCCTTGTACCGTTCCCATTTGACACCCTGTTCCGGGGGCCAAGTTCTGTACTGGCTGACATGATAAATCTTGCGGACATCGCTTTTTTTGTGGTCAGCAGCAGGAATAAAACGAAAGGTCCAGTCACAAACTCCACAGTCACAGGTGTGTGTCGTCATGGTCGAACCATCAGCGGAAGCATCTTTAGCAACCAGGATGGAGGTACATCCTTCCCAGTATTCAGTGTCTTCTAGGTTTCTCTTTTCATGAACCGGTCCATGGATGATAAAGGCGCTCACAACCGCCAATGTCAGAATAAAAAAACCGAAAAATAACAGGACTTTTTTTGAATGCATCCTTTACCTCCTGATTTACATATTTATCGTATTCAATATATGAAGAACTGAATTATCCATGATACATGCAAAAAACAAACTCAGTCAATGATAAATTACTTTTTTCAATGATGGCTATCAAAAGAAAGTTGATTCTTCATATTGATTAAATCAATAAGCAGGGCAAAGCCAGTCTCTCTTCTTCCTGCTCCAGGTCCAATAATGGTCACGGGTCCTAATTCATCTGTGATAAATGTTAAAGCATTGGTGGCCTCATGGACATTCGCAAGAGGATCCGATAAAGGAAGTTTCTCTGGTAAGACCGAGGCAAGCACTGAACCATCCTTTTGAATCTTTGCCCTTCCAATCAGCTTCCATTTTCTGCCCTGTTTTTGGGCTTGTTTGATATCATTCATGGAAATACTTGTGATCCCTTGACGCTTCACATCTGATAAGGCAATCTTTTTTCGGAGCACAACATTTGTTAGAATGATCACTTTTCCCAGAGCATCGAGCCCTTCAATATCCCCTGTGGGATCAGCTTCTGCATATCCTAGTTTTTGAGCTTTTTCCAAAGCCTCCTTATAAGGAATCCCCTCTTCCATTCGAGTCAGGATGTAATTGGTGGTTCCATTGAGGATTCCCTTAAATTCAGTGATTTCAGTTCCTGAAAGCGCGTATTGAGCAAGATTCAGTGCGGGGGTTCCAGAAAGAACGGTTCCCTCAAATCCATAATAAACTTTATTTTTTTTGGCAATTTTCAAGAGCTGATCAGCTTGTTTGACAGCAGGTCCTTTGTTTGTTGATATCACATTTTTTCCAGCATGAAGTGCGGTTCTGATATGGGTTAGTGCAGGTTCCCCTGTTATGATATCCGTATAGCTAACCTCGAGGATGGTATCTGCGTTAGTCTTGGTGATGGTTTCAAGGCTATTCAGGCCACTAACACCTGCAGGATAATCTTCCAGTGATTTTCCGTTTTTTACCAAGGATAGAATATCCCTCATATTCAATCCGTTCTCCTCATAAACAGATCCTTTCATAATGTCTGAGATCGCCACAACCTTAATGGTGAGGCCATAGAGTTCATGGAGCTTCTTTTCTTTTTCCAAAATGATCTCAGTAAAACCCTGAGCCACTGTTCCATATCCGATAAATGCTATATTCACATTCATTTGATTCATTCCTCACGACCTTTTTCTTTTACCTTATTCAGCTGTGTGGATGAAAAGGTATAAAATTTTAATTAAAAGATTATAGGCTGAACTCAATCTGAGTTTTTCCTTTATTGAGCAGGTCAGTCTTTACAGAGGCCTGACATTGTTCGATAAGAAGATGGCTGAGCTCATCTCGGGCCCCCTCAACGAGAGATGGGGGGATTGGACTGATGCCGTCGATATTGATGACGACATTTTTTGTCTCTTCAGTGATCTTGGCAAAATCACCATTTCTCCAGTTCCATCTTCGACACATCACATTAAGCGACTGGTCATCAAAATAGATAACCTCTTCGGGCTCAGGGGTCTCTTGATCCTCATGGCCGAGGGGAATGAAGATTTCGTTTCCCTTCGACATTCCAAGGCGGAGATTGCCCTGTATTTTATCAATGTCATCCCCACCACAGGGGATAAGGTATTTGATGGAAATATAGTTGAAAAGCGCCACAACTGAGTTGATAAAAGGAAATCCACCTCTTTTTTGAATTCTCTTCAGAAGAGATTTTATGGATGGGGGAAATTTATTTGGGTTTGAACCGAAACGTGAATGGGCTTCGTCCCAAGCTTTCACAAATTCATGTTGAAGATAATCTTGGCCTATTTTGTTTTCAATCTCCTTATTGAGGCGTTTCTTTATTCTTTTATTTCCTGTCGCATTATTGATGTGACTCGCCATGATTATACCCCGATTGAATTCGGGAAATTTTTTGAAGATCTCTGCATCGACAATAATCTTTCTCACGTTAACCTCTTAAAGATAAATTAATTCTTTTTATAGATTCGGATTATAACATTCTCATAATGAAAAATCTTTCTTCACTCATCAATGTCTTCAGATTCCCGGCTTTTTGGTTCTATTCTTTTTTTTGATTTTCATGATTTGAGCTTTTATTTGTTCCTGTTTTGGGTTGATCTCCAGGGATTTTTCCCAGGCGTGAAGAGCCTCTTCAATATTTCCTAATTCCACATAACAGGAACCAATGGAATTGAGGATTTCTAAAACGTTTCCTTTTTGGTTGAGGGCTTTTTGAAAGTACATCACAGCAGATTCTGGTTCTCCGATGCGTTTTGCTGATTCTCCTAAATAATAAAACAGTTCGAATTTTTCTTTCCCTTCCGCTGCATAAGGGGTAAGAACATGAATAACTTGTTTAAAATTTTCAGCAATCATCAGAGCCCGGCTGTAGCTTAAGGCATATTCTAAAGACTCCGTTCTCCCTTCATGGGCTTTTCTAAGCTCTTCTAATGCCTTTTCCATCTCCCTTCTATTAAGCCATTGATTTCCTCTTACGAAATGATAAGAAGGATCTTCGAGAGGTGGATTCGTTTGAGTCACATACCAGGAGCCCTGGAGATTCTGGGATGTCACAGAAAAGCTTCTTTCAGCTTGAAGGATCTCATTTCCCTGTTCATGGATCAGGCTTACTTTCATTAGATATTTGCCTTCAGGGAAATCTAAAAGCGAGAATTCCTGGAGAAAATTTGGAGAGTTGACATATTCGCTAACTTTTTTCTGTTCGGTCTGGAAATGATTTTCTTCTCTCTCCTTAAAAAATACAAATTTGAGGTTCCCTTCTTCTTTCTGTTGGCTATTCATCCCAAATATTTGGAAAAAGACATATAAAGTATCTTCCTTATGAAAAATATTATCCATGGATGGATAAATCATAACATCGCCCATTTGATAGGCCCGAACAGATTCTCCCTGAGAAAGGCCTTTATGCACCAAACGAGAAAAAATAGGCAAAGTTATGTTCAAGAATTTTGGGTCGGGAACCGTAAGGTCTTTTTCAAATGAAGTGAACTCTCTGGTTACCGTATTTTCCAAAAGCAGATTGAATTTATACTTACCTGGAATCAAAGGAAAAGAGTCACACAGATGGAAGGGTCTTTTTCCAATAGACTTCAGTTCCTTTTCTCTGAGCTCAATGGGGACATTTCGTTCTTTCTGGAAGATGGTGCGCTCTTGCATATCCTTTACAAGCATGGTTAATTTGATATTGGTGAAATATGTATCCTGAAAAGTATCCACGGAAAGAGAATCTGGCACAATGGTGTAGTTCACAAAAAATAAACCTGCGGGCTCCTGAGTAACATTCACTAGGTGGTGATTCCCCATGAAATGGACAGAATAGCTCACTTCAACTTCAGCTTTATGTTCTAAAAAATCATAGGCATACTTGTTATCAATCTTATTTTGAGGGATGGTTTCAATCTTTTCGACTATGATTTCAGAAGGCAGTCTATTCTGGGGTCCATCCCTTCCAGGGAAATTGGAAAAAGAGGCTTCAGCCAACTCATAAGAGACATCTTCTTTTAAGATTCTGTAGGCTTGATAATCTAAAGGATCGACAGTGCTGTCAAAACGATCGCGTGAGAGTCCCATCAAAAATTCTTGGCTCAATAAAGTCTTATTTTCAGGATCATCCAAGATAAAGTGGACCAGCTCTTTGGGACCATCAATCATGGGGCTGTAGAGCTCATAATCGCCGGATCCACCCCTCCTGAAAAACAGGAGGCGGAAAACAGTCGACTGCCCCAGATTTGGGTCACCGTGGTAATACCAAATCTCTATGGGGTAGGTTTGGATGGTATCAATTTTTTCCACTTGATAGGGGGAACCCAGGATGATGTACATTTTTCCTCTATCTGTTTGCCATCCTTCAAGAGTGGACAGCCTTCCGAATGTTTCATTGGCGAATTGAAATCTTCTGTAGTGTTCATCTTTGACTTCATTCCGAGGCGTTCCAGGTGTGGGATCCCTCTGTTTCCAGAATTCTTGAATAAAAAGATATCTCTCCCGTTTGGTCTCTAGCTGAGAAAAAACCTCTTTCTCTGCTTTAGTGATAATATAGGATACTTCATTAAGCCATTGTTCATATTCTTCAGAAAGATTGATTTCTTGATCAAGTGAGCTGGCTGTCAGTGAAAAAATGAAAAACAAAAAAGCTGTCAAGAATATTTTTTTTTTCATTTCATTTCACCATTTTTAACCGGACCTATTTATGAATCATCTTAAAATTTTATCTTTGCTCCAATACGGATGGCAAATCCACTAAGGTCATAGTTTGCATTTCTTGCTGCTTTGCAAAACTCAGGAGCTTGACTGCTTATGCCTATTTGAGAGGGAATGTAATCATATTCTAGGTACAAAAGAGAGCCTTCTTCTCCTTGAAAGTTAAATGAGTTTCTTTCAGTCCCTTTGAAATTGTTGAGGTTGACATATCGGCCTTGATATTCAATAAAAAGAGTGGATCGGGAGTTCCACTCCAGGTCAAGTGCAATCCCTCCGTGAAATCCCCATCCTTGACCATGGGCTTTCTGGACAACAAAGTAGGGTCTGTACTGCATATTATAGGTGTGGTTTAAAAAATAATAGGTAGGCCCTGCGTTAAAAGTTAGATTGATTTTTTTAAAAACAGGAAGAGTGTAAAAAACTCCCAGCCTGACAGGAACAGCATTAACTCTTATATGACTGTCAAGTCTCCGGATAGAACCTGATTTGTCTAAACGGATGTAATCTAAGTTTCCCCACTGCACATAACTCAAGCCAAGCCCAATGCCTATGCGAGAGGTCACATTGTATATGGCATCAGCACCAAAATCAAAACCTGAATGAAAAGGCATAATTCCTCCGTTAAAATAATCTCCCGCATAGCTTAAGAGCAATTGATAATAATCCACCACTCCTGCGAGTCCCTGATTGATCTCCCCAGCAGCGATATAATTGTAGCCTAAAGAAACTTTTATGGTGAGTCCAATACCCTTAAAAAAATCTGACTCAGCACTCCAGAAATCAGTCTTCTTGACCACTTTCTCTTTTATGGCCGTGACCTGGCTGGATTGAATATAACCAATAACCACAATCCCGTTTTCATGCTTGTAGACCACCCGGAACCAATCATCTTTTTTTTCATAAGACTGAAGAATTGAAGACCGAGGAACAGTCGTGACTATGGGACTGCCTTCTGAAGGCTCCATATGAATATTGGCTTTTTCCACGATAACTCTAATTTCCCATTCGAGAATGTCTTGGATTGGGTGGGATGAGAAAATTTGGATGGGAAACAATCCTAAGATTAAAATAATAACGAGAAAACTTTTCCTTAGATTGGATCGATATTTCATAAGATAGATCTTTATGGATGATTGATCCTTAATTTTTCTTTCAAAAAAGCGGCCTCTCTTCATTCCTTCAAACGCCTGAACATTTAAAATATAGAGAAAATAATAATGCTGTCAATAATAACGGTCATCTAACAATCCATTTCAATCACAAATCCAAGGGTGGTGTAATTTGTATTGGATTAGGAGTAACGTTCTCCACCTTTAAACTCTGCGGATATGCCTTTGCGGGCGACATATGCAAGAATTTCTATTTTTCTCTAAATAGATCCCAATTTCATTTGACCCCTTCGTCCTTTATGAATCAAATTCTGATGGTTCAAGAGCTGGCGCAAGAAAGAATAATCATAATCAGGCTAAATCCTCTAAGGCTTCGAGAACTAGACCTGCGTGCATGAGAGCGGGGCCTCCACCCATAAGTACGGCCACCCAGGCAGCTTCTCTGATTTCTTCTTTTGTTGCCCCTACTTTAAGAGCGTTATTCACATGAAAAGCTATGCACCATTCGCACTGCTCTGTTATTGCCGTTGCGATAGCGATAAGCTCTTTTGTTTTAGCTGAAAGAACATGTTCTTTTTCAACCGCCTCCATCATGTTTTGGAAGCTTCGCATGCTGTCCGGATTGGTCTTCCCGAATTCCTTCATCCAACCCTGGGCTCTTTGTAATTCTTTTTTTGAATTCATTATAAATCACCTCCCTCTCTATAATAATCCTTTATTGATTATTTATCATCTTAATCAACCTGAATTATTCATAAAAAAATGGCAATGTCTTTATTACGGAAGGGATTCCAAATTGAAAAAATTTCTTACTGGATCAGAGAAAGAGGAATAAAAGTTGATCGATGAGATCAAATAAGATAAGGAAATTGAATTAGATTTAGGAGTTGGGTATTTGACTTAGATAACGGCTGGTTAAAGCCCCTTGCTCATGGCGTTTAGAAAATCTCCATTTGTTTTTGTTTTTCCTATTTTTTCAATAAGTAATTCCATGGCTTCAACTTCTGAAAGCTGACTCAATACTTTTCTCAGAATCCAAATTCGATTAAGGTCTTGATCCGGAATTAAAAGTTCTTCTTTTCTGGTTCCAGATCGAGTGATGTCAATGGCAGGAAAAAGTCTTTTATCGACCAGTTTTCGATCCAAGTTGATTTCCATATTCCCGGTCCCTTTGAATTCTTCAAAAATAACTTCATCCATACGACTGCCTGTATCAATGAGCGCTGTGGCAATAATAGTCAGACTCCCGCCTTCTTCCAATTTACGGGCTGATCCAAAAAACTTTTTGGGCTTGTTGAGTGCATTTGCGTCAATTCCACCTGATAAAACTTTTCCAGAAGGAGGAATGATGGCATTGTGAGCTCTTGCAAGACGGGTAATGCTGTCCAATAGAATGGTTACATCTTTTTTCGTTTCCACGAGTCTTTTCGCTTTTTCCAGAACGATGTTGGAAACTTGTGCATTTCTTTGAGGAGGTTCGTCAAATGTTGATGCCACCACTTCACCATTAATGCTTCTCTGGAAATCTGTAACTTCTTCAGGTCTTTCTGCAATCAATAAAACAATAAGAATCACTTCAGGATGGTTTTTTTCAATCGATTGAGCAATGGTTTTGAGAAGTGTGGTCTTCCCAGCTCTAGGAGGAGATACAATGAGACCTCTTTGTCCTTTCCCAATAGGGGTGAGAAGGTCCATGACTCTGGCGTTTAAGTTCTTGGGATATCCGTCTTCAAGATTAAACTTTTCAAATGGGTACAAGGGCGTCAGACTGTCAAATTGAATGTTTCTACGGGATTGAATGATTTCTTCAGGATGTATGAAGTTTATGGCTTCGATTTTTATCAAAGCGAAATACTTCTCTCCATTTTTAGGAGGCCTCACAACGCCTGAAACCGTATCCCCAGTTCTTAGTTTGAACTTTCTGATCTGGGAGGGTGAGACATAGATATCATCCTGACTGGGGAGATAACTAAATTCAGGAGCTCTCAAGAAGCCAAATCCGTCATTAAGGCATTCTAAAACACCTTCTGAGAACAATAGCCCGTTTTTTTTAGCCTGGGCTTCTAAGATTTTGAAGATAAGTGTCTGTTTTTTTAGCTTCTTTATTTCATCATCCGAAATTCCTAAATCTACTGCCATTGAAGTCAGTTTTTCTTTTTTCAGTTTTTCTAGTTCAGCAATACTGTACTCTTTCATTCTTTTACCTCATAAATTAATATTTGAAATAAGAAATAGTTCTAACTGATATTATGTCAATGGGTTATAGAAGAATCCTGAGATTCTTTGTCTTTATTTTCATCGACATCAGATCTTATCGAGATATTCTTTTCGCTTTCTTGACTCGAAGGGAGTTCTTTGGTTAAAGCAATTTTTAAAACTTCATCCATTGTTTCAACAAAATGAATTTTCATGGATTTCTTTATTTTTGGGGGCATGTCTTTCAAATCGCACATATTATCTAAAGGGAGAATAGCTTCTTTGATTCCTTCTCTATAGGCGGCTAAAAGTTTTTCTTTAACTCCTCCTACGGGAAGAACTTTTCCTTTTAGAGTTAATTCTCCGCTCAGAGCAACTTTTTTACTAACCGGGATTTCAGTCAGAAGTGAAATGATCGATGTGGCCAAGGTTATCCCGGCAGATGGTCCTTCTTTAGGCGTCGAAGCTTCTGGAACGTGAATGTGGATATCAAACTTTTTATGAAGATCTCTGGCAATATCTAATTCGTATATCTTTCCTTTGACATAGCTGAAAGCCGCTTGGGCGGATTCCTGCATGATTTCTCCTAGTTGGCCTGTGTATGTGAAATTCCCTTTTCCATGGACTTTAGTGACTTCAAAGGTTAAGAGCTCTCCTCCAAATTCTGTCCAGGCCATTCCGATTGCAACTCCGATTTCATCCTTTTTATCTATTCCAGAACGCCTGAAGCGGGGAATTCCTAAGTAGTTTTCAAGTCCTTTGGGGGGAATATACTCTTTATAATCCTTGCCCTTAATGACCACCTTTTTGACTATTTTACGGCAAATGGAAGTCAACTCTCGTTCCAGGTTTCTAACTCCAGCCTCTCGGGTATAGTCACTGATGAGTTTTTTTAGTGTTGTTTCAGATATCTTGATATTGGATTTTTTAAGGCCATGAGATTTTAGTTGTTTAGGGAGTAAAAACTTTTTTCCGATCTGCAGTTTTTCTTCTTCAGTATAACCAGGTATGCGGATAATTTCCATTCGATCAAGTAAAGGAGCGGGGATAGTCTTAATCACATTAGCCGTAACAATAAACATCACCTGGGAAAGATCAAATTCAGTATCAATGTAATGATCTAAAAAAGTGCTGTTTTGCTCAGGATCAAGCACTTCCATAAGGGCGGAAGATGGATCTCCTCTGAAATCAACACTCATCTTGTCAACTTCGTCAAGAAGGAAAACAGGATTCTTGGTTCCTGCTTTTTTAACCATCTGAATCATTCTGCCAGGATAGGCTCCGATGTATGTCCTTCGGTGTCCTCTTACCTCTGCTTCATCCCGGACTCCTCCCAGTGATAACCTGACAAATTTACGTCCGGTCGCCCGTGCGATCGACTGCCCCAGCGAACTTTTCCCTACTCCAGGGGGACCGACAAGACCTAAAATGACTCCTTTTGGGTTTTTAACAATTTGTCGGAGTGACAAATATTCAAGAATCCTTTCCTTAACTTTCTCTAGACCATAATGGTCTTCATTGAGTATTCTTTCTGCCTCTTTTATATCTCTTTTCTCCCGTGACTTCTTATTCCATGGAAGGGATATAATCCAGTCAAGATAATTACGGCTCACAGTAGCTTCTGCAGACATAGGGGGCATCACCTCCATCCGTTCGATTTCCTCAAGGGCTTTTTCTTCAGCTGCTTTGGGCATATTAGCTTTTTGCACTTTTTCTTTCAATTCTTCAATTTCATTTAGTTTCCTATCTTTTTTGGGACTCATACTGGTTGTGAATATTTTTTGGCCTGTGTTTGGAAAAGGTTTCTTGTTTCTTCTGGAAGGTTCTCCGTTTTTTCTCAATTTTGAATGAATTTTAAGGATTTCACTTTCAATGACAAAGTTTAAACGCCTTATTCTTTCAACAGGATTTATGGTCTCTAATAAATTTTGTTTCTCATCAAAGTTTATATGTAAATGAGACGCTATGATATCGGATATCCTGTCAGGGGTGTTTTCTCTTAGGGCAGGTATTATGGAATCAAAATTTGTATGTTTGGTTAATTTTAAATAGTCTTCAAACAGGTTGAGAACTCTTTTTAAATGTTCGCCTAAAGATTCATCATCAATTGTTTCTATCTGTTTGATTTCCTTGGCAAGCACTTCATAGAATGGATAGGATTTGGTGTATTCGATGATTCTGGCTCTTTTCTTCCCTTCCACAATGACTTTTAAATTTTTATCATCAATCTTAACCACCCTTATAATCTTGGCTATAACTCCAAAAGAATTGATATCATCAGGTTGAGGATTATTAAGAGAAGGGTCCAATTGAGTTGAAAGGAAGAGAAGTTTTTCTTCTGAAGAAGCTTTCTCTAAGGCTTCAATTGAGGAGTTTCGTCCGATTATAAATGGCACAAGAGTGGATGGGAATACCACCAGGTCTCTCAATGGAATTAAAGGAAATCTTGCCAGATCTTGATTTTTTTGATTTTTTTGCATCTTTACTCACCAACTGCCTTTCTGGGGATTTCATATTCTGAAATTTTGTTTTCAGTCATTTTTTGGGATTCATTTGATTTGATTAACTTTTCATTAGATGCCAAATGCATGCTGTTTTTGAATATCTTTTCCTCTTCGGATAGCTTCATAAACTCGTTCGCTTCTTGCTGTTTTATTAAAAATAATGGGGATTCTTATCATTAGGAATGTTACTCTTCAATTTTAGCATTGTCGACTAAAAAGTCAATAGTCTTTCTTAAGAGCATGTTTTGCTTCAAATTATCTTCTCTTCCTTCTTGATTCATATATCCTCTGATTCTTTCTAAAGGGATGTTGTTTTTATTGGCCATCGATTTGTATTCTATCTCGAGTTCATCCTTAGAAATATCTATTTTTTCCTTTTCAGCTATTTTTTTTAAAATCAAATGACTTTTTATGGAATTTCTGGCTTTTTCTCTCGCTTCCTTATTTATTTTATTCATCTGTTCTTTATCCAGATTTTGCTGACCCTTCGGAAGTGAAGATAGGATTCTTTTAATATTTTCCTTTGTTTCCTGTTTAACAACTGATTCTGGAAGGTCAAAATCAACATTATTGGAGATTTTTTTTATAATCTCCTCACTGATGCTTTGCTTAGAGTGATTTTCTTTAGCAGATTTGAGCTCTTTTTTTATTTGTTTTTTCAAAGAATCAAGGTCCTTGAATTCTCCAAGATCTTTTGCAAAATCATCATTTAATTCTGGAAGAACTTTTTCTTTTATAGAAAGGACTTTTACTGTGTATCTTATGTTTTTACCCGCAAGTCTTTTATTTTTATGATCTCTTTTGTAATTGATGTTGAAATCTTTTTGCTCCCCTTCTTTCATTCCTAGCAAAACTTCATTTAAAGACTTTTCATTATCAGAATGTCCTGCTAGAACGATCGTTTTTTCAGTGGGAAGCATTTTTTTTGAATCCAAATCCATACCTTTTATTTGGACAAGAAGGTAATCATCATTTTGGATTCCCCTATTTTGAACAGGCGTGTATTTAGCTGATCTTTCGCGCAGGTCTTGCAGGTATTTATCCATATCTTTTTGTGAAACAATATTTCTTGGATTCTTAACTTTAATTTTTTTGTATTCCGGGAGTTCAAATATTGGGAAAACTTCATACGAAACTTTAAGTTTAACCGGTTTGCCCTCTTGATAATCAAGGTCCATTATGACCGGAGGGGAGACAGGAGAAACATTCTCTTTTAAAAGAGCCTCATTGATGGCTTTTGGGGCTAAATTATTTATGACTGAACTTTTCAATTCATCTTGATACATCTGTTTGACAAGATTTAACGGAGCTTTTCCTTTACGAAAGCCTCTGATCTTAGCTTTGATTGCAAACTGATGGAGAGTTTTCTGATACTCTTCGTCTACTTCTTTCTCAGAAATGGTAATTTCCATTTCTCTTTGACAATCGTTTGCTTTTTTTGCATCTTTTTGCATTTAAACCAAATCTTTAAATAAAATTGTTGTCTTAATGGGCAGAGCGGGACTCGAACCCGCACTCCATCATAAGGAACTAGGTCCTAAGCCTAGCGCGTATGCCAATTTCGCCACCTGCCCTCTTTTTAAGTTGCAAACTTTTTCAGAGCTTAATCTAAAGATATGAAAGAGGATGAAAGCAGCTTGTTAGATAAATTAACTAAAAGATTTTCTACCATATAAACTTAGATTTGTCAATCAATGGTCATTTTAAGAGAGAATTATCTGAAGTATTTGAGTAGTCTTCTTGCCATATCTGGATCGATTTCTTTTAGCTTAAGATAAACTCTTCTTGCGTTTGTATTATCACCCATATTTAGATAGGCGATTCCTAAGTTATAGTAAGCCTGAGCGTTTTTAGGTTCTAATTCAATTGTTTTTCTAAGAGGCTCAACAGAGGAACTCCACCTTTTTAATTTCAAGTAGTTGACAGCTATAGAAAGCCAGGCGTTTGAATTATTAGGCTGAATATCAACCAATTTTTTTAAGATTTCAATGGAATTTGAGTACTGATTGGTTTGAGAATAACAGACAGCAAGGTTCATATAGGCGTATTCCATATTAGGCTCTAATTCGATTGCCTTTTGAAACATAGGGATGGCCTCTTTATATTGCTCTTGTTTAATATGCATATAGCCGACATTATAATAGGAGTCTGCACTGTCTGGTTCTAATTCAATGAGCTTTTTTGCCGACTCGATAGCTTTTTCAGGCATATTGGCTTCATCATACATTTTGATCATCATATTGTAATAGACATTGGCATCATCAGGATTATTTTTGGCAAGACCTTCATAAATTTCAGATGCCTTATCATATTCTTTAATCTTTTGATAGGTTTCGGCAAGTCTGTATTTCAAGTTATCGTCATCTGGGTTGTTCTTGATGGCCTGCTCCAATGACAAAGCCGCTCCCTCATATTGTTCTGTTTCCAATTGAGCGATTCCTAAACGGAGAAAGGTATCTTTTGGGTCACTGGGCTCAGATTTAATAAATTTTTCGAAATTTTCAATGGCTTTCTCATAATTTTTTAATTCTTCATAAGCAAGCCCGATGTTATAATAAGAGCTTGAATTATTGGGATTTAATTCTACAGCTTTTTCTAAAGGAGGAATGGCTTGCTTCCAATCTCTCATGTCAATATAAACAGTGCCCATTTTTAGATAAGCCTTGTCAGATTCAGGATTCAATTCGGTGATGTTTTTATAGGTTTTTACGGCTGAAGAGTAAGCTCTCCCTTTTGTGTAAACGTCTGCGAGAACCATTTTTGTTTGAATGTCTTGGGGATTCATTTTTGAAACTTTTTCTAAATTTGTTTCAGCTATAATCATATTATTGATAGCCACAAATGTGTGTCCTGTAAAATAAGCTCCTTCTAGAGTAGAAAAGTAATCAACGGGCTCCATTTTTTTGACTTTTTTTGGAGAAGATTCCTTGTTGAGCTTGTTCAATACAGATATGGGAATAATGGCTTTTGAGGATGAGCTTTCTGGATAAAATATAATTCCGATCACCTGACCGTTTTCATCTAAGACAGGACCTCCGCTTGCTTCATCTCCAGCTGAAATACTTGTATCAGCGACTTTAATATTTGTTAGGGATTCAGCAATGTTTATGATATCTCCTGGATAGGCCCTGATTTGACCTGTTTGATTTGATCCGATCAGAAACACCTCATCCTCAAATTCTACAGAATCGAAGTTTCCTAATGGGAGAACAGGTGGTTTTTTGTTTATAGCCAGTAAAGCAATGTTTGTCTCTTTATCATAATCGACAAGACCCTTAATTTTTACATTTTTACCATCCGCTGTCGTTCCTTCGATAGCTTTGGCTAAGCTGACGATGTGATAGTTTGTGGCTATCATTTTTTCACCCACAGCAAATCCGGTTCCATCGTAGAGAACATTATCGCCTTCCCCGAACGACTTAAGAGCAATGACACTATCTTTGTATTTATTGAAGATTTCTAGAGCTCGCTTTTCTATGTCTTCTTCATTCTGGGAGGTTAAATAAAAGGGTGTGACAAGAAGAATCAAGGCAAAAATTATTAATGATCTTTTCTTATTCATTGTGCCTCCTTATTGATGAAAATAAACCACACATGACTTTTTGAATGTCATTCAAATTTTTTGGATGCTTTTTATAATGATCCATAAAAATAAATTTACACTTTCAGGGGAGTTCTGTCAAATAATTCCTTATCCTGGTTATTCAAAAAACATGAATGCATTTCCAAAAAAAATGTCACTATTTGACAATTCAGAAGGAGTTCTTATGATAGATATACCTGAAAAAGTATTTGGCCTTTTTAGATGGTTGAAAAAAAAATCTTCCGTATTGTGTTTATTTGCACGTTAATTGGAGTTATTGGTTGGCTGGCTCTCATATTTATGGCTCCCTTTTTAAAAAGCTTCCATCTTCCTGCGAATGCATTCATATATGCTATTTTTTCTCCTATCTGTCATCAGGATCCTTCTAGATGTTTTTATTTATTTGGATATCCTTTGGCTGTCTGTACTCGATGTCTAGGGATCTACTTTGGTTTTTTCTTAGGGACATTGGTTTTTCCAGTAGTGAATGGCTTTAAATCAAAGAGAGCTCCCAAAAATCAAATATTCTTTATTTTTTCAGCTCCTATTGTGATCGATACACTAGGAAATATGTTCCATTTATGGCAGACTTCAGATTGGATGAGGTATGTGATTGGATTTATCTGGGGGACTCTCCTCCCCTATTATTTCATAATGGGTATCTCAGAATTCATCAAGGAATGGATTATTCATAGAAAAGGTTAAGGAGCCTAATAAGGGATATCAAAAAATTTTTCTTGAAAAAAATGACAAACAACATAGAATAGTAAAAACTGTTTAATGAGGAGGCAGGATGGAAGAACAGAAAACAAATATGTTTATCCCTGCACTTATTGGAGGGGGGATTGCTGGAGTTCTTTCCGGTATCCCTATCATGAACTGTCTTTGCTGTCTGTGGATTATTGGGGGAGGGATTGCGGCTGTTTTTTTTCTCAACAAGGAATCTCCAAGGTTATTAACTATGGGGGATGGGGCTGTTGTAGGAATTTTATCTGGTCTTGTGGCCACAGCTGTCGATTTTTTAATAAGCATTCCTCTAGCCCCAATCACAAATAAATTTATTGCCAATCTTATGGAGAGATTCGCGCAGTATGCCGATGAAATGCCGTCTGGATGGGAAACATGGCTAGATAAAGGAGCGGCAGAAACTCATATATCTTTGGTTTTACTCGGAGTTTTGATCAATGCTATTGTGTTTTCTGTACTGGGTGCTCTGGGAGGGATCATTGGAGTATCTCTATTTAAAAAAGACAAAATGAAACAAGGGGAAAAAGATGTTATTGACGTTTCCAAAGACTCCACCACTGTTAAAGACGCAGATAATAATCAATCCTGAATCAAACAAAGGTCAGACAGGTAAAAGATGGGTTCGTATAAAAGAAGCCCTCAGTAATTTTTTTAAAGAATTCAAATATGAGTTTACGGAGAAGCCGGCTCACGCCACAGAAATATCAAGATCCGCTATCAAAGACGGAAGTGAATTGATTGTTGGAGTGGGAGGAGACGGAACCATCAATGAGATTGCTAATGGTTTTTTTGATAACCATAAGATCATCAATCCTGATACATCATTGGGGATAGTTCCTAGTGGAACAGGGTCGGATTTTAGCAGAAGTCTAAAAATTCCCCAAAATTTAAGAAAGTCCATGGAGGTTATCATCAAACCCAAGTCTGATATCATAGATATTGGAAAGATTAAGTATAGATCCCTTTCAGGATGTGAAGAAGAAAGATTGTTTTTAAACATTGCTGATTTTGGTTTTGGAGGGGAGGTCGTGAAGAGAGTTGAAGAGAAAAGACTCAGGAGAAAAGCTTCATCTTATTTGAGAACTCTGATTGTTACTTTTATGTCTTACAGAAACAAAAAGTTAAGAGTCAAAATAGATGGAAAGGAACATCCGACGGATGAGTACTTAGTAGGTGCGGTGTCTAATGGAGTTATCTTTGGGAAGGGAATGAAAATAGCTCCCTATGCCCTTCTTAATGATGGATTTTTTGATGTGATCTTGGTAAAAGGGATGGAAAAATTTGAGTTTTTTTTAAATGTGTGGCGTATTTATCAGGGAACTCATTTATCACACCCAAAAATTGAATTTATAAGAGGGAAAAAAATTGAAGTGACATCAGAAGATCAGGAAGATGTCCTTATAGAAGCTGACGGAGAACTGATTGGAAAAGTTCCGGTGACATTTGAAATTATCCCGAGTATTTTTTCGGTGCGGGCCAACTTAAATCCGGATATGCATTCCGCTTAAAAAAAGTAAATTAAAGGGGGATTTATTTTTTTCTGTGTTTTAGATAAAGAAAGACATTATTAGTGATGACAATTCTCCCAGATTCGTCATAGTATTTGTATATTTTCGTCTTACTGATCAGAGATTTTTTTCCATAGGAAACTTTGACTTTTTCAATGTACTCCAGTGTTTCTTGATAGGGAGGAATTCCGTGGTATTTTTTAACGGCTTCCTGACCTGCGTTGTAAGCAGCGAGCACCAGATCGAGGTTTCTTTGATAAAGTGAAATCAGCTCTTTTAGATATCTAGTTCCTCCAAATATGTTATCTTCAGGATCAAATATGTCTTTAACGCCGTACTGTTCAGCTGTTGAAGGCATAAGCTGCATAAGGCCTGATGCCCCTTTTGAGGAAACGGCTCTTGGATTATAGTTAGATTCTGTTTTGATGATCGAATTTATAAGATCAGAAGGAATCCCATATCTAACAGCAGCCTCATTAATGATGGATTCATATTTTGATGGTTTTGAATAGGTCGAATAAGGCACTGAAGGGATAGAGATCGATAAAGCCATGATAATAATAAGAAAAAACAATTTTAATTTTACTTCTTTTAATCCCATTGAGCTTTTATTCAGTATACTTATATCTTAGAGAAAAACAATCCCCTTTAAGGGTGATTTTTCTGTTTGAGTTGTTCTTTAATATACAGGAATCCCTTGTCAAAAGCCTGATCCAACTTTTCAGGTTTGGTTCCTCCAGCCTGGGCAAAATCAGGACGTCCTCCTCCTCCCCCCCCTATAATAGGAGCCATTTCATTGATGATATTCGTTGCTTTTAATTGTTTCGTTAAGTTTTTATTCACTGTGACCACTAGCAAGACTTTTTCATTTAAAATTGTTGATAGCATAATCACATCTGTTTTTGATTTTTGCCTTAAGTCATCAGCAAGATTTCTGAGTTCTGATCCGTTCAGTCCATCCATTTTTTTAATGAGCACAGAAATGCCGTTTATGTCATGAGTTTTTTCCTGTTTTTGCTGGCTTTTTAGATTAATCAGCTTCTGTCTGAGAGATTTATTTTCTTTTTCTTTTTGTTTCAGGGACTCTTTTAATTTTTCAATATGATCCTCAAGGTCATCTCTCGGTGCATTCAGAGATGATTCAATTTCTTCTATGAGCTCTTCATTTTTTTGGGTGTATTCCAGTGCCGATAATGAAGTGACGGCCTCAATCCTTCTCATTCCTGCAGCGACACTGGATTCTGAAATGATTTTAAAAAAACCGATTTCACCAGTATTCTGTACATGAACTCCGCCGCAGAGCTCTTTACTGAAATCCCCAATGGTTATGACTCTGACTTCCTCCCCATATTTTTCCTCAAATATAGCTGTGGCTCCTTCCTTAATGCCTTCTTCCAGAGAAGTTATTTTTGTACTTACGGGTATGCATTCTTGAATTTTTTCATTGACTAGTGACTCCACACTTTTTATTTCAGAACGATTTAAAGGGGAATAATGAGTGAAATCAAATCGAAATTTTTGTGGGGAGACAAGAGAGCCAGACTGCTTTACATGAGAACCGATTATTTCTCTCAGAGAAGCGTGCAGGAGATGGGTGGCGGTATGGTTTTTGCTGATTGCTTTTCTTCTCCTTATGTCTAATTCTGATTCAACCTTATCGCCAATGTTCATTGTTCCAGAGATCATTTCTATTTTATGAAATATGATATCAGGGATGGGATAATAGGCCGATCTGACCTCTGCAGAAAATCCTGGATTTTTAATAATTCCGGTATCTCCAACCTGTCCTCCGGCTTCGGCATAAAAAGGAGTACTATCTAAAACGACTTCTCCTTTCTCTCCTTTTTTTAGTTGAGAAACTTCAGATCCATTTTTAAGGATAGCCAGGACTTCCGAATTCGATACGCTTTCCTTTTCATAGCCCACATACTTGACGCTGAGATGTTTAAATTTTTCGTATTTTTTTCTCTTTCCCTGTTGGACATCCCCTTTCCATGATTTTCTTGCTATTTCTCTTTGTTTATTGAGCTCGGTATAGAAACCTTTTTCATCGATGATCATATTTTCGTCTTCAGCGAGTTCATTTGAAAGATCTAAAGGAAAGCCATATGTGTCGTAAAGCTTAAATAGTTTTTCTCCAGGGATGATATTTTTATTGTTTTTTTTAAGCTGTCCAACATAGAAGTCAAATGTTTTGATTCCAGAGGACAATGTCTTTGAAAAGCGCTTTTCTTCGGATTGACAAACTTTGGAGATATAATTTGCAGATGAGATTAACTCCGGATAGGAATCTTTCATGATATCACAGACCACTCCTACCAGTTTAAAAAGAAAGGCTTCTTTAAACCCAATTTTTTCTCCTGCTCTGAATGCTCTTCTTATAAGCCTTCTAAGAACATATCCTCTTCCTTCATTTGAAGGCATGATTCCATCGTTTATAAGGAAGACAACGGATCGAATATGGTCAGCTATTTTTCTAACAGATATATTTTTGATTGTTTCCTTCGTCAGCTCATTCCCAGAGAGTGAGATGATGTTTTCGATGATGGGATAAAAAAGGTCATTCTCATAATTATCTTTTTTATTTTGCAGGACTGTCGCCATACGTTCAAGTCCCATGCCTGTATCTATAGAAGGGGCTGGAAGATTATGGAGATTCCCATTTTCATCTCTGTTGTACTGCATAAAAACAAGGTTCCATATTTCAATGAAATCGTCATTTCCTGATTCAATCAGTTCTTTTGGTTTCTTATTTTTTAAATCTTTGAATGACTGATAATGGATTTCTGAACAAGGTCCACACGGACCCGTATCCCCCATACTCCAGTAATTTTCTTCCTTTCCCATATAAAATATTTTATTTTTAGAAATCCCGATATTTTTTGTCCATACCTGATAAGCTTCTTCATCGTCTTCGTAGACTGTCACATAAAGCCTTTCCGGATCGATCTTGTATTCTTCGGTTAGTAATTCCCAGGCAAATTCGATAGCTTCTTTTTTAAAATAATCCCCAAAAGAAAAATTTCCCAGCATTTCAAAAAAGGTATGGTGTTTGCTGGTTTTACCAACTTGTTCAAGGTCGTTATGCTTTCCGCTGACCCGCATGCATTTTTGAACAGAAGCAGCTCTTCTGTAAGTTCTCTTTTCAAGGCCCAGAAATACATTCTTAAACTGGTTCATACCAGCGTTCGTAAAAAGAAGAGTCGGATCGTCTTTTGGAAAAAGAGAAGTACTTTTTATGATTTTATGATCTTTTGATGCAAAGAAGTCTAGAAATTTTTTTCTTATTTGTTGTGATTTCATTGATTGGTTTTATTCTTTTTCCTCCTCTAATTCTTCATTATAAGCTTCCCTTTTTTCCAGATTTCTTTCAGAAATTTCCTTTTCCATGTTTTCCATAGCGATGTCCTGAGAAGAACGAATCCCCATAACTCTTAACTTGAAGTTATCTGGGCTTGAAGAATACCTGAGGCCTTGTTCATAAGAAATGAATCCTTCTGTGTAAAGCCAGTATATCGATTGGTCAAAACTCTGCATATTATACTGTGAAACCCCTGAAGCTATGGCATCTCTAATAAGCCCTGTTTTTTCTCTGTCATTAATGCATTCTGAAATATAGGGTGTGTTGATCATCACCTCTACGGCTGGGACTCTCCCTTTTCCATCTTTTCTGGGAATCAGTCTCATGGATATCACAGCCTTTAGGACGCTTGAGAGCTGTAGCCTGACTTGTCTCTGCTGGAATGGAGGAAAAATTGAAACAATCCGGTTAACAGTTTCCGGAGCGTCTATGGTGTGAAGCGTACTTAAAACTAAATGACCGGTCTCTGCAGCGAGAAGTGCGGTATCAATAGTATCTCGGTCTCTCATCTCTCCAACCAGTATTATGTCGGGATCCTCTCGGAGAGAAGCCCTTAGGCCTCTCGAAAAGGCAGAAACGTCCACTCCGACTTCCCTTTGACTGATCATGCTTTTTTTATCTCTGTGAAGATATTCAATAGGGTCCTCAATAGTGATGATGTTTTCTTTTCTTCTTTCATTGATGTAGTTAATCATCGAGGCAAGAGTGGTGGTTTTTCCAGATCCAGTGGTTCCCGTGACAAGGACAAGGCCCCTGTTTTCTTCAGCGATGCTTTCAATGACTTCTGGAAGATTGAGTTCCCTTATAGGTAGAACTTCTAGAGGAATAATCCTCAATACAATTCCATAGGAGCCTCTCTGCTGATATATGCTTCCTCTAAAACGTCCAAAACCGGGAAGACTATAAGCAAGGTCAAGATCATGTTCTTCTTTGAGCATTTCTTTTTGAAAGTCATTGGTTATCTGTTCGGCTAATTGTCTAGTTATATCAGGCGTTAATTTGGGATAATCAGTAAGCATTTGCAGATTTCCGTGAACACGTATTATGGGAAAGTTTCCAGATTTTAGGTGAAGATCAGAGGCATCGTTTTCAATGGCTATTTTTAAAAGTTCGTCTATATCCATTTTACCCCCCAATAAATTTATTTTTTCTCCGACTCATCTTTAATGATTCATCTATATAAATATGTCAGCCAATTGTTTTTGTCTTCTCTTTCCCCGTTTATATAGGCAAAATATTCGTCTTGAAGTAACTTAGTGATGGGGCCTCTTTGGCCGTTTCCGATTTTTATTTTATCTATGGAACGGATGGGAGTTATCTCTGCAGCTGAACCCGTAAAAAAGACTTCATCAGCGATATAGAGCATTTCTCTAGGAATGCATATTTCTTTAACCTCAAGACTTTTTTCTTTGGCAATTTTGATGACTGAGTTTCTTGTGATTCCGGGCAGGATTGAGGCCGAAAGAGGTGGAGTATGGAGAACACCGTCGATAACAGCAAAAAGATTTTCCCCACTTCCTTCACTTATATGTCCATCAGATGTCAGAGCTATTCCTTCTACATATCCGTCCAGGACAGCCTCCATTTTAATGAGCTGGGAATTCATGTAATTGGCTCCAGATTTGGCAAGCGCAGGAAAAGTATCTGGAGCCATTCTTCTCCAAGAAGAAACTTTCACATCCACTCCATTTATAAGCGCCTCTTCTCCAAGATATTTTCCCCATTTCCATACCATAATGGCTGTGACGACAGGGTTTGATAGAGGATTGACTCCCAGGGTGCCGTATCCTCGAAAGACAATGGGTCTTATATAGCATTCTTTATATTTATTGATTTTAATAATATTTATTATGGCTTGATTGAGTTCTTCTTGAGTATAAGGTATTTCGATCCTATACATCTTACATGAGTTATAGAGCCTTTGGGTATGGGCATTTAATCTAAATATGACTGTCCCTTGAGGAGTTTCGTAGCACCTCAGGCCTTCAAATAATGAACTTCCATAATGGATAACATGGGAAGCAATATGAATGTTGGCATTTTTCCAGGGCATGATTTCCCCATTCATCCATATTTTACTTTCTTCATCAAATGAACTCATTTCTGACTCCCTCGAAATTTATAATGATGATCCTCTTTTAAAAATTTAATACTATCCGAATTATGATTCCAAGTCAATTTTCCTCTCCGCAGTAAGGACATTTTTTTGATTTGTAAGGGAGGGGCCTTCCACAGTTCCAGCATACATGATTTCCTCTGTCCTCCCGTGCTTTGATTCTTCTTCTGATATCTAAGAGTTCTGATTTCTCAAAATCTTTTCCTCTAAATTCTCTCAAATCTTTGGTTAATTCTTCAGCACTCTGATATCTGTCTTGTATTTCAGAAGAAAGACATTTCATGATGATCAAATCGATTTCTTTTGGTATCTGGCTGTTTCTAATTCTGGGGGGGGTGATTTTTCCCTGTTTAGCTTTTTCCAAAATTTTAAAAGGATCAGGATCAAAAATAGGGGGCCTTCCTAGAATCATTTCATAAAAAATGCATCCAATGGAATATATATCAGACTGAAATGTAGATTTTCCTATGAACTGTTCAGGAGCCATATAAGGAGGGGATCCAATTCGGGTTGAAGCATAAGGGATCTTGTTTAACCAGGCAGAGGTCCCAAAGTCTGTGATTTTTACGCTATCTTCATTTTCTGATATGATTATGTTTGAAGGCCTGAGATCTCGATGGATTATTTTGTTTTTATGGGCATGAGAAGCTGCTAGTGCAATCTGAGTTATATATTTGACTGCTTTTTCATATTTTAATATTTTTTCTTTTTCAATTATCTTTTCTAACGTCATCCCTTTAATATATTCCATGACCATATAAAATATCTTACCCTCTTTTTCAGCTGATATCATGCGGACTATATTGGGATGGTTGAGAGCAGCCTGGAGCCGTGGCTCTTTGAGGAGTTTAAAAATTTCAACTGACTGTTTATGAGGAACTTTAATGGCGACTCGAATGTTAAGCCAAGTATCTTCTGCCAAAAAGACAGCTCCGAATCCGCCGCTTCCTAATGAACGGATAATTTTATATTTCCCGACTTTTTGACCTTGTATAAACATGCTATGAATTCCAGAAGTGCGATATAATCGATACACATGCGATGGCAGCTGTTTCAGCCCTTAGAATGTTTCTTCCTAGGCTAACTGCTTTGTATCCATGATGAACTATATCCTGTTTTTCATCTTCTGTCCAGCCTCCCTCCGGACCCAATAAGACAATGATAGATCGATAAGAAGGCATTTGTTCATGTTCAATCATCAAATCTTTTAGATATTCTCCTCCTTCTTCATTCAAAAATATTTTTAAATCAGCTTTTTTTATATCAAGGAATCTTGACAATGGAAGCGGTGCTTCTATTTGGGGTGGAAAGGGTCTCTGACACTGTTTGGAAGCTTCCAAGACAATCCTATTCCACCTTTGAATCTTTTTGTCTGTTTTGTTAGATATGTTTATGATGGATCTTTCCGTTCTCAAAGGCGCTATGGATGTGATTCCTAATTCTGTGGATTTCTGCAGAATGAACTCAAAACATTTCAATTTGACCAATGAGGGCGCCAAGATGATCTTTTTATCAGATTCCTTTTTTTGACCCTTCTCCAATACAGTCAGGAATGTTTCTGATCTTCCTATTTTATCAATTTTAGCCTTAAAATTTTGACCATCTTTTGTAAAAAGATAAACTTGATCTCCTCTCTTTTTTCTCACGACTCGGCTTAAATGATGATGCTCATCACCTGTTAACACGGCCTGAGTTTTTTTTATCTGATTTTCTTGAATATAAAAGCGGTTTGAGGTCAATGAAGCTCTAATGAAAAATATTTTTTATTTTATTGATGACATTATTCTCTACAGAATCAAGTCTTTCTCCTGTAGATTCTGCAAACTTTTTTAAAATTTCCTTCTGTTTTCTCTTTAAATTTTTGGGAGTCTCTACATTGACTTTAATATACAAATCTCCTTTTTGGTGATTATTTAGACTCTGAATGCCTTTTCCTTTAAGTTTCAATAGTTTCCCGGATTGAACTCCACTGGGAATTTCTAAGATTTCCTCTCCTTCTAAAGTTGGTATCTTGACCTGAGTTCCCAACGCTGCCCTTGGAAAAGAGATTTTTATCTCACATAACAGGTCACTGCCTTCTCTTTGAAAATATTTATGTTTTCTAACTCTGACGCGAACATATAAGTCACCTCGAGGCGTTCCTTGTTCTCCAACTTCACCTTCTCCTTGGATCCTCAATTTCATTCCATCTTCGATTCCTGCAGGAATCTTAAAACTGACTTTTTTCTTTTTCTTTATCTTCCCCGTTCCTCCGCACCCTTCACAAGGATCCGGTATGATATAGCCAGTCCCTCCACACCGGGGGCAAGTTTGAATTAATGAGAAAAAACCCTGCTGCTGTCTTAACTTGCCTCTTCCTCGGCAAATAGGACATTCTTTTTTTTGAGTTCCTGGTTTCATTTTGGAACCATGACAGATAGGGCATGTTTCAGATCTGCTGATTTGAATTTCTTTTTCGACTCCGGATGCGGCTTCTTCCATGCTTATTTTGACCTCTACCGCAAGATCTCTTCCTCTTTTCGAGTAACCTCTGTTTGTTCTTGAAGAACTAAAAGAATTTCCGAATCCAAAATTAAAAAAGTTTCCAAGGATATCTTCAAAATCCTGAAATATAGAGGAGTTAAACCCTGAGAATCCGCTGAATTCTTCGCCTCTCAATCCTTGATGACCATATTTGTCGTAGATGGCTCTTTTCTCGGAATCCATAAGCACACTGTAGGCTTCAGCGGCTTCTTTAAAATTTTCTTCAGCTTGTTTGTCTCCAGGATTTCTGTCAGGATGGTATTGAAGTGCTTTTTTCCGGTAGGCTCTCTTAATTTCTTCACAGGTGCATTTTCTTGAGACTCCTAATATCTCATAATAATCACGTTTTTCCATTATCCATTTCCCCTAATCCGCTGTTTTCCAGTTTTTTTGTTCTTATAATGATCTTGTTTAATTCTTCAGCAGAAAGCCCTGAGGAAGGTTTGACCTCAATTCTCTGCTCTCTCCCTGTGCTTATATCTTTTGCGGAGACCTGGACTAACCCATCAGTATTGATTTCAAATGTCACATCTATTTGAGGGACTCCAGCAGGAGCTAAACCAATACCGACAAGGTTAAAAAGTGCAAGAGAAACGTTCTCTTCAGCGTTTTCTTTTTCTCCCTGTAGAACGTGGATTTTGACTCTTCTTTGGTTGTCTTGAACTGTAGTAAAGGACATTGTTTTTTTAGTAGGAATAGTGGTGTTTTTCTCAATAATTTTGATATACTTTTTATTTTCAATTTCAATGCCTAAAGAAAGCGGAGTCACGTCAAGGAGAAGAATCATATCGGTCAGTTTTCGTTGGGTTATTCCTGCTTGAATAGCAGCTCCCAAAGCCACAATTTCTTCTGGATTGTTGTGCTCGATAGGCTGTTTTTGGAAATACTCAGTGATTTTTCTCTTTAATAAAGGCATCCTGGTCTGGCCGCCCACCAGGAGAACTTCATCAATATCTTTTGGCTCTAAATGGCTGCTATTTAAAGTTTCCTCAATATAAGGGATTGTCGTTTGCACAAGGTCTTCTGTCATCTGTTCCAGTTTGCTTCGAGTCAAGATTTTTTTAATGTGTTTAGAACCGGATTTATGGGAGAAAATAAAGGGAAGGTTGATCTCACTTTTAGTGGAAAAAGAAAGTTCTCTTTTTGCATTCTCAGACGCTTCCTTTATTCTCTGAAGAGCAAGTCCGTCTAATGAAATATCTAAATGATTCTCTTCTATAAAGTCATTCTTGATCCAATCTGCGATTCTATTATCAAAATCTTCTCCACCCAGAAACGTATTGCCATTTGTAGCAAGGACATTAAAAACACCATCTTCGATTTCCAATAAAGATATATCAAAAGTTCCTCCACCCATATCATACACAGCGACTTTCAAATTTTTCCTTATATTTAACCCATGAGCCAGACAGGCCGCAGTGGGTTCGTTTATAATTCTTAAAACATCCATTCCAGCTATTTTGGCTGCATCTTTGGTTGCCTGGCGCTGATGGTCATTAAAATGAGCGGGAACGGTTATGACTGATTTAGTGATTTTTTGTCCGAAATAGGACTCAGCACAATTTTTTAGATATCTAAGAATGATTGAGGAGACTTCCTGAGGACTGATCAGATTGGACTGAACTTCCAGCAGTATATCTCCGTTATCTGCCTCTCTTAAGGTATAGGGAACTCTTTTTTTAAATTCATTGATGTCTTCAGAATTGTATTTTTTCCCTATGATTCTTTTTATGGCATAAAGAGTATTTTGAGTATTGGTTATAGCCTGTCTTAAGGCGGCATTTCCTATCAGCATTTCCCCTGAGCTGGTGAAGCTGACAACTGAGGGAGTGGTGGTTAATCCTTCCATATTGGAAATGACTTTAGGTTTTTCATCTTCTAAAAAAGCGATACAGGAAAAAGTGGTGCCTAAATCGATTCCAATGAAGGGTTCCATATTTAGCTCTTTTTCTTAGGAATTTTTACTTTCACCAATGTGGGGCGAAGAAGTCTCTGGTGGATCATATACCCTTTCTGTATGACTTTACTGATAGTCGGTTCTTTAACCTTGTCGGATTCTTCTGAAATCAGTGCCTCATGAAAGCGGGGATCAAATTTATTTCCTTTGACTTCAATGGGCTTGACCCCATAATTCTTCAGGAGGTTTATGAATTGTTTATGTATGAGTTCAACGCCATCCCTGAAATTTTTGTTGTTCCCATGTTCTTTTTTTTCCAAGGCTCTGTCAAAATTATCAAGGATAGTTATGATTTCTCTGAAGATTTCACTGAGAGCATACTGAAAAAACTCATTTTTTTCTTTTTCAGTTCGTTTCCGCAGATTGTCTTTGTCTGCAGCTTCTCTTAGGTATTGTTCTTTTAATTTTTTATTTTCAAATTCAATATTTTCTAACTTTTCTTGAAGTTTCTTGATTTTGTCTTTATCGCTTTGAGGCTTTTTTTCTAAAGCCTCTCGTTTTATCTCTGTTTCTTTTTGTTTTTGATTCATCTTTTTTTCTTCTCCCTTTTCTTCAGTTATATATTCTATTTCATTATCTTCATTTCTTTCTTTAATATCTGATTCAGTCTCAATTTTTTTGGACATTTTTCCTCCTTACTGATTATAGCTGATGGTTTGGCTGAGCTTTTTTGCCACAAGGTCAACAAGTGGAATGATCTCCTTATAGTCAAGCCTTTTAGGTCCTATAATTCCCAGAGCTCCCAATATTTGATTTTCAGTTCCATAATGTGACATCACTAGAGAGCATTCTGAAATATCTGGGAGCTGCAGCTCTGAGCCAATAACCACTTTGACTCTGTCCAAGCTTATGAAATCAGAGAGAAGCCTTGCCAGTTTGTTTTTTTCCTCGAAGTTTCTAAATAGAGAAATGAGTCTTTCCATGTCAAATAATTCTGCTTTTTCTAAGAATTTGGATGTACCCTGTAAATAAATATGAGAAGTTCTTTGATCATTAAAATAAGTTTCTAAAAACAAACTTAGTTTATGGATAGTGTCTTCAAATTTAATTCGATACTTCGGAACCTCATTCACCAAATAATCTCTGACATAAGAGAGTGTTTTCCCACTAAAATTTAGATTGATATATTTGGAAAATTTTTCTAATTCTTCTTGAGTCAGAGGAACAGAAGTCATGACGATTTCATTGAGAACAATGTTTGAAGATGTAATGAGAATTAATAAGGTTTTGTCTTCTCCTAATCTGAGCAGTCGTAAATGTTTGAATTCCAGCTTTGTAATCTGTGGAGAAATGACAAATCCCATATTATCTGAACAATCAGATAATAATTTGGATGTTTTGTCTAAGAGTGTATCAAAATCAACCTTTTGAATATTAATGCTTTCTGAAGGGATATTGATTTCATATTTAGATTCAAATGTTTCCCTTAGAAGGTAATTGACATAATATCTTAACCCAGCATCTGTGGGCATCCGGCCGGCTGCCACATGAGGCTGAGAAAGGTAACCTTTTTGCTCCAGTTTGACCATTATATTCCTGATAGTCGCAGAGGATACAGATATATTCTCTTTTTCTTTGATATATCCTGAACTTATGGGCCTCCCTATTTTCAGATAGTTTTCAACAATCTTTCTTAAAACTTTCATATCCTGATCTGTTTTTTTCATCTGAATTCCTTTATTTTTTATAGCATTAAAGGATAAAAATTGTCAACTTGAGCTCTGTCATCAAACAGATGATTCTGAATCATAGAAATTGAAATATTTTCTATTTCTTGGGGTTTAAGTTAACTGATTCTTATCCCTGCATAGCCCACGACTTGATCAAAATCACCGGTTACATTTCCAGAGGTTTGATAATTGATGAGAGTGGCTTTGGAGGCTCCCAGCTCTTTTGAGGCAATGATAGCGACTGCTGTAGGTTGGAATCCGCACATGCTTATGTTTTCACTTTTCACGACACTGACCAATTTTTTAGCATTGAGATTTAAGATTTCTTGGATTGCTTTTTGGTCCTTTTTCTCTGCTATTTCCTGTGTTTCCTGATGGCTCATATCAGTACTTGCAATGATAAGGGTGTCCTTTCTTAATTTTCTTATGCTTTTTGCCAGTCCTTTCCCAAGTTCTTCAAGATCTTTATAGTTCGCATAATAGGAAATGCAAATAGGAACAATGCTCAACTCTTTTCTAAAAAATTGAAGGAAGGGCAGCTGGACTTCTAAGGAATGCTCTTTTTTGTGGACCTCTAACTCTTCACTGACTGATTCAACGCTGGAACTTATCATTTCCGCCAGTTCTTCATTTATAGGAGCTTGCCCTAAAGGAGTCTCCCAGATACCTTTTTTCATTATGGAGATTCGAGAATTCATGTAGACATGGCTGGGCCCTAAAAGCACATAATTTTTAGGGAGTAGGGTCGCTGAATAGACTGAACCAGCTACTTTTCCCGAATAAATATATCCTGCATGAGGGGAAATCACACATTTGGACTTGACTTTAGGGGCTTCAAAATCTATCATCCCTTTGATCATTGATTTCAGCTCTTCAGGATCTGATGGGTAAAAATAACCAGCCACATAAGGTTGTCTGATCATTTTATAATCCCCCTCCTTTAAATTTTATTTTTCTTTTATGGTTGTATCAAACTTAATCCCTGATTCTCTAAGTTCCGTTAAAATCGGTTCGTAAATTTCTGGATGGGTAGGAATCTGAACTCCTGTGATTTTTATTCTTCCATTTAAAATATTCCTGGCAGCAATAGCGAGCGGGAGTCCGACTGTTCTGGACATTGCTGTCTCTCCATCTGGGATTCCAAAATCAATTAAAGTGGATACAATTTCTTTTAAATTCTTATCCTCATTTTTTGTCATTAATCTATGTTGAAGCACAATCATATCCCTCTCACCTTTATTATATATACATTTTTCCTGCATCAGGGCAACTAAAATATCCAACGGAGATCCTTCTTTTAGAGGTAAAGGTTGTTTATTAAAAAAGTCCAACCAATCCATGACTTGAATAAATAGGGAGTCTTTTTCTAATTTCAAATGAGAAGACAACTCTGATTTCAGGTCCTCTTTTCCAGGGAGACCAGCTATTTTTCTGATAAATTCCAATCTATTTATCATTTTCCAGTTTCTAATCTCTTCGTCAAGGAGCCCTATCCTAACTGCTTGATTCATGAATGAACACCAACCTTTATACCTAAGTGTTCCTCTCAGAATAGTCTTTGTTGATTGGATTTGGTAAAGATCAATATAAGAAATTGAATTCCTATTGGGATATCCCTCTAAATTTCCCACTCCCTTTATACGGATAAGGGAGGGGCTTTGAAATAATTTTTCAGGATGAACGAAAATTTTTTTATTATTTTTAAGATAATAAGCTGGATTTTTCCCTGCTAACAGAACCCCTTTAGGACTCCATGAAAATTTATATCCAAGTGGATTGGTATTTGCCTCAGGGGCAGGCAGCCCTCCACAATATGAAATGAAACTCATAATGGTTCCGTTTTCTTTCTTTACGTCGTTGATAATTCTCATGGCTTCCATATGATCAATACCGGGATCTAAACCGATTTCGTTGAGAAGAAGGATTCCTTTTCGTCTCGCCTCCGGATGAAGTTTCTTCATAGATTCAGTAACATAGGAAGCTGTTATCATGTTTGTTTTGAGATCAACACAGTGGTGAGATATTTCGGGATGAAATATATGAGGAAGAATGCTTATCACGATATCAGCATCAGAAATCAAAGCTCTGGTTTTTTCCTTATTCCTGATGTCAAGATGGACTCTTCTAGCTTGGGGTGATTTAAAAGTAAGTTTTTTGACTTTGTTAAAGTCTTGGTCTGCCACGGTTAGTTTTATTTCCGGTTGATTGATAAAGTATTGGACTAAAGGGGGGGCTACAGAACCTGCACCCAGAACTAAAATATTCTTTTTCATCTCAAATTTCCTTTTATTCTTTCAATTTTCGATTCTTCATTCACTATTTACTGTTGGGAAACTTAAATAAACCTTTCCATATATTTAAAGTCAGGAGTGAACTCACCATTATATAATATAACAGCCCTTTTTACAGGTTTAGGAAGCTGACATCTATGAAAACTATCTGAAAAATCGGCTTCAGCAATGCCGGGGATAAAGGGTTTCAACGTCTGGCTAAAAAAGACAGATGACTCTAGGGGAATTTCAGCAGGCAGATTATCAATGGTTACCACAGCGACTCCTCTGCCCCGAAGATCCTTTTTTATCTTTCCCGATAAGGGGTCCAATAAGAAAAAAGGATTTTTAGGGGTTGTGATGAACTTTGTACATTCTATGGATCCTTCAATATCACAGGAGATATCTCCAATGACTTTAAGGGGAATATTTTTCTTGGATTTATACAAGTCTTTAAGGTCAGAATTTCTAACTAATTTTGGATATCTAGGGTCCCAGTATATGCAGTTTATTAATAAAGTTAAATAAGGAAGATATTTTGAGAATTTCGATTGATAATTTTCGGGATGTTGATAATAATCCTGAAGTGTAAATTGACGATTGTTGTTTAAAGGTTCGACGATATCCTCTTCTTTGAATACAATTTTGTAGAGTATTTTGGGATTATAATTTTTACTTTTTATGAAAGATTCTAAATCTTTGGCTTTGATTTCTTGATAAGGAAGAATATCAAAGATTTCTTGAGCCCCCTGCGATGTTTTTCCATAGCCTGTGAATCCACATACAAAAGGAGTCAAGTCAGGACTCAGTCCACTTTCTTTGATTCTTTTGCCAATGCTCTTTATTTCCTGCTTGCCTTGATTCAAACTCGTGTATTGATAGGGCTGTTTTAACTCAATAAAAGGATTTTCCATGGCGTCTGAGTTCAGCCTCTGGCTCAACGCATGGAGAGTTTCGATCATGCCGGACTGACCAGCTTGAATCCCAAAAAATATTAACCTTTTTCCTTCTGTGTCTGTTATTTTTTCATAATCAATAAGAGTGCATCTTAATTGCTTTAACCTCTTCAACATGGGTATATTAGATGGCTGCCCTTTGATGGTATGAGAAAAAAAAATATATGTTTTGTCTTTCATGATGAGTTCAGACGGGATTTCTTTCAAGGCCATTATAATAGAACATTGATTAAGATCTTCGATGAGTTTGATATGATGATCTCTGTAATCACTGTCTTTAAAAATACGTATCTTTGAGGGTTGAACGCATATTTCTATCCCGTGTTCATTTTTTAGATATTCTGCATGAGAAGGAATCAGAGGAGTCCTCTTCTCTCCTTTATTTTTATCTTCTCTTCGAATACATAAAGTGCATTTTGAGTTATTCATCTTATGACTCTGATCATTGAAATTTCCAATGTCTCATTTTACAAAAAAATTATGTCATAATTATCAGTGTTGGTCAATGAACAGCACTGATATAGATCTTGTAGTGGTTGATTTTGAACTGATTCTATTCGATAATAGAATCAATGATAAAATTTTTTAATACATTCACAGGAAAAAAGGAGATATTTCGATCCATAAATCCCCAAAAAGTAAAACTCTACACCTGCGGTCCCACTGTTTATGATTATGCCCATATCGGAAATTTTAGAGCTTATATTTTTGAAGATCTTTTGAAAAGGTTTCTAGTTTATATGGGCTATGAAGTCAAACACGTGATGAACATTACCGATGTGGATGACAAAACAATAAGAAAAGCTAATGATGAGGGGAAACCCTTGCATGAAGTCACTGATGAATATATCAAAGCTTTTTTTGAAGATATTGATACGCTCAATATATCCAGAGCTGATGTTTATCCAAGGGCCACGCATAATATTAAAGAGATGGCTCATATGGTCAAAGTACTGGTCCAGAAAGGATTTGGGTATAAAAAAGATGGCTCTTATTATTTTGATATCTCCAAGTTTAAAGAATACGGGAAACTGTCAAAGATCAATCAAGACGAATTAAGAACTGGAGAAAGAATCGAATCAGATGAATATGAAAAGAAAAATGCCCATGACTTTGCTTTATGGAAAGGCAGAAAACCTAATGAACCTTCCTGGGAGACTGAGATTGGTCCCGGAAGACCTGGATGGCATATTGAGTGCTCGGTTATGAGCACCAAGTATCTTGGACAGCCTCTTGATATTCACTGTGGCGGAGTGGATAATATTTTTCCCCATCATGAGAATGAAATTGCCCAATCTGAAAGCTATGCAGGGAAAAAATTTGTCAATTACTGGATGCACTGTCATCATCTGATTGTTGAGGGAAATAAAATGTCCAAATCTTTAGGGAATTACTTTACATTAAGGGATCTCATTAAAAAGGGAATTGATCCCATGGTGATCCGCTATCTTCTTATATCCACTCAATATCGGAAAATGCTGAATTTTTCATTTGATTCTTTAGGACAGGCTGAGTCTTCTCTTGGGAGAATCAAAGATTTTCTTTATGAGCTTAAAAATCGTTCTTTCATGTTAGGAAACAATCCTGCTGTTAAAAAATTGATTGATAAAACTGAAAAAAAATTCGCGAATGGTCTCAGTGATGATTTGAACATATCCATGGCTCTGACAGCGGTTTTTGAAATGATAAGAGATACAAACAAACTCCTGACAAAAAACAAGATTTATAAAGATGACTCAAATCTGATTCAGTCCTCTTTTAAAAGGTGGGATACAGTCCTAGGTGTCCTCCTGGATAGAAAAGATGAAAGCTTAGACAATTCTATAAAGAAGAAAATAGATCAGAGAGAGAAAGCTCGAAAAGAAAAAAATTATGAGTTGGCTGATCAGATAAGAGACGAGTTGCTGAAGCAAGGGATCATTCTTGAAGACACTCAGGAAGGGGTGCGCTGGAAGAAAAAGTGAGCTGCAACAGTAAAATCTCTCCACATAAATTGGGAAAATTAGGCGAACAGTTCGCTTTCAATTATTTAAAGAAAAAAAAGTACAATATTCTGAAGAAAGGATTTCGTCTTTTTAAAGGAGATATTGATATCATAGCTTATGATAAAAAGGTCCTTGTTTTTGTTGAAGTAAAGACCCGAAGAGGAAATCGGGCTGGTTTTCCAGAGGAATCTGTGGATACCTTAAAGAAAAATCAGATTCGAAAGATAGCTCACGGATTTATTTCTTTAAATAAACTGGAACATAAAGAATGCCGCTTTGATATTTTAGCCTTAAATTATCATGAGGATAAAGGTTTTAAGGTCACTCATTTTAAAGACGCATTTTAAAAATATAGGAAAGGGACAATGATAAAATTTGCTAAGATGTCAGCAGCAGGAAATGATTTTATTCTTTTTGATAACAGAGAAAAATTATTAAAAGGGAACGAACAGAATTATTTTCGTGATATCTGCCAAAGACGTTTTTCTGTAGGAGCAGATGGGGTTATACTTCTTGAGAGATCTCGTCTCGTGACTTTAAATACAGGCACTTTAATTCTGATGGACATCCTGTCAAAATATGTGGCAACGGGGCTCGAGCTGCCTGCAAGTATACCTTTTTAAAAAAAATTACAGGGGAAAACATCGTTTTCGAAACAAAAGGAGTGCTTTATCATGGAATTTGTTCTGAAGATGAAGTGACCATTGATCATCCCAAGCCGACGGATCTCCAGACCCGAACAGGGATTGTTGATGAAAAGATTTTTGAAGAGGGAGGCTTTGCTGAAGTTGGAGTCCCCCATTTTGTCCTTTTTTCTAAAAACATTGATAATCTTGATGTCTCAAGACTGGGTCAAAAATACCGCTATCATCCCTGGTTTAAACAGGGGACAAATGTGAATTTTGTAGAGATTGTGGATCTGAAAACCATCAAGGTGAGAACGTACGAGAGAGGGGTGGAAGGAGAGACTTTTTCCTGTGGAACCGGAGCCATGGCTTCTGCATTAATCTCTCATATGAGCAAAAAAGTCCATATGCTGGTTACAGTCAGAACCAGAGGAGGAAGACTGAGAGTCAAGTGGGATAGGGAATTCAGCAAATTATATCTCACTGGGGGAGCTGAACTAACTTTTGAAGGCCAGATTTCTATAAAGAAATAGGACTTTTCATTTTCCTTACGATTGATTCATCGAGACATTTTTTAGAAATTTTGTCTATGTTTTCTTTCAATACAGGATGGATGAGATTTGGTGCAATTTCTTTAAGAGGGATCAATACAAATTTTCTGTTTACAAGCTCTTTGTGAGGGATCTCAAGCGACTCGCTTTTTATCATTTGATCTTCTAATAACAGCATGTCTATGTCAATAGGTCTAGGATTATTCATTCCGTGTAAAGTTCTTCCCATCTCTTTTTCAATTTTTTTTATCCTTTTAAGGACCTGTTGAGGCGATAGTTCGGTCTGGACTTTCACAACTATATTCATATACCAAGGTTGTTTTGTATTTCCAAAAGGTTGGGTCTCATAAATGGAGGAAACTTTATCTATAGATATCCCGAATTCCCTGAGCCTTTTTAATGCTTGGATCAAGTTTTTTTCTCTCTGTCCAAGATTACTCCCCAGCCCTAAGTAATACTCCATTTTGTTCCTACAGCTAACTTTCTATAAATCCGAATCCTTTAAACACCCTCAGCACAGATAAAGTGACCCATAGATGGTCTTCAAGATCGGCTCCTTTATATCCTGATTTCCAAAATCCTTGAGGAAGCTGAACTTTCAATAACCATTCTAAAGCATTTTTGATCTTATCGTTTTCTGTTGTATAGTCCAGTTTTGACAGAGAATCAAGACTGCTTAATAGATTTGTGGACCAAAATGGATATGAGAGTTCTTTCCAGTAATCCGCACTTTTCCTTTCTTCATATTTGTCTTTTTTATAAAACCTTTTTAAAATCAGTTCCCCAGCTGTTTTTGTATATTTTCGATTTATCCAGATTTGAGAAGCTGTTAATGCCCTCAGCACTATACCCGTTACTAAATGCGAGTAAGGTTGAGATTTGTCTCCTTTTATTGGAGATAATCTTTTTTCGGGATTAAGTTCATAACGCTTTTTAAGATCCTTCTCGCTTATGGTTTGATAAGGTGTAGCCCAGCCTCCGTCATCCTGCCTGTTTTTTATCAGCCACCTGTACCCTTTCTGAACATTTTTATTTTCATCCATTCCAAATTGGCACAATATTTCAAGGGTTAAGGCATGATAATGAGGAGCATATTCATTGGGATACACACCTCTAAAGTCCCCTTCTCTGCTTTGGGTAGAAAAGAAAAAATTGGCTAATTTTTTAACTTCCTTACTTTTTCCACTGCATCCATAATCATAGAGTATAAATGAATTACGGAGAGTCTCTATAAAATAGTGAGTTTTTTCCCATTTGGGATTGTTTTCATATTTTTTTTGACACCAGCTTCCATCAAGTTTTTGTTCGTTTATGATCCGAATTCTAGCTGCATACTTTTTTAAATTTTTATATTCCCTCTCTATAGGAACTTCTAAAATATCCTTTTTTAACCAATACAAAATAGGGAGATTTCCTCTAGCCAATAAAAATTCTATAGCTTTATTTAATCTTTTCTTCATATCAGGGAATCTTGTTATCAATCATCTGGTATTTTTTAGTTTTTGTCCTGATTCAGTATGGTGCAGAAAAATTCGAGAGGTTTTTTATAAGGATTTTTGAACTGGTGTTTCTCATTATTATTGATAAAAAGATTATCTCCTTTAGATATAGCTATCTCTTTTCCTAAGCCATTGATAACAATCCCTTTCCCTTTTTCGACTCTAACCACGTGTTCAAAATCATGAGTGTGATGGGGAGTGAATCCCCCAGGAGCAACAATGAATCGCCTCATAACAATATTATGGGATCCGTCCTCAGGGCCTATCAGAACTTTTTTTTGTACATTAAAGGTTTCTTTATCATTTAAATATTCTGTTTTGACCTCACTATCTTTTTTTTTGATCATTGATTTATTCTCCTTTACAAAAACTATAAATGATAAGATAAGGAGAAAAAAATTTATTCTTCAACTAAAAACGGCTCTTCAGCCGCTACAGCCTCCTTATTTTAAAAGAATTAACCTGACCTATTCATAAAAAAATGGCGATGTTTTCATGATTAATTTATTTTCAACGATATGCAGGACTTTTTCAAGAACAATGACTTAAACATTTTTCCTTTTTGTGTTTTAATTTTAATCGCCATTTTTTTATGAATAATCCAGATTAATAAATTTTAATGCATATTATCAACTGATGTCAATTTATGTATAAAATGTTGACTTAAATTTAAGTTAACTGTAGTCTATTAAACAGGATTTCAAAATTGAACAAATCAGGAATCTCAATAACCATTCATCATTGACCATTTTCAATGGACTGCTTTTGGAAAAAATTTTGTCTCTCGCTGAAATAAAATGAATCATAAAAACACCGCTTTTTTATGAATATTCAGGTAATTTATGAAACAGAAGGAGTTTGTTTATGAATGAGATTATCTATTTAGATAACGGATCCACTTCTTATCCAAAACCTAATGAAGTTTATACCTTTATGGATCATTTTTACCGGAATTTCGGAGTCAATCCAGGTCGATCAGGATATGATTTATGTTTGGAAGCCGGAAAAGTCGTTGAGGAAACCCGCAGACTTCTAACAAAATTTTTCAGCGGAAAAAATCCCAGTCGGCTGTGTTTTTCCTATAATTCTACAGATGCATTAAATTTGGCTATTTGGGGGATGTTAAAACAAGGAGACCATGCTGTTACCACCTCTCTTGAACATAATTCTGTATTGAGGCCTCTTTATCATCTTTGGAAGTTCAATGGGGTAGAAGTCGATTATATTCAGTTTGATAAAAATGGATTTGTTGATCCGGATGATTTTCCAAAAAAATTCAAAAAAAATACCAAACTTGTAGTGGTTAATCATGCTTCCAATGTTCTGGGAACCATACAGCCTATTAAAGAAATCGGGCGATACTGCCGGGAGGCGGAAATTCCTTTTGTGATCGATTCTTCACAGACAGCAGGAAAAATTCCTATTGATATACAGGACATGAATGTGGATGTGGTAGCGTTTACCGGGCATAAATCTCTTCTTGGACCCACCGGAATCGGAGGGCTTTATGTAAGGGAAGGTATTGAGATTCGGCACACTCGTGCTGGTGGGACAGGGATTAATTCTGAGGTCAGGACACAACTCAATGAATATCCCTATCGGCTGGAATACGGAACTCTCAATACATTGGGAGTGGCCGGGCTTTATGCGGGATTGAAATGGATCCTTGAGAAAGGCCTGGATAACATTTATCATCATGAGATGAATTTAACTCAGCTTCTTAGAGACGGGCTGAATGAAATAGATGAAGTGAGCCTTTACTGCCAAGAGAGTCTTAAAGACCATATCGGGGTTCTTTCTTTCAATGTCAAAGGAATCGAAGCCTCAGCTACTGGAGTTTTTCTTGATAATGACTATAACATTGCCTGCCGAACAGGTCTTCATTGTGCCCCCTTGGTCCATAAACAGATAAAGACTGAGAGTATTAAGGGATCAGTCCGTTTTGGTATAGGCCCCTTCAATAATGAAGGTCATATAGAAAAAGCGGTCCAAGCAGTCAGGGAAATTGCCTCATTCCAAAGAAAATAAAAAAATTCCTTCTTATTTAAAAAAATAGAAAAAATGGCCAAAGTCGTTGCAGCTTGAAACGGTTGCTTTTATTTTTTAATATATACCTAAGATGAATTTTTCACGAACTGAGGTTACTGCAGAGGCGAGGCACAGGCAAGAAGCCATGGTCTTCCCCCATAATACAGTGAATGGTGAAAGGTTAATGGTAAAGGAGTGAAAAACAATTCACTATGAACCATTTTCAATTGACTTTCAATTCATATGAAGAAAATGATTATAAAAAAATTTAAGACAAGGGAATAAAGGGAGGTCATTATGTCAAAATTCACTTATTTTTTGGTATTTTTATCAGTCTTATGTTTATTGGGATTTAGTGAAACTCAAGATTTTGAGCAGGATATCATTCAAACCTCAGAAGGTGAACTTAAAATGACGTTTATCGGCCACGGAACCTTAATGTTTGAATTTGGTGGAAAGATTATTCACATAGATCCTGTAGGAAGATATGCAGACTACAGTGACATGCCCAAAGCTGACCTTGTTCTCATTACCCATCATCATGGAGACCATCTCGATCCAGAAGTCTTAAACATGATATGCGTTGAAGATACGGAAATTGTCTTGGCTGAAAAATGCCTGGAGCAGTTTGATAGAGGGATTGTGATGCATAATGGGGATGAGAAAGAGGTTAAGGGAATTCACATCAAAGCCGTACCCGCTTATAACATCAAGCATATGAGAAGCAACAACGTACCGTATCATATCAAAGGAGAAGGCAATGGTTATATCCTCGAATTGGGGGATAAAAAAGTGTATATTGCGGGAGATACAGAGAATATTCCAGAGATGAAATCCTTAAAAGATATTGATATCGCCTTTCTCCCCATGAATGTTCCCTATACCATGACGCCTGAGATGGTAGCTGATGCAGCTCAATCATTTATGCCTAAGATACTTTATCCGTATCATTATGGGGATACGGATCCCCAAGAGTTATCGAAACTTTTGAAAGAGGTCAAGGGAATAGAATTGAGAATAAGAGATTTGAGGTAATCTTCTTCCTTAAATTATTTTTCATAAGGCTCGATGTGCACCATCACATCTATAATATCCGGTCCTTTCTCAATTAAAGCTTTCTTAACAGATTCGGCGATTTCATGACCTTTATTCACTGTCATATTGCCGTCAACCTGGATGTGAAGATCAATAAACCAGTCTGAGCCCATCTGCCGGCTCCTGATCTTATGCATAGATTTAACGCCTTTGATAGATTGAACAATTGACTTTATTTCTGTCTTATCTTTTTCTGAGACTCCGGTAGCCATGATTTCGAATAAAACAGATTTCAATATTTTATAGGCTGCATAGAGGATAAAGAGAGAAACCAGGAGAGCTGTGACTTGATCTAAAAAAGCCCATTTTTCATTGATAACGGAAATGAGAATAGCGACAGCAACAGGGATGGAGCTTAAAGCGTCTGTCCTGTGATGCCATGCATTAGCCGTGAGTGCTTTTGACTTTTCTTTTTTCCCTATTTTAGAGGTCCATCTATATAAAACTTCTTTGAGGATAATTGAAAGCGCGGCTCCTATAAAGGCAATGAATTCAGGCGATTCCCCTTGTTCTCCCTTGAGACTGATGACGGCATGATAACCTAAAGAAAGAGCGGCCATAACAAGGACAGCACATATAAAGACAGTAACCACGGTCTCTATTCTTCCGTGTCCATAGGGATGATTTTCATCTGGAGGCTTTGACCAATATTTAACTCCGAAGATAATGGAAAAATCTGTTGTGAAATCTGACAGAGAATGAAAAGCATCCGCTGTTAAAGCCTGGCTTCGCCCGAAAATACCCAATAAAAGTTTTACTAAAAAAAGAAAGATGTTTGTGATTAAACCAATAACAGTGATTTTTCTTATGCTGGACTTGGACTGAGAGCTGCTTCTCTTTTCAGGATTCATGATGTCGTTAAAAATATTTCAACATCTCCGTTCTTTTATTTCAGTTAAGGAAAATAGAGAAGGTATCTTTTTCTCTGCTCTTTAAATAAAGAGAGCTCTTTTTGATACAAATCCTTAATTTCCCTGACTGAAATTCCTTCACTTAAAGCGGTGCGTATTTTATCAGTTCCCATTATTTTGTCAAAATAGTCCTCATGAAACTTGAAATATTGAGGATACTCATCTCTGATGGTTTTGATAATAAAAAGAGTGCATTCAAACGGTTGGAATATATTTCTATTTGTGACATGGATTTGAGAACCGCCACAAATCTGTCCCTTGTATTTTGACATAATGGGTTTGAACCAGGCTTCTCTGAATTTCACTCCGGGAAGATTCAGAGAGTTTAGAAGGGATGTCAAATGATTAGCATCAATCCAGGGGGCTCCAAAAAGTTCAAATGGCTTTGTGGTTCCTCTCCCTTCAGAAATATTGGTTCCCTCAAGGTAGACTTGTCCAGGATAGACAACAGCGGTGTCAAGCGTTGGCATATTGGGAGATGGAATCACCCAGGGAAGAGATGTCTCGTTATACCACATGTGCCTTTCCCATCCTTGCATGGGGATGATTTTAAGTGAAGCTTTTTTGCCTAGAAAAGCATCATTGAATAAAAGGGCTAACTCTCCCATGGTCATGCCGTGTCTTACAGGGATTGGATAAATCCCGACAAAAGAACTGAATTCTGGATATTCAAGGATAGGCCCCTCTAAGTGGAGGCCGTTTATAGGATTGGGCCTGTCAAGGACAATAAATTCGATATCATTTTCTGCACAGGCCTTCATGCATAAAGCCATAGTCGCAATATAGGTGTATATTCGGGTGCCTACTCCCTGCATATCAAATATCATCACATCCAGCTTAGAAACCATTTCCTTGTCAGGGTATTTCTCTTTATTTAGAGTATCAAATGAACGCATGGACTCATCTAGGTGACTGAGGCTATCATCGTCTGGCTTCATGCTCTGGCCGTAAAGGCTGAAGACGGGAAGATGAAATGTTTCATCAATATAAAAAGGCACATACTCCCCTGCCTGAGAATTTCCTCTCACTCCATGTTCCGGACTAAAAAGAGCTATGAGGTTGATATCGGGGTGCTTTAAGAAGAGCTCAATATTTGTTATAAAATTCGCATACACTCCAGTAGGATTTGTCACCAAACCCACTCTTTTTCCCTTAACCATTTCTGTGTTTTTTTCTAAAAAAACTTCAAGCCCTGTCTTAACATCGGATAAATTTGTCTGGGGTTTATGGTCTCCACAAAAATTCAAGTTCAGAGAAAGCAAAAAAGCAGAAAATAGAACAATCAAATCTTTTTTGGATATTTGAAGATAATGATTTTTCACTCTCATTTTTTGTTGATCTGTTTTTATTTTATTTGTTTCAATTGGCAATATAGCCGGATCGATAAGTGACTCGATAGCTGCTGCTTTTGACTTTAACTTCAATTTTCCTGAACTTGCCGTCGGGTTTATAATTAACGGGTTTATAATAAAGAAGATAATAATTTTCAGAGGCAGATACCGCCTTTTTAAAGGAAGTTGAAGCGTTGGCTGAGTTTTCTATGATTCCTCCTGTGGCATCAGCCATTTCTTTAAATGCGCTGTAAATATCCTCTGAATGATCGGCCCAATTCAGTACGTCAGGCTGCATGCTTGTGATGTTTATAGAGGTAGGTTTTGTAATGAATAGAAAATGGATGGAGATGGAGGAATCAGAAAAGGATTTTTTGACTTTCTCAATGTCAAATGCGACATCCCTTCTATAAAATTCCATGGTGTCATAATATTCCATGAGAAAGGCTTGATTGTCCTGATTCATGGAGATAACCTGGGCTAAGGCGGCAGGATCTAACTGAGGGAGAACTTCTTTTTGATAAAAGAGAAACACATGCTTTGGACCCGTTTTTGATTTTAAAAAATAGGCGAAATTCATCAAGTTCTCTTCTTTAGTTGACCTGAGAGTTTCCATCTTTTTTAAAAGCATTCGGAAGTATCGAATCGTTTCTTCTTCTGGAGGCATCAATTCATGAAGTTGTCTGAGAATGTCTTTGTACTCAGAATTCCCTATTGTTATATCTGTCCTCAGTTTTTCTTTAAGCTGTTTGATAATTTCTTCTTTGGGTAAGATATCCAAGGCTTCCTTTTTAAAATGATACGTTCTGAGGGGTGTCATAACCGTCAGATTGTCTCCGGGAAGAAAAACTTCATTGAAAAAATATTCAACGGCTTCGCCCAATTTGGGAAGATAGTCTGTTACTTCAAAAAGAAAAACAAAATTCCTTGAGACTTCAGGTCTGTATTTCAGATCGCCTTCCCCTTTTTTTATGTCAGTTTTTTTAATGAGATATGCGGTTTCAATTTTTTGAAGCTGGTTGTTTTCATAAAGCTCAAAATCATTTATATCCAGGCTATTAACAAAAACATCCCCTTTAAAAACTCTGACAGGAACCTCAATATTGATTACGGATACCTGGTGCTGTAGTTCCTGCGCCAATAAAAGGGTGATAGCTGAAAAGACAGTGAAGATAGTCGTGAATAGTTTCATTTTTTTTAGTCTTTCACAGGATTCAATAACTCTATATTATATCATAAGAGGGCGGATCTATTTTTTCTACAGGCAGACTGATAAAAAAAGTAGTTCCCACCCCAAGTTTGCTTTCGACGGTAACAGTTCCGTTGTGCATCTGAATGATATGTTTTACGATGGAAAGCCCCAGGCCAGTACCTCCTACCTCTTTGGAGCGGGATTTATCCACCACGTAAAACCGTTCAAATATTCGCGGTAAATCCTGGTGAGGAATTCCAATCCCTGAATCATGAATCAAAATATCAATTTTTGAATTTTTTCTTTGCGCTGATATTTCAATGGTCCCTTCTTCAGTATATTTTACGGCATTATCTATAAGGTTTATAAATGCCTGCTCTAATTCAAAGGGATCGCCTTTAACTTTGGGGAGATTTTTTTCGACCTCAACTTTTAATTTTAGATTCTTTTGTTCAATCGTTGATTTAAAGATTTGGATGATTCGAAGTAACAATTCTTTGATATCCACGCTTTCTTTTTTTAATTCAAACTCATGGGCTTCTATTTCGGAAATTAAAAGTAAATCTTTGACTATCTTTATAAGCCGGTCTGTATTTCTTTTCGCTGTATCCAGGTATTTTTGTTGCGTCTTGTCCAGACCTTCTATGGTTTCTAGGTAACCCTTAATGGAAGTAAGAGGGGTTCGCAATTCGTGGGAAACATTGATCACAAAGTCCTTTTTTATCTTTTCAAGGCTTTTTTTCTCTGTAATCTCATGAAAAGTGATGACCATCTCATTGCGGGTTTTTAGATAGTTTGCACTGCACAGATAAATTCTTTCATGAATGGGGATTTCTTTAATTTGGGTTTTATGTTCCGTTTTTATTTTTGAAAAAATATCTTTGAATTCTGGGGCCCGAATGAACTCCCAGTAAAACTTTCCCTCAGGAGTCTTGTTTTTTATGATGATCTTAAAATTGTCGTTGCAGAAAATAATTTTTCCATTAATATCCAAAGTGACAAGGCCCTCTTCCATGGTCTGTAGTATGCATATGAGCTGTTCTTTTTGAGTTTTGAGATCGTTAAATAACTGACTTATCCGCTCTGTCATGGAGTTGAAGCTTTCAGCAAGCTCCTTTAGTTCTCCATTTTGCTTGAGAAAAACCTGGGCTTTGAGCTCTCCAGAAGCAGTCCTTTGAGCCGCATCTCTTAATTTCTGAATAGGCTTGGATATATTGCGAGAGAAGAAATAGGAAGCAAACAGTGAAAGCGCAATCAGAATTAAAACAAAAAAAGCTATATTTTTTCTTAAATTTGAAAACCAAAGATTGATTTCTTTAAAATAAAGACTAAGCCTTAAAACGCCAGATATTTTTTCTTTGATTTTCAAAGGGAGTCCTATATACAGCATTTTGTTTTTTACTGTTTTACTGAGCCGGACTGACTGTCCTGTTTCTCCAGTATAGGCTTTGATAATTTCAGGGCGAAACCTGTGGTTTTCCATGGTTTCCGGGTTGCTGTCCGAATCAGCAACCACAACTCCTTTAAGGTCTATAACAGTTATTCGAGTGTTTATTTTTTCTCCTAACTTTTTGACATAAAAATCCAATTGACTGAAATTATTTTGTTCATATAACCTGATGACTTCGGGCTCTAGAGTACGGCCCAAATCTTCAAGTTCCTGGGTTAAAGTCTTGATGTGAAATTTTTTCTCAAAAACATGAGAGAAAACAAGGACAAGAAGCCCCAAAGCCAAGACAACTAAAACATAGCCCCCAAATATTCTTATAAATAATGTCTTTTTCATGTCTCCAATTTATATCCTATCCCTCTTATGCTTTTAATCAATTCCCCTTGTTTTCCTAATTTTTTTCTCAGATGCCGTATGTGCACATCAACGGTGCGGTCCAGGACGGCTTTTTCTTCTCCCCATAGATAATCCAGTATTTTTTCCCTTGAGAAAACCCATCCTTTTTTTGACGCCAGTAACTCAAGTATTTTAAATTCTGTTGTGGTGAGTTCTATTTTTTTGCCATTTAGGCGGATTTCATGTTTTGCTTTATCTATGGAAATGTCATCCCCAACCTTAAGCTCATCACTCTTCTGACTTGGCTGCATCCTTCGTAACACAACTTTGACCCGGGCAACAAGCTCTCTGGGAGAAAAAGGTTTCGTCATATAATCATCAGATCCCAGTTCAAGCCCCAAAACTTTATCCATTTCCTCCCCTTTGGCTGTGAGCATAATAATGGGGATTTCTTTTGTATCCTGTCTTCCCTTTAAATCTCTGCATATCTCAAGCCCGTCTATATCAGGAAGCAGTAGATCCAGTATGATAAGATCAGGTTTTTTGCGGCTCAAAAACTCATAAAACTTACTGCCTGATAAAAAGGTTTTTACTTCAAACAGATTTTTTTTTAAATGAACGCTGACTAATTCAGCAATATCAGGATCATCTTCCACGACCGCAATGAGTCTCTTCATATGATTTGGATACCTTTGAAAATTATTTTACTTGTAAAACCATAGGGATACAACAGAAATTTTCTAATGATGGATGTCTGATTTAACAGAATACAGGCCTTAAAATAATAAGAAAAATCGTTCAAAATGGCTCCTCGGGAGGGACTCGAACCCCCAACCTAGTGGTTAACAGCCACCCGCTCTGCCTATTGAGCTACCGAGGAGTGAGAGAAGATATTTTATAGCAAAAAATATGACGAAGTGCAACATTAAAAGCGGTAACCTGCCTGCTTCACCTTTTTGCGGTAGTCTTCACCTTCCATGGTCACCAGCTTGCACATCTCATAAATACGGGATCGGAGCCTTATTCCGATACGGTCCACCAGACTGTCTTCATGATTTTTACCTTTATAATAGGACTCTCTTTTGTCTTCCTCTTCTTCGCCCCTATCAAGATAGTTTGATGTAAATACAGTGAGTTTTTTATGATTGTAGCGGTGATTGATGATATAAAATATGGTTTCATCCACCCATGGAGATGTTCTTTTCGCTCCGAGCTCGTCCAGAACCAGGACATGGCTTTCAAAAATAGGAGCAGTCAATTCTGATTCACTCATGGTTGATTCTGTGGAGTAACTTTTCTGGATATTTCTTATCAAATCTCTAAAGTCACAAAAATAGCACTTGGCGGATTTAGCTTTAATCAATTCATTTATAATGGCTACAGCCAGATGAGTTTTCCCCACTCCGCATGGACCTTGAAACAGCAATCCGACATCCTGAATGGGATAATTTTTCACGAATTTTTTTGAAATTTTCAGAGCATTATTATGGGAGGAATTATGGATTTCAAAATTATCAAATGTGCATTCCTCATATCTTTTGGGAAGATTTGCCTGTTTTAAAAGAACTTTGATCTTATTTTCAAGATAGCAGGTACATCTTTTGGCAACCGATTTCCCTGTAGAATCTGTTTCCAAAATCCAACCTGTACCGTGACATTTAGGACAAATTTCTTCTTTCATTAGTTTAAATATCCTCTGAGCTGCTGCATGGTATGAGACTTTGAAAGCTTTTTTTTGGCCTTTTCCTCGATCTGCCTGATCCTTTCTCTTGTTACATGAAGTATATCACCGATTTCCTGGAGTGTTTTCGGCCTGTTGTCTTCAAGCCCATATCTTAATTTTAACACAAAAGCCTCTTTATCATCCAGTTCTTCAAGGACATCTCTTATCTGTTCTTGGATGGCATTTTTAATAATCGAATATTCTACTGATGGGGACAGAGTATCTTGAAGCTTATCACCTATTTCTGTTTCCTCATTATAATATTTATCACTTAAGGAGAGGTCCTTTTCTTCCAAAATTTCTAGGTCCTCCACATCTTGAACTTCTATATTCATTTGTTTGGCGATTTCTTCCCTGGTTGGATTTCTCCCTAAATCTTTCTTTAGTTTCGAAATCACCTTTTTCATTTCTGTGACCTGGTTCGATAGTTTTTGAGGAATGTGATAAATTCTCGAGTTTCGGGTAAGAGCATTGAATATAGCCTGTCGTATCCACCAAACAGCATATGAGATGAACTTAACATTTTTACTGGGATCATATCTTTTTGCGGCTTCAATAAGTCCAATATTTCCTTCATTGATCAAATCCATAATGCTCAGTCCCATTCCTTTGTATTTTTTGACATAGGAAACGACAAATTTTAAATTTGCTTCGATTAATTTTTTCAAAGCCTGTTGGTCTCCATTTTGTATGAGTCTGCCCAGCCTTTTTTCTTCTTCTTGGGCAAGAGGAGAGAGTTCAGCTATCTGATTTAAATACACTTTTAAATTATTTGACTGATAGGGTTCTGTATGTTTTTTTTTCATTCCCTCATTGTTTGTCGTTTTTTTTTTCGATTTTTATTATTTCTGTAGGATTCAGCCTTACTAAAGAATCCTTTTTAATTTCGAATTCTTCTTCTCTTCCTTCAAAAAACTCTATTCTGATATAATTAAGAAATTCATTAACCTCTTCTTCGATTCTTTCCATTTTTCTTTTCATGTTCATGGCCACTTCCACCCCTGCTAAATTGACCCCTAAGTCACGAGTCAAGTTAAGAATAAATTCCAACTGTTCAAGATCTTTTTCTGAATAAAGCCTGGTATTGCCTTCACTTCGAGAAGGCTTTAGAAGCCCCTCTCTTTCATAAAGCCTTAGAGTCTGGGGATGAACATCATAAAGGTCAGAGACAGTGCTTATGTGATAATATCTATTTTTTTCTTTTTTTTTGTTTTCTTTTGTCATGCTGTTTATACGCCTAAATGTTCTCTTGGATTCTGATCAGAAGCTCTCTCAAGTTCTTTCATAAGGCTGCGAATTTTTTCATCATTAAAAGGAGGCGGAACAATCGTCACTTCTACAAATTGATCTCCACTGCATTTCTGTCCAATTTTTGGGGTACCCTTTTCCCTCAATCTGAATTTCTGCCCAGAATGTGTCCCGGGGGGAATTCGGATGGTGCTTTTCCCTTTGATAGTTGGGACTGGAATTTTAGCCCCTAACGTCGCTTCTGTCACTGTAATGGGAACTTTAACATATATATTTGAGCCCTCTCTTTTAAAAAAGGGATGATTCTCAACGTCAATGCTGATGAATAAATCTCCAGGGGGCCCTCCCCTTTTTCCCGCGTTTCCTTTTTTGGGGATCCTTACCTTTGAACCCGTATTAACTCCTGGAGGTATTTTTACTTTGATAAATTCAGATTTTCTTATTTGTCCGGTCCCGTGGCATTCAGGACACTCTTTTCCTTTAGACACACCGCTTCCTCCGCAGGAAGGACAGGTTGTTTGAAATCTCATGGAACCTCTCTTTATTGTGGTATATCCTGTTCCTCCGCAAACGGGGCAGACTTGATTTCCTGTTCCTGAAATCGTCCCTTGACCTCTGCAGTTAGGGCATTCCGCCATCCGGGTTAACTTGATACGCGTTTGGATCCCATTGATCGCATCGTAAAAACCAAGCCTCATAGAATAAAGAAGATCATCTCCTTTTTCAGGGCTTGAAGGGGTTCTTTTCTGGGAAGCGCCAAAGATATTTTCAAAAAAGTCCTGAAATGAAGAGGATCCAAATCCAGAAAAGTCAAAACCCTGAAATCCAGAAAAGTTTTGCTGATAGGGTCTCCCCCCTGCTCCTTGGTCCCCAGCTACACCAAATTGGTCATAATGCCTTCTTTTTTCAGGATCTTTAAGCACAGAATAGGCTTCCTGTATATCTTTGAATTTATTTTCTGCCGATTTATCTCCGGGATTTAAGTCAGGATGATATTTTCTTGCTAATTTTCGGTAAGCTTTTTTTATATCAGTGGTGGATGCTTTTTTGTCAACACCTAAGATTTTATAATAATCTTTAGACATAAGAAGCCTTTTTTGTTTCTGGAACAGGGACTGCTTTGAATTTCAAGGCAGTCCCCCGCATCCCTTTGTTACTATCAATTTCTTTTATACGGATGATAGCACCGTACATCAGAAAATAATCCTGTTAATTGTTACTTTTTTCGTCTTCGTCTACAACCTCTGCATCAATGACTTCTTCCTCTTCCTGGGATTTTCCTGATTCTTTTTGTTTTTCTTGCCCCTTATCAGATGATCCTTCCGTTTGAGCTCCTGGACCCTGAGCTTGCTGTTGAGAGGCCTGTTGATACATCATCTCTGTTATTTTATGAGATGTCTGAGTGAGTTTTTCAATCGCTTTCTTTATATGCTCTATATTGTCGCCTTCTATGGCTGATTTAGTATTTTCAATCTCAGCTTGGACTTTAGAAGCTTCTTTCGGATCAATTTTATCTTTGTTTTCTCTTAAGGTTTTTTCCAGATTATAAACAAGATTATCTGCCTGATTTTTTATGTCTATCAGCTCTCTTCGTTTTTTGTCTTCTTCAGAATGTTTATCAGCATCTCTCACCATCCGTTCGACTTCTTCTTCTTCAAGACCACTGTGTCCTGTTATGGTAATAGCCTGTTCTTTTCCTGTCCCTTGATCTTTGGCAGATACATGGAGGATTCCATCTGCATTTATATCAAAAGTCACTTCAATTTTGGGGACTCCTCTGGGAGCAGGAGGAATTCCATCCAGATGAAATCTTCCCAAACTTCGATTGTCTTTGGCTATCTCTCGTTCTCCCTGGAGCACATGGACTTCGACGCTGGGTTGGTTATCAGAGGCTGTTGAGAATATTTCAGTTTTCTTTGTGGGGATGGTGGTGTTCCTGGCAATCATTTTTGTAAAAACTCCGCCCAAGGTCTCTATACCCAAAGTTAACGGAGTGACATCAAGAAGAAGAACATCTTTGACATCTCCTGACAAAACAGCTCCCTGAATAGCAGCTCCTGTAGCCACCACTTCATCAGGGTTGACTCCTTTATGAGGTTCTTTTCCAAACAGCTCTTTAACGAGTTCCTGAACTTTGGGAATTCGAGTGGAACCACCGACGAGAATGACTTCATTGATATCAGAAGCCTTAATTCCGGCATCGTCAATAGCCATTTTACAGGGTTCAACAGTCTTTTGAATGATGGACTCCATAAGCTGTTCTAACTTAGAGCGAGTCAACTTGATCAGCAAATGTTTAGGTCCTGAACTGTCAGCTGTGATAAAGGGAAGGTTAACTTCAGTTTCCATGGTGCTTGAGAGTTCCATCTTGGCTTTTTCGGCGGCTTCTTTCAGTCTTTGAAGAGCCATCTTATCTTTAGTCAGGTCAATTCCTGTTTCTTTTTTGAATTCTTTTACCAGCCAATCCTGGACGACTTGATCTATATCATCGCCTCCAAGATGGGTGTCTCCATTTGTGGATTTGACTTCCACAATACCTTCACCAACTTCGAGAATGGATATATCAAAAGTCCCTCCTCCAAAGTCGTAAACGGCTATCACCTGATCTTTTTTCTTATCCATTCCATAAGCTAACGCAGCCGCTGTGGGTTCATTGATGATTCTCTGAGCATCCAAACCAGCGATTTTGGCCGCGTCTTTAGTTGCTTTCCTCTGGCTGTCATTAAAATATGCGGGAACCGTGATCACAGATTTCTCGACTTTCTCCCCTAGATAATCTTCAGCTGATTTTTTTAACTTCTTTAAAATCATCGCTGATAATTCAGGGGGAGCATACTGCTTTCCTTTTGCTTCTATTCGCACATCTCCATTGGAAGCCTCAGTGACTTTAAACGGGACTTGTTTTATTTCTTCGGACACTTCTTTATAACGGCGCCCCATAAATCTTTTGACAGAATATATGGTGTTTTCTGGATTTGTAACCCGCTGTCTTTTTGCGACCTGGCCTACGAGTCTTTCCCCTTTGTCATTGAAGGCAATGACTGATGGGGTGGTTCGGCCTCCTTCTTCATTGGAAATGATAATAGGTTTATCACCTTCTGTAATGGCGACAACTGAATTCGTCGTACCTAAATCAATACCGATAATTTTTGGCATTTATGACCTCCACATTTCAATTTGAGTTTAGTAATAGTATAATATTTGAGTGTCTTAATGTCAAGTATTTTTATAAAAACACTCCCCATAATAAATTTTGTTTTTAAAACGGCTCTCTTGATTGTCTAGAGATGTTATTTATCGGGATCTTGGATAAAATTTTCTTTCATCAGCAGCTGGACTTCTTCCCGTGCTTTTTTTATGATTTCCTCTGCCATTTTATATCTTTCCTCTTTAGAAAGATTGATCCGGGCGACTCCCTGCTCGATAGCTTTTGATCCGACTCTGACCGCTTCTCTTGGAAAGACTTCCCACTGATCCATATTTGGTATGATGTAATCTTCATTAATCCCTTTATCTTCAGCAACTTGTGCGAGTTCTTTGGCTGCTTCTATACACATCTCATCTGTTATTTTTCTGGCTCTGACATCAAGGGTTCCTCTAAATATTCCAGGAAATCCAAGTGAATTATTAACCTGATTAGGAAAATCTGATCTTCCTGTTGCAACGATTCGAGCCCCAGCTTCTTTGGCTTCCCATGGCCATATTTCTGGAATCGGATTAGCTTCAGCAAAAACAATCGCATCGTCTGCCATGCTCTCCACCCATTCTTTTTTAATGACCCCAGGTCCCGGCTTCGAAGCGGATATAAGAACATCCGCGTTTTTCATAGCCTCTGGAATGCCACCGGTAATTCCTTTCTTGTTTGTGATTTCACAGATATTCCATTTTTCTTTATAATTTTCTCTTAAATTTTCTTTGTCTTCACGATCTCTATAAAGAATTCCTTTTGAGTCTACTTGGATAATATGACCTGCGGTGACTCCTGCTGAAATAATCAAACGCGCAATGGCTATATTAGCTGCTCCGGCTCCTATGAGGGCTACTTTTATATCTTTTATATCCTTTTTGACTATTTTCAGCGCATTGATAAGTCCTGCGACTGTGACACAGGCTGTCCCCTGCTGATCGTCATGCCATATAGGGATTCTACTTTCCTCACGAAGAGTATCTAGAATCTCAAAACATTTTGGGTGAGAAATGTCTTCTAGATTGACTCCGCCAAATGTCGGCTGAAGCATTTTAACCGTGTTGATAATTTCTTTAGGATCTTTAGTATCAAGCATTAATGGAAACGCATCCACTCCGCCCAAATATTTATAAAGCAAGGCCTTCCCTTCCATAACTGGGAGGCCTGCCTCAGGCCCAATATCACCAAGCCCCAACACTCTTGTGCCGTCTGAGACAATAGCAACAAAGTTTCCTTTGTTGGTCAATTCATAGACTTTGTCTATATCTTCATGGATCTCTTTACAAGGGCTTGCTACCCCGGGCGTATACCAGATTGCGAAATCATTGAAATCTCTTATTCTGCATTTTGGAAGGACCATAATTTTCCCTTTGTAAAAAGGGTGAAGCCTCATTGCATCCTTTGAAGGCTCTTCAGCCTTGGCCAGAAGCTGTTCGACAGTAACTTCTTTACTCATTTTTATTGCTCCTTTACTTTAGAGGTAACCTTTATTATGCCTCTTTTTATTATTATTTGTTATGTATAAACCTAATCTGAATTATTCATAAAAAAACGGCGATGTTTTCATGATTAATTTATTTTCAACGATATGCAGAACTTTTTCAAGAACAATCATTTTTTTACCTTAAAGGCAAGCCGATCTCACGGCATCTGTTTCGTACCAAGGCATTCATAGTGAAGAACCACGACTTCATTCCCGGCGCCTTGCATCTGGAGCAACCTCGGCTTGTTCATCATCCAGGCTAATTATATTACTTAGCAGAGACGGGTAAATTATAAACTTAATCTTATCTAAGTCAAGCTTAAGTCAAGTTATCTGTGTAAAAAACATCTTTCGCTGTCTACCTGGTCAGGGCTTTTTGTTGCGATCATTGAAATTCCCAATTCGTCTGCTTTTTTAATGATAATGTGATCGTTTATTGATCCAAGTGGAAAGATAATGGCTTTTATTTTGTTCTTAGCTGCGAGTTCCACAACGTCAGGAAAAGGCATAAATGCATCTGAGGCAAGAACACAATTTTCAGATCCGTAGCCTCTTTTAGAAAATTTAATGGCGTCTTCTGTCGCATCTATTCGGCTTCTTTGCCCTGATCCGATTCCATGAACTTTATCTTTTTTCCCAATGACCACAGCATTGGACCTGGTAAAACAGGCGACATTCCAGTTAAAAATAGCGGCTTCGATTTCCTCTGGAGATGCTTTTCTTTGAGAGACCACATGAATTTTGTCAGGATCGGTTATTCTTGAGTCAAATCTTTTTTGAATAAGCAGTCCGCCTGCCACTCTTTTAAATTCAATGTTATTGTCACTACTTTCTTCATGTATAGAAGCCCCCATTTTGATGATTCGGAGAGGCTTTCTGGTTGAAAGCACTTCCAAGGCTTTTTGGGTGAAATCAGGAGCATAGACCACTTCCACCACTCTTCCTTTTTCTATGATAATTTTTGCTAGCTCTTCAGTGATCGTATAGCTAAAGACATCCACGCTTCCAAAGTTGGATAATGGATCGCATTTCCAGGCTTTTAAAAAGACTTGCTCAGGGCTCTCTCCAAGGGCGACTCCACTTGGCATTTCGTGTTTAATCAGAACACAAACTTTTTTTTCTTTATAGATGGATGATAATTTTTTCACCAATCTCTGACCTAAATCCATATCAGCCACATTAATGTAGCTCAGCCCTTTGGAACCTTGCTGGATGACTTCAAGGGTGGACATATTAGGTCCAGAGGCATTCTGCTCTTGATAAAAGGCAGCGGGATACCCTGGATTTTCTCCATACCTCATAGGAATTTTTTTTATAAAATTGGTATCCCCTATTTTTATTCTTGGGGGAAATTCCTCAGTGACCTTTGTTCGATACTGCTTTCTAGTTTCTTTATCTAATTTTTCCATCTATGAAGCCTTCCTTTCATACTGGTTTATTATGGAGTATTCAATTTGATGAAGTTTTGATTTCAAAGAAAATATACAAGCCAGAGACACCCTGTAATCGGGTTGGTTAACGCTGGGTCCCAGGGAATGATAAATGTAGTGAGCGGTTTCGTCCGCATTCGTAGTAGGAATCTCTATTTCTATGGGCTCTCCACTAAAAGAAGGAAGAGGATCCGTGTTTTTACCCTCATAAGTTGAAATCAACTTCCCTTTTCCGGGAATCAAAGGAAATTCGTAAAAATTTTTTATTGAACTCTTATCTTCTGCTCTTTTTATAATGCCTAGAGCAGCTCTTCCTCCCTCAAACACACACCCATTTATTCTTGGAGTGAAATGAGGGGGATCAGGTTCGTAATCCCAGAATTTCAAAGCTTCTGCCATGACTTTTATGGGATTAGATAAGCTTTTTATGTTTTTATAAATGTCTTCTGTCTGTTTACCGTTGCTGACAGCGATGCCTTTTCCTATCTTTACTGCAGGGTAGATTAAAAGTTCTGTGTTTCCTTTTTTTAACTTTTCCGTTTCAGCGGGTTTGACAAATATTTGTTTCTGAAAATACTCCATCTTTCTCGCTTGGCTGGAGGGAGACCGACCCGTCACAGCATAAATGGTTATGATGAAATGATCTGTTCTATCTTTTCCTATTATGATGACCCTTCCTGGATAGGTCATATTTTTGATCTTCTCTATCCTATCAGACATTTTTTCTTAATCCTTATTAGAGAGACCTAGATGTTGCATCATAACCTTTGGTTAGGGGCACTCTAAATCATTAATATCATAGGTCTGATTGAGAGTCAAAATATAATTAAAGATGATTCAACTGACCTATCCATAAAAAGATGGCAATTTTTTCATTATTTCACAAATGTCGTTTTTTATGTAGAATAAAGGCACTATGAAGAAACATGAATTTCCCATAAAAGCTTATAAAAATTTGGATTTCCTCACCTCTAATGATGCACGAGTCATAAGAATTTTAAGTGAATACCTGGAGCCTTTGAAAAGACTTAAAGATTTGAAAGTTAATAACACGGTTCTTTTTTTTGGATCCGCAAGAATAAGGCCCCAGTGTCAAGACTCTGAAATGAAAAAATATTATTGGGAAGCAGAAGAGCTTTCTTATAGGCTCGCTAAATGGGCTATTGATTTGAAGAAAAAGGGCAAAAATTTTGTCATCTGTACCGGAGGTGGAGGAGGATTTATGGAAGCTGCTAATAGAGGAGCTTCAAGGGCGAACGGTAAGTCAATTGGCATGAATATATCTATCCCTATGGAACAGCATCCCAATCATTATATATCGCCTGAACTTGCTTTTGAGTTTCACTATTTTTTTATGCGTAAGTTCTGGCTTGTCTATAAAGCTAAGGCTATCGTGGCTTTTCCAGGAGGTTTCGGAACCCTTGATGAAGTATTCGAGATTCTGACTCTGGTGCAAACAGGGAAAATAGATAAAAATGATATTTATATCATGCTTTATGGGGAAAAATACTGGAGGGAACTCATAAACTTTGGAGCTCTTGTTGAAAAAAAGACGATATCAAGCGAGGATTTAAAGCTGTTTAGTTTTTGTTCGGATCCTGAGAATGCTTTTCTTAACTTGAAAAAAAATTTGATTAAACACTTATAATTATCAAGCATTGACTTTTTTAAATAATCGGTTAGGAATCACATGAACAAAGAGAAAAAGAATCATTTTATGATTATTGTGATGATCATGATCGCATTTGTTGTCCTTTCGTTCTCTTCATGCATCAGGAAAAGAACCCACTTATCCCCTAAGATCATAACAGGTCAAGCTTCATGGTATGGTCCAGAGTTCCATGGAAGAGCCACTGCCAGTCATGAAGTCTTTGATATGTATGATATGACAGCTGCGCATAGAACCCTTCCTTTTGGAACCTATGTTATGGTTACCAACTGCAATAACGGAAAATCAGTAAAAGTCAGGATCAATGACAGGGGACCTTTTATCAAAGGCAGGGTTATCGACCTTTCTTATGCGGCAGCAAAAGTATTAGGCATGGTGGGCCCAGGGGTTATTCCTGTCCACATTGAGATTCTTTCCTATGATTTGGCTGACATGGATTCTAAAAAGTTTGCTGTTCAAGTAGGAGCTTTTGTGAATAAAAAAAATGCAGAAGCATTAAAGTCTGATCTTGATAAGAAATACAAAAATGTTTATATATCTTTATTTAAAACGCCCCACAGAATTTATTATAGAGTCAGGCTTTACTTTAATTCTAGAGAAGCGGCTCTAGAGACTTCTCGATTACTTCAGAAACAAGGTTTTAATGTGTTTATTTGTGGAATATGAGAGAATCGCTTTCCCATTTCTAGTTGACTGGAATTGTTCTTTATAGGTATGATGTATGATGAAGTCGTTTATAGGTTCATCAAGGGTTTTACCTTGAGTTGATTATGAATATCTATTCGCTTCCCGCAATCATCTCCTTTACGGTAAACTTCAGCATTGCTTTCATCGTTTTAACGGAGAGACCAAAAGTATCATTGAATCGATGGTTTTCCGCTTTTATTTTCAGCTTTGCTATCTGGAACCTGGCCGAAATTCTCATTTTGAATAGCGCCAATCTATTGTCTGCTCCTTTAGGGGCCCAGATTCTCTATCGGATCATTTTTCTTGCTCCCCCATTTTACGTGGTCATCGCCTATTTATTCCCTAAGAATTTGACCCACTTTGCGGTAAATCCCATTTTTCACATCGCTGTATTTTCACTGCCGGTTTTGCTTCTCGCTTTATCCTTCCCTGATTTTCAGATAAAACTGGTTGGCCTTAGAGAAACACCCCGAATTTATCATTATCATTTTACGTTCGACTTCCAACCCGCCTTCTTAATTTTACTGTTTATCTCAATGAGTTATATTATCTGGGGAAGCCTTATTCTAGGTACAAAAATCCGGCATCTGCGGACCATTCGCCTCAAGAATCAAACCCGCTTTTTTGTATTCGGAATGATCATTATTTTTGCAGGTTTCACAGCGATCATTCTGTTAAAAGGGGTCCTTCGGAATCCAGCATCATTTTATTTCCTGTCAACTATCTTTACCTTTATTGTCGCCATTTTTTTCTTTGTTGCCATCGTCAAATTTCATCTGTTTAAGCCGGGAAAAGTGCTCAGCGAAGGAGTCACTTATTCAATCCTTTCTGTTTTAACGCTCGCTGTTTATTTCTTTGTTATCCGGGCAGCCAGCTCCGCCCTCGAATCATATCTCGGCATTCAATCATCCATTTTTGATGCTGTCTTGATTGTTTCCCTTATATTTATAATTCTGCCGTTTCATAGACGCCTTCAAAGCCTGTTTGATCGATTATTCAACAAGGGTTTGCATAAATACCGAAGAAATGTTTTAATTCTTATCCGTGAGTTGCAGGTATACCGCGAAAAAAGCAAATTTTTTGAGCTTGTTTCTCGTTTTATATCTGATAATCTTAAAAGCTCTGCGGTCTATATATTTGATTATCACCATGAATCCGGTAGCTTCACAGAAATAAGTTCAGAAGACACGTCTCCGTCTATCCCTGATAAATCTCCTCTAATCAAAGAGCTGAAGCGGAGGAAAAGTGCTGCCGAGCTTTATGAGATCAATCATAATAAATGGAGTGAAGACTGCCGTCACTTTTTTGAAAATATTCATGCCAGATTCTTTTTGCCCTTAATAAATAAAAATGATCTGATGGCGATTATAGTGCTTTGCCGCAAGAAATATGGTCTAGAATACAGTGAGGTTGAAAGGGAGATACTGTCCATTTTAGGAACCGAAATTGCTTCCTCCCTACATCGGAATCAACTCATTGAAAAAATGAGAAAAAAAGACCGCCATCGTTTTCAAATTGAAAAATTGGCCTTTGTTGGCCAACTTACCGCCAGCATTGTTCACGAAATCCGTAATCCCCTTAATACAATCTCAACATCGGCAGAAACCCTTCTGCAAAAAGATGTTTCCGATGCAGATCAGAGCGAGTTGAAGCGATTCATTCTTGAAGAAGCCAATCGCTTGAACCGCTTACTCAGAGATTTCCTCAATCTTGCCCGTATTAAACCACCATCCAATTCAGAATTAGATATGGGAAATATATTTAATCATCTCTGCTTGGAGTTGCAGAATTCAGATGAGCTGGAAGTTCCTATCTCTTATGAGATTTACGGCTCTCATAATCGAATTATTAGCGATCCGGATTTGCTTTTCCAGGCATTATTGAATCTGGGATTAAATGCGCGCACGGCAATACAGGAGCGTTGTCGGTGTGAAAAGGGATTTAACTGCGGACAAGGAAAAATTGAGTGTCAAATGAGCCGTGATAAGAATCATTATATTCTGTCCGTTACGGATAATGGGATTGGCATCTCTTCCGAAGCCAAAAAATACATTTACAATCCATTCTTTACGACAAAGAAAAATGGAACCGGTTTGGGTTTGACCATTGTTCACCAAATTATTGAGGTCCTCTCCGGTACTATCAAATTCACTTCAAATCTAGGGCATACATGTTTTACCATTTATTTACCAAAAAATTCGCTGAAATAAAAGAATACGATGGAATCAATTAAAAAGACTATTTTAATTGCAGATGATGAAGAAAAAATACGCAAGGTTTTAAATATAAACCTGAAGAACAAATACCGAGTCATTCTGGCTCAAAATGGTATTGAAGCCATTGATTATCTTAAGAATGAAACGGTTCATTTGATCATTACTGATCTACGCATGCCGGGACAAGGGGGACTAGACTTACTTCAATATGTTCAACAGTGCTGCCCATATATTCCTGTAATCATTGTTACCGCCTTTGGTTCGGTAGAAAATGCCGTACAGGCAATGAAGATGGGAGCTTATGACTATGTTCTCAAACCAATAAAGATATCCGAACTGCAACGTCTTATTGAAAAAGCCCTGCATTATGCTCAATTACTCAGTGAGAATGTACAACTGAAAGAACGCCTAAGAAAATATGAAGGTTTCAGGGAGATTATTACAACCAATCCCAAAATGAAGTCTTTACTTGAAACACTGAAACATATTGCTGCCACTCAGGCAAATGTACTTATTGAGGGTGAATCTGGAACAGGAAAGCAGTTGGTTGCTGCTTCTGTTCATTACATGAGTGACCGCGCTGATTATCCTTTTATCGAAATTAACTGTGGCGCGATCCCAGAAAATCTGTTGGAAAGTGAATTATTCGGACATGAGAAAGGTGCTTTTACCGGAGCCATTTACACCAAAAAAGGTAAATTTGAACTTGCTGATAAAGGGACCTTGTTTTTGGATGAAATAGGCGAATTGCCGCTGGAGTTGCAGGTCAAGCTGCTGCATGTCCTCGATAATCAGAAATTCAATCATGTGGGAGGCACAAAATATATCAAGACCAATGCCCGTATTGTTGCCGCAACCAATCGTGAACTGATTGAAGAAGTTAAAAAGGAGAATTTTCGCAGCGATCTTTATTATCGGTTAAAAGTGTTGTACTTGCAGATACCTCCTCTGAGAGAACGCAGAGAGGATATTCCCCTTTTAGTACAATATTTTATTGAAAAATATAAGCGGCTAAATACTGACAAACGGAGAGATGTCAGGATATCTGATGAAGCCTTAAGCGTTCTGCAGTCTTATGATTGGCCGGGAAATGTCCGTGAATTGGAAAATATTATTCAGCATGCCATCATTTTTGCCAGAAATGGGATTATAACCGTAAAAACTTTTCCTCATGAAATTCTTGAAAATTCCATAAAACCATCCCTCACAAAAAAAGACCTTCAGGAAGAAAAGGCCAAACGCACAGGAACCATTGTCCTGGGTATTGAATATAGCTTTTTGAAACGTATTCTCAATAAAACCAGAGGAAATATTACTCGGGCATCCGAAATAAGCGGCTATAACCGCAGACAGATACAGAATCTTATAAAAAAACATAACATCAACGCAGAAGATTTCAGATAATGTGAAATCGAATTGCACAGCCTTAATTCCCTAATTTATACTGATTTTTAACGAATTCATAAAAATAGCCGCGAAATAGCGTTTCTCTTTTTCTTCATTTATTACCATCTTTCAAACGCATGAAAATCTGCAATCCTATTGTTTCCATAGAGATAAGATGATTCAATTAGAATTGGCATGAATTTTGCTTTTATGATTATCAAAGTTAATTTAACCTGAAAGATAAAAAAAATGGTGATTAAAATTGAAAATAAAAGCATGAAAATTCTTCAGATAATGCTTCTTGAAATAAAAACATCACCATTTTTTATGAATAGGTTTGGTTAATCAACTTTAATTTAAAAAAAGGAGATAAGAAAATGTGGCAAGCATGGACCATCGGAATTTTAGGAGTGTGGCTTTTTATAGCCGCTTTTTTAAACTTTGCTGCGTCAGGGAATTTATGGAACAATCTGATCGTCGGAATCATTGTTGGTATTGCCGGTTTTACAATGATTAAAGCGAAAAGCTGGCAGGGTTGGACAGCCGGTATCCTGGGCATCTGGTTAATTATCGCCGCTTTTATACCCTCACTTCAGGCTCATATGGGCAATATGTGGAATGGAATTATCGTCGGCATACTCCTTATGATCGCAGGATTCTGGGCTTTGCCGGGAAAAAAGTCGTAAGGTAACTCAATCCCCTTGAGTCTGAACGGCGCTCGGGCGGAAACTAGATAGATCTTCAGGTTTTTTCAAACTTTTATTCAGAATCGAGAATAAAATATACTCTAGGCTCTAAACACGCTGGCCGGTTCAACCTTGGATATCCTTCGCATAGCAAAGGAAGCACCTCCGATGGAAATCAAAATGGTGAGAAGAACAAAAACGATCTTAAGAGTCAAACTGAATTCAAATGAAATTCCGGAATTTGCAATTCCCCTTTTGAATCCCTGTATCAGTACGATAGCAATCCCGTATCCAACCAAGGCGAATAAAAATGCTTGAGTGAGGATCAGATTTCTTATATAGGAATTGTCTGCGCCTATGGCTTTCAATGTTCCATAATCTCTGAGACGGTCTACAGCTGCAGAATACATCGTAAGCCCAATAATCACAATACCTGAAATAGCAGCAAAAAGAATCAGTGTTCCTATAGAAAAAGCAATCCCAGAAGTAGAAAGAATGGTCATCACGGTTGACCGTGAGAACTCTTCCCTAGTCCAAGCTTTTACAGAAAACATACTATCGTTGATTCGGTCTTTGATCAGTTCCTTATCCACTCCTTCTTCTATATCTATAAGAAAAGCACTGGCTTTATTTTCAGGAACACCCCCTATAGATCGGGCCCTAGCAAGGGTAGTAAAAACAAAAGTGGATCCAAATCCTCGAGCGCCTTTGGATAAAACAGATACGAAAACCCGGTTTCCGTTGATTTCAAAGCCTGTCCCCATTCTGGCGTTGTTTAAATTTTCGCTTTCATATACATCCACAGAAACAGCTCCTTTTTCTAAAAGGTTTGTCAGTTTCCCTGAGATGATATTCCAAGGGCCTCCCTTAAATTCAGGCGGCTGGACACCGATAATCTGAACCGGCGATGATTTCCCTCCACTGAACTTTGCGGTACCTCCTGTTATTACCAATGGAAATGCCTTTTGAACTCCAGAGATGGATTCGATCTGCCGTCCTATTCTCATGTCAATATGTCCCAAAGAATTTACATCATTCGTCTTGTCATCCACGACCCAGATATCTGCATTGCTTTTATTCACTAAAGCAGACATAGCACCGATTAAAAAAAGAAAAATTCCGGTCTGCTGCACCACCAGAAATACAGAGATAATAATTCCCAGGATCACTCCTAACGACTTGGGCTTATCATAGGTTATAAACCGGAGAGCAAATCTTATCATAATGAAAAACCCTTTATCACCTCATTCTTTGACATCAATCACACACTCCACTCGGCTTCCAATAAGAAGAACTTTTTCTTGATCAAGCCTGATCTCCACTTCCCTAACCCTCCGGTCCACAAGCTCATCCACTTCATCTGAAAAAATAGATTTCCTCCTCAAATAAGGGCCAGCAAAGGAAACTTCCCCCTCTGCGAGTACCTTAATTTCTCCCTGTCTCCGAATGTGAGCTTTTTGGTCCACCCTTATCTGGTCTGCAAAAAGCTCATCGATCTCACAACGAGCTATCATAGGACTTTCAGGAGCAAACGAACCAAAAGATCTTCCCGTAGAAAGAAATGAGCCCACTGTAATATCGAGAGACAGAATCTGGCCGTTGGAAAGGGCTTCAACTGACTTAAGGCTGAGCTCTTGACGGGCCAAATCCAGATCAATTCTTTCCTGGCTGAGGAGATCTTTGGCTGCCACCAGCTCAGCTCCCAAGCGTTTAGTTTCTTCTAAAAGAGCTTCATATTCAGTTTTAACCTTGTCAAAGTAATTCTTAGTTTCGGCATTATTTTTATAAAGTGATTGAGACCTCATAAAATTTATTCTTGCGTTTTCTGTCCTTATCTTAACTGCAGACAAGGCTGCCTCTGCCGCTTTTATTCGTGATTGTTGGGTCTTGATCTGAGCTTTTTTCTGCTCTACTTTTAACTTTTCTATAGAGTTAGATAGAGTGAGAATGATTTGTCCTTTTTTGATAAAATCTCCGGGCTTAGAATGGATCTCTTTCACTGTTCCAGGGACTTCAGAGGTTAACTCCAAAATTCTTAATTTTGGCTCAATCCGGCCTATTCCCACCACTTGTTCAGGTTTAAATTCTAATTCTTTTTGTGCTTCTTTATGGAAAGGCTCTTCCTGACTGCATGATTTTGAAACAAACACCAAAGCTGATACCATAAAAAAAATGATAATCCAGTTCTTTTCTAAAGATAATGATTTGATTCTAGTCATATTATTCTCCATCCCTTCCATTTTACATGACCCTGCCGTTCTGCAAATTCAGTATTTTATCCGCATAACTTTTTAACCTTGGATCGTGGGTCACCACAGCCACTGCTTTTCCTGAATCTGCCAGAAAACGGAGCTGTTTTAATACCACGTTCATGGCATCTGCATCCAGAGCAGCGGTGGGCTCATCGCAGAGGATAATGGATGGTTCAGACACCAGGGCTCTCGCTATTGCTACTCTCTGTTTCTCCCCTCCTGATAACTGCTTGGGAAGGGATTTTCTCCTGTCCAGCAAATTGACTAGGGAAAGGGCTTTATGGACATTCTCTTTAGCTTCTCTTTTGGATACTTGATTAAGCAAAAGGGGGGTCATGATGTTTTCTTCTGAAGTTAAAGGAGAAATCAGATTGAAATTTTGAAACACAAATCCGATCTCTTCCCTCCTTAATCGAGCTAACTCTTTTTCACTCAGGTCTTTGGTTGTGATCCCTTTAATGCACACGCATCCTTTGGTGGGATAAATGACGCATCCTAAAAGGGACAGAAGGGTGGTCTTTCCCGAACCCGATGGGCCTATAATTAAGAGAAGTTCGTTTTTTTTGAGAACAAGATGTGTCTCATGAAGAGCTATAATCTCCTGGTTTCCCGTTTTATACTTTTTTGATGCTCCTTTTAATTCAGCCACAACAGGAGAATCTGAATTATGTTCTGATTTCTTTGAATGATCGTAGGGCTGTCGAGGATCGTTTTCTTCTCTCCTTTTTGATTTAAACATCAAGATATCCGTTGCCCTCTCTTTACCAACAAAAATGAATAATGATTTATGATAAGAATACTTTAAATTATATCATAATTCTTTTAGGCTCCTTGAAGTTGAGTTTTTATAATGATTCCTTAAAAAATCTTGCATATACTTTAAAAGATAATAATAATAAAGTCGTTTTCATTGATTTGGAATATTTCAGATGAATTGTTTAGGTTGAATTTTTTTATTTTCTCGTTCATGAAGAAAAAAGTTTTACTTTCTGCCTCTCTTTTTCATTTTATAAATGATGCCTCCGCAGTGGCTATTCCTATGATATTTCCTCTTCTTTACAGTGAAGGCTTTATTATCACAAAATATTGCCATATCGGGATACTTTCCTATTTGGGCCTTTTTGTCACATTTGTCTTTCAAATTTTGATTGTTAATTATGCTAAAAATTTATTTTATAAATCCATGCTGGTCATAAGTATTTGCGGTATTTCTCTCTCTGTATTTTTTCTGACTTTTTCCAATTCGTTTTTACTCCTTCTGATATTTTATATTCTAATGAGAGTCTTTTTGAGTTTCTATCATCCTCTTGGGGTTGCGACAGTATCACGGGCACATCCAGAAAGTGCCCTTGATTCGGCTATGGGTATTCAGAGCGGATCTGGAAACCTAGGTGTTTTTGTATCTTTCATATCTGTAGGATATCTTGCTCAAAGCTGGGATTGGAAGTTTCCACTTTACATATGGGCAGGAGCAGGGCTTCTGCTGGGAGGAGTAAGCTTTCTTTCTGTCAATAAAGTTCCAGAACTTAAGGCTGTTTATAGGAAACCTATTTTATCTTTGTGGACAAAGTCCTTAAGGAGTATAAAAAAATACATTTTAGGAATTTTTTTTGGGGGAAGCTGCTGGGCAACGACGGTTTATTATGCTCCTTCTCTTCTGAATCATAAATTTGAAGTTCCCTTAGGTAAAACCGGGGTGGCGATGGCTTTTTGGATTGCTTTAGGCACCTTAATGCCCTATCTTTTTGGTTTTCTTTCTAGAAAAATAGGACGAGGGCATCTTTGTTTTATTTGTTTGACAGGGACAACTTTATTTTCTTTAACTCTGTGGCTCAGCCCAGTCAAAGAAATGGCTCTGTTAAGCCTTTTTTTATCCGGGTCATTTCTATTTTTAATCTTTCCCGCATTTCAAGCCTACACCGGAATCTCTGTAAAGAAAAAAGATCAGGATATCGGCTTCAGCCTCTTTGCAAACATCCAAATGTTAGGAGGGTCTATCGCGGGACTTATTTCTGGATTTGCTTCTGACCTACTCGGGATCAATTCTCCTTTCTTGATACTCGCTTTATTTGGAATTCTGGTCTTGATCTATTATTTGAAGGTTCCCTTAATTGACCAAACTGAATACAAGAATTAATCCAGATCATTTAACAATAAAATAAGGACGGAATGTTCACCTTCAGGGATTTTAAACTTAACAGAATGACCCTTGAAAATTTCTTCTGCCTGATCATCTATCGTTAATTGATATTTTCCTTTTGCTAAAAACTTGAGTTCAATTTTTCTCTTTTTAAGTGATTTGATTTCAAACGAAATGATATTTTTTGAATAAAGAAAACGCCGTATGATGGCAGGTCCGCTCAAAGAAAGGATCCTTTTGCCTTCTTCATCCAGGTTGAGTTTTGAAGGAGAGATTAATAAATCATAATGCCTTCCCTGTATATTTATTCTGGAAAGCTCTCCTTTCACTTCGGTATCCAACATCCCAAATCTGAATCCTTCCCAGGGTGTAAAATCAATATATTCTTCCAGCGAGATAAGGGTCAGCAAAGGACCCCAGCTCTGAAATCTCTGGCCGCCGGGTTCCCCTGATCTCGAATCAAAATTTTCTGGACATATCTGGTAATTTTCCCAAGTGCGCATAAATAGAGATGAGCTTTTCCAAGCAAATTCTGAAGCCACCGCATCGAATCCATAAGTCTTCAGCCCTTGATATACCAGATAATTTGTAGGAGGCCAGATAGCTCCCCTCCAGTATTGTTGATCATTAAATGCCGGGTTATCTCTGGAAATAGTGGGGATGATATATTCTCCCCAAAATTCTTTCTCATTAATAAGATGGGAAAGAATTTTTTTTGCCTGCTTATTATCAGGAATCCCAGCGATAAGAGGATAAAAATTGGAGGCGGCTTTTTGTTTGGAAAATGTTCCATTCCAATATCTGTCATAATAAAATCCCTCTGTTTCATTCCAAAGCTCTTGGTTTATCAATTTTTTCATTTCTTCATATTCATTCATGTACTCTTTATATTCCCTATTTAACTTAAGGACATTCGCAATTTGTGCCAGGCAATAGGCATCGAGAGCATAAAGACAGTTTAGATCAAGACAATTCATATTTAATGTTTTTGTCTGTTCGATGAATGAGGTCTCATCCCAGTTTGGAAGGTCATCCTGTCCGGATTCCCACATAGCTCGTTTTCTTCCCATCACATTTTCTTCCCAAGGCGGAGGATTCTTTGAAACCAAATCAGTATCTGATCCCCACTCTAATAAACCGTCCTGATTCCCATCTCGTCGAGGAATCCCTGTGCTGCTTTTATCTTTCCAGAAAGAGTGCCACTTTTTTAAGGAAGGATAAGAAGATTCAAGGATATCCATATCACCTAATTTCTGGAATACCTTGTAGACAACATAGGCTCCCACAGGAGGTTGTGAGCGATCTGGTGTCCCACCATAGGCACCTCTCCAGTTGGGAATATTCCCATTGGGATATTGAGTTTGAAGCACAGATTTTAAGATATCCTTAGAGTGTTTTGTGCTTTCAATAGAAGTTAAAAGTGCATTGAAGAAAGAATCCCATTCAAACAGGGTCCACAGATCTTGTGATCCTCCAGGCTTTGGAAATATCCATTGTCTTCCTGCAGGTATATAAAATCTATGCCTTCCAGTCTGATAAAGGGTCATCCAGAAAAGATTGTTTGTGATAGATCGTGCCACTCCCTCATAAAGCCCTTCAATCTTGATTCTTCTTTTTTCATACCTTTTTTCCTCTTTGTTTAGTATTGAATGGATGGTCTTTGTATTTTTATATCCCAGTAAACGGCTTTTTAAATTTTGAGTGCTTTTTTCCACTCCGGCTGTGAAATAGAGCTCTCTCGTTTCTTTTGAATCATAGGATAATATCAATTCGTTTTTTGGGGAGAGGGTTTTTTGACCTTTTTTATGAGGCCAGAAGAGATAATTGAAATTCTCTGGACCAGAGCTGACTCCTTTTATCTCTCCACTTTGTAAAAGAGTGTATTCTCCATTGAGGTTCCATGGAAAGTAATGAATGATTTGAATCTCAACATCTTTGGGTATAGAAATCTTGCCCACCAAAGTTTTTTCATCTTTTCTAGCCCATTCTAAAATAAGGGTTTCAGATTTTTTGGAAGGCTTCTTTAAAATGGGTGTCTCTTCGGCTCTCCCTAAAGCAAGCCCCAAATCCATTTTAATTCTTGCGTAGGATCCATCCGGAGCATGGGGGCCTATTTCTGAAATGAGATAGAAAAGATCAGTTCCTTCTGCTGTTTTATCGCCTTTTTTTACACGGATTTTAAAAGCAAAGGAACTCTTCGGTTCAGGAATAAAAACAAGACCCGCCCAGTGGTTTGATTCTAAAGCTCCTATATAAATATTTTTCCATGGATAATAAATTTCTGCATCTAGATTATAAACAAGGCTCATGAAAAATAGAAAAATAAGAGCTCCAAATGAAATTTTTTTCATTCTTTTTATTTTAAAATAATTTAAATATTTTTTGAATCTAAATAATTTTATTATCACTCCTCTTGCCTTTATCGGGATGAGTTTTTTAGAGAATTAAACTAACATCAGACAGAGCCTTTTTTAATAAATTTCTTAACTCCATCTATAAAAATATTAAGTTCCTGAAGAGTTGTGTAGATACTGGGGGTCACCCTCATTCCTATGACTTGTTGACCTCCCTCTTTTGGAGAAGGGATCCCGACATTAATCGTGTAGATTTTAAGTTTATCAAGAAGCTCTTTTTGAAGCTCTGTTACGTCTCTGTTCTCTAAAGTAAAAGCTCCTATTCCGCAAGATTGTTCTGGGCTGTGAGAGGTTAAGATTTTTACTCCTGGTAGTTTTTCGATTTCTTTCGCCCAGTAATTTCTTAAGTATCTCAATCTTTCTTCTTTTCTTTTAGCTCCGATTCCATGATGGAACGTCAGAGCATCTCCCAAGGCTAATTTGAGTGCTTCAGGTTGGGTGCCCACATGTTCAAATTTTCTAATATCATCGCTTTCAGGATCTGGAGCTGGAAATAAGGGCCAGATTTTTTTGATCTTTTCTTTTTTTACGTATAAAAATCCTGTTCCTATGGGACCCATCATCCATTTATGAAGGTTAGCTCCATAAATATCAGATTTAAGATCTTTTTGTTCATACACAAAGTGACCGAAAGAATGGGCCCCATCAACAACAACTTCAATGCCTCGTTCTCTTGCCAGCCGGCAGATATCTTTGACTGGGAATATCTGTCCGGTTAGATTTGTGATATGACACAACAAGATTAATTTTGTTCTTGGATTTATGTTTTTTTTAAATAGTTCAGTAAGGACACTTAGATCTTTGGGAGGATAGGGAAAGGAGAAGGTACGGACTTTAATCCCTTCCCGCATTTGTCGTTGATAAAGAGCATTTTTCATTGAGGGGTAGTCGTGAGTTGTGGTTAAAACTTCATCTCCTGGTTTTAATTCCAATCCCAAGAGAGCAATCTGCATGGATTCTGTGACATTTCGGGTTATAGCCATTTCCTCTGGAGAGCAGCCGAATGTATCGGCAAGCCTTTTTCTAATAAGTTCTTTTCTGTGCCGAAGAATCCGCCATGAGTTATGAGCAGGAGCTCCATTTGAAAAATCCATATATCTTTTGACCGCCTCTATAACAATTCGGGGAGCCGGATGAACTCCTCCATTATTAAGGTTTATAAGACTTCTGTCTATGTTAAATGCCTGCTGAACATAAAACCAAAAGTCTTCGTCTTGAGCTACTTTTTCTGCAGGGAGGAATTTAACTTCTTTGAGTTTCGAATCGAGCCCTGCTCGGGCATCCCTGTTGAGCATACCTAAAACTCCAATAGAGCCAATACTCAGTCCTAATTCTTTGAAAAACTGCCTGCGGCTTTTCCCCAATTTTGATGCTCCTTTTTTATTTTTTAAAATATCACAGCCCTCTATAAACATAAAGCGTAATGTCAAAATAAAATGAAATAAACTATGAAAACATAACTATTTTTTTTTATGAATAGGTCAGGTATAATAAAAAAAAATTTATAAAATTCTGATGATAAAGAAAAAATACCTCCTTTCTCCTGGGCCTACCCCCGTTCCTGAGAGTGTCCTTTCCGCTGCTACCGAACCCATTATCCATCATAGAACGCCTGAATTTTCGAAAATATTCATGGATGTTGTCAAAGGTCTTCAATATATGTTCCAAACTAAGGAACCTGTGTTTATCCTCACTGCCTCAGGGACAGGGGCTATGGAAGCAGCTGTCGTGAACATCCTTTCTCCAGGCGATAAAGTGATTGTTATAAACGGAGGCAAGTTTGGAAATAGATGGACCTCCATATGCAGAGAATATGGAATTCAGCCAAGAAATATTCAAATCAATTGGGGAAAATCTTATCCAAAAGAGAAACTTCGGGATGAACTTCTGGCCAATCCTGATGTTCAAGCTGTTTTCACGACCCTTTCAGAAACTTCTACTGGAGTGATCTATGATATCAAAGGATATAGTGAAGTCCTTAGAGATAAACAAATCTTATTTGTGGTTGATGGAATATCAGGAATAGGCGCGGTCCCCTGTCCCATGGATGACTGGAATATCGATGTTTTGATTGCTGGTTCTCAAAAGGTTTTTATGGTTCCCCCCGGTCTTTCATACATCGCATTCAGCCAAAAAGCCTGGAATTTTGTGGAGAAGTCGTCTCTCCCGAAATTTTATTTCGATGCTAGAAAGGCGAAAGAGAGTTTTGAGAAAAAGACAACTCCTTATTCTCCGGGAATTTCTCTGATTGTTCAGCAAAGGAAAGCCTTAGAAATCATTCAAGAAATTGGACTGGAAAGCCTCATAGCACATCACAGATTACTCGGGGAAGCCGCTAGAGAAGGAGTCAAAGCTTTGGGGCTCGAACTGCTTGCTGAGAATCCAGGGAATGTATTGACTTCGGTCAAAGTTCCCAAGGGAATAGACGGTTTTAGGCTGGTTGATATCATGCATAATAAATATGGTGTGTATATAGCTGGAGCTCAAGATCCCCATAAAGGTGAATTTTTTAGAATCTCTCATTTGGGATATATGAGCCGATTTGATATTATTATTGCTTTATCAGCGCTTGAAATGACTCTATCCGAACTAGAATATAAATTCAGACCTGGAGAGTCAATTAAAGCGGCTGAAAAGATTTTAAAGGAGGAATTATGATAAAAAAAATATTAGTATGTGATGCACTTCACCCTGATGCATTAAAAGAACTCGAATCTATATCGGAATTCGACATAACTGTAAAAACAGGAATGGATGAATCTGAACTTATAAAAACCATACCTGAGTATGACGCAGCTGTGGTGAGAAGTGCGACTAAAATGACCAAAAACGTTATCAATGCAGCCTCTAACCTGGAGCTCATTATTCGAGCCGGGATAGGACTTGACAACATTGATCTCACTGCGGCTAAGGAAAAAGCGATTGACGTGGCCAACACTCCCATGGCAACCACTATCTCCGTAGCTGAGCATACGTTTGGATTGATGCTGGGTGCTGTCAGACAGCACGGAAGAGGCAATCTGTCTATGAAAGCACATCAATGGGAGAAAAAAACCTTCAAAGGAATGGAACTATATGGGAAGACACTGGGAATCATAGGGAGCGGAAGAATTGGATTGGCTGTGGCCCAGAGGGCGCTTGCTTTCGGTATGAAGGTTATTGTTTATGATGTCATTGATGTAAAAACAGACCTCGATATCAAGCAGGTTTCTTTTGATGACCTCTTAAGACAAGCTGATATCATATCTCTTCATCTTCCTTTAACAGAAAAAACCAGACATATCATAAGCGATGACGAGTTTTCAAAGATGAAACAAGGAGTGGTGGTGGTTAACGCAGCACGGGGGGGCGTAGTTGATGAAAAAGCTCTCTTAAAAGCCCTGAAAGAAGAGAAAGTCAGGGCCGCAGCGATGGATGTTTGTGAGACTGAACCTCCTGAGGACTTTGAACTCATCGATCATCCAAATGTCCTTGTCACTCCTCATATAGGAGCTGCCTGTTCAGAGGGACAGAGAAGAGCTGGATTGGAAGTTGTTAACATACTTAAAAAAAGATATTTATAAAAAATCTATCAATTGAACCTTTTTAATTAACTTTTTTTTTATAAACAGGTCAGGTATAATTGAGTGAATCATGATTTATCTTGATAATAATGCAACCACAAGGGTTGATCCTCAAGTCTGTCGAAAGATGTCCTTATTTCTTGAGAAGCACTTTGGGAATCCTTCTTCTCTTTATCCTATTGGAAGAGAGGCGAAAGAATCCATAAATGAGGCCAGAGAGAGTATAGCAGAAGCACTAGGAGCCGAAAGAAGTGAAATCATTTTTACTGCCTCAGGAACAGAATCAGATAATTTTGCCATAAGAGGAGTTATGGAGTCTCATCCTGAAAAAGACGAATTTGTCACTTCCGCAATTGAACACCCTGCTGTTATTGAGACAGCCCGTTATTTAGAAAAATCAGGGAAAAAAGTGACCTTTATTCCAGTTGATAACAATGGATTCGTGGACTTAGATGTACTTGAAAGGAAAGTGACATCAAAAACAGCATTGGTCTCTATCATGCACGCAAACAATGAAATCGGCACCCTACAACCCATAAGAGATATTGTAGAGATTGCTAAAAAGAAAAATGTATTGGTGCATACTGACGCTGTTCAGACATTTGGGAAATTGAAATTTGATGTTCATCAGCTTGGGGTTGACTTTTTATCTCTATCCGCCCATAAAATTTATGGTCCAAAAGGAGTGGGAGCTTTATATGTCAGAAAGGGAACCAAAATATTTCCTCTTATCCACGGAGGGCACCAGGAAGGTAAAATAAGGGCTGGAACAGAAAACACAGCCGGTATTGTCGGATTTGGAGAAGCTTCCAAAATATCCAGGGAACGGCTGAAAAAAGATAAAAAAAGGCTTGATGTCTTGGCAGATCAGCTGAAAAAAGGAATTGAATCCAGCATTCCTGAACTCAAATTTAATGGATCAGATAAGGATCGAATAAAAACGACATTGAATTTTTCTTTTCTTGGATTAGAGGCGGAGGCTGTGTTGCTGGCTCTCGCTACCAAAGGAATCTATGTTTCAACAGGTTCAGCCTGCAGTGAAGATTCTGATGAAGTCTCCCATGTCCTGACAGCCATAGGACTTTCCCCCGAACAAGCGCGCTCCTGCATTAGGTTTTCAATCGGAAGATTCAATACAGAAGATGATATCATTACGGTCCTAGAGGAACTCCCTGAAATCATAGGTAATCTAAGAAAGATATCCTCAGGGATCAATGACTGATATTCTATCTTAACTGTTCAAGATATTTTTTTCTGACTTCCCAAAAAAAAGAATGATAGATGCCTTTTTTAAAGTCTGGATAGGTCCAGTCAAGGGTTCTTATATCATTTTTCCCAAACAATAATTCCAGGTGGCCATAGATACCGTCTCTTAAAGGGATCCGGTGAGCAAAGTCTTTGACTGTCGCCATTATCAGTGAAGAAGAATTGAGGATACCTGGATCTATATTCACAATGCGATGAGGGCTGCGAAGACTTTTTTTGATTTTATTCTCCAAATAATTCGTCGTTATTTTGATTTCGCTTAATCTTTCTGGTTTTATCAATTTTTCAAAGCTTAAAAATTTTCTATTTAGAGGAACTCCTCCCATCTGTCTTGAATAGTAATCTGTATAATTAAAATCAAAGAAAGAGCTTTCCGTATCTATGGGACCAAATAGATTCTGAAGCTCATCTTCAGTCCTATGGAATACTTCCGGTCGACTCGCTATGAGCCCTGTGATCAATTTCCGTTCTTTAAATGATTTGGCTTTAGACATTTTTTTGAGAGCTGAATAAGATTTTATATGAATGACCCGCACAATTCAAATCATCGGATCCGTTAAAAAGAAAAAAGTGAACTGTTTACTTCTCAATAAATATCTTTTATAATCTTTCCCATTATGAGATGGGTTTATATTGAAAACCTTCCAAAATATGAGAATCAAGAAATAGAAATCCGAGGTTGGGTTTATCAGAAGCGTTCGAGCGGAAAGATAAGATTTTTAGTTGTAAGGGATGGAACCGGGTATGTCCAGGGAATGATCTACAGCACACAGAAAGACAGCCCTCTTTTTAAAAATTTCGATCAATTAACACAGGAATCTTCGCTTTACATGAGAGGAAAAGTCAAAAAGGAACAGAGAGCACCTGGAGGTTATGAAATAAGCGTTAGTGGCATTGAGATTATACAGATTGCGGAATCCTATCCCATCACTCCTAAAAAACACGGGATTTCTTTTCTTATGAAGAATCGACATCTCTGGTTGAGATCACGAAAACAAAATGCAGTGCTTCAGATTAGGGCTGAATTGATAAGGGCCATTAGGGATTTTTTTGACAATAGAGGCTTTCGATTGATGGATACTCCTATCCTTACTCCCAGTGCCTGTGAGGGGACCACAACCCTTTTTGAAACTAAATATTTTAATCAGAGTGCTTTTCTCAGTCAAAGCGGACAGCTTTATAACGAAGCGACCGCCATGGCTTTTGGAAAAGTCTACTGTTTCGGGCCCACATTTAGAGCTGAAAAGTCTAAGACGAGAAGGCATCTGATCGAATTCTGGATGGTTGAACCTGAGATCGCTTTTGCAGAACTGGAAGACATAAAAAGATTAAGTGAGGACCTGGTTATTTATATAATCGAAAGGATCTTAGAGAACAAAAAAACAGAGCTTGAAATTTTGGAGAGAGACACAAAGCCTCTGGAGCAGGTTAAAAGACCCTTCCCCAGAGTTACCTATGAGGAAGTTCTGAAAAAACTTAAGAAGAAAGGAAGACCCTTAAATTTCGGTGATGATTTTGGAGCACCTGAAGAAACTCTGATTTCAAGGATATTCAAAAAACCGGTTTGCATCACCCATTTTCCTGCTGAAATCAAAGCATTCTATATGCAGCCTGATGATCAACGGCCTGATCTTGTATTGGGTTTGGATGTTCTTGCCTCAGAGGGATATGGGGAGATCATAGGTGGCGGTCAAAGGATTCATGATATTGAACTTCTCAAAAAAAAGATAAAAGAACATAATCTACCCCAAAAGGACTATGAATGGTATCTTGATTTAAGGAAATATGGATCTGTCCCCCACTCTGGTTTTGGCTTGGGGATAGAACGTATGGCAGCTTGGATTTGCAACATCAAACATATTCGAGAAACGATTCCATTTCCCAGACTGCTTTACCGAATTTACCCTTGATTGGGGATTGTTTTTAAGCCAGTGATGATCTGTGGCCAATATCAAGAGTTTACAGGTATTGTCATTTATATTCAGTCAATATGATGAAAAAAATAATGCTGATCAGCCTTGGTTGTGCCAAAAATCTAGTGGACAGCGAAGTTATGTTGGGTTATCTAGATGGGGAAGGTTATCAAATCAGCACAGATATCGAAAAAGCAGATATTATCATTATTAATACTTGTGGATTCATTGAGGAAGCGAGAATCGAATCAGAATCAGTTATAAAAAAGGCCCTCAATGCCAAGCACAAAGCCAGAGGGGTAAAAAAGATTATAGTTGCGGGTTGTTATGTTGAGAGATGTCCAGAGAAGTTAAAAAATAAGTTCCCTGAGGTCGATCAATGGACTGGGGTGAAAGATTTCAGCCATATTGGTGATATCATAAACGGAACTTCCTTTAAAAAATCAGATAAATGTTTTTTATATGATCATCACTCTCCTCGATATCTTTCAACTCCTTCCTCATGGGCCTATGTCAAAATTTCAGAAGGATGTTCTCATCAATGTTCTTTTTGTGCCATTCCTTTTATTAAAGGACCTTATCAATCTCGCCCAATTTCATCCATTGTCAATGAAATAGAAGCGTTGGCTGAAAAGGGGATCAAAGAAATAAACATAATTTCTCAGGATTCCACAAATTACGGAAGAGATCTTGGAGAGAAGAATGGGCTTACTTCCCTTTTGAAAGAACTTATCCGAATCAAAAAAATGAAATGGATAAGAATTTTGTATTCTTATCCTGAAGAAATCAACGAATCTCTGATAGAAATACTCAACGAACCTAAAATATGCTCTTATGTTGACTGCCCTTTTCAGCATTCGAACCGTAAGATATTAGACAGGATGAAGAGAGGAATGGATGGTGCTCAAGCCTTAAAATTGTTAGATAAGATGAGAAAAAAAGTTCCGGATGTCGTTATAAGAACCACTTTAATAGTAGGATTCCCTGGGGAGAATAAAAAAGAGTTTGAAGAATTGAAAAATTTTGTCTGTGCGGCAGAGTTTGATCATTTGGGGGTCTTTACCTATTCCAGAGAAAAAAACACCGAGGGATACAAACTTGGAGACCCATTGAGTCATGAGACCAAGGTCAAAAGAAAGAACGAAGTCATGGAGATTCAATCGGAAATTTCAGCAAAAAAAAACAAAAAATACTTAAACCGATGGATGGATATCATTGTTGAAGGAAGGCTGAAAGAAGATCCTTCTCTTTTGATTGGAAGAACTCAGTATCAAGCTCCTGAAGTGGATGGAATTGTCTATATTGATACTCAAAATGAAAAAAAAGATTTTTCGCAAAAAATCGAGAAATTTAAAATCACTGAATGTGACAGCTATGACTTATACGGAGAATTGATATCATGAAATTATTTTCAAAGATCATCGCTACATTTTTGGGAACGGGCTATTTCCCAGTCGCTCCGGGAACTTTAGCCAGCTTTATGACCGTTATTATTTATAAATATGCGCTCCATAAACTCATTTGGCCCTATGTGCTGATATTGTTTTTATTGACCTATATTTTAGGCGTTATCACGTCCTCCAAATACACTTCTTTAACAAATATTGATGATCCCGGTGAGGTGGTGATTGATGAAGTCCTAGGCCAGCTAGTGGCTCTTTTTATGTTGAAACCATCTTGGTTTTTAATTTTGTCCGCTTTTTTACTCTTCCGCTTTTTTGACATTATCAAACCTTTCTACATAAAAAGAGCAGAAAAATTTTCTAGAGGTTGGGGCATCATGCTTGATGATATTATTGCAGGGATTTATACCAGCATCCTTATTAATGTTTTTATCATTTTAACATGAGCGAAAAAAACAAATTGATTGTTGAGATTATTGCCGTCGGCTCTGAGCTTTTGACCCCTTTTTACCAGGATACAAATTCCCTTTATATTACATCCCAACTAAATGCTTTAGGGCATAAGGTCACTTATAAAACCATTGTCGGTGATGATCATGATTCCTTATTGGACTGCTTTAGTCAAGCCTCAAAGAGAGCCCATATGATTTTTGTTATAGGAGGGCTGGGCCCTACTAGTGATGATATAACTCGAGAAGTGTTTTCCGAATTTCTGGGGAGAGAAATGGAATTCAGGAGTGATGTGTTTGAAGCCATTAAAAAAAGGCTTTACACCAGAGGACTCAAAATAGCCTCTTCAAGTCAAAAACAGGCTTCTATCATAAAGGGTTCTAAAATTATTAAAAATAAAGTGGGGACAGCTCCGGGAATGTGGATTGAAGATTCCGGATTGATTTTTATTCTTCTTCCAGGTCCTCCTAACGAATTGAAATCAATGTTCGAGTCTGAAGTTCTTCCCAGAATAAAAAAATATAAAACAGGATTCATTTTCCGCAAGGTCTTAAAAATAACAGGGTTAACAGAATCCGAAACAGAAGCTATGATTCAGGACCTTTATCCCCTTTCTCCTGATCTCAATCTATCATTTCTATCCTACCCAGGACAAATCGAGATACATATAACCAGTTATTCCACGTCTTCCTCAAGAGAAGCCGCAAACCAGATCAAACCCCTCCTTGGTTCCATAAGCCATCGTTTGAAAAGCTATATCTTTTCAAAAGATGGAGAAAAACTGGAGGAGGTTATTGGGAAATTGTTGACAAAAAATAAAAAAACTCTCTCTACGGCAGAATCCTGTACGGGAGGACTTTTGGGTCACCGGATTACGAATGTTCCCGGAAGCTCCCGATATTTTTTGCAGGGAGTCCAAGTTTATTCCAATGAATCCAAAATCCAGTTGTTAGGAATCAAGGAAAGTATCCTTCAGAGAAAGGGAGCCGTCAGTTCTGTGGTTGCTCGATTAATGGCTGAGGCAATAAGGAAAAAATCAGGGGCCGATTATGGATTATCCATAACAGGAATAGCCGGACCAGGCGGAGGGACAAAGGATAAACCTGCAGGACTTGTATTTACAGCATTATCCTGGGATAATGGGGTTAAAGTTGATAAAAATCAATTTTTAGGTGATAGAAGTATTATTAAGTTTCGCTCCACACAAAAAGCAATGGATATGCTGAGAAGACAACTTTTGTTTAAAAAAGTTAAACCCAATCCAAGATAAAAGGAACCAAGATGAGATCTTTTATTGCCGTTGAAATTGATTTAAAAGTCAAAAAAAATATAAATGAGACAATCAAACAATTTAAGAAGAACAACTCCGGCGTCAAATGGGTCAAGGCTGAGGCTATGCATCTGACACTTAAGTTCCTTGGAAACATAGATATAAAAAAATCGCAGCAAACCACCAAAATCATGGATGATGTTTGTTCAAATCAGAGTCCTTTTTATTTATCCATTATCGGGATAGGGACTTTTCCTCATAAAAGTAGAAAACCTAAAGTCATCTGGGTAGGGGTTAAAGAAAATGATCTGATTCAAAAATTGAATAAATCTTTAGAAAATGAATTGGAAAAAATTGGATTTTCAAGAGAGAAAAGAGATTTTCATCCCCATCTCACCTTGGGAAGGGTTAAGAAAAATGCAGTTATCCATAATCTTCTTCTAGAACTCAAAAAGCATGAAAGCGAAGTTTTTGGAAAATCAAAAGTGGAAAGAATTATTTTATTTAAAAGTACACTGACTCCCTCAGGAGCTGTTTATGATATTATTCATGAAAGTCAATTAGGATGAAGATATTATTTGCACTATTTTCTTATTTATTGGGTTCTGTACCGACCGGATATCTTCTATTTCGATGGAGTAGAAAACGTGATATCCGTCACTTCGGAAGCAGGAGTATAGGAGCCACAAATCTTCTCAGATTAACAGATAAAAAGACCGCTCTGACAGCGGCCGTATTTGATGTGCTGAAAGGATTCATTCCAGTTTTTTTATCTTTGAAACTATTTGAAGATTTAAATTTTTCACTTCTTTGTGGATTTTTGACTGTTGTCGGGCACTGTTTTCCTGTTTATATTAAGTTTAGAGGAGGTAAAGGGGTGGCCACCACAGTGGGAGTCTATCTAGCTTTCTCTTTAACTTCCCTGATGATTTTAGTGGCTGTTTTTGTGACTGTCATCGCGATCACAAGATATGTTTCGTTAGGTTCTCTTCTGGGTGTCATGACACTTCCTCTAACAGCTCTCATTTTTAAAGATGAAAAAGAAATTGTCTATTTAGGAATATTAATATTTTTACTCATAGCATTCCAGCATAGAGGAAATATAGAACGTTTGATTCAAGGAAAAGAAAGAAAATTAGGAGAAAAAGAACCATGAAAGCATGTGTCATAGGAGGCGGAAGTTGGGGAAGTGCATTCAGTATACATCTCGGGCGTAAGGGAATAGAGACCAAACTTTGGATTCGGGAACCTGAAGTCTATGAATTTACCTCCATTCACAGAGAGAACAAAACATTTCTTTCTGGATTTAAATTCCCGCCATCGGTTTCATTTCATAACGATTTAGGAGAAGCTCTTAAAGGGAGTGATATTGTATTTGTTGCTGTTCCCTCGGAATACTGCAGAAAGATGTATGAAAACATGGCTCCATTTCTCAATGAAGATCAAATCATTATAAGCCTAACTAAAGGGATTGAATACAAATCCTTAAAACGGATGAGCGAGCTGATGCAGGAATTGTTTCCTCCTGAATATTTTTTAAAAACAGCGGTGCTTTCTGGTCCTAGCTTTGCACGGGAAGTCGCTGATTCTCATCCCACAGCGGTGGTTGTGGCTTCTAATGACCTTGCGGTAGCCCGGGATGTACAACTTTTTGTTTCTGATAATTTCTTTAGAGCCTATACATCCAATGATGTTATTGGGGTAGAGCTGGCAGGGGCTCTAAAAAATATTATAGCCATATCTGCCGGAATATCGGCCGGTCTTGGTTATGGAAATAACTCTTTGGCCGGTCTCATGACAAGAGGAATCGCAGAGATCACAAGACTAGGAGTCAAGATGAGAGCCAAACCCGAAACATTCTCAGGATTAGCTGGGATGGGAGATCTGGTTCTAACATGCACGGGAGAATTAAGCAGGAACAGGCATGTCGGTTATGAATTGGGTCAAGGGAATTCTATCAAAGATATTCTCAAAAAAATGAGAATGGTCGCAGAGGGCGTAACCACCACACTTTCTGCCCGGAAACTTGCTGAGAGATATGAAATAGAAATGCCTATATGCGAACAAGTCTATAAAATATTGTACAAAAATAAGGATCCAAGGAAGGCTCTTAAAGATCTTATGACCAGAAAGTTAAAGGAAGAAAAAATATTTTAAAAAGGGGATCGTACAAATGAAAATAAAAATTTTTGTTATCATTATCATGGGTATATTTTTGATATCATGCGTGTCAAGTCAAGAGAAAATACAAAGACAGCGCGAGAAAGATCCTCATTATCAATACAATCTAGGTGTCTTTTATATCAACAATGGACAGGCAGAAAAAGCACTGGAACATCTGAATCAATCAATAGCTTTGGATCCTGATAACACTCTGACTTTAATTGGTCTGGGGTTAGCTCGTTCAATGCAGAGAAATTTTGAAGAATCTGAAAAATATTATAAAAAAGCTCTGAGCCTTGATCCCAACTTAGCAGAAGCTCACAATTATTTGGGTTCTCTTTATCAAGAAATGGGATTTTTGGATCGATCTGAAGAAGAATTTTTGAAAGCAGCAAGGAATGAAAGTTATCATTCACGGGAACTCCCCTATTATAACTTGGCACGTCTTTATTTATTAAAAGAAGATAATAAGAAGGCCTATGAGTACATCAAGAAGTCTCTCGAATTCAATAATAATCTTCTTATGTCCCTTAATCTCTATGCTGTGATCTGCGAAAAGTTTGAGAGATTTGATGAGGCCATTGACAGTTATAAAAAAGCATTAAAGCAGGTTCCAGATGAAATAAATATCAAATTTAATCTAGCGGGCGCTTATATGAAAAATGGAGATTATAAAAACGCCGAAGAAATTTTGCTGGAAATCAAAACAAAAACACAAGATCCAGAATTGAGAAAGAATATAGACAACTATCTTAAAATTATTGAAGAGCACAAAAAGGATTGATCAAATTTAGAATCAGAAAGGAAATTTTCAGTTCTTTAGGTTCCTTCTTCCCATCCCGCAAGATATTTTTTCTGTTCTTCTGTCAAACTGTCAATTTGTATTTCCATGGTTTTTAGTTTCCTTAAAGCAATATCTTCATCAATTTCGCGAGGAACTGGATAGACCTTTTTCTGAAGATTTTTCCCTTCTCTATATAAATAAAGGACACTCAATGCCTGATTAGCAAAACTCATATCCATCACAGAAGCTGGGTGGCCTTCCGCAGCAGATAAATTTAAAAGCCGTCCATCGGCAAGAAGAAATATTTTCTTTCCGTTCTGCAATGTGAATTCTTCCACAAATTTTCTTATTTCTCTTTTTTGTTTGGCTATTTTATGGAGAGCTGGGATATCAATCTCAACATTGAAATGCCCCGAATTGGCAACAATGGCACCATCCTTCATTTTTTCAAAGTGCTGGGACGAGATAACATTTTTATCTCCTGTAACAGTGACAAAGACGTCTCCTATTTTGGAAGCTTGTTCTAAAGGCATAACCTGAAATCCGTCCATGACAGCTTCTAATGCTTTGAGCGGATCCACTTCGCATATAATGACTTTGGCTCCGGCTCCTCTTGCTCTTATAGAGACTCCACGTCCGCACCATCCATATCCACAAACCACAAAATTCGTACCTGCTATCAGTATATTAGTGGATCTTAATATTCCATCAATCGTGCTTTGACCTGTCCCATATCTGTTATCAAACAGATGCTTTGTTTTAGCATCATTTACAGCAACAATCGGATAATTCAAAACTTTCTGTTCAGCCATACTCCTTAAGCGAATAACTCCTGTTGTTGTTTCTTCTGTTCCACCTATGATATTTTTTAATAACTCTTTCCTTTTCGAATGAATTGTACTGACCAAATCAGCCCCGTCATCCATGGTGATTTGTGGTTTGTTATCTAAAGCCTGATTGATGTGTTTGTAATAGGTTTCATTGTCCTCCCCTTTTATTGAAAAAACAGGGATTTCATACAGCTTAACTAAAGCAGCGGCAATGTCATCCTGCGTGCTCAATGGATTGGAAGCGGTTAGAGCGATCTGCGCTCCAGCCTCTTTTAAAGTTTCCATAAGATTTCCTGTCTCACTGGTCACATGGAGGCAGGCAGAAATCCTAACTCCTTTAAGAGGTTTTTCTTTTTTAAATTTTTCTTTTATATCTGCAAGAACAGGCATAAACCTTGAGGCCCATTCCATACGCAGTTGACCTTTATCAGCGAGTTTTATATCTTTGACATCATAATTCATTGGATACTCTCCTATCGGTTCTTTTAAATTAAGATTTTATATTTTTTAATTTCAGGTACATTGATTCAGAGTCCAGCATCTTTCTTCAAAGCTTCTGCTTTATTAGTTTTTTCCCATGAAAATATATTTCGTCCGAAGTGACCGTAAGCAGCGGTTTTTTCATAGATTGGATTCAAAAGGTTTAGTGCCTTGATTATTGCCTTAGGTTTAAGTTCAAAATGAGATTTTATAAGCTCTTTTATAGTATCCTCAGGGATTTTTGATGTACCAAATGAGTCCACCATGATCGAGACTGGTTCCGCCAATCCAATGGAGTAAGCAATCTGAACTTCGACTTTATCTACGATTTTAGCAGCCACTAAATTCTTTGCGATATAGCGGGCCATATAAGAACCTGATCGGTCCACTTTAGAAGGATCCTTTCCTGATAAACATCCTCCTCCGTGGCTTCCAACTCCTCCATATGTATCAACAATGATTTTGCGGCCTGTGACTCCTGTGTCTGCAAACGGCCCTCCCTGTTCAAACCGGCCTGTTGGATTGATATAAAATTTTGTGTCTTTGTCCAGCATATTTCCCGGTATAACTTCTCTAATGACTCTTTTTTCAATATCAACTCTCAGATCTTTCATTTTTACATTGGGTTCATGCTGTGCAGACACCACGACAGCATCTATTCTTCTAGGCTTATCTCCATTGTATTCCACTGTAACTTGAGATTTACCGTCAGGACGTATATAGTCCAATATTCCTTGATGTCTTACCTGAGTCAAACGCTTAACTAATTTATGAGCCAGTATAATGGGAAGCGGCATAAGTTCTTGGGTTTCATTACAGGCATATCCAAACATTAAACCCTGATCACCAGCTCCCTGCTCATGACCTTTTTTTTCATTGACTCCTAAGGCAATGTCAGGGGACTGTTCGTGGATGGATGAAATGACACAGCATGTTTTATAATCAAATCCGTATTTTGAACTTGTATAACCAATTTTTTTAACTGTATTTCTGGCGATGGTTTGAAAATCACAATAACCATCACTTGTGATCTCACCTGCTATCAGGACAAGTCCGGTTGTCACAAGGGTTTCGCAAGCTACCCTGCTATTTGGGTCCTGTTTTAAAAGGTCATCCAGTATAGCATCTGAAATTTGATCACAAATCTTGTCAGGATGACCTTCAGTTACAGATTCAGAAGTGAATAGATGTATTCCATTTTTACTCATATTTATAAAGCTCCTTTTTGATATGATTCCAGGATTATTAAGGCTGGAATAAAAAAAGAACATTAACACAATAAGAATATTATTTCAAATGATACCTCAATCTCGACTTCTGATTTTTTAACCTACATGAAAGGTTGAATTGAGAGTCTTTTCATGATAAAGAATATAGCTTAAGGAAAAAGAGTACATTGAAAGTTTGGAGAAAAAAATGAGCCAACTAGTCCCTCCCCACAGAGGCCAACTCTTACCCCTTCTTCTAGAAGGAGAAGAATTAGAAGAAAATAAAAAGAGAGCTAAGGCTCTCACCAAAGTAAGAATCTCATCAAGAGAAACCTCTGACCTTATCATGATGGCCATAGGAGCCTTCAGTCCTCTGAATGGATTTATGGTCCAACAGGACTATAAGGAAGTGGTTGATAATATGCATTTATCTGACGGAACTCTTTGGCCTATTCCTATCACACTATCTGTAACAAAAAAAGAAGCCAAAAATATTTCTTTAGAAGAAGAGATTGGATTGATAGATGATGAAACCAGCGAGTTGATGGGTATTATAAAAGTTCTGGATAAATATGATTATTCCAAAGAATATGAAGCAGATCAGGTTTTTCTTACCAAAGATGAAGCCCATCCAGGTGTAAAAAAAGTTTATGAACAAAAGGATGTTCTTCTTGGAGGCAAGCTCAAAGCATTGAGTGAAGGCCCTTATCCTGGGTTATATGGATCTTATTATGCTCGTCCTGCTGAAACGAGGGAAATATTTTCAAAAAAGGGATGGACTACTATTTCCGCTTTTCAGACTAGAAACCCCATGCATAGAAGCCATGAATATTGTACAAAAATTGCCCTTGAAGTCAGTGACGGAATTTTTATTCACCCTTTAGTGGGGAAGTTGAAATCGGGTGATATTCCAGCGGAGATACGGATGAATTGTTACGAAGTCCTTCTGAAAAATTACTACCCAGAAGATCGGGTTGTGCTTAAAGTGTATCCCATGGAAATGAGATATGGAGGGCCAAAAGAAGCTTTGCTCCATGCAATATTCAGACAAAATTATGGCTGTAGTCACTTGATTGTTGGGAGAGACCATGCTGGTGTGGGTGATTATTATGGACCTTTCGATGCTCAAAAAATATTTACAGAAATAAAACCTGGGGAACTTCATATACAACCCCTTAATATTGATTGGACATTCTGGTGTTCTAAATGTGATGGGATGGCTTCCATGAAGACCTGCCCTCATGACAATAAATATCGAGTCCTGATAAGTGGAACAAAATTGAGGGAAATGCTTTCTAAGGGTCATATACCCCCAAAGGAGTTTACACGTCCAGAAGTGGCCAAAATTTTAATTGATTACTACAAAAAGGAGAAAAATTTTTAGGCTCAAACAATCATAAAAAAGACTGAAATGACTTTTCCAATTTGGATGAGTTTCTATGGAGAACATAATGATTGTCAAAAAATCAACCAATATCACATGGCATAAAGGAGATGTTACAAAAAAAAACAGAGAAAAATTACTGAATCATAAAGGTATTGTGATCTGGTTTACAGGATTATCAGCTTCTGGGAAATCAACATTAGCTCATGCTTTAGAAGAGAAGCTCTTTCAAGAGGGAAAACTATCCTTTGTTCTTGATGGAGACAATGTGCGTCATGGATTGAATAAAAATCTGGGATTTTCTCCTGAGGACAGAGAGGAAAACATCAGGCGTATAGGAGAGGTGGCAAAACTCTTTTCAGAAGCTGGAATCATCACAATGACTGCTTTTATATCTCCCTACATAAAGGATAGGAATCAAGTCCGGAAGCTTTTAAAAAAAGGGGAATTTATTGAAGTCTTTTTGAAAGTTCCCTTAGAAGTAGCTGAAAAAAGAGACCCCAAAGGGCTTTATAAAAAAGCAAAGGCTGGAGAGATCCAGGAATTCACTGGAATATCCGCTCCTTATGAAGAACCCAAGAACCCCGAAATCATCATTGATACATCTAAAACCAGCATCAAAAAAAGCACTGAAATTATTTATCAGCACTTAAAAGAAAAAAAGGTGTTTTTTAAATAAGAAGTTCATTCACCTTGATTATTCACGAGTCAAGGTTGCTGAAGATGCGAGGCACAGGTCATGAAGGTGTGGTTCTTCATTGCGAATGTCCTGTAACGAAGCAGATGCAGTAATATTGGCTCGCCTCAATGGTAAAAAAATGGCGATTAA
>CAZRGM010000055.1:0-29179 GCA_964599635.1 uncultured Eubacteriales bacterium | reverse complement strand
TATTTGGAAAAAAAGGGGGGAAAGGATGCTTAAAGTTTTACTTATTTTTTGTTTGTGGGTCGCTGTTGTGACTCTATGGAAACACTTAAAAAGGGGTGACGTATGAAGGAAAAAAACATCAAAAAAAGAAAAGACGGTAAGTATTATGTGGATTTTACCTTTAACAAGAAAAGGATCCGGAAGTTTGGGGGATACACAAAAGAGCAGGCCAGAAACACTCTCACAAAGCTAAAGATGCAGTGTTTGAATAAAGAAATGGGAATTGAGACAGAAAAAAAACCGGACATTCTATTTAAGGACTTTGCAAAAGAGTTCATAGAAGATTATGCAATGGTAAATAAACGCTCATGGAAACGTGACCAGACTTCACTCAACAACCTTAAGCCTTATTTTAAAGGCATGAATCTATCTGAAATAACTTCAGCTCTTATTGAGAAGTACAAAGCAAAGAGACTTAAAGACGGAGCTGCTGAGACAACCATAAACCGGGAATTAACCTGTCTCAAGACTATTTACAATAAAGCCAATGAATGGGGTAGAACAAACAACAACCCGGCTGCAAGTGTTAAGAATTTCAAGGAAAATAACAAAATACAGATTATTTTAAAACCAGTTGAAATAAAAAACCTTATTGATGCAGCTCCAGAACACCTTAAGCCGATCATCATTACTGCTGTAAATACAGGAATGAGACGGGGTGAAATTCTGGCTCTTAAATGGAAGAACATCAATTTCAAAAAAGGATATATTGAGATTGAGGACTCTAAAAGCGGAGAGAGCCGGAAAGTTCCAATGAACAGCACTGTTTATGAAACACTCAAAGCACTTGATAAGGGTCATTCATTTGTTTTCTATAATCCCAAAACAAAGAGAAACATCATTGAGATAAAGAGATCATTCAACACAGCAAGGAAAAAGGCAGGACTTAAGAGAGTCCGTTTTCATGATCTCCGGCACACAGCAGCGACAAGAATGTGTGAGCTGGGAGTTCCTTTAAAGATAGTGAGTAAAATCTTAGGACATTCCACTATAAAGATGACAGAACGCTATGCAAACCCCACACCGGACAGCATGAAAGAGGCTGTTGAAAAGCTCTCAGAATACATATCAACACGACAAAAAGTTGACACCTTGAGAATTCACACCTTAAGAGAAGACGACTTAAACCACTCATATTTATACAATTAGAGAGATTATTTAAAAAGCGAACTATGCACTCATAACCCGGAGGTCGCTGGTTCAAATCCAGCCCCCGCTACCATCTTTTTCACCTCTATTATCCCATATAAAATTAATCATAAAACTATCGGCCCTATTTACATGAGACGATTCAATAAAATAATTTTTTTGAATCATTCTTTATAAGTTTTTATATATTGAGCACGAAAATAAGATTTTGCTTCTCCCATATTTTTAAAACTCAATTTTTGATTCTTAAAACATAATTCTCCTCGAAAATCCTGAAGAGAATTATATTTTTTCTCACTCATCCAGGATTTCAATTTATCTAACATTTCTTTAACGACATCCAGCCCTTTTTCGTACAAGATCGAACAGATTTGGACCACTGAAGCTCCTGCTAATATAGATTTGATTATGTCGGCCCCTGTTTTGATCCCCCCAGAAAAAGAGAGCTCACTATTGACTCTATCTGCAGTGAGGGCCACCCATCTTAAAGTCCGGTTAAAATCTCCTCTTCCTTTTATGTTTTTTGTGGTAAGATTTTTTATATCAATATCAGGTTCGAGAAACCAATTGAAAAAAACAAGCCCATCGCATCCTGATTCAGAAAGTTTATTCGCTAGATAAGGAATAGAAGTGATTTGATGATTTAATTTTACTGAGACAGGAATTGACACGGTATTTTTGATGTTTTTTAGTATTTCTAGATGCTGTTTTTCATATTCACTCCCTGATTTTTCGAGTTCTAAAGGAAGAGAATAAATATTTAACTCCAGACCATCAGCACCAGAATCTTGGAATTGCCTGGCAAAGGTAGGCCACAGCTTTGAGGAATGACAGTTAATGCTGGCAATGATGGGCATGTCAATTTTTTGTTTTGCCTCCTCAATCATCTGATATATTTTCTGAGGAGCGTATTCCAGCAATCCTCCTTGACGCAGATAATCAACAGCTTCTGGATAGATATTGAAATATTTATCATAAATGTCCTTTTGTGATATAAGCTGCTCTTCAAATATAGATCTTAGGACCACACCTCCGACTCCAGCTGCTTCACATTTAAGGATGTCAGAGAGGGAATCTGTAAATCCACTGCTGGAAACAACAATCGGATTTCTAAAATTTAAACCCATATAAGAAGCGGTTAAGTCAGGCATTTTCTTCTCCTTTTCATTGGTATTGATGAATTAAAAAAAACGATTCTTAGAACCAAAAGAGAAATCAAATTATACTATTATTATCGATCAAATCAAAACAATTGATTTGTTTTCTACTGAATCTAGAATGCCCTCCTGATATCAATAGGAACCTGTTGTTTTACTTATACTTCAATATTCTTCCAGATGATTGAATTCCGCATCTTCTAGCCAAGTTTCAGGCCTTGAAACAAATTGAATAATGTTTTCCAAAAGAAAATAGTGGCGTTTTTCTTCATCAGCGATTTTCAAAAATAATTCTTTTTGGGCTGGATCCTGAACTTCTGAGGCTTTCTTTTCATAGAATTCTTGTGTTTTCTTTTCAAGTTCTTGTGCTTTTTTGTACATCTCTTTCTGGCCTATTTCCAGGTCAATTTTTTTCCCTTTCATCTCTGTGAATATATTTTTGCTTTCTTTTAAAACATCTGATTGCTGCATGGAAGCTTCTGTTTTTTCAGCCATTTCTTTAAAAGTACTAAAATGCTTGACCTCGTCATCTGCCAGCAGTGTCATGATGCTTTTCAAGCCTGGATCATTTACTTTTTTAGATAACTTTCGATAATATTTCTCTCCATCTTTTTCTAGCTTCATAGCGTATTTGAAAATATTCATTTCCATTCTCCTTTAAATCAATTTACCTGACTTATTCATAAAAAATTCGAAGTGAAGGGCCACGTCTTCATGTCTTGTGCCTCGCATCTGCAGCAACCTTGACTCGTGAATAATCCAGGTTAATGAAATATTATCAGAAATGAGTTGAAAGAACAAAAAACATGTTAAAATTTAGTTCCTAGGGTAAGATACAGAACATCCTGTGTTTTTTTCGGAAATTTAAAGCTGTGACTTCCTACACTATATATGATTTCTGCGGTACCTAATGGGGAATATAGCATGATTCCGACTCCTGTTCCCCATAAAATATCAGGAGAATATATTTTTTCAGGAAAGCGTTTTTCAACATCAAAAGCTAAATTTGACATGAATTTGAAATGAATAATATCACTGAGATTATATTGATAATCCATTCTTAATATCTTGATTTCATTTACAAAAACTTGGTCATATCCCATTCCAATAAATGTTGATGGGCTGCCTTTATTGAAATATTTATATAAAGGCAGAGAATCAGAACTGAATCCTAGAAATCCATAAAGGCGGAGTGTATGATTTCGGTATGTATTATAGAGATCAGTTGAAATCCCTAAAAGTTGATACTTTTTATCAGAACCAAGCTTTTTAAAGCTCCCCTCATAAAAAGCTTTCAAATAGATCCCTCGGTAAGGAAGGAGAGTGTCATTAAGGGTATCTATGGTAAAAGAAGCACAAATTTTTCGCAGTCCATCTTTTAGATCTGGGAAATACATTTTTTCAGCTTCAGATGCGGCTCCGTTTAAATTCATAAATTCTTGGTAAAAGCCCACTTCTGAATTAATAAGATTTAAAAAAAGAAAACCCAGCCCAAATCCAATATCTAAACCACAATTCTTGAATTCTAATTGGATATTTCCCATGCCATCAAAGAGTTGAGTGGGGATGTCTCTATATTTCAAACTTAGATAAGGATAAATTGGAACATTGAAACTACGGGTCGGGTAGTATAATGAAGAATCGAACCTTGTCAGTCCAATGAACTGAAATTCATTTTCAGATCGAAGCCCCGGAACAAGAAAATTATTCGCATTAAAAGCAGCAAGGCTTATTATTTTATGCCTGTTATCATAGCGAATACCGGCATGAAAAGAGTTTTTTCTTGACTCGTTCACAAACAAATTCAATTGCACTTCATTTTTCCCAAGATATATAATTTCGTATCTTATGTTTGTGAAATATCCCAGGCTGTATATCTTCATAATCTTATCTGTTATTTTTTTTTCCTGAAACCTGATGTCTTTTTTTGATCCAAGCAGTCTTTTAATAAAGGAAGCCGGAAGATACTTATTCCCTTTAATCGAAACTCGTTTTATGATGGGTTCTCCAGTTTCTTCAATCGTCAGAACCATTTTAGCTTCTTTAGAAGAAACAGGGATGATTTTATAATCAATGTTTTTTAGGTTTAGATCTTGTTTGATGAAGTTTAATTTCTTTTTGAGATCATTCGATTCAAACGTTTCTCCCTTTTTTATCCCTAACCTTTCTTTGATTTCGTGATAGGGGATTGTTTTAAGGCCTCTAACTTGCAGACTGTGAATAATAGGGTTATCAACTGAATTTTTTTTTATGTCAAGAAAATCACTGTCTAAGACATTCCATTTTTCAAACATCTCTTTTAATACAGGCCAACTCTTTTCAGCAGCTTTGTTTCCTGCCTCTATAATTCCCTTTAATTTATCTCTGAAAAAAAAGTCAAACATGTTATAGTTTGTTAATCTTGGACTTATTATAAAGTCGGCTTGCTTTACTTGGCTTGAAGATTGATGGAGTTCGACAATTTTTATACTCTGCCGCAAGACATGAAATGCAGAGTTAATTTCTTCTCGTTTTAAGAGGGATTTTTCTATAACAACGGCGATTACAATATCAGCACCCATTTGCTTCGCAACATCCACGGGAAGATTGTTTAATATCCCCCCGTCTATTAAAAGATAATCATCCCATTTCACTGGACTAAAAACAGAAGGGATCGACATCGTGGAGCGCATAGCCATGGATAATGAGCCGCTTTTTAGCACGATCTCTTTCCCAGATATAAGATCTACGGCCACACATCGGAATGGGATTGGAAGTTCATCAAAATGGCTTAAATGTTCGTAAGGAATGGCGAGACTTGAAAAGTAAAGAGATATTTTCTGTCCATAGATAAGTCCACTGGGAGGGACAGGTATCATGCTCTTAGCCTCCAAATCGATTTGATATTTTCCGCTGAGTCTTTTCTGAAAAAAAGGCTGGACTGATCTTTGAGGATTATCAGAAAAAAAGTATTTCCAATCTAAGCTTTCAGCCATTTTCTGTATCTCATCCCCTGTGTATCCCATGGAATATAAAGCTCCCACAATACCGCCCATACTGGTTCCCACCACAAAATCCACTGGGATTTGATTTTTATCCAGCATTTTGAGAACCCCTATATGAGCAAGTCCGAGAGCGCCTCCTCCATCAAGAACCAACCCGATTTTGGGTCTTTGGTTAGAAAAAATAGGGCTGTTCATCAATATAAAGAGACAAATGAAAAAGACAGATAATCTTTTTTGGGTCATAAAAATCATAAAAAACTCCTACCCATAATTTTCAAATGGATAAAATGCCTGAATTATTAACAAACTCTATGTGTTACTCAAATTTTATTTATTTAAAAGAAAACGATCAAAAAAATCAACTGCTGATTTATACACTTTTAACCAATTATGATGACATAAAAAACCATGCACTTCATCAGGGATGATAAGAGTCTCAACATGGGCGATTCCTAATTTTTTCAGTCGGTGGACCAAATCAGTCGTTTGTATAAAATCGACATTTCTGTCATCATCTCCATGAACAAAGAGAACCGGAGAAGACCAGAAATTAATATCTGCAACCGGAGAGGAATGGAAAGCTTTGTTCATAAGGTCCTCTCCGTAAATTTCCCAACCACCTCCATCTCTTCTTTGGGCTCTTAAGGACCAGTCATGTACACCATGGAGGTCCACTCCAGCAGAGAAGAGATTTGAATCTCTGGCTAGACCCAAAGCGGTTAAATATCCTCCATAAGAACCTCCCCACAGACCAACTTTTCTGGGGTCGATATCTGAATGTTGTTGTAGATACAGGCCTGCAGCAACAATATCCTGATATTCAGAAGCGCCTCTAGGCCCTTGTCCAGGTGCATTTCTGAAGTCATAACCATACCCAATTCCTGAACGATAATTAACAGAAAGGACTGCATATCCTTTATGGGCTAAATATTGATTCATGGCATAAGCATTATGGTAATATTCCCGCATATGCCATCCTAAAAGCATTTGCCGGATAGGCCCCCCATGCATAAAGATGACAGCGGGACGGTTATCTCCTGGTTTTGAATCTTCTGGTAAAAAAAGCTGGCAGTGAATTTTGAAACCATCAGGTGATTTGATGACAACCTGCTGAGGTTCTACAAGTTTTTCAATCGGGAAGTTCTCGGGAATAACTTCTGGAGCCATAAGATTTATATTATCTTGTCCCTGCTTGATATAAGCAGGAACTGCTGGTTGTGTAGCTGAAGAACAGAGAAATATAAGATCTTTATTATCTGGGGTCAAAATAGGAGACCATTCAATACCGTCTCCTGAGGTAAAACGTTTCGCTTCCCCTCCTGAAACTGAGACGGACCAAAGATGACGGCGGTCTTTATCATCTTTATTTGAACTCAAGATAACTTGCTTTTCATCAAAAGAGAGGAAACTATCCTCTACCTCATATTCTCCAGGTGTTAAAGAAATTATTTTTTTATCTTTCAATGAGAATGAATAAAGATGCATCCACCTTTCATGTTCAGAATAAAAGACAAGGTGATCTTCATCGGCCCATCTCAAAGTTTCAGAAGGATAATATTGGGCGAAGCCTCCCGTGGCATTTGGGCATTCCCATAGGGTTTCTGCCTCTCTCGTATTAACATCAGCTGTCATGACTTTAAACTTTTTCCCTCCATAAAAAGAGGAACCAACCCCTCCTGTAAAGCGGATAAAGGCTATGAATTTGCCGCAGGGAGACCAAACTGGGTAATTATCTATTTCCACGGAAGGATCAATCCAGCTTATTGATTTTTGCGTTAAGTCATAAATGCCGATAAAGCTATGATCTTCTCTTTGACTCACAAAAGCCAGTTTTGTTCCATCAGGAGACCACTCTTGAACATGATTTCTTCCTCTTGCTTTAAAAAGAATCTGGGGCTGGGAACCTTCTTTAATGTCTGAAATGTAAAGAGTACCTCGATTGCTGAAGATCACTTTATCTGAAATCGGGGAACAAAGTGGGGAGGCCCCCTTCCCAATTTTCCAAAGGTTTCCGTTTTGGATATTGAGAGCCCATACAGCTTGCTCGGCTCCTGCGGGGCTGGAAGTCGGATTTGGATATTCTCCATTTCTGTTTAGAGAACCCCCTCTTACATAGAGAACCAAGGTTCCGTCATAATTAAAGCTAAGGTCACCTATTTCCTGCCCGTCATCCTCATTATAAGAAGTTAACAAGATTGCTTTATAATCAGGCCTTTGCGCCATCCAGATGTTACGCTTTCCTTGAGAATTGAAGACCCAAACAAGGGTATCCCCTTTAGGAGAGATCGTAAGATTCGAAGGAAAAGAATAACTCATGATATCCTCTAAAGTGAAACGGACTGAATCGCCAAAAAGATTTAGAGAAATTAATATCAGAAAAGATCCTAAAAAAGCAGTCTTTTTTAATAATAATTTATTCATTTCCACCTCTTTCGAATTAAGATTTCATGTTTTTTTGTTTTGTCTATGAACTAACCTGGTTTATTGCTGAAATTTGATATTCCATTCCAGATAAGCCTTATCATTGTTTCTAAGTCTTCCTGAAAATTTGATCTCAAAAATAGGATCATTCATCTCTGTGAACATCACTTCTGAATTGGAACTGACTTCAGAAACAGTCATCCCTTGTGGGACATGAATAAAAATAGAGTAAGGAGAAGCTGGAACGATTTCTGAGATTCCATCTAAAGTATGGCTTTCTTGGTTCCAGCTGATTTTTTTAGGGCTCACAGCACATGTAATATGTCTAGATGTGGCGATTAATTGAGGTTCATTTAAAACTTCTTTGATCACAAATACGCGAGTCCCATGAGCTGGTACTGAACATGAAATTAAATGATCTGATATTTGTGCAGGTTTTTGATTCCAAAAATCAAAAGCACTATATTTTTTGTTGATATTTAGACCCAGTCCTTCGTCCAGATCAATAGTTTTCTTTTCTTCTTTATCATCCCAGTTAAAAACACCGACCACATCATACACCCCAGCCGCATTATTCACTTTGAGATCCAAGGCTTGTGGGAACTCTTTCAATTGTGGACAGCTCCACACAACACCATCCCTTTTATTTGATTCAATCCTGTAAGGATAAAGATCTAGGGGAACAATGGGCGTAGTCGGCATTGTTTTTTGATAAAGCTCCATTTTTTCTATGGGGAGTTCACCCATAAAATCACTGGCCATATAAATTTGTCCAGTAAGTCCCATGGCAGTCACAATGGTTCTGCCTTCTTCAAGAGTTAAGGGATCTCGAACCATGGCTGCATCCGGATCGCATTGCCATACAATATTGTTCAAATAATTACCTCCAAAAAGGGAATGGAAATAAGTCTGCATGGACATACCTTTTTCTTTTTCAGGATACCAAACGGCCTTATCATCTCCTCCAATCCGGGAACCGTCAAATATTCCAAAGCCAAGACCCACTTCATGCATGGCGCAACCGCCAATATAGATCTCTGGGCCCAGAATTTCTCTTAGCGTTTTTTGAACCTCAACATAGACCTCCCTGCCGTTTTTTGAAGGATCAAAAGCCCTTTCTTTATTTTTGTCGTAGTAATCTATCCATGTACCCCATCCTGCATCTTTTATGTATTTAAGTCCCCATTCGTTTTTGAGTCTATCAAACATAGGCTTGAGATGTTTTTCAGTAACTTCAGGGTTTGTATAATCTAGTCTAACCACTGTGTCATCCGCAGTACAGCAGGCACCGGACAGTTCTCCTTTTTGGTTTTTTAAATAAAAATTTTCAGGATACTTCTCTCCACACTCAGCTTTTTCGTAATTAGAGCCATAAATATTGACCCAAAGTGCTGGTTTAAGCCCTTTGCTTTGGATGTAATGAAATATCCATTTGCCTCCTCTGGGGAAAGCCTGTTTGTTCCATTCAAGATAATTCGCTTCTTTACCTTTCGTGTAACACGCATCCAATTGGACATACTCAAGTCCATACGGCTTCAGATATTCAGCAAGAGTATTCGTTTCTCTTATAAGGTCTTCTTCTGTTGTTCCCATATAATAACAATACCAGCTGCTCCATGCGACAGGAGATTTCTCAAATCTATCTGGGTGGGGCTGATAAAACTTCAAGCCTAATTCATTTATGTAATAGTCTTGAATTAATCGAATGGAACTCTCTTCCTTTATTGGAATGAATATTTTCATGAGTTTTAGATCTTTTTCATCCCTTGTTAATAGACTTTGATCAGAAAAGTGAATCATAATGTCTGTAGGCCTATCAAAAAGACAATGAATATTTCTAGACGAAACAAAACCCAAGGAAGTATACATGATGCCGTTATCTTGGCTTTCAAGTCTTGATGGAATCCTATTTCTATCAGCAGGTGCTGTTCCTGTTAGTGATGCATTTTCTGAAGAACTGGATATTTTTATAGATTCTTGTTCGATCTTTATTTTCCAGACTGTCTGTTCAGATTTATTTGTCGTGATTTCTATCAGATTTTCTTTAGACTGAACCTTCCAAGCTGAAGGGGGGATGAATTCACCATTTTTTTCAACCAAAAGATTGACGTCGTTGAATACAGAGCCCAATTCACGGTGTTCCATAGAAAAAGTTCTTGTTTTTTTATCCAGAGTTAAAGTCCATCCGTTACTCTCAAATTTTGAACTTGTACAGTTATTTACAGATAAGATTAAAATAAAAATCATTAGAAACAATCCATGATTAAATTTTATTAATCTTAATTTCATGATTGATCTCCTTTTTAAACTTTATAAGCTTTACATCTGCTTTTATCATAGAGGTGGAAGCATGTCAAAAAAAAGCTTGAAATCTCAATTTTTTCCTTTAATTAACGACTAAAGATAAAGTATGTTTGTAAAAAAGGATAGAAGTTCTGATAAAGAAAATACAAAGATATTGATTGTTGAAGATGAGATCGTTATTGCCCTTGATATCAAATACACTGTTGAAAATCTGGGATTTTACACAATAGGAATCCTTTCTTCAGGGGAAGAAGTCATAAAGAAAATTCCTCATTTAAAGCCTGATTTTATCCTTATGGATATCAAACTGAGTGGAAAAATGGATGGGGTGTATGCGGCAGAAAAAATATACAGTCAATATCATATCCCTTCTATCTATATAAGTGCTTATGACGGCGAAAAGATTCACCAACAGGTCAGACAGAAGAATCAGTTTTATTTTATAAACAAGCCGTTCTATGGACATGAACTCTCCCATATAATAAGAAAGACAAAAGAGAGATTCGGCTTGGTCTGATTGAATTTTCCTGAAGTCCATATAAAGAAACGGATTGGCTGCAGAATAATGAAGCAGCCAAAATTTGAATATTCTATATATTCAGTAAGAATATCTTGCTTGATCCCTAGAAATTTCTGATAATACTAAAAAGGAAAAATAAAATGAAAATAGCCCTTATTCAACAGCACAGCTCCAAAGACATGAACAGGAATTTAAAAAGAGGAGTTGATTTATTTAAAAAAGCAGCTGAAAATGGGGCTCAGCTGATATCTTATGCTGAACTGAGCTTTTCTTACTTTCTCCCTCAGAATCCTATAAACCCAAAAGACTTGGAAAAAGCAGAACAAATCCCTGGCCTCACGACAGAAATATTTACAAAACTGGCAGAAGAATATAAAGTTGTGACGGTTTTAAATCTTTTTGAAAGGGGAGGAGATAAAACTTATGATTCTTCTCCTGTGATCAATTCAAATGGAGAGATTCTAGGAACAACCAGAATGGCTCATGTCATGGATGGAAAGGGTTTTTATGAAAAAGGATATTATTCTCTAGGAGATAATCAGAGTTTTGTGTATCATACTTCTCTTGGGAAAGTGGGGATTGCGATTTGCTATGATCGACATTTCCCTGAATATATGAGAAATCTTGCGTTAAACGGAGCTGAGATCGTCATCATTCCTCAAGCCGGTGCTGTTGGAGAGTGGCCTGAAGGAATTTTTGAAGCAGAAATTCAGGTCTCTGCTTTCCAGAATGGATATTTTATTGCTCTGGTAAATAGAGTGGGTAGAGAAGACAGATTGAATTTTGCTGGAGGATCTTTTGTTGTAAATCCAGAGGGAAATATCATAGCTCAAGCACCTCAAAGAAAGGATTTTATTCTTTATGCTCATTGTGATTTAAAGGAAATCAATCACTGTACAGCAAAAAAATATTTTTTCATGGACAGAAGGCCGGAATACTACAAGAAGTTTAAAATAACAGATAAAATAACAAGGAAGTCATAAACATTGAGGAGTGGAGCATGGAAAGCTGGTTTGTTTTGAATACAAAACCTAAAAAAGAATTTCAAGTTGAAAAAATATTTAGTGAGGGCGGTTTTAAGATTTACAACCCTAAATACAGACAAGAAAAAAGAATTCTTCCTTTTTTCTCAGGATATGAGTTCATATACTTTAATCATCCTTCTCAGTATAGGACAGTTAAATATACAAGAGGAGTCAAAAAGGTCATCAGCAATGAAAAAGGGCCTATACCGATCTCTGAAACCATTCTTAATGAAATCAAAAAAAGAGAAATAGATGGATTTATTGAGCTGAATAAATACGGGAGTGAACCTGAAACAGGAGATGAAGTTCAAATAATGGAAGGAGCTTTAAAAGGATTAAAAGGAATTTTCAAAAAGGAATTAACTCCTAAAGAAAGAGCTGTCATACTCCTGAATTATGTCTCTTATCAAGGTCATCTCATTATTGAGAAGAAAAAGTTGAAAAAAGTATTGTAAGATTTTCCTATAGAATCTGCTTTAATTTTTGGGTACTTATTTTAGCTCCACTGATGATCAAGCTTAAGTTTTTATGTTTAAATTTTCCGGACTCTTTCAGGAGGGCGGCTACAGGCAGAGCCGCGGCTCCCTCTATGAGAAAATGTTCTTTCTCTATAACAAGCTTCAGTGCTTCTGCGATCTCTTTCTCAGAAACTGTTATAAATCTGTCAACATAATTTTGACATAATTCAAATGTGAGGGAATCCTGTTCAATCCCACCTGCTGTTGCATCAGATAGGGTTGGTTTTGATTCCATTTTAATAATTTTTCCTGCTTTTATTGACTCAGCCATCACAGGAGAATTTTCAGGCTGGACTCCAATGATTTCGATTTCAGGATTTATATTTTTTAGATATCCTGCAATCCCAGATATAAGACCTCCTCCACCCACAGGCACAATAACGGCATGGATTTTGGAAATCTGATGGGTCAGCTCTATCCCTATGGTCCCTTGTCCTGAAATGATTTCCAAATCATTATAAGGAGAAATATAGGAGGACTCTCTATTCCCAGCTTCTTTTTTAGCTTGAAGCTCTGTCTCAAGACAATCACTGCCAAAAATGATGATTTCAGGATCGAAGATTTTCAAGGCCTCGATTTTTGTCCTGGATACATATGACGGCAAGAATAGAGTGGCCTTGAGTCCAAGTTTTTTGGATATATATGAAACAGCGGCTCCGTGATTCCCGGAAGAAGCGGTTATGATACCTCTTTCTCTTTGACCCATTTTTAAGGAGAGAACTTTATTGACAGCCCCTCTCAATTTAAAAGAGCCTGTGATTTGAATATTTTCCAATTTAAGAAACACCTGACTTTTTGTTTTCTGGCTTAAATAAAAAGAGAAAACAACAGGAGTATATCTTATAAATCCGCGTGTCCTTTTCTCAGCCTTTTTGCATTCTTTTACAATGTCTATTTCTCTGCTTAAATAAGTCATTTTTCATCTCCTTTTTATGATATCTTAAAATTCATTTCAATGAGGTGATTTTCTTCTCCAGTAATAATAGGTAGGGATTCCTATTAGGGTGAGGATAATACCAGCAAAGGATTCCACTGGTTTTTCTATCAAAGTATTTATGAGAATTCCTATTGAAAAGGCGATAAACAAAATAGGGACAATGGGATAACCCCATGTTTTATAAGGACGCTTCATATTCGGGTATTTTTTCCTTAGAGTGAATACAGAAGCGGCTGCGGCTACCCAGAAGGCTATAGCCATAAACATAGCAAAAGTAAAAATTTGTTCAAATGAACCCATTATGGTTAAAAATGAAGCCCAAACCGCTTGGATAAGAATGGCATACCCCGGAGTATGAAAATTTGGATGAATCCTTGAAATAGATTTGAAAAATAATCTGTCTTTGGCCATAGCATAATACACTCTAGGACCTGTTAAAATAGAACCATTCAGAGAGCCAAATGTAGATACAACAACGACCGCGGATACAAGAATTCCAGTCGAAGTCCCGAACAAAGAAGAAGTTGCCCTTTCAGCTATCCTCACCACACCCTTCATTTCAGAAATAGGAAGGGCGTATAAGTATATGTAATTTAAAAGGACATAAAGAGAGGTGATCCCCAATGTGCCTAAAAAAAGGGCCAAGGGAAGATTCTTGCCAGGTTTCTTTATTTCTCCCGCTACAAAATTAACATTATTCCAACCATCAAAAGCCCAAGACACGGCTACTAGAGCCACTCCAAATCCAAGCACAAGGTGAGAAAAACTCATTCCTTCTGGATTTATAGTCAAATCAACAGGAGTTCCTTTCCCTACTGAAAATCCCAGTATAATGATGAGGACGATAATTCCAATTTTTATAACAGTGATAAAATTCTGAATTCCTTTGCCTAATCCGACTCCAATAAAATTACAAAAAGAGAGAAAAATAATGATCCCAACCCCTAATAATTGACCCGCGGAAAGAGAGTAAGTTATCCCATTTTGGAAAATCATCATATCAAATGAAAAGATTACTTTTTGTATTGAAAGAGAGGGGAATAAATAACCCGTATATTCTGAAAAGGCAAGAGCAAGTCCCGCGATCCCTCCCGTCATATATACAAGGAAAAATATCCAGCCAAAAAGAAACCCCGCCATAGGGCCATAGGCTTCTTTGAGATAAACATACTGTCCTCCTGCTTCAGGCATGGAGGCTCCCAATTCAGCATATGTTAAAGCTCCTGCAAAAGTAAGGAAACCACCGGTGAACCAGGCAGCCAGAATAAGAGCGGCTGAAGGGATGGATTGAGCCATTATCCCAGTCGTTAAAAATATTCCTGACCCAATGACAATCCCTATTATCACCATAATGGAATCAAACAAACCCAGCTGACGGACTAGTTTGTTTTCCTTTTTCAGTGTGTTTTTCTTCATTGACATTCGCTGTGGTGAATTTAATGAGCCTGACTTATTCATAAAAAAAAATCGTTATATTTTTATTCTTATTTTATTTTCAGCGATAGACATGATTTTTTCAAGAAAAATGGCTGGAACATTTTTTATGAATAGTTTAGGTTAAGTGACTCAATGGATGAATCATTAAGATGCGAAATTAGACTTTAAGCATTTTTAATGTATAATGTTTTTTTATTGAATAAGGCAAGAAAATAAAAAGGAGACATAAAATGAAAACTATTGGATTAATAGGAGGCATGAGTTGGGAGTCCTCCTTGGAGTACTACAGAATATTAAACCTGACTGTAAAAGAAAAACTAGGAGGTTTTCATTCATCTAAATCTGTTATGTATTCAGTGAATTTTGAAGAAGTCGAAAAACTTCAGCATAAAGGAGAATGGAGTGAATTGACGGATCTTATGATCAATGCCGCTCAGAGATTGGAGAAGGCTGGTGCTGATTGTGTTGTTATCTGCACAAATACTATGCACAAAATGGCCGCAGAGGTGGAATCCAATATCAGCATCCCCTTGATCCATATTGTAGATGTCACTGCAGAAGAGATACAAAAGAAAGGTCAAAAAAAAGTAGGCCTGCTTGGGACAAGATTCACTATGGAGCAGGAGTTTTATAAAGGAAGACTGATACATAAACATGGGATTGACGTGATAATCCCTGATGAAGGACAGAGAAAAATTGTACATAATATTTTATATGATGAGCTTGTTCAGGGAGAAATAAACGAATCTTCAAAAAATAGATTTAAAGATATTATTGCGTCATTGGAAAGTCGGGGGGCAGAAGGAATCATATTGGGTTGCACAGAAATTCCTCTTTTAGTAAAGCAAAAAGATTATGATATCCCCTTATACGACACGACAACCATTCATGCCCGGGCAGCTGTCGAATGGGCTCTAAAAGAATAAAACCCAATGATTATCCAACTATTTTATAAACAACTTAATGATATTCCAAATGCCAATAAAGGACACCATGGATATCACAGCCACTCCTAATATATTCATTTTGAAGTCGTTGGCCATTTCTCCCATCTTCTTCTTGTCATTGAGCACGACCAAAAGGAAAACTGAAGCCACTGGGAGAATGATTCCATTAGCGACTTGAGCAAAAACAATAACTGTAATAGGATTGAAGTCGAACATAGAGACCACAAAACCCACTAAAATGACCCCCAGCCATACTAAACGAAAGGACTTTGTATCCTTTTCCTTCCATCCCAGGACCCCGGAGGACGCAAACGCCGCTGCATAAGGAGCCGTGACCGCAGAGCTCATTCCTGCAGCAAAAAATCCGAGCCCGAAGAGAAAAAGAGTTAAGGGACCGAAAAGAGGCTCAAGCTGTTGGGAAAGCTGAATACCACTATTGATATTGACTCCTTTTTCATAAAAAGCTATTGCCGAAGTCATAACAATGGCTGCAGAAACAAAACCTCCTAAGCTTATAGATACAAACAGATCTTTTCTAAAATCTTTCAAATTTTTTTTTGAACCCCATTTCTTTTTGACGGCTGATGAGTGAAGGAAAAGATTATAGGGAACCACAGTAGTCCCAATAAGAGCTAAGATAATAAAAAGAGACCCTTTTGGAAAAGAAGGAAACAGTCCTTTCAAAACAAGAGATAAGTCAGGTTTGATGATAATAAGGGCGGTGATAAATGACATGCTCATAAGAAAAACCAATAGGATCAAAACTTTTTCAATAACTTGGTGTTTTTTGAGCCCAAGCAAAACCATAGAGGCAGCAGATATGACAAAAACCCATATTTTCTTTGGAAGGGCTGTGATCATTTCCAAACCTAATGAACCTCCGATAATATTCCCTGCTTCATAGGCTGCACAGCCAAGAGAGATAGCAGAAATGGTTAAAACAATGAATATAATTTTAGTGATTTTAGTGTTGGGATATTCTCTTAAAGACTGGCCGAGATCATATCCTGAACCTAGGCTGAGCCTTCCTGTCATCTCCTGAAGGATAATGGTGGCCACAGTAGCAAAGACAAGAATATAAATAAGAGAATAGCCAAAATTCGCTCCAGCTATGGAACAGGTCGTTACTGTCCCGGGTCCAATAAAGGCAGCTGTAACCAGAAACCCAGGCCCATAGCGGCTGAACTTACTCCTTTTTTCCATAACCACCCCCACCGGGTGTTTCTATATGCAGAACATCTCCAGCCTTTGCTCTCAGATTGACTTTGGAACTTAATTTTATTTTTTGACCATCAGCAAGGATCAATAGATTTAAACCTTTTTTCCCTTCTTTACCCCCTCTCAAACCATAAGGGGCAAATTTTCTTCTTTCGGAAATAATAGATATTTGAGTAGGAACAGAGAATTTGTATTCCCGTATAATTCCGTCACCGCCTTTATTTTTGCCAAATCCTCCAGAATGTGCCCTTAGAGAGTATTTTTGGATATAAAGAGGGAGATAATTTTCCATGGCTTCCAGAGGAGTGTTCAAGGAATTTGTCATATGAGTGTGGACTCCACTCAATCCGTCAAAATTAAAACCGGCTCCCATGCCACCCCCAATCGTTTCATAATAGGCGAATCTTGATTTCCTTTCTGGATCATAACCTCCAAAAGTGACATTATTCATGGTTCCTGAACTTGCAGCCGGAATCTTATCAGGTACAGCCTTATAAAGAGCTCCGAGAAGAGTATCAACAATCCTTTGCGATGTTTCAACATTACCTCCTGCTGTGGCAGAAGGATATTCTGCATTGATAACCTTGCCTCTGGGAGCGATTATTTTTAAAGGTCGCAGAAGACCGGTATTGAAAGGGATCTCTTCTTCAACTAAGGAGCGGAATACATATAGGACAGCAGAATAGGTCACTGCTGAGTTTGCATTCACTCCACCTGCGACTTGTTCAGATGAATGGCTGAAATCAACGATACAATGATCTCCCTTTATAGTTAATTTGACCCCGATTCGAACTGGTTTATCGCTGATGCCATCATCATCCATATAATCTAAAAACTCATAGACACCGTCTGGGATACTTTTTATGGTCTGTCTAAGTATTTTTTCTGTATAGTCTTGAATAAGAGAAGCATACTCTAAAATTTTTGTTGATCCAAATTTTTTAATGGTCTCTTCTAATCGAGTTTTTCCTTTGTTATTGGCAGCAATTTGTGCCATAAGATCACCTTTCCGTTCTTCCGGGGTCCGCACATTAGCAAGAATCAAGGAAAGAAGATCCTCATCGACATCTCCCTTTTTTACTAATTTTATAGGGGGTATGATCAATCCTTCCTGAAATATCTCAGTAGCCAAAGGCATTGAACCTGGGCTCATCCCTCCTATATCAGAGTGATGGGCTCTGTTAGCCACAAAAAAAGAAAGTTTTTTATTCATAAAAACAGGAGATATACAGGTTACATCAGGAAGATGAGTCCCTCCTCTATAAGGATCATTGAGAATGACCATATCTCCATCTTCAAAATCGACATATTCGAGAGAAGCCTGGACAGAAAGAGGCATAGCACCCAAATGAACGGGAATATGTGATCCCTGGGCAAAAGTTTCTCCTTTTTTAGTAAACAGAGCACATGAAAAATCTTTTCTTTCTTTAATATTTGGGGAAAGAGAGGTTCTTTCCAGAACAGCTCCCATTTCTTCGGATATCGAAACAAATAAGTTTTTAAACAGTTCAAGTTCAATAGGGTCGAATTCAGACATTTTAACCCTCTTTTTTAAATAAAATGATGTTTAAATATTCATCAATTTTCGACTTAAAATCAGAAGGAATGAAAGTTGTTGATTCATAATCCGCAATGAGAGCTGGGCCAGAAATTTCATTTCCTGGCTTTAATAAGGCACGATCATAAACAGGCGATATTTCAAGTTGACCTTTGTCATAAATATTCTGTTTCTTAACTAAAGCTGGTTTAGAATCAACACTTTTCTCTTGAATTTTTTTCAATCTGATTTTTTGTGTCTTCCCAATTGCTTTAAGTCTTATGTTGACAATCTCAACTGGCCGTTCAGGATAACTGTATGAATACAGTCTTTTATGATAATGATGGAATTCATGAACACAGCTCAGATTTTTTCTATAAGGAACTGTAATTTCGAAAGACTGCCCTAAATATCTAAGATCAAGAAATCTTTTCAGCTCTATGTTTTCTATAGAAAAACCCTCCTGTTTCATGTCAGAAACTGCTTTTTCCTCAAGATTGGAGAATTCTTTATTGAGATCATTGATGACTGGGAATGAATCTGAAGTTTTTAATATTGACTTTGAATAATCTTTTGTAGAATCTGACAGAAGCAGTCCCAATGACGAAAGGACTCCTGCATTTTTAGGAACTAACACTGTCGAAATTTGAAGGCCAAGGGCTATTTCTGCCGCGTGCATTCCTCCGGCACCCCCAAATGAGAAAAGAGAAAAATTTCTCACGTCGATTCCTCTTTCTATAGATATCACACGTATGGCTTTACTCATATTAGCATTCACTATTTTAATGATACCGGAAGCCGTCTCCAGTACAGATTTGTTTATTTTTTGTCCTAACTTTTGAATAGATGCAATGCTTCTCTCTGGAAATATTTTCATTTTTCCACCTAAAAAGTGTTCTGCGGACAACCTTCCCAAAACCAGATTAGCATCTGTAACCGTAGGTCTATTTCCTCTCCCATAGCAGGCTGGGCCTGGATCTGCTCCGGCACTCATAGGGCCTACTCTCAAAGAACCTCCCTGATCAACATAAGCGATGGATCCACCTCCAGCACCCACAGTATTTATATCGATCATGGGAAGTCTTATGGGGAATTCGCCAACTTTGTTTTCATTTGTTCTCTGAATTCGTTCATCTATCAACGAAACATCCGAAGAAGTCCCCCCCATATCAAAAGTGACTATTTTTCTATATCCCGCTGATTTTCCGATATGAAAAGCAGCGACAACCCCTCCTGCGGGACCTGAAAGGGCGGTTCTCAGAGGCTCTTTCTCAGCAGTCTCTGTTGATATGTGTCCCTCATTTGACTGCATAATACGAAGATGTTTATTGTCCAAGCGTTTTTCAAGATTTATCAGATACTGGCTTATGACGGGCATTAAATAGGCATTGACAGTTGCCACCACAGTTCTTTCATATTCTCTATATTCAGGGAGAATTTCACTGGACCTGGATACAAGATATCCCGAATTTTCAAACGCTTTGTGAACAATTTTTTCATTCCCAGCATTGGCGTAAGAATTGATGAATGAGATTGCAACCGCCTTAACTTTTAATTTCTTTACCATTTGAACAGCCTTATTTATTTCGTTTTTTGATATGCTTTTTAGTGTTATGCCGGAAGCGGCAGTCCTTTCATCCAGTCCAATACAATGTGAATGACGGAGAAGGGAAGTTTGAACTCCCCCTTTGAGACTGTAGAGCTTTTTCCTAGCTTGTCTCCCTATAAACAAAATATCTTCAAATCCACGAGTGGTCAGAAGTGCAATAGGTCCTCCTGACTTTTCCAAAAGACTATTTGTGGCTACTGTGGTTCCATGAATAATTTGAATAGATTCTCTTTTGATTAAATCTGAAATTCCTTTGAAAATGGATTCAGATGGATCTTTTGGTGTGGAAGGGATCTTTTTTATTTGAATTTTTCCATTTGAATATATGACAAAATCAGTAAAAGTCCCTCCAGTGTCAATGCCTATACGGATAGGATTTTTCATAAGAGCTAAATTATGCTTACAGCCTATTTAATGTCAAGTTTAAAGAAAAACAGATGATTGAAAATGAATCCTTTGAAATGTTTCTAAAACAAAATATGATCGATCAATTCCTTTAATTTGACCTCATCAACCGGTTTTGTCATATAACCTGAAGGTGATAAGCTGTTGGCCCTTTTTTCCGTCAGGTGGTCAGCAAACCCGGTTAAAAAAACAACAGGTACTTTATATTTCTCGATTGCGATTTTTGCAGTTTCGATTCCATCGATCTTGCCTTTGAGCCCTATATCCATTAAAACTAAATCTGGTTTATTCTTTCTCATCATTTCAATCGCATTCTCTCCGGTGAATGCGATTTCAGATTTAATGTCTCCAAAAGCAGCAAGGGTGCTTTTCAAGTCTAAGGAAACAATGCCTTCATCTTCAACAATTAATACTTTTTTCATGGTTTTTTTTGAGTTTAGAATAATTTATAAGTATTTACATTATATAATTTTGTAGTTTAAAAAAAACAAGAGAATAATAAATTCATTTCTATTTTTCAGGAATTATCATCTTGAATAAAAAAATCTTAATAGGATTGTTTCACTTCACCGCAATGGCTTCGATTTCCACTTTAACATCTTTAGGAAGACGTGCTACCTGCACAGCAGCCCGAGCAGGATAAGGGGGCTGGAAGAATTCTCCGTAAACACTGTTCATTTTAGAGAAATCGTCCATACTCTCTAAAAAAACTGTGCATTTAACAACATGATTCAAGGAACATCCTGATTCTTCAATAACAGCCTTGAGGTTTTTTAAAACTAATCGAGTTTGTTCCTCTACCGAACTGGTGTTTAGTTCCCCTGTCTCAGGGTTCAAGGGAATTTGGCCTGAAGCGAAAACGAATCCATTGGCCTCAATCCCTTGTGAGTAAGGGCCGATAGCTTGTGGAGCATTTTTAGTTTTGATTTCCTTCTTCATTTCAATCTTTCCTCCTTTTAAAGGAAATAAAGCAGGGGTTGCCACTGCCATAGTTCCTATGGCTAAAATGACTTCTCTTCTTTTCATCTTAAGCCTTCTTTTTCTTAATAAAAAAATACTTATTTCATAAGGATTTTATACAATTGATAAGAAAGGTTCAAGAAGTATATCTCATTAAAGAAGCCCAGGATCTAGAGTCACTCTGTTCTTACCTGACTTTTGACTTAAATCAGCCAATTTAGCGGATTTTTCAATGAGAGATTCAACAGTACTTGAGGAATCTGCAAAAACACCTCCTATCGAAATAGTGGTGTGAATGAGTGTATCGCGGATTTGCATGCTTGATTTTTCAGAAAGCAACCTTAATTTATTTCCAATAAGATCTAGCTTGCTATGATTGACATGACTGAGAATGATTAAAAATGAATTTTCATTCCATCTTCCCACAAATTCAAAATAACGTATGTTTTTAGATATGGTATTTCCTATCATATTAATGAATTTATCTTTAACCACAGTACCATAGGCATCTTCGATGGATTCCATATTATCTAAAATGCAAAATAATAAACCTACCTGAAAACCGTATTTTTTCTTTTCATCCAATCGATAACCCAAATTCATTTTAATATATTTTTCATTTCCAATTCCGGTTAGAGAATCGAGCATATTCATATTCTTTAATTCTTCAGGTGGATGAGGCATATTCAATTTTGGAGAAGAGTCATAAAAACCAATGATAGCTGCATTTAAAGAATCAATTTTATTATTGACAGGCATGACTTTCATGATAGCTGGGATTCTAAAGCCCTCTTTATGAAGGATATAAACTTTATAGCTTCTTATCACTTTATCTTTGAAACTCTGTAATACCGGGCATGCTTTAAAACAAATTTGTAACTTTTCATCAGATCCCTGGATAAGCAAGTTTCGTTGACATTTATTATTGACAGCCGATTTAGATTCAATCCCGGTTAATTTTTCTAATGCTTGATTCCAAAACAGAATATTTAAATTCTCATCTATAACACTTATGGATCCACAGATATTATCGATTAAATTTGTGATAAGATTTTGTCCCCCTTTATGAATAATCTTTCCCATTTCATCAGCTGACATCTTCTTTTCTTTAAATTGTTTAATATAGCAACGAATCAAACCCCAAAATATTTATCAAAATATCAAAGAAAAATTAAGTTGTCACATATTCAGGTGAATATGATTCATGATGCAATGATTCAGTAAGAATAATCTTTTGTATAAAATCATTGACAATCAAATAACATATAGTTATAAAAAATGAAGGGGCCCCCCAATGATAAAGAAATTAGGGAAGAGAGTCAGACAGGTTAGAGAATCTCTTAAATTGACTCAGGAGCAGATATCAAAAGGGACAGGTTTGTCAAGCGAATTTATATCTCTGATAGAAAAAGGCAAGAGATATCCAAGCCTTGATTCTATCGAAAGAATATCAAACTATTTGAATAAAGATATATCCTATTTTTTAGATAAAGAATCAGATCCATTTGAAATAATAATGAAAAATAATGAACTTCCCAAAATCGTTAAATCTGAGCTCAAGGCGTTTAAAAGATACTGTACAGATTATCTCTCTATGGAAAGCTTGTTGGGTCATTCACTGGAAGAAGCTCCTTTATATTCCAATACATCCCCTGAAATCATGGCAGATGAAGAAAGGAAAAGGCTTGGATTGGGGATTCAACCCATCCGAAATATATTTAATTTACTGGAATTAAATGGGCTGCGTATTTTAAGACAATCTTTAAAAAAAGGTATTGAAGTAGCAGGGGCTTTTATCTATTTTAAAAATCAACAAGCTGGGTTTGCTTTAATTAACTCAAATCAAAGTTATGCCAAGCAGATCCTCACAGCAGCCCATGAATACTGTCATTACCTTAAGGACCGAGAATTTATTTCTATTATAGATAATAATGATATTTTTGTTGACGAATATCTCCCACTATATCCATTTCGGGAAAGATTTGCACACTCGTTTTCTCTTCATTTTTTAATCCCTGAAAGTCAGATTAACATCTATATTCAAAAGGAGTCGAACAAAGATAATATAAGAATTGAAAATATAATCATGCTGAAAAGATACCTAGAGATGCCCATAGAAATAGTCCTTAAATCACTTCTGAAAATGAATTATATTTCCATATCAGAATATAGTGAATTCATCAAAACTGAATATTTAGATTATGAAAAATCATTATTTGGATATGTGAAGGCAGAGAAGGATATTTATCAGAAAAAGGTAAAAATTATTCCTTCAGACAGATATAAAACCCTGGCTGTTCAGGCTCTTAAAGACAGTAAATAATAAGACATTAAGAGGAGCATTCCAACCAAAATAGTCTTAAGATCCAACCCCTAAATTTTCAAGAATCTATTTTATGAAGATGTTTTATAAAAATACTTTTATGACTCTAATTGTTTTTTTTGTCTTGAGCCAGAGCTGCTAATAAGTTGATTAAAAATTTCCAGAATTTTTCAACCGTCCCACTATGAACTCTTTCGTCAGGAGAATGGGGATTTTTTATGGTGGGCCCAAATGAGATCATGTCCATTCCTGGAAATTTTTCTCCAATAATCCCACATTCTAGGCCGGCATGAACAGCTGCTACATGAGGTTCTTTGTTGAAAGTGTTTTGATACACTTTTTTTAAAGTTTTAAGGAGTTCAGATTCAAGATTGGGTTTCCAGCCTGGGTATCCTTTTTCTCGAACAATTTCTGCTTTAGCCGTTTCGGCCATGGCCTGTATGGAATCTCTCGCTGCCTCAAGAGCTGATGCGGTGGAGCTTCTAGTGCTGCATATAATTTGAGTCTGATCCTTTTTTGTATTTACCACAGCAAGATTGTTAGAAGTCTCGACAAGGTCCTCAATTTCAGGATGCATTGAAAGTACCCCATGAGGAATGCTAAAAATAAGGTTAATGATTATCATCTTTGTATCATCAGCAATGGCTTTGCCCGGCTCATCTGAATATTTTTCGAGTGAGTGCTTAGCATCGGGTTCAATTGCCCGGTATTCATTTTTGATTTCATCAAAGCTCTTTTCAACTATTTCTTTGAGTTGTTCTTTGTCCTTTGAATTTATTCCTAGAAGAGCTGTGGATTCTCTTGGTATGGCATTGCGGAGGTTCCCACCTTCAATTTTAAATAACTGAAAAGAAAGGCTTCTGGATACTTTCCAGAGAATTCGTGATAATAACTTTATGGCGTTCCCTCTACCCAAATTTATGTCAACACCCGAATGACCGCCTTTAAATCCAGATAGTTTTAATTCAAATATTTCATCACTTTTATTTTTTTCTGTTTTAAACGGGATAGAAATCTGACTGTCAGCTCCTCCGGCACAGCCAATAGTGAATTCACCTTCATCTTCACTGTCAAGGTTTAAAAGCTTCTTCCCCTTTAAAAAACCTTCAGAGATTTTGGTGGCTCCATTCAAACCTGTTTCTTCATCAACGGTAAAGAGAAACTCTAAGGGAGGACGTTCAAGGTCATCATTCTCCATTATAGCTAGACATGCACTTCCTCCAATCCCATTATCGGCACCCAGAGTGGTCCCTTTGGCTTTGACCCAATCTCCGTCTATCTCTGCTTTGATGGGATCTTTTTGAAAATCATGTTCAACATCTGAATTTTTCTCACAGACCATATCCAGATGACCCTGTAATATGACGCCTACAGCATTCTCATTTCCTTTTGAAGCTTTTTTAGAAACAACAATATTCCCAACGCCATCTCTCTTGTAATCCAAGTTAAGTCGTTTTGCTACTGAAATGACATAATCTCCGACTCTTTTTTCCTTTCTTGAACAATGTGGAATTTTTAAAATTTCTTGAAAATGTTTCCATAAAGGCTGGGGATTCAAATCAGTTAAATCTTTCGCCATTTATATCCTCCAATTTTTTTAATTTAATTTGATTTTTATCATGGCATAAAAAGCCTTGATACGCAAGTTTATTCTCATAATTCGATTTTCTCATCATCCAAAAACTCAATGTAAAGATGTTCCCTCTAAAATGAGCTCCTTTTTATAAGGTCTTGATGAAGCCTGATCTATTCATAAAAAATGTCTAGGCTCTTTAATAATTCAGGTAAGATGGAATGGCTGAATGATTAAGCGGCTTTCTATAAAAAGTTTGTAAATTTAAATTGAGTTCCCTTCAATAGAGCCATCAAAAGTTTGTTCAAAAATAGAAAAAGATTTCTCACCATAGAGGCATAAAATGATTTCTTTAGGATATTCATGGTTTTTTAGGAAATCTAAACAAGTATTTATCATGATCTCACTGCATCGTTTCATTGGAAATCTGAAAATTCCTGTACTTATTGCGGGGAAGGCAATACTTTTTATTTTTTTCTTTTCTGCTAATTCTAAGCTGTTATAAATCGCTCTTTTTAATTTTTCATCTTCATGCCCCTCACCATATACAGGACCGGCTGCATGTATGACATATTTTGCTTTAAGATTCCCAGCACCTGTTATGACCGCTTCACCCACCTCTATAGGCCCGATAGAATTGCATTCTTCTTGGATAGCAGGGCCCCCAAAGCTTCGAATAGCTCCTGCCACTCCTCCTCCCAATATCAGTGATTTATTAGCGGCATTAACAACAGCTTCTGTATTGATTGAAGCAATATTTCCTTCTATTAATTTAAGAACTTTATTTCCAGATCTCCATTCTTTCATTCCCATCTCCCCTTTAATTCATGGACTTTTTTATTTTAAAAAAATCATAAAAAACCATTTTTTTGTGGTGAATCAAATTTATTCAATCCATGTAAATTATTTTTAATTCTCATTTATACATACCAGTTTTTCTGTAAATTGTCCAAGTTAATGATTTTCTTCCTTTTTCTTTAATTTGTACTGATAGATTCCCTCATGGTCATAAATTTCAACTTCATCAAATTGTTTCATATAGTCCAAAGCAACAGATTTGTCCCCGATTATCACAATCACAGGATTTGAAAAATTAATCTTTTGTAAAGTTTTAAACACAGAATACGAATTGATATACATAATATTTTCGTAGTAATCTCCCCAGTAAATTTCTTCCATATTTAAAGCAATGATTTCTGATACTTTTAAAGAAAATTCTCTATGTTCTGAAATTCTCAAAGGAAAATTTCCAATCAAATATGATTTTGCTTGTTCTATTTCATGATTAGGAATTTTATTCTTAACTAAGCGATTCATCTCTTTTAAGATTTCTTCAACTGAGGGATACAAATATTCAGGTTTCACTTTGGCTCTCACATAAAATATGCCGCAATTTTCAAATAATTCGATATTACTGAAGGCCCAATAAGCATACCCTTTTGTTTCTCGAAGATTCATAAAAAGCCTGCTGATATGAGAACCCCCCAAAATTTGATTGAAAACCCAGTAGGAGAAATAATCTTCAACATTTCCTTTGGGAATAACATACCCAACAAAAATGGTCACTTCTTCTGAGCCTACAAGATTTGTAAAGCATATTTTTGGCCTTGTCTTTGGATGAGGAGGATTGATATGATAAGTTTCCAGATCCTCTCTTTCCCAAGGGTTTAAATAATGGTCAGCAATTTTTTTTACTGTTAAGAGGTTAGTATCTCCTATAACGATAAGTTCAGAATTATTTGGCCTGTAAAATTTTCCGAAGAAGTTTATTAAATCTTTTCGATTGAACTTCTTTATCACACTGCTGTTAAACACATATTTTCCGTAAGGATGTTTGTCAAAAATAATCTGGAAAAGAAGTTTTCTTCCTAACAGTTCTGGATTTGTATTTCTGACTATTTCGTAAAACATATCTCTCTTAACATTATTGATTTCGTTTCTAGAGAAGTCCGGCTGAATCAGTAGATTAGCCAATAATTCGAAAGCTTCATTCAAATAATCCTTAAGAAAGGTCATTGAAAAAATGGAATAATCGGGATAGGTATTAACCCAAAAATCACCTCCGATGTATTCAATCTGTTCTTCGACTTGAAATGCAGAAATTCCAAACGCTCCCTTAAACAACATTTCTGCAGTAAAACTTGCTAATCCCGGAATATCATCTGGGGATAGGCTCTCTCCAGTTTTTATGATTAAATGCATATCTATAAAAGGCTGACTCTTCTCCAAAACTGAAATTTCAAGTCCATTCGCTTGGGTTGATGTTTTAATAACAGGAAAATCAAGATCAGACAAAAGAAAGGGAAGAGGTGGAGATTTTCTGAATTTTTCCTGAGCGAAAATCTTGGGACTTATAAAAAAAATAGTCCAAACTCCAATCAGAACATAACAAGGAATCCTACATTTTTTTTTCTGAGTTATCATTTTGACTTTATCTCAACCAAAACGTTCTTTTCTGTAAAATAACGATTCATAATTCCTACTATTTCAGATGAATCCACATTTAAGTATTTAGCTAATTCCCCTGATAAATCTTTCATATCAATTCCAGACAAGTAATTTCTAGTTAGGAATAAAGCTCTTTTTTCAGGAGAATAATAATGGTCCATATAATCTGATTTAAACATATTTTTTATCTTTGTTAATTCTTTTTGGGAAATTAAAGAGGATTTCAACTTATTTATTTCCGAAAATAACGCTTTTTTAGCGATTTCTTTTGTGGCTTCATTATTAGAAAGAACGAAAAATTTAAATACAGAGAGATCTATTCTGCTATTTAATCCGCCTGTAAGTCTAAGGGCGATCTTATTTCTTCCCATCAATTTTCTGTAAAGACGTGAACTTTTTCCGTAAAATAATAGATAATCAATCATAGTTAAAATATAGGAATCACTGGAATAGGAAGGGCCAGTCCTATAACCTAATCGAAATCCAGGCGTTGATATATTTTCATTTATAATCACTTTCTCATATTTTTTTTGATCAAAATTTTCCTTGAAAGATGGAGGGGAAGGGACATCTTTGGAGGGATCTATGTTCTGAAAATATTTTTTTACTAACTGGAGTGTCCTTTCATTTTCAATATCTCCGGTTATACAGAGAACAGCATTATTTGGCTTATAATAAGTATCATAAAAATCTTGGGCATCCTGCATAGTTAAATATTTCAAATCATTTTCATAGCCAGATAATGGATGACTGTAAGCAAATTCAGGATAAATCAACTGATCAAAAACCAGCAAACTATCTATAAAAGGGTCTTTTTTTTTCTGATTTCTTAACATTTCGATCAGTAAATTTTTGGTTTCTTCAACATTTGAATAATTTAAATTCAGAGAATTCATCCTGTCTGATTCAAGCCATAATACAAGCGGAAGCTGATTCGAAGCGACAGTCTGATAAAAAATTGTCCTGTCCCAAGAGGTGATGGCATTGAACTCTCCTCCTATCTTATGGATAAATGTTATGTGCTGCATAGGACCTACGTTTTTTGATCCCATAAACATAAGATTTTCTAATAAACGAGCAAGTCCTGTTTTTTCTTTTTCCTCATAAGCTGATCCCACTTTATAAGCACAGGTCACCGTGACTAATGGAAAAGTACTGTCTTTAGAAAGGATGATGGTCAATCCATTCTTAAGACTATAAACAGAAAATGGAAAAGGCTCTTGGACCTCCATCAATTTAACTTGGGAAAAACCAGTGTAGATAAAATTGAACAGGCACAGAAAAACTATTAATTTTTTTAAACACATAACAGTTTTATGCCTTTTCCTAAAAAATATTAACGAATGAGTTTGTTCCATTAAAATGTAATATAATATTAAGGATAATATAAGTTTATCTATAAGTTCAAGGTAAAAAACTTCATCAAAAATTTGGGCTTTTCTCAAAAAAAGCTAACCTTAATTATTCATAAAAAAATGGCGATGTTCGCATTATTAATTTTGTTTCAGCGATATACAAATTCTTTTTTAGAACCATTATCTGAATATTTTTCTTATTATGATTTTTATTTTAATCGCCATTTTTTTACCATTGAGGCGAGCCAATATTACTGCATCTGCTTCGTTACAGGACATTCGCAATGAAGAACCACACCTTCATGACCTGTGC
>CAZRGM010000054.1:0-19087 GCA_964599635.1 uncultured Eubacteriales bacterium | reverse complement strand
ATACGCGGTACCATTGCTCAATTGCTCGTGCAAAAAGCTGCCCGGACTGCCCGGTGACGCCGACTGGTTATACAAGAGCGTGCCATCAGAAGGCCCCGTTGGAAAACCGGAGGTTTTGAAGCGAACCATTGTGCCGGCGAAGTCGATCTGGGCAGGATTGGTCCAATTCAATTGAATCCGCCGGTTCAGCCCCTCCGCCGTCAAATCAGCCACTTCCTCAGGGGGCGTCACGTCCGCCGGCTGACGACGCATGTACAGCACGTCCCAGTCCGCATCCGAAGGATTATTCTGCCAAGTCAGGTGGACGTCCGCCTCGTCATCAACCCATACCACCACGTGCTTGGTCTGGTACGAGGAAGTATGCATGACCGCCGGCGTGGTCCAGCCGCTACCGGTATTTTCCGTGTAATAAATCTTCTGATAATCCACATAGGCTGCATGCACCGAACCCTCGGGGCCCAAGGCCACCGCCCCGTAACAATCAACAGTACCGGGACTGTTGGACAGATTCACCGGACTGTTCCAGGAACCGTTCGTTTGGGTAGCGTAAAAATATTCCCAGTTGCCCGGACTGGCGTCGTGCCAGACCACGTGCGGCGTTCCGCTCGGGCTGACCACGATATGCGGATCCCGCGAACTGCCGGAATTGTTGGAAATATTAATCGTCGGTGACCAGGTGCCCCCAGCCGAACGGGTGCGATAAAAAATCTCCTGGTAATCGTAGGTGTAGGCCATGTGCAACGTGTCGCTATTATCAACAGCCAATACGGGATAGGCGTCGATCTGGTTGCTGCTGCCGACCACTTGGTAAGGCTGCCAATTACTGCCGTCGTACATGGCCATTATCACTTCCCAGTTATCGCCGCCGTCGGGAAGCGCGTCATGCCAGGCCACGAACACCCGCCCCTGGCTATCCGCCGCAATGTCCGGGAACAACGAAGCGGTGCCGGTATTGGATACGTTAACCAGCGAACTCCATGTTCCATCAGCCGATCGCTTGCGATAAAAAATCTCCGTACTAGACTGGCTTTCCCCGTTATGCCAGGTGACGTGCAGATTGTCCTGGTCATCCATGGTGCAGCGTACCCAGTAAGTATTGCCCATTCCTTCGCTGACCTCGGTAATCTCCGACCAGGTATCATTGGCCCGAAGCATTCGATGGTGGATGTTCCAGGTATCGTCGCACCAGACAAAGTGCAAGTTGCCCTGCGAATCGTGGGCCAAGTCGGGAAAGAAATCCCCGCCATCCGGATGGGACGAGTAGGTCACGTTGATCGGCCCTTCCCACACATCCGCCCGGGCCACGACGGCAGACAGAAAAACCATTAGATAGATCAGCTTCCACATTTCTGGCCTCCGCAACAACCTCAGTTGATTTAAACGCCTGCTTTGACAAACAATAAAAGAGGCATCGCCGAATTGCGAATTATTGATCGCTTTGTTCAGCGTATAACTCTATATATTACCATGAGACCAAGCCCGAAAAGAAAGGTTTTTTCTGTTTTACGACGGCATATAAAAATATTCGTCTCTGCAAATCTCTCAGACGTGGGTTCTTATACATTGACCAATTTTTAATCCTGGTCGATCTTTATCGGCCTGACTTTTCTTCGAAGTGGTTTTTTGGGGTCCAAGCCGATATCGGCTTCGTTGAACAAAATGATAATAACGGAGAGGGGGGGACTCGAACCCCCGGTACGCATATAGCGTACACAGCCTTTCCAAGGCTGCTCCTTAAGCCACTCGGACACCTCTCCGAATTTGACTTCTTGAACCCTTAAATTACCAGAAATGAATTGAAGAGTAAAGCAATAAGCCATGTTTCAAAAAAGGACCCTATTTTCGGAAAAAATATTGATTCTCCTTATCTTCCAAGCTAAACTAGTCGCTTATGCCGAAAAAATCATCTCAGCTATCTATTAGGAAGATATTTTTCTTTTGGATACCTCTGGCTTCAACATGGCTTATGATGGCCGCTGAAGGCCCTTTTCTTGCAGCTGTCATCGCTCGGCTCCAAGACCCAAAACACAACCTCGCTGCCTATGGAGTGGCCTTTTCATTTGCCATTCTCATTGAGGCCCCCATTATCATGATTACAAGTGCTTCCACGGCACTTGTCAAAGATAAGAGTTCCTATTTTAAATTAAGGAATTTTACTTTTTTTCTTAATACAGCCGCCACCCTGACGATGATAATTTTTCTTAGACCTAGCCTATTCTTTTTTGTAACCAGAAATCTCATGAATCTAGAACAGCCTATTGCTGAAATCACTCATCAAACCACTTTATTCTTTATTCCCTGGGCAGCCGCTATTGGATACCGAAGATTCTATCAGGGAATTCTCATCCGTAATAATCTCACGAGGCGGGTGGCCTATGGAACTGTCCTTCGACTTTTGACCATGACTTCAGTAGCCTTAATCAGCTCTTTTTTTACTCCATTAAAAGGAGCTCTTGTGGGAGGATTCGCGCTCTGTAGTGGGGTCATATCTGAAGCAGCCGCCAGCCGATTTATGGCACATTCATCAATAAAAAAATTAAATCAATCCGATAAACCAGAGGTTAAGCCTTTTAGATATAAATTTATCACTCAATTCTATTATCCTCTTGCCTTGACGTCTATTCTCAGTTTGGGCATTCAGCCTCTCGTGACATTTTTTATGGGTCAAAGCCGAATGCCTGTAGAATCCTTAGCTGTTCTTCCTGTTATCAATTCCTTAGTATTCATCTTTAAAAGCATGGGTCTTTCTTTTCAAGAAGTCGGGATAGCTCTTCTTGGAAAAAACAATGAAAATTTTCCCATTCTTAAAAAATTTGCTGTCCTTTTGGGATTATTCTCTTCTATTGGACTGTCTGTCATTGCTTTCACTCCCCTTTCTTTTTTATGGTTTCAAAAAATATCCGGCCTCTCCTATGAACTAACCGAGTTTTCGATCCTGCCTATAAAAATTCTTGTCCTTCTGCCTGGTTTGAGTGTGATGCTTTGTTTTCAAAGGGCTGTGATTATAAAAAACAAAAACACGAAACCTATAACCATAGCCACAGCCTTAGAGTTAACTGCCGTGATTCTATTCTTATTCATCACGATTCATCGGCTGAGTCTAGCGGGAGCTGTTTGCGCGGCTATCTCAATGACTCTAGGCCGTTTGTTAGCCGATATTTACCTATTGAAACCTTGTTCTCAATCACTGCGGTCATCATCTGAATAAAACCTTTATTGAATTGTAGTTCGGACTGGTTATTGCCCTATTATTTCCTCATTTCCAACTGGCGGAGAGGGTGGGATTCGAACCCACGATCCGAAATACTCCGGATAGCGGTTTTCGAGACCGCCGCCTTCAACCACTCGGCCACCTCTCCAACTTTATTTACGGCATAAGTCATCTTTTCGATTTAAAAAAACTTTTTAAGATTTTACTGCATTCCTCGGCCATAACTCCGCTTTTTATCTCTAGATGATGGTTGGTTCTTTCAAAAGGAAATTCAATGATCGAGTAAACTCCCCCTCCTTTTGGATCAGGAGCTCCATACACCAATCTTTTTATTCTTGATAAAACAATAGCCCCCACGCACATAGGGCAGGGCTCCAAAGTCACATAAAGGTCACACCCATCCAGCCGATAGTTTCTTCTTTCTTGACAAGCCTTTCTTATAGCGACTATCTCTGCATGAGCTGTTGGATCATTCAGAGCTCTGCACTGATTATAGGCCTGACTCAAAATATTTTTCTCAGAAACAATGACAGCTCCTACGGGAACTTCATTTATTTTAAAAGCCTTATGTGCTTCCTTAAGAGCCTGCTTCATAAAAAAGTGATCATTCTTATCCATCATTTTGATTCTACTCATAATCTGTGAGATTTACAAATTGCATTTTCAACTTTATACTGACTGCTTATCCAATTCTAATACATTTTAAAAACTTTAAACTTTAAACTTTAAGCTTTAAACTATAGGTGAGTGAGTCATGGTAAAATTAGAATGCCTCTTTTGTAAAAAAACATATTCTTTGGAACTTTCCCATCCATTTTGCCCTGACTGTCAAGAGCCGCTTTTAGTGAGCTCTCCTGATCTATCCCCCAAAATACATAAGGATAAGATTTCTTCTTTGGAAAAATACATTGATTTCTTACCTCTAAATGAAATCAAGCCAGAATTTTCTCTGGGAGAAGGAAATACCCCCCTTCTAAAGTTGAATAAGTTAATGAATGAATTCAATCTTCCTGATCTATATGCCAAAAACGAGATGCTCAATCCAACGGGAAGTTTCAAAGATAGGGGAACTGTTTTGGCTGTGCAAAATGCGCTTTCTCTGGGGATAAAGAAAATTGGAACTGTATCCACTGGGAATATGGCTGTATCCACAGCAGCCTATGGAGCCAGGGCGGGAATGCAAACATTTGTTTTCCTCCCAGAAGGAGTTCCTGATGAAAAACTCTATTCTGCAGGAGTCCATGGAGCCATTCTCATCAAAGTTAAAGGAGATTATGGCGAACTTTTTAACAAAAGTTTTGAGATAGGAAAAAAGAATAATATTTACTTTATGAACTCTATGGATCCATTCCGGATTGAGGGATATAAAGTCACAGGCTTTGAGATTTTTGAATACTTCAGAGAGAAGTCTCCTACCCATATTTTCGTTCCAGTAAGCTCAGGAGGCCACATCATAGGACTTATGAAGGCCTTTAAGGAATTAAAACAATTTGGAATGATTGATAAATATCCTACCTTTGTAGGGATTCAACCTGAAAAAGCGTCTCCTATAGCCAGCGCTTTTTTAAAAGGTGAAACTAAATACACCCGGATAAAAAAAGCTGAATCCATTGCTCAGTCTATCAACAATCCATCACCCCCAGGTGGAAATCTTGTGCTGAAAATGATCCATGAGCTCCAAGGGAAAATGATTCAAGTGAGTGATGAGGAAATACTCAATGCCCAGAGCCTTTTAGCGGTGCATGAAGGGTTATTTTGTCTTCCGGCTTCAGCGGCAAGTCTAGCCGGTGTATTGAGATTGAAAAAAGAAAAAAAGCTCAATTCTTATGACAGAATTATCCTCCTTCTGACCGGAACTGGAATGAAAAACATCAAAATATTAAATTTGTCTCAATCCAAAATACACTCTACTTCTCTGGAAAAATTAAATCAAACGACATCAAAATTAGTTCAATAATAAAGTAAGCAACCCCATGTTTCTTTATAATAAATTCTATCTGTGATAATATAAAATAAAACTTAATAGAAGGAGGTATCAATGGCGAATGAATTTCCAGGCACAGAATTTAAAATGCCAAAAATCAACCCTAAATATGTAAAAATGGGTGTGGCAGCTGTGGTCATAATCATCCTCATAGCAAGCTCTGTGTATCAAATACAGCCGGAAGAGGCTGGAATCATTCTTCGTTTGGGTAAATTTGTGCGCACCACGGATCCAGGACTTCATATGAAGGTTCCAGGTATAGAAAAAGTTCTAAAGGTTCCTGTCCAAAGACAGCTGAAAATGGAATTTGGATTCAGAACCGCAGAACCTGGAATACACACCCAATACAGAACAACTCAGAGCGCTGAAGAGGAATCTGTTATGTTGACCGGTGATTTGAATGTGCTGGTAGCCGAATGGATTGTTCAATACCGAATCAATGATCCCTATAAATATCTATTCAAAATAAGAGATGTGGACTACACTTTCCGGTGTATGACTGAAGCTGTGGTCAGAAAAATAGTGGGAGATAATTCTGTGGACGAGGTGATAACGATTGGAAGGGCCCGAATCGCTCTCCAGGCTCAACAAGAACTTCAAGAAATGTGTGACCTTTATGAAATCGGGATAAGACTCAGTCAGCTTATTTTCCAGGATGTGAATCCGCCAGATCCAGTCAAGCCTTCGTTTAATGAAGTGAATGAAGCCTTACAGGAAAAAGAAAGAAAAATAAATGAAGCCTGGTCTGATTACAACCAGATCATTCCCAAAGCAGAAGGAGAAGCTGAACAGACTATAAGATCGGCCGAAGGATACGCGACAGAAAGAGTGAATAATGCTGAAGGTGATTCAAAACGGTTTGTGGATGTCTACAGAGAATATTCTCGAGCTCCCTTGGTTACCAGAAAAAGGCTTTACCTTGAAGCCATCGAAGAGATACTACCTAATATTGACACTAAAATTATTTTTGATGAGGCGCAGAAAAACATACTGCCTCTACTCAATTTTGGAAAAAAGGAGGTAGAGAAATGAAGAAGCAAACAAAGTATCTAATAATCATTGTAGTGGCGTTTTTTATTTTGATAATCCTTTCCGATGCACTTTTTGTGGTTTCTGAAATGAACCAGGTGATCATCACTCAATTCGGTGATCCCATTAGAGGAACGATCACAAAAGCAGGCCTTCATATCAAAATGCCTTTTATTCAAAAAGCCAATTATTTTGAAAAAAGATGGCTGGAGTGGGACGGAGATGTCAATCAAATTCCCACCAAAGACAAAAAATATATCTGGGTGGATACTTATGCCAGATGGCGGATCCAAGAACCTTTGACTTTTTTTCAGCGAGTTTTTGATGAAAGAGGAGCCCAATCAAGGCTTGATGACATCATTGACGGAGAGACCAGAAATATAGTGGCCGGTTATGACTTAATCGAACTGGTTCGTTCCACAAATAGAGAATTTGATATCACAGAGGAACTTGAATTCATTCTGGATAAAGAGGAGATAAGAAAAATCACTACCGGCAGAGAAAAGATCGCTGAAATGATATTAAACAAATCATCGGAAATAACCAAAGAAGTCGGCATTGAACTGAGAGATGTGCGGATTAAAAGGATCAATTATGTGGATGAAGTCCAGCAGAAAGTCTTTGACAGAATGATCGCTGAAAGACAGCGGATTGCCTCCAAATACCGTTCAGAAGGAGATGGAAGAGCTGCTGAAATCAGCGGACAGAAAGAAAGAGAGCTGAAAAAGATACAATCCGAAGCCTACAGAAAAGCTCAGGAGATTAAAGGTAAAGCCGATGCAGAAGCAACCAAGATCTATGCCCAGGCTTATAATCGGGATCCTGAATTTTACCAGTTTATGAAGACCCTGGAGACTTATCGAAAAATCATGGATCAAAAGACCTGGCTTATACTCTCGACTGAAGCTGAATTCTTAAAATATCTTAAAAAAACGTCAAAATAACTGAAAGATAATTTTTTGAATAGATCAGGTTATTTAGAGAGAAATTTCAAAATACCCTGCTTATAAGGAAACAAAGCTGGGATTCCACCTGTATGAATAAATAAAACATTATCTTCTTTTTCAAAGAAGCCTTTTTTAATAAGGTCAATCAACGCAGCCAAAGCTTTCCCCGTATAAACTGGATCTATAAAGATTCCTTCATTGAGAACCATAAGCCTTATGGCTTCTGCAGTTTTTTCATCAAAAGATCCATAACCTTCTCCTATATAATCATCAAGAACAAAAAAATCCTTATCAGTCAGATTGATTTCTAACTCTAAGCATTCTCTCGCCTCATCTGACATCTTTTTGATGTCACGGCTGAAGCTGTTTTTCCCTTCTGATACACTAATGCCTAATACTTCAGTCTTATCCCCTAAAGATTTTGCTCCGGCAACCAGGCCGGCTTGAGTGCTGCCTGACCCTGAGGCAAGAATAATATAATCAATGTCTTTATTTAGAGATTTTATCTGTTTTCTTAATTCTAAATAAGCATCGACATAAGCCACGGCCCCCAAAGGCATCTCCATGGAATATCCTGTCATCGAACCTCCGATAGGAGCTACATAGGCCTTTTTATTCATTTTTTGGACTTCCTTGAGAACTTCTTGGATGATTCCTTCTATGTCTGAAGCTCTGACAACCCTACCCTTTTGGGCATCCATGATTCTCATGTCTGTATCCAATACAAAATCCAAAAGAAGATTCCCGTCCATTTCTTTTGGGGCTTCATAGGTCTTGAATAAAAGCAAAATGGATCTTAATCCATATTTACGAGCAGCAGCTGCAGTCTGCAGGCACCAATTTGACTGAACACTTCCCCATGTCATGATCACATCCGAGTGACGATCAACCGCATCCTGGATGATATATTCTAATTTTCTGGATTTATTGCCTCCAAAAGCAAGCCCCGCTAGATCTTCTCTTTTTATAAATATGTTGGGACCCTCGAGATTTCTTGAAAGATTTTTCAACATAGAAACAGGTGTAGGTCTGTATAATAATTTTTTTCGTTTAAACTTTTTTATTTTTTCTTCTAGATCTTGAACTGAATATTGCATTTTTTTCTCCCGTTTTGATTTTTATTCCACATATTTTTTGCCTCTTGACTTATTCGTGTCGTATTGTTAAACCATATTATAAATAACCTGATTTATTCAGGATAATAAGTGGGAACTTAAAATTTAGGGAATATTTTATACTTTCATATGTATATTGTATAGGAGTGAGCATGAAGCAGCCAGGAAAAGATGAGGAACAGATGCTGATTATTAAAGCAAAAAAAGGGGATATGGAAGCCTTTACATCTCTAGTGAAGAAATACCAAAAAAGAATTTATTACTTATGCCGAAGAATGACCGGAAAACATCCAACCCGGCCAACTGGTCGCCCCTGTCGATATCCCTGACGAAATCGCAGAAGAAGAACTCACCGATTTCGGTATCGAAGGCGGTGTCGAAGGCGGCGTCCTCGGTGGGGTCGTCGGTGAAGTCGAAGCCCCTATCAGAGTCGGAGGCCAGATCAAAAAACCAAAGCTAATCTACAGCGTATCTCCTGAATATCCTGAAATAGCCAGGCAGACACGAGTTCAAGGGGTTGTTATCCTTGAAGCCACAACAGACATCTACGGTCGAGTTCAGTCCGTTAAAATCCTTAAATCAGTCCCCCTGTTAGACCAGGCTGCTATGGATGCGGTTAGTCAGTGGGTCTATGAACCCATGGTCATTAACGGCCGTCCTAGGCCTGTTATCTTCACCGTGACCGTAACCTTTGAACTAAAATAATAATTTTATTTCTACAAGAGAAAGGATAATCCTGATCATTCATAAAATATGTAGTCCATTTCATACACATTGATCATGATTAATGCTTTTTGCTATATTTTATGAATGACCAGGATTAGGAGATCATGTATCTAAGGATGAAAAGCACAGAAAAAAGATAGATCAACCAGTGAACCTGTTTTCCTTTCCCTGATATCAATTTCAATACAGAGTAAGTAATAAATCCAAAAGCAATCCCTTCCGTAATACTTAAAGTGAGCGGCATGACAATAATGGCTAAAAAAGCAGGGACCGCTTCTGTGATATCTCCCCATGGAATCTGCCTGACGCATTTCATCATTAAAAATCCAACAATGATTAAAGGAGGAGCAATCACGGGTCTCATTGAAACTCCATCAGATATATATTCACCGCCGATCATCTCAGCTAAAGGAGAGAAAAAAAGAGCTACAAAAAATAAAAATGATGTAAAAACATTTGACAGTCCTGTTCGGCTTCCATGCGCTATACCACTGGCACTCTCAATATAACTGGTGACGGTAGAGGTTCCTAACACCGCCCCAGTTACCGTTCCCACAGCATCTGAAAACATGGCTCTATCGGCTCTAGGGAGTTTTCCATTTTTTAAAAACCCTGCCTGTCCGCTGATCCCAATTAAGGTGCCAATGGTATCAAAAAGATCTAGAAAGAAAAAAATAAATACGACTGTAATCAGACCAGTATTGAGAGCTCCAAGAATATCTAATTTAAATAAAGTCGGACTAATACTGGGAGGAGAAGATAAAATTCCCTGATACTGGACTACTCCTAAGGGAATCCCTGCAAATGCAGTTGCCAGTATCCCTACAAGCATGGCTCCCCTTACTTTTAAGGTCATAAGTCCAGCTATGAGAAGGACTCCAAATAAAGATAAAAGCACAGCCTTATCCGTTAAATCACCTAGTCCTACTAAAACTTCAGGTGTATCCACCACCAATCCACTGTACTCCAATCCTACAAGAGATATAAGAAGACCTATTCCGACAGCAATGCCGTATTTAAGGGAATCAGGCACAGACTCCACCACTTTACTCCATACCCCAGCAATGGAAAGAATGAGGAATAGACTTCCTGAAATAAAAACAGCCCCCAGTGCAACCTGCCAGGAGTATCCCATAGTACCGCAGACAATGACAGCAAAAAATATATTATGTCCTACTGCCGGAGCCAGGGCAATAGGATAATTGGCTAAAAGTCCCATTAAGAGAGTAGCCAGAGCCGCAGAAATACAAGTTGCTACCATGACGGCTCCATTATCCATCCCTGCAATGGATAGGACCGCCGGCTGAAGAAATATGATATAAGACATGGTCATGAAAGTGGTTAGACCTCCGGCTGCCTCTGTTTTTAAAGATGTTTTGTTCTCTTTGAGTTTAAAAAAATGCTCTAGAAAAGAATTCATACTTCTCTCTTCCCTTAAAACTCAATAAGAGACATAATCTCAACATCAGGATGTTCATTTTTTATAGCTTCTCTTCCCTTCAAAAAAGAGAGTTCTATAAGAGATGCAAATCCAACCACACTTCCGCCTATTTTTTTTACGAGATTAATAGCACTTATGGAAGAAGAACCCGTCGCGATAAGGTCATCGATAATCATCACTTTTTCTCCGGGCTTGACACTGTCCTTATGCATCTCAAAATATTCAACAGCATACTCATTAGGAGCTTTGACACAAATGCATTCTCTTGGGAGTTTTCCCTTCTTTCTAATGACTGACATTCCAAGAGATAATTTATAGGCAACCGGCCCCCCTATGATAAAGCCTCTCGACTCAATACTCACGATTCTCTCGGTGCCTTTATCTTCAGCTAGACCAGAAATTTTATCCACAACGAATTTAAAACAGTCCGGATCTTCAATGACAGGAGTGATATCTTTAAACCCAACCCCTTGGACTGGAAAATCTTTAACCTCAATGATTTTTTTCTTTATTTGTTCGAGCATTGATTCCTCCTTGAAATCCATTTGACTTTATTCAATCTTTTTTGTGTACACCGTATGGGTAGGAAATGGAATGTTGATTCCCTGCTTATTCAGGGCTTTGTAAATTTCATCTGTCATTTCAAGCTTCATAGAATAAGCATCCTGATAGTTTAAAACCCAGGCTCTGGCAATAAAATCAAGAGAAAAATCTGACATGCTCAAAAAATGAACGGCGGGTTCTGGGTCATCCAGAACGTTATTCATTTTTTTTAATGTCTTTAAAACCACTTCTCTTACCAAATCTGTATCAGAACCATAGGCTACTCCAAATTCAACATTGACTCTAATCTTAAGATCAGGGACTGTATAATTCCTTACCTTAGCGTTTGCTAGATACCCGTTTGGGATGTAAATCACTTCATTATCATATGTTCTTAATTTGGTGCTTCGAAGACCAATATCCAGAATGACCCCTAACTCACCTGATTCCAATTTGACTTTATCCCCCACCTTGAAAGTTTTATCAAGAACAAGCTGAAGACCTCCCAGTATATTAGCCAAAGAGTCTTTAACCGCCAAACTCACGGCAATCCCTGCAATACCAGCCGTTGCCAGCAAAGGACTGATATCAATTTCCCATGAATCAAAAATAAATATCACGGCTAAGGCTATAAGTATCACTTTGATGATTTTCTCTATCAAAGGAATCAAACGGTCATCTGCGGATGATGCGGTCTTTGCGGCCCAATCCATTTTCCAGTGGGTCGCCAGGTCATTAACAACTCTCAAAATCAGTATGGCGATGACTGTAATCAAAAATGTCTCAACAATCCCATTGTAATAATAAGATTCTAAAGAGACATAGGATAAACTGACTTTTAAGCCTACCGCAATAATGATATAGAAAATCATGATGGATAGATTTTTAATGATCAGGTCATCGATCTTAGTGTTTGTTTTTTTAGTCAGGGGTTTTAGAAATTTTTTCGTTATGATCTTTGCTATCCATGCGGCTAAAACAGTGAGAACAAGGATCAAAAAAAACCTAAGATAAAGATTACCCCATAAAAAATCGAATGATTTATTGATCATATCCATCTTTGATGACTCCTTTTTCTTTATCCTTTCTTCTAGCTTTATACCTGAACTATAAACTTATTTCAACACTCATTGTCGCTTGTGAATACCATTCAGCCTTGCTATAATTTTTTTTAATGAAACAGATCGACTGGAGTCTCTGTCTGATAGCGGATACGGAATATTCAAGGAGAATCAATCTTGTCTCAACAATAGAAAAAACAGCCAAACAAGGAGTGACCCTCGTTCAGCTAAGGTCTAAAAACACAGATACCAAGACTTTCTTAAACACAGCTTTCCAAATATCTGAAATTCTCACTCCATTGAACATTCCTTTCATCATAAATGACCGTGCTGATATTGCCTTAGCTTGTCATGCTGATGGAGTTCATCTGGGACAAAAAGATCTTCCCCTTCATTTTGCTAGAAAAATACTGGGAAAAAACAAAATAATCGGCATAACCGCTCCCGGTATTCAACAAGCTGAAAAAGCTCAATCACAGGGAGCCAATTATATTGGCGTGGGGCCTGTCTTCTTTACTGAGTCCAAAAAAAAAGCATCTGAACCCTTAGGGCTCAAACAGCTCTCTTTGATAAGAAAACATATCAGGATTCCCATTTTAGCTATAGGTGGAATCAATCCGCAAAATGTCACCCAAGTCATATCAACGGGGGTTGATGGGGTCGCTGTCATTTCAGCCATATTAGATGCTGAATCCAGCGAAGAGGCAACTAAAAAACTTCTGCATGGAATAAGAAAAATAAAATCTTAATAATCTATCTGAATAATCCTATCTTCTTCTTTCCCTATCTTAATTTTAACCCTGAAAGCTTTTCCCTCATAGTTTATCTTTTCTGCCCACTCCACCACAATGACTCCACAGCCAATGTAATCCTCCCAGCCCAACTGATTAGTTTCTTCCTTGGATATTCTGTAAAAATCAAAATGATAAATGTCAAATTTCGCATTATATATATTTAAAATGGTATAGGAAGGAGAGCACACCTGATGAATATTCTTTAGGCCCAATCCTAAGGCAATTCCTTTGGCGAATACAGTTTTCCCTGCACCAAGGTCACCTGTAAGGAGAATCACCTCACGACCGTTAAATTTATAAGCCATATTCTTTGCCAAAAAGATGGTTTCTTTTTCGGATAAAGTGATATGTTTTTGACAGGGCATGATTGACCACCATTAACCATTAACCTGACCTATTCATAAAAAAATGGCGATGCCTTCATTATTATTTTATTTTCTGCGAACTATAAGATTTTTTCAAGAATAATGACTTAAACATTTTTCCTGTTTGAATTTTTTATTTTAATCGCCATTTTTTTCCCTTAAGGCGATCCGATCTCACCGCATCTGCTTCGTACCGAGGCAGTTGAAGTGAAGGACCACGTCTTCATGCCTCGTGCCTTGCATCTGCAGCAACCTCGACTCGTTCATCATTCAGGTTAATCATTTTCTATTGTCAACTTCTTATTGATCACTCATGCTCATCACAGCTTGAGGTAGATATTTGATAATATCTCCAGCCACAAGTGATTTTTCTCCGATTTCTCTTGAACCTATATCTCCACTCAATCCATGGACATAAATAGAAGCCAAAATAGCCTCTAAAAAATCACCTTTCTGCATGACCATAGATGCGATTATTCCACTCAGGACGTCTCCCGCACCTCCCGTTGCCATACCAGGATTTCCGGTTGGATTGATAAAAACTTTTCCATCTGGAGCTGCTGTCACGGTACGGTATCCTTTAAGCACCACATAAACACCATATTTTCTTGCAAACTGCGGAACAAGTTCTAATTTTTTTCCCACCACATCCTTAGTGGTTGCATGAACCATTCTTGCAAATTCTCCAGGATGAGGAGTGACCACTACAGGACCGGCCATTGACTTTAAAACTTCAGGATTAGAGGAGATAATATTTAAAGCATCTGCGTCTAAGACCGTGGGAACTTTGATGGATGGCAGCAGAGAAAGGATGAGTTTACTTGTTGACTCATGGGTTGAAATGCCTGGTCCTATGAGAACGGCATCTTTACCTTTTAGAAGATCATTTATTCGGCCTAAAGCATTTTCCGAGAGGGTCCCCTCCTTGGTCTCAGACAGCGGTTCTGTCATCAATTCCATCATGAATCCTGCCACTACGGGAAGGCAGCTTTGAGGAGTGCCTACAGTCACCAGCCCGGCACCCATTTCTAAAGCTGATTTTCCTGCCAATGCTGCTGCCCCGGTTTTCCCAACAGAACCAGAAAGGATAAAGAGATGTCCATAGGTGCCCTTATGAGTATCATTTTCGCGTTTTTTAAAATATGGAACCAAATATCCCTTCTCTATAAATTCAATATTCAGGGATTCTTCATCAAACAAAAAAGGAGGGGCACTGATATCAGCGATAACCAGATTTCCCATATAGCTCTCTGTAGGAGGGAAAATATGCGCAATCTTTGGAGCCGCCATTGTCACTGTCAAATCCGCTTGAATACAAGGACCGATGATTTGGAATGTATTTGAGGATATACCGGAAGGAATATCAACCGCTACTTTATAAGAATTGGCCTGATTGATATCTTCAATAATCTTGACATATCTGCCTTTTACGGGTTCTGTTAAGCCGGTCCCGAATATGGCATCCACTATGATATCAGAATGAATAACTTCATCTCTGTTTTTTCTCCATCCCTCCTCATCTGTAACTTCAAGGATAGGGATTCCCATTTGATCAGCGATGTGACAGTTCAGCTCGGCATCTCCTTTCAAGTCTTCTTTTTTCGCTAAAAGAATGACATGAGGAGAGCATCCCCTATTAAAAAGATGACGGGCAACCACAAAGCCATCTCCTCCATTATTTCCTTTCCCACAGACTATCCCTACTGAGTTCTTATTTATTTTTGGGAAACGTTTCAGGATCTCCCTCGATATATAGCTCCCAGCATTTTCCATTAAAATAGGGCCGATGATTCCCAAGTCTTCCATAGCCTTTTTATCAATTTTTTTCATCTGGGTTGAATTTAATACTTTCATGATTACTCCTTGTAATTCAATAAAGATTATTATTATAATAATAATCTGTCTAAAATATAATTAAATTTTAGCATATATATAACTTATCATGAATGAATTTTATGTTCCAAATATATAAACCTGGGTTATTCACGAGTCGAGGTTGCTGCAGATGCGAGGCACAGGGCGTGAAGTCGTGGTCCTTCACTGCGAATGCCCTGGTATGAAGCAGATGAAGTAAGATCGGCTCGCCTTAAGAGTAAAAAAATGGCGATTAAAATAAAAAAAGCTAACAAGAAAAATGTTCCATTCATTGTTCTTGAAAAAATCATGCAGATCGCTGAAAATGAAATAGGAATGGAATATCGCCATTTTTTTTATGAATAGTTCAGGTAAATAAAAAAAAGGAGATTCACCATGAATCTAAAAATAGGAATCAATGGATTTGGAAGAATCGGAAGGAATTTTTTTCGGGCCTCTTACAGAGATCCAAATTTTGACATCATTGCAGTCAATGACATCACGGACGCAAAAACCTTGGCTCACCTGCTTAAATATGATTCTGTATTAGGTATTCTGGATGCAGAGATCAAAGCAACTGATAATTCTATCATTGTAGACGGAAAAGAGGTTAAAGTTCTAAGTAAAAAAGATCCTTCTGACATAAAATGGAAAGAGATGGGCATCTCTTATGTGATTGAATCTACAGGACTTTTCACTAAGAAATCAGACGCAGAAAAACACATCAAAGACGGCGGCGCTGAAAAGGTTATTATTTCAGCCCCTGCGAAAGAGCCTGATGTGACTCTTGTATTGGGAGTGAACGAAGAGATATATGATCCAGAAAAACACCATGTTATTTCAAATGCTTCCTGCACCACCAATTGTCTGGCGCCAGCAGCCAAAGTCATTCATGATAACTTCGGTATTCAAAAAGCGATCATGACCACTATTCATTCCTATACAGGAGACCAGAAAATACTCGATGCTCCTCATAAAGATCTGCGCAGAGCAAGATCTGCGGCTGTAAGTCAAATTCCAACAACAACCGGCGCAGCCAAAGCTACAGGGGTGGTGATCCCTGAGCTTAATGGGAAAATAGACGGAATCGCTATAAGAGTTCCAACTCCTAACGTATCCTTGGTGGATCTAGTGGCTGTGCTCCAAAAGGAAACAACTGAAGAAGAAGTGAATCAGGTTTTTAAGCAAGCAGCTCAAGGAAAACTAAAAGGAATTCTTGAATACACTGAAGTGCCTTTGGTTTCGGTGGATTATACGACAAATCCCCACTCTTCCATAGTGGATGGAGAATTCACCAAAGTGATTCAGGGAAATCTTTTGAAAATTCTTGCCTGGTATGATAATGAATGGGGATATTCCTGCAGACTGAAAGATCTGTGTCAGTACATATCGAGATAAAGAAAATGCTTTTTTTTAAAGATCTGGATTTAAAAAACAAAAAAGTATTTCTGAGAGTGGACTTCAACGTGCCTCTTGATAATAATGGCGAAATTGAAGATGATACCCGCATTAAAGCAGTCCTCCCTACAATCAAACACCTCTTAGATCAAAATGCACAGATAACCATCGGATCTCATTTTGGCAGACCTAAGGGAAAAAAAGATCCTAAACTCAGTCTCAAACCAGTAGCTCAAAAGCTGTCAGAGCTTATTTCTCGAAAAGTCTTGTTGGCACCGGATTGTATAGGAGAAGAGGTCACCAAATTGAAACTAAATCAAAAAGGTGGAGAAGTCCTTCTTTTAGAAAATCTCAGGTTCCATCCCGGAGAAAAACAAAACGATAATTCCTTTGCTGAGGAGCTTGCTCAGGGCATTGATTATTTTGTCAATGATGCTTTTGCAGCCTGCCACAGGTCCCATGCTTCCATTGTTGCGATCACTCAATTTGTCAAAAAATCAGCCGCTGGATTTCTGGTGAGACAGGAAATGGATTATTTTTCCAGAATATTAGAAGCTCCACAGAAACCCTATATAGCTATCCTAGGAGGGGCTAAAGTCTCTGACAAAATTCCTGTTCTTGAAAACCTCATAAAGAAAGCCGACGCGGTGCTCATAGGTGGGGCTATGTCTTATACATTTTTTAAATCCATGGGATTTGAAGTCGGTCATTCCCTCGTGGAAGAAGATAAAGAAAAATTTTCATTTGATCTTATGAAAAAAGCAGAACAGAAAGGAGTTAAAATTTTTCTTCCTTTAGATCACATCATTGCCAAAGAAATGAAATCAGGAATTGAGCATAAGATTCTGTCCCGACTCCCAATCCCAAAGGATCATATGGCTTTAGATATTGGCCCTGAAACAGTCTATAAATATAGTAAGTTCATAAAAAATGCGAAAACTATTTTTTGGAACGGTCCTATGGGAGTCTTTGAGATATACGAATTCTCACACGGAACAACCAAAATCGCACAGGCTGTGGCTGCTTCGAATTCCCTATCCATAGTTGGAGGAGGAGACTCTGTCTCAGCCATTAAAAAATCGGGCGTCGAAAAAAATATTTCTCATATATCTACAGGGGGAGGCGCATCTCTAGAACTTATTGCTAATGAGACTCTACCTGGAATCAAAGCTTTGTCGGAGAGATAACAATGAATCTTTCTAATAAGAAACCATTTATCGCAGGAAATTGGAAGCTTAACAACAATATTCCTGAATCTATCAATCTATCAAAAAAAATCAAACAGGCCACTAAAAATGAAAAGGATGTAGAAATTGTCATCATCCCACCATTTACAGCATTGAGTGAGGTCAAAAAGTCACTTTCTAAAAGCAGTATTTCAATCGGAGCACAGGATGTTTTTTGGGAAGAAAGTGGAGCTTATACGGGTGAAATATCCCCGTCCATGATCAAAGATGTCGGATGTGATTTCGTTATCGTGGGACACTCTGAGAGAAGACAATATTTTGGAGACAGCGACGAAAATGTGAATAAGAAAATCAAAGCAGCCCTCTCAAGAAGATTGTTTCCCATCCTATGTATTGGAGAAACTCTCCGAGAAAGAGAAAACAATCAAACAATGAATAAGGTCAAAAGGCAGATTCGGAATGGATTAAAAGGCCTTGACAAAGAACAAGTCAATCAGGTGATTCTTGCTTATGAACCCATCTGGGCTATAGGAACAGGTCGTACGGCCACACCAGAACAAGCAGAAGAAGTTCATGGATTTATACGGGAACAGCTGGCAGAAATGTATGGAAATGATATTTCCTCCTGTGCTATAATACTTTATGGTGGTTCTGTAAAACCAGAAAATGCATTTTCCTTATTAAGGGAAAATAATATAAACGGAGCTCTGATAGGAGGAGCTTCTCTTGAAGCAGATTCTTTTGTCAAAATCATAAACGAAGCTAAAAAAGTTTATAAAGAAAAACAAAAATGATTATATTCATCACAATCATTCATGTCATCGTGAGCTTAGTGCTCATCATAGCTGTGCTGCTTCAGTCTGGAAAAGCGGCTGATCTAGCAGGAGCTTTTGGTGGAGGTGGAAGTCAATCTACCTTTGGGCCGAGAGGAGGACAAAATCTTCTCTCTAAAGTAACCACTGCCTGTGCCATTATCTTCATGATCACTTCTCTGGGACTTTGGATTATGTCTTCGGAAAACGGTAAGTCAGTCCTCTCAGGGGAAAAACCAGCTGTCACAGAAAAAGCTGAAGATAAAAGTCAAGAATCTAAACAGACAAAAAAAACAGAAGAGAAAGAACAAAAAAAAGACACTTCAAACCCAGAAGGAAAATAAGTTCCTTTCTTCTCTTTTATGGAAAGCCGAAGTGGTGGAATTTGGTAGACACGCATGGTTGAGGGCCATGTGAGCATTAGCTCGTAGGGGTTCGAGTCCCCTCTTCGGCATTATCTTTTATTCATAATTTTTTTATGAATAGGTCAGGTTAATTAATCTGAGTTATTCACGAGTCAAGATGGCTGCAGATGCGAGGCGCAAGGCGTGAAGGTGTGGTCCTTCACTGCGAATGCCTTGGTACGAAGCAGATGCCGTGAGATCGGCTCGCCTGAAAGG
>CAZRGM010000053.1:0-48608 GCA_964599635.1 uncultured Eubacteriales bacterium | reverse complement strand
AATGTGGCCATGGAGAAAGGGCAGCGGTTTGCTATAAGAGAGGGCAGCCGAACTGTGGGAGCAGGGACGGTTACTGAAGTCGTCGAGTGATCTATCTGTGATAGAGACATGTCATGAAAAATAGGCCTAAATAGAATGAGGAAAAGCGAGGAACAATAAAATGGATAAAATCAGGATAAGGCTTAAAGCATTTGACAATCGGCTCCTTGATCAATCTGTGAGAGAAATCGTTATCAAAGCAAAGAGAACCGGAGCTAACATTTCAGGTCCTATACCCCTTCCAACGAATATACATAGATTTTGTGTTCTTCGTTCTCCTCATGTGGATAAAAGATCTCGAGAACATTTTGAGATGAGAATTCATAAAAGATTAATCGATATAAACAATTATAATAATGATACCATTGAGGAGCTCCAAAAGTTAGACCTCCCAGCAGGAATAGATGTAGAAATTCAAGCATTTAGTGAGGAAGGCGAATGATCATGATTGAAGGATTGATAGGTAAAAAAGTTGGAATGACGCAAACCTATGATAAAGAAGGAAATGCTGTGCCAGCCACTATTATTTTAGCAGGACCCTGTACTGTCATACAAAAAAAGATTGCCGAAAGAGACGGTTATGATGCAGTCCAGCTTGGATTTTATGAAAAACATGCGTCCAAAAAGATGATAAAACCATCCACAGGACATTTTAAAAAAGCAGATGTCCCTCCCACCAAAATATTGAAGGAGTTTAAGTATTCAAAAGAAAGCGAAGTCAAAGCTGGAGATCAATTTTTTGTTGATATATTTGAGCCTGGTGAAAAAGTAGATGTGGTTGGAATAAGCAAGGGAAAAGGATTTACAGGTGTTGTGAAAAGATGGGGTTTCCATGGAGGAAAGGATACTCACGGTTCGATGTTTCATCGGCGTTCAGGATCTATCGGGAGTTCCGCTGATCCTTCCCGAGTTTTGAAAGGGAAAAAGATGCCTGGCCATTTTGGGGACAGTCGGACAACGATCAAAAATCTCACTGTTCTCCAGGCAGAGAAAGATCATAACTTATTGGTTGTTAAAGGAAATGTACCGGGTGCGAGTGGGGGCTATGTTTATGTAAAGAAAGTGAGATTTTCAGACAGACTCCCCCAAAAAGAGGGAAAAGAGTAAAAAATGCCAAAAGTAAAAATAATTGATCAGAGTGGGAAGGAATTGAAAGACATAAGTGTCCCGGATGAGGTTCTTTCTTATTCTGCACATGAACATCTGTTGTATGAAGCTGTTGTCAACTACCGAGCAAATCAAAGGAAAGGAACGGCATCTACAAAAACAAGGAAAGAAGCGAGAGGAGGAGGTAAAAAGCCGTGGAGGCAGAAAGGAACAGGGAGAGCACGAGTGGGAAGTAATCGATCCCCTCTATGGAGGAAAGGTGGGATTACCTTTGGGCCAAAACCTCGAAGTTATTATTATAAATTACCAAAAAAATCAAAAATCAATGCCATTAAATCTGTTCTTTCCCAGAAATATAAAGAAAAACAGATTAGAGTCATTGATCATTTGGATTTCAATGAATCGAAAACCAAACAAGGAGTGGAATTTTTAAAAAAAATAGGATTAGATTCTGCTTTGGTAGTGGATTCTTATAAAAATAAGAATTTGGTGTTATCAATGAGAAATATTCCAAAAGTAAAGGTTGTTGATTATAATCAGATTAACGTATATGATATTTTAAATTATAGCGGTCTTGTTTTTTCTCAAAAATCATTTGATTTGTTAATGGAGAAGCTAAAGTGAGTGTCCATAATCCTTACAAGGTATTGATAAAACCTGTTATAACAGAGAAGAGCACATGGTTAAAAGATAAGAATAGAGATGTCTGTTTTGAAGTGAATTCAGGAGCGAATAAGATTGAAATTAAAGAAGCTGTGGAAAAATTATTTAATGTCAAGGTGGAGAGTGTCCGAATCGTGAAGAAGAAGGGAAAGACTAAAAGAGTTGGGAAAAATACAGGAAGGACAAAAAACTGGAAGAAAGCTTATGTAAAATTAAAACAGGGCGAAAAAATGATCGAGTATTTTGAGGCGGTATAAAATGGCATTAAAAACATACAGACCAACTTCAGCTGGGCTTCGTCACAGGACAGCCGTTGTCTATGATGATTTAACTGGAGATAAGCCTTACAAGCCTTTGCTGGAACCGCTTAAGAAGAAGGGAGGAAGAAATTCAAAAGGCCGTATTTCTGTGCGGCATCGGGGAGGCGGGAATAAAAGGACATACCGAATCATAGATTTCAAGAGAGATAAAAAAGGTGTGCCGGGTGTTGTCGAAACTATAGAATATGATCCCAACAGATCTGCTTTTATTTCATTGATTAGATACAGAGATGGGGAGAGGAGGTATATTCTTTCTCCTCGGGGTCTAAAGAAGGGGCAAACCGTGATTTCTGATGATAAGCAGGTGGATATTATTCCTGGAAATGCGATGCCCCTTAGAAATATACCATTGGGTATGATCATACATAATGTGGAAATGCGAAAAGGAAAAGGAGGACAAATAGCGAAATCAGCGGGAACTAGGGCTCAGATATTGGCCAAAGAAGGGCAGTATGCCCAAGTTAGACTTCCCTCTTCTGAAATTAGAAAGATTCATTTAGACTGCAGGGCGACTATTGGAGAAATCAGTAATCCTGATCATCAAAATATATCCATTGGGAAAGCCGGGAGGACGAGAAATCTGGGAAGGCGGCCTCATGTAAGGGGTTCGGCTATGAATCCCATAGACCATCCGCATGGTGGAGGGGAAGGAAAGACCAAAGGAGGTCGGAATCCTGTTTCACCGACTGGGAAACCAACCAAGGGATACAGAACCCGGCGAAACAAAAGAACTCAAAAGTTTATTGTTCGGAGAAGGAGTCGATAGTTATGGCCAGATCGTTAAAAAAGGGTCCTTTTGTTGATGACTCACTTTTAAAAAAAATTGAGTCTATTGAATCTGCAAAGGACAAGAAAAAGGTTATCAAAACATATTCAAGACGTTCAACCGTGATTCCTGAAATGGTTGGAATGACCCTTGGTGTTCATAACGGAAAGAAGTTTATTCCTGTATTCATTACAGAAAATATGGTGGGGCATAAATTAGGAGAATTTTCTCCCACCAGAACATTCAAAGGGCATACATCCAGAGCAGCACGAGCTATAAAGATAAAGAAATAAAATGAAAGAACAAGATATCGTTTCTAAAGCCATTGCTAAGCATGTTAGGATTTCTCCAAGAAAGAGTCGCTTGGTTGCAGATCTTATAAGAGATAGATATGTCGGAGAGGCCCTGACTATACTTAAATATTCGAGTAAGAAAAAAATCAGTTCAATCCTCGAGAAGCTGCTGCGTTCAGCTATTGCCAATGCTCAGCAGAAAAGTCCTGAAGTAGATGTAGATAATCTTTATATTGAGGAAATATTTGTCAATGAGGGTCCTACATGGAAGCGCTTCAGAGCCGCGGCAATGGGAAGGGCCGTGAGGATTCTCAAAAGGACAAGTCATATATATATCTTTTTGGAAGAAAAGAAAGGAAGATAAAAGTGGGCCAAAAAACACATCCTTATGGTTTTCGGTTGGGATACAATAAAGACTGGAGCTCTAAATGGTTTTCAACAGGAAAGGAATACAAACGTTTTATGCATCAAGATTTGGAGATGAAAAAGATCGTGAAAGATCAGTATAATCATGCCGGAATATCTGAGGTTAATATAGAAAGAATTGGCCCTAAAATTAGAGTCATCGTTTATACGGCCCGCCCTGGAATTATTATAGGAAGAGGGGGTAGGGAAATAGAGAATCTAAAGAATTATCTTCAGGAAATTACAGAAAAAGAGGTATACATAGACATAAGGGAAGTAGATAAACCTGAGTTGAATGCGATTTTAGTGGCCCAAGGGATTGCTCTTCAGCTTGAAAAAAGGATTGCCTACCGCAAAGCCATGCGCAGAGCCGTTAATATGGCGTTGAAGATGGGAGCCAAAGGCATAAAGGTCATGTGTTCCGGAAGACTGGGAGGAGTGGAAATTGCTCGCTCTGAATGGTATTTAAAGGGGCAGTTGAAGCTTCAGACTTTAAAAGCAGATATCGATTATGGTTTTACTGAAGCGCATACGAACTATGGAAATATAGGCATTAAGGTATGGATATATAATTCAGATAAGGAAAAAGAAAAAATGACATCCCGGACCGATGAGATTGAGGAGATTTAATCATGTTAATGCCAAGTAAGGTTAAGCACCGCAAACAGCAAAGAGGAAGAATGAGGGGTAAAGCCATCCGGGGAGGAAGTTTGTCATTTGGACAGTTTGGGCTTCAGGCTTTGGAACCCTGCTGGCTTAATTCAAGGCAGATTGAGGCAGGACGAATAGCGATAGGGCGTTATCTCAAAAGGAAAGGCAAACTTTGGATTCGAGTTTTTCCCTGGAAGCCCGTAACGAAAAAGCCAACAGAAGTGAGGATGGGAAAAGGAAAAGGAGATCCGGAATTTTGGGTGGATGTGATTAAGCCTGGACGTATGATCTATGAATTAGGTGGAGTTGAAGAGATGACCGCAAGAGAGGCTATGAGGAGAGCTGATCATAAACTTCCCATGAAAACTAGATTTGTATCTCGCGATAATAAGGAACTAAGATGAAAGCGCTAGAAATTAGAGAAATGTCTATTCAAGAGATTGAAAACAAAGAGAGTGAATTAGAAGATCAGCTTTTTAAGTTAAGATTTCAGCAGTCCATTGGACAGCTTGAGGATGTTAAGAAGGTCCAAAATGTAAAAAAAGATCTAGCCAGAGTCAAAACAATCCTTGCAGAAAAGAGAAGAGGAGAGGAATAGAATGAACGATATCAAAGGCAGAAAAAAAGAGAAAACCGGTGTTGTTGTTGGGAATGAAATGAAAAAGACGATTAAGGTTATGGTCGAGCGACAGATAAGACATCCGTTATATAAAAAAGTGATCAAGAAGAGGAAAGTCTATTTTACTCATGACGAATATGAAAAATGTAAAATAGGAGATGTGGTAAGAATTGTGGAAACGAGACCTATAAGTAAGATAAAAAGGTGGAGAGTTGAGGAAATCATTGATTTAGCTCCGGTTGATAAGACTGAGCAAAATGAAGATAGGGATGATAAAAAATGATTCGCCAAGAGACAAGACTCACTGTTGCTGACAATTCGGGTGTTAGAAAGATATTATGCATTACTCCGCTGGGAGGTGGGGTTGGAAAGAACGCTACGGTGGGAGACATAATTTCTGCCTCAGTAAAGGAAGCTCAACCCGAGAGCGAGATTCCTAAAGGAAAAGTTGTCAGGGCTGTGATAGTCAGGGCAAAAAAGGAAATAAGGAGGAAAGACGGTTCTTACATTCGTTTTGACGATAATGCAGCGGTCATTATAAATCCACAAAAGGAGCCGGTTGGAACGCGTGTTTTTGGTCCTGTAGCCAGAGAGCTTAGAGAAAAGGAATTTATGAAAATTATTTCTTTGGCCCCAGAGGTTGTATGATGAATAATCTAAAAATAAGAAAAAACGATATAGTTATTGTTATAGCAGGGAAAGAAAAAGGGAAGACAGGGAAAGTGTTAAAGGTTCTTCCTGAAAAAAGAAGCGTCATCGTGGAGAAATTGAATTTTGCAAAAGAGTTTATTAGACAGGATCAAAGTAAAAATATTCAAGGGGGAATTATGGAAAAAGAAGCTCCTATCCATATTTCTAATGTTATGATTTACTGTCAGGAATGTGGACAAGGAGTGAGAGTTAGATCTAAAAAGCTGGAGGACGGTTCCAAGGTTAGAGTGTGCAGTAAGTGTGACATGACTATTGAAAAATCAGAATGAGGTCAAATATGAGCAGATTAAAAGAAAAATTTAAAAAAGAGATACTACCCGAGTTGATGAAGGAATTTTCCATAAAAAATCCTATGGCTGTACCAAGAGTTGAAAAAGTAGTCATAAATATGGGGGTCGGAGAGGCTCTGCAGAATATCAAAATTTTAGACAAAGCCCAGGAGGAATTGAGTTTAATTACGGGACAGTGGCCTGCTGTAGGGAGGGCTAAAAAATCGATATCAACCTTTAAACTAAGAAAAGGAAAGCCAATTGCTTGCTATGTGACTTTACGGAGAGACAGGATGTATGAGTTCATTGATCGATTTGTGAATATTGTGCTCCCAAGAGTCAGGGATTTTAGAGGTATTTCAGCTCGGTCGTTTGATGGAAGGGGAAACTATACTTTAGCTATTAGGGATCAGTTGGTTTTTCCTGAAATAGATTATACAAAGGTGGATAAGACACGAGGTATGAATATAACGTTAGTCACGACTGCTGAGAATGACAGACAGGCTTATCTTTTATTAAAAAAATTAGGGATGCCTTTTAGTGAGGAATAAAAAGGAAGGGAAAAATGGCTAAAAAATCATCTATCGCAAAACATAAAAGAGACCCTAAATACCAGGTGAGATATAAAAACAGATGTCGGATTTGCGGCCGACCAAAAGGTTATCTTAGAAAATTTGACTTGTGCCGATTATGCTTTAGGGAGCTTGCTCTGAAAGGCGAAATACCAGGGGTAACTAAAGCATCTTGGTAGAGAAAAAGCGAGGTATATAATTATGACTTTAACAGATCCTATTGCAGACATGCTAACAAGAATTAGAAATGCAGGAATGGTCAGGAAAAAAGAAGTTGACATTCCTTCATCTAAAATAAAAGTGGCTGTAGCCAAGATATTAAAGGATGAAGGTTATATAAGGAATTATAAAGTCATAGATGATAAAAAGCAGGGAATTCTAAAATTGTTTTTAAAATATACCGAAGATAAAAAAAATGTCATTTCAGGATTGGAGAGGTTAAGTAAGCCAGGATGTCGTATTTACTGTAAAAAAGATAATATCCCAAAGGTTCTTGATGGCTTGGGGATTGTGGTCATTTCTACTTCTAAAGGTGTGTTTACTGGGAAAAAATGTAAAGACATGGGGCTCGGAGGAGAAGTTTTATGTCAGATCTGGTGAGTATTGGGACTAAAGGAAGGTAAAAATGTCAAGAGTCGGTCAAAATCCAATTCACATTCCTGATAAAGTGAAAGTGGAAGTTCATTCCAATAAAATTGAGTTCCATGGTCCTAAAGGAAAGAATGAATCGCCTCTGTTTAAAGGAATAAAAGCAGTGTTAAAAGATGATGTTTTGATTTTTAAAAGAGAAAGCAATGAGAATCAAGCCGCTGCTTTTCATGGTCTCTCTCGGACCTTAGCTGTCAATGCTTTAATAGGTGTTACAGAAGGGTTCTCAAAAAAACTTGAGATTGTGGGGGTGGGATTTAGAGCAAAGCTTCAGAAAAATAAGCTGGAGCTAAGTTTGGGATATTCTAAACCTGTTGTCTATGATGTTCCTGAGGATATAGAAATAGAAATGGAGAACCCGAATACAATCATAGTAAAGGGAATTAATAAACAAAGAGTGGGGCAGGAGGCACATAAAATAAAAAGCTTCAGGAAACCTGACGCTTACAAACTGAAAGGAATCAGATATTCAGGAGAGAGATTGATTAAGAAAGAACGTAAAGCGGGAGTAGGAGCAACCGGTGTATAAGAATAAAGTCTATAAAAAGAAACAAGCTAAGAAAAGAATAAGGAAAAGAATCAGAAAAAAGATTAAAGGAACTGCGGAAAAGCCCAGACTCAATGTGACCCGCAGCAACAGATATATTTATATTCAAGCTGTTGATGATATCGATGGAGTTGTGCTGACTTCGGCCTCTACATTGGAAAAGGATTTTCGCAAGAAGAACGATAACACCAAAAATATAAAAGCTTCTGAAACTCTGGGTACTACAATAGCTGAAAGATTGAAAGAGAAAGGAATCAAAGAAATTGTATTTGACAGAGGTCATTATCCCTATCAGGGAAGGATTAAAGCTTTGGCTGAATTCATTAGGAAATCAGGAGTTAAATTCTGAGCGGTTTTTAAGGAGGGAAAAGAGTGGACGAAGAAAAATTCGATAAAGAAGAAGCTGAAGAAGAATTAAAAGACCAGGTTATTTCTATCCGAAGGACTATGAAGGTGGTCAAAGGAGGCAAAAATTTAAGTTTTTCTGCTTTAGTGGCTGTAGGAAATGAAAAAGGACTCATTGGCATAGGAAAAGGGAAGGCGAGAGAAGTCCCTCCAGCTATCAAAAAAGGGGCTAAAGATGCCAAAAAAAATATGATAGAAGTCCCTCTTAAAGGCACGACCATTCCCCACTTCATAAAAGGTGTTCACTGTGGGGGAGAGGTTATTCTTCGTCCCGCTTCTAAAGGAACAGGGATTATTGCGGGAGGAGCCGTTAGGGTTATTATGGAATTAGCGGGGGTCAAAGACGTTCTTACCAAATCAGTTGGAAGCAATAACCCTTTAAGTGTGGCCCATGCAACCATAGATGCTTTAAAGAAGCTAAAGAGCCCTGATGGACTTTCAAGAGTTAGGGACAAAGACAAGGATATGATATGGCAGTAAAGGAAAAAAAGGCAGCTCCAAAAAAGAAGGACTCACATCCCTCAGGAAAAAAACTGAAAGTAACTTTAGTGCGGAGTTTAGTGGGACGTCCCCAAAAACAAAGGGAAGTGGTGAGAGGATTGGGATTGAGGAGAATCAGTTCTGAGGTCATAAAAAAGGATTGCCCAGAAGTAAGAGGGATGATAAACAAAGTATCTCATTTAGTCAAAGTTGAGGAGTTGATTCAAAAATGAAATTAAATGAACTTAGCCCAGCAGAGGGTTCCCGTAAGAACAGAAGAAGAGTCGGCCGGGGACCTGGTTCGGGAAGAGGAAAAACGTCAGGCCGAGGAACCAAAGGCCAGAAATCCATATCTGGATACTCTAAGAGATTTGGATTTGAAGGGGGCCAGATGCCTCTTGTTCGGAGAGTGCCGAAAAGAGGCTTTACAAATATTTTTCGTAAAGAATATTCTGAAGTCAATATCGACAGACTCAATAAGATAGAAAAGAATACGATTAAAATCAAAGATCTTATAGAGAATGGTCTCGCAAAAAAGAAGTCTCAGCCTGTCAAGGTATTGGGGCGTGGTAAAATAACCAGCCCCAAGATCATTCATGCTCATAAGTTTTCAAAGTCTGCCAAAGAAAAGATAGAAAAGGCAGGAGGAAAAGCTGTTTTAATTGGAAGTGAATGATGCTAGAAAGTATAAGAAATATTTTCAGTATTCCGGATTTACGGAAGAGGGTTCTTTTCACTCTGGCTATTCTGGCTGTTTACAGGATAGGAGCTCAGATCCCCAATCCAGGGATAAGCAGCTCTGCTTTAGCTGAATTTTGGCAAGCCCAAAAAGGAACAATCCTGGGGATGGTCGATTTGTTCAGTGGGCAGAACATGTCGCGGATGACTGTTTTCGCATTGGGAATCATGCCTTATATCAGTGCTTCGATTATTCTACAATTGTTGCAGGTGGTATGGCCTTATTTAGAAAGACTCTCTAAAGAAGGAGAGTTGGGGAGAAAAAAGATAACTCAGTATACAAGATATGGAACCCTTATTATCTGCATCATTCAAGCAACAGCTATCAGCATATTTTTGGAGACGGCTAAAACTCCAGGTGGAGCCCCGATCGTGCCTAATCCAGGTTTGGGATTCAAGTTTTTGACGGTGTTGACGCTGACAACAGGGACTGTTTTTATCATGTGGTTAGGAGAACAAATATCTGAAAGAGGGATTGGAAACGGCATATCGCTGATTATATTTGCAGGAATTGTGGTCGGTTTTCCTCGTGGCCTTCAGAGTATTCTAGGTGGATTAAAAACTGGGGAACTCACTCCCTTGAGGGTTATCTTTCTGGTTATTTTGATGGTTGCGGTGATAGGGATCATTGTATTTGTGGAAAGAGGTCAGCGGAGACTTCCTGTTTCTTACGCCAAAAGAGTGATCGGACGTAAGATATATGGAGGGCAGAGCACTCATCTTCCTCTTAGAGTCAATACAGGGGGAGTCATCCCTATCATATTTGCCGCTTCAATTATCACAATCCCCTCCACAATTGCTCAGATGATTAGAGTTCCATTTTTGAGACAAATAGCTGAACAGTTTTCTATGGGAATGCCGCTTTATAATCTATTCTATGTCGCATCGATTATATTTTTTACTTATTTTTATGTTTCGATTATTTTTAACCCCTCTGATGTGGCTGATAATCTCAGAAAATATGGAGGATTTATTCCCGGAATACGGCCTGGGAAAAATACATCAGACTATATAGATGGTGTCTTATCAAGGCTCACATTGGTGGGAGCTGTTTACCTTGCAGCAGTGGCTATCATCCCAGAAATCCTTATTACCGGGTTTAAAGTTCAGCCCATTCCGTTCATAGGGAACTTTTTAGATCAGAATCTCCCTGAATGGTTTACTCAAGGATTGAATGTGCAGTTTTATTTTGGAGGAACTTCTATTCTTATTGTGGTTGGTGTAGCTATGGACACTTTACAGCAGATAGAAGCTCAGCTTGTCATGCGCCATTATGATGGATTTATGCGGCGCAGACGAATTAAAGGGAGGAGGGGATGAAAATCATCCTGCTTGGGCCTCCTGGATCTGGGAAAGGAACCCAGGGAAACCTCATTGAAAACAAATTTGGATTCCCCAAAATATCGGCAGGAGATATTTTGAGAAAGGCTGTAGAAGAAGGAACTTCTTTGGGAATGAAGGCTAAGGAAAGTATGGATAAAGGGGAGCTCGTCAAAGACAGACTCATTATTGATTTGATTAAGCAAAGAATTCATAAACAAGACTGCAGAAATGGTTATACCCTGGACGGATTTCCAAGGAATATCTCACAGGCCCGTTCGCTGGAAAAGATGGATGCCGTACAAAATGAGATCGTCATAGATATTAGAATTAGCGACAGGATCGCGATCAAGCGTCTTTCTTCTCGTTGGATTTGTACTGAATGCCATTCTATCTATAATATAGATAGAGAAGATCTCTTAAAAAATAAACGATGTGAACGCTGTGGAGGAAAACTTATCCAGAGAGGAGATGATAAGCCGGAAGTCATTGAAAAAAGGCTTGCAATTTACCATAATGAGACCGAAAAGTTAATCCAATATTATAAGAATAAAGGAATATATAGAGCTGTTGACGGCCAAAGCAGCAGAGCTCTCGTATTTAAACGAATTTGTTCCATTATAAATAAAAGTTATAATAAGGAAAAAGAATTAGAAGCTTTAACATGATTATTTACAAGAGTGATAAAGAGATAGAACTGATGAAAAAGAGCAATCGAATTGTAGCTCAGATTTTGAGTGAGTTAAAGCAAATGATCAAACCTGGTATAAAGACCAAAGAATTGGATGAGCATGCTGAGATGAGAACATTAGAGCTTGGAGCAAGGCCAGCTTTTAAAGGATATCAGGGATTTCCAGCCTGTTTGTGCACATCTATTAACGAAGAGATTGTTCATGGTATTCCTTCCTCAAGGTCACTTAAGAAGGGCGATATCATAAGTATAGATTTTGGAGTGATTTATAATGGTTTTTATGGAGATGCCGCAATAACGGTCCCCGTGCAGGAGGTTTCTTCCGAGGCAGAGAAGCTCATAGAAACAGTCAAGCAGAGTCTTGATAAAGGAATTGAGCAGGTTAGAGTTGGGAACAGGATATCTGACATATCTTCTGCCGTGCAGAAATGTGTCGAATCCAATGGATTTTCAGTCATAAGGAGTTTTGTGGGCCATGGGATTGGATTATCTCTCCATGAGGAGCCTCAGGTTCCTAACTTTGGTTCTCCAGCCCATGGGCCTAAGATTAAGCCAGGAATGGTCCTCGCTATTGAGCCCATGATTGCGGCAGGAGACTGGGATGTAGAGATATTAGAAGACAACTGGACCGCGGTTACAAAAGATAGAAGTCTATCGGCTCATTATGAAAATACGGTTGCTGTCACTGAAGAAGGCCCTGAAATTTTAAGTATATTAGAAACGAAGGGAGAGGAAAAGCATCGGGAGAGAAGGCATGCCTAAAAAGGAAGATGTTTATGAGACTGAAGGAACAGTTATTGAAACACTTCCTAATGCTATGTTCAAAGTGGAGCTACCTAATAAACACATTATATTAGCTCATATATCAGGAAAAATGCGCAAATATTTTATCCGTATTTTGCCAGGAGATAAAGTTTTGGTTGAACTTTCACCGTATGATTTGACCAAGGGAAGGATCATTTATCGGTTTAAATAGCTATAGTGAGGAAATGAAATGAAAGTAAGAACATCAGTAAAGAAAATGTGTAGAAACTGCAGGATTATAAGAAGAAAAGGCATTCTGAGAGTTATCTGCACCAATCCAAAACACAAACAAAGACAAGGATAGATGAGGTAAAAATGGCAAGAATAGCAGGAATTACACTCCCACAAGAAAAAAGGATTGAAATAGGCTTGACTTATATTTATGGGATAGGGCGTTCCCGATCTAATATGATTTTAGAAAAGGTGAAAATCAATAAGGACAAGAAGGTAAAAGATCTTACAGATGAAGAAATCAATAAAATAAGGAATCAAATAGAAAAGGGAGAGAAAATAGAGGGGGACTTAAGAAAAGAAGTTCAGGGAAATATAAAAAGATTGATAGATATCGGTTCATATAGAGGAATGCGTCACCAAAAGAACCTTCCAGTAAAGGGGCAGAGGACAAAAACAAATGCCCGAACCAGAAAGGGTCCTGCTCGCAGTAAAATAAAGAAGTAATGAGGGATTACGGATGCCTAAGAAAAGAACAAAGCAAAAAAAGAAAAAAATAAAGAAAGATATCGGCTATGGTGTAGCCGATATAACATCTACTTTTAACAATACCATCATCACCATTACTGACCAACAGGGCAATGTTGTCTGCTGGGGAAGTTGTGGCAAAGCAGGTTTCAGTGGTGCGCGGAAAGGAACCCCTTACGCAGCCCAATTAGCTGCCCAGGAGGTTGGTGAGAGCGCGCAGGAGCTGGGCGTACGTTATATTGATGTTAGAGTCAAAGGTCCTGGAGCTGGTAGAGAATCTGCCATTAGAGCTCTTCAGGCGGCAGGATTGGAAATAAAGTCCATCAGAGATGTAACCCCTTTGCCTCATAACGGATGCCGAGAAAGAAAAAGGAGAAGGGTCTAAAAGATCATTCTGTGAGGAGTTGATTATGGCCAGAAATAGAAAAAGTATTTGCCGTTTCTGCAGGGTTGAACGGACTAAATTGTTTTTAAAAGGGAACAAATGCTATACGGATAAATGTCCTATGGAGAGAAAAGCCTACCCACCTGGAGAACAAGGAAGAACGAGAAAAAGAATATTGGGATATGGGATCCAGCTTAGAGAAAAACAGAAATTAAAAAGATATTATGGAATGTCTGAAAAACAATTCAGGTTATTTTTCGAGAGAGCAGAGAGGAAAAGAGGTGTGACAGGAGAAATCCTTCTGTCAATGTTGGAAAGGAGGCTAGATAATGTGATATTATTAGCCGGATTCGCTCATTCCAGAGCCCATGCCAGACAGTTGGTCGCTTATGGACATTTTCGGAAGAACGGAAAGAAAGTCACTATCCCTTCTATGCTGGTTGAAAAGGGAGATATTATATCTGTACATGAAAGATCCTCAGATAGCGAGGAGTTAAACGCCATTATAGAATTTAATAAAAATAAAGAAGTCCCTCCATGGTTGAATATCAATATGGAAGAGAAAACAGTCTCTGTAGTTTCTTTTCCAAAACGGGAGGATATAACCATTCCAATTGAGGAAAGACTTATTGTAGAATTATATTCAAAATAAATAAAAAATTATAAATAAAGTAAAAAAGAATAATATCCTTTTTATGATAGGTTCTATTGGTAAATTAGGGTACTCAAAGAGGAGGAATGATGACAGAAATAGGATTTCAGAGGCCAAAGCATCTTGAATGTGATTTTGAAACACTAACAAATTTATATGGAAAATTTCTTGCTCAGCCTTTTGAGAGGGGTTATGGCGTTACAATAGGGAATGCATTAAGAAGAATACTTGTTTCTTCGATTCAAGGAGCAGCCATAACCAATATTCGGATTCAAGGCGTTCTTCATGAGTTTTCATCAATTCCTGGTGTTGTCGAAGACGTGACAGATATTATATTGAATTTAAAGAGCCTGCGCTTGAAAATGGAGAGTAGAGAGCCAAAAACTATGTCTTTAAAAATTAAAGGTCCTGCTGAAGCGAAGGCCTTTGATATTAACCATGATTCCGATATTGAAATACTTGAAAAAGATGTTCATGTTGCCTCTTTAGATGTGGATGGAGCTTTAGATATGGAAATGATTATTGAGAACAAAAGGGGATATATTTCAGCAGACCAGAATTATAACAAGGATTTAGGAGTTGATTTTATCCCTCTCGATTCATCACATTCCCCTATTATTAAAGTTAATTATAAGGTTGAGCCAGCTCGGGTCGGCAAAAGAATTGATTATGAGAAGCTGATTTTAGAAGTATGGACGACAGGAGCATTGATTCCTCAGGATGCGGTATCCAAAGCGGCAAAAATTTTGCGAGACCATCTTGTTATATTCATGAATGTGGTAGATGAACCTATAAAGAAAGATGAAGAAAGCGAGAAGGAAGAAGTTCCTTATATGGATAAATTTGATATTTTAACCAAATCTATTGATCATCTTGAACTTTCGGTTAGGTCAAACAATTGCCTGCGCTCTGCAGGGATAAAATTAGTTTATGAATTAGTTCAGAAGAATGAAGATGAATTGTTAAAAACAAAGAATTTTGGCAGAAAATCCCTGATAGAAATAAAAGATAATCTAAAAGAATTGGGTTTAGAATTAAATACTGAATTTCATCCTGCCTTATTGGAAAAGATAGAGGAATTCAGAACAATACAGGAAGAAAAGGAAGAAGGAGAAGAAGAATGAGGCATTTAGTCAAGTCTCACCGTTTGGGCAGAGCTTCAGCGCAAAGAAAGGCGCTCCTACGCAGTCTCGTTACCTCATTTTTAGAAAAAGAGAGAATAAGGACTACCACAGCAAAAGCAAAGGCTTTAAGACCTATGGCTGAGAAGATGATCACTCTGGCCAAAAGGGGAACTCTTCATTCCAGGAGAAGAGTCTCGAGATTTGTCTATAAAAAAGATGTTGTGAAAAAACTTTTTGAAGAAATAGCCCCCCGGTTTGAAGAAAGACCAGGCGGATATACCCGAATCATAAAATTAGGATCTCGCTTTGGGGATGGAGCAGAAATGGCTATTATTGAACTCATTGGAAGTGAATTTAAAAAGAAACCCAGGAAAAAAGAAACGGCTGCTGAAAAAGCTAAGGCTACGGCAAAAGCCAAGAGATAGTAAACGCTATTTTTTCTCAGTAATCCAAAGTTTTTGGCCTGGATAGATTTTAGAATATTTGTTCAGGTTGTTCAAACTCAAAAGAGTGCTCAAGGACATGCCGAATTGTTTTGCTATTTTATAGGGAGTATCTCCGGGTTTGACTGTGTAAAAGGCGGTTCCTTCTGGGATGCCGGATTGAATGATCAATTTTTGTCCTACATCTAATCTGTTGCTTGTCAGATCATTCAAAGTTTTGATGTTTTTTATAGTGGTTCCAAAGGCATTGGCTATGAGATATAGAGAGTCCCCGCGTTTAACTGTGTATATGAGTTTATTTCCCTCCCTATTAAGATTTCTTGAAGATACGGATACATATCTTGAACTAGAGCTCCCAGGGACTTTTAGTCTCTGTCCAGGACGAATAAGATAGCGTCTGTTTAATCGATTTAAACGGGCAATAGCAGAAATAGAAGTCCCATATCTGGAAGCAATTTCAGATACAGTCTCTCCCCTTCTCACATTATGGATAAAATAAGTTGCTTCTGGAGGAATCCACTGGGGGAGTGAATTCAGACTGGATGATGCAAGCTCGAATGTGTTTTTGGGAATTTTTAGTTTATATTCGATGTCAGGAGTTGATTTGTGCCTGAGTTCTGGGTTGAGGTCAGCTAGTTTTTCAGAATTGAGTCCCATCTTGGCTGATAAAGAAGATAGCTTGATCGGCCGATTGATGGTGATTTCTTCATAATTTAGTGGGGGTTCAGGTTCTGGCAGGTCTATATTATATTTTTCAGGATCATTAATAATCAAAACGGCTGCCATAAATCTAGGGACAAACCGGGATGTTTCTCTTGGGAGCATTGGATAAAGGTCCCAAAAATTGTCAAGGTAATTGACCCGTTGATTTCTGATGATTCTTTGCACCCTAAATTCACCGCAGTTGTATGCTGCTAAAGCTGTCGTCCAATCACCAAAATAGGAATGAAGTTCTTTCAAATACTGGACGGCGGCCCGAGTGGATTTTTCAGGGTCCATTCTTTCATCTATCCATCGGTCCCTTTTTAGCCCAAATCTATAGCCTGTGGAAGAAATAAACTGCCATAAACCAAGGGCTCTGGCTCGTGAATAAGCTCTGATTTTGAACCAGCTCTCGATCAAAGGCATCCATGACAGTTCTGGAGGGAGTCCTTCTTTTTTAAGTTCATTGAGAATCATTTCTCTGTAGCGTCCGGATCTTTGATAGGCTTCCAGAAAAAGTTTTTTTTCTTTTCCTAAAAAGAATTGGATCTCTTGAAGGGCATATTTATTTTCGACTAAGGGAATAGTTCCATGATTTTCACCAATGGCACTTTCACGCGAAGCGTATATTTCCTGTATTCTCTGAGCGATGAGAAGGCGAAGGTTATTTTTATCCTGAACAAGCGGAGAATCAGGAGGAAGATCTATTTGAAGGATGAGTTCATAGGCATTATCAAGGCATAAAATAGCATAATCTATATGCCCTTGGTCCCAGGCTCTTAATGATTCTCTGTATATGTCCATGGCTTCTTCAAGCAATTCGGAAGGGTTTACTTCGTCCTCCATTTTAGTTTCGTCTGGAACAGGATCTTTTTGTTTTTCTTGGACAGTATTTTCTTCATATTTTTTTTCATGTAATATTTCTTCTTTATTGATCTGATTTTCAGCGGGTTCTGATTGGCTTTGAATTGGGATCTGAGGAGTTTTTTCTGGTTGGAAGGATGCTTGAGTGTGGGATGAGCAACTGTAAAAAAAGATAAATGGAATGATCATAACAAGGTAAAAAATTATAGTTTTATTATGTCGCATAATCATTTGAAACAGGGATCATTTATAGCATTCTTGCCTTTTAGAGTCAAACATTATATTTATTCATTTCGTTGCGGCAAGCCATTTATTACATGGATTGTTTCTATTTTTCATTAACCTGAGCCCTCGCTTAAATATGAATTCCAAACTAGATTAGCTTTTTATAATATATTAAAGAAATTTAGATGTGGCTGAAGCGTCATTGATCATTTAGCCTTCTGAGTGCTGTGTTTGAGGGAACTCGACGAAGGAGAGTTTCGATTATGTTTGACCCACGGACGGGGGGAGTTACGCAGAAGCCGAAGATACAGTACGAAGAATGGCGTTAAAAATCTGAAGGGAGGCCAATCCATACCTAAATTTCACCCTTTTACTGTTTTCTTATGCCAGGCCCAGGCTGTTTGAATAATGGTGTCTATCTCTGAATATTTGGGCTTCCATCCTAGTAATTTTTGGGCTTTCTCATTTGAGGCTACCAGAACAGGCACGTCTCCTTTTCTTCGAGGTTTTTCTTTAAATGACACTTTCTTCCCTATAATGTGTTCAATTTTTTTGATAATTTCTCTAATCGAATATCCTTTGTTTGTCCCCAAATTGATAAATTCACTTTTGTTTTTATCCAAAAGATATTTAAGAGATAAGACATGAGCCTCAGCTAGGTCGGTGACATGAATATAGTCTCTAACGGCAGTACCGTCTTTTGTGGGATAATCTGTCCCGAAAATTTCGAGGTTCCTCTTCCTATGAAGGATTGATAAGAAGATGTTGGGGATGAGGTGTGTTTCAGGGTCATGCATCTCCCCGATTTCACCATCAGGATCAGCCCCTGCCGCATTAAAATATCTAAGAGATATAAATTTAAAACCATAGGCTTTTTGGTAATCTTTAAGAATTTCTTCGATCATATATTTTGTTTTTCCATAGGGATTGATCGGATTCAGCTCATGAGATTCTGTTATGGGAGTATGATTGGGGATTCCATACACAGCGGCGCTGGAGGAAAATATAAGGTATTTGACCTTTTTTTCCAGCATTGCTTCCAGCAGATTCAGACTGTTCATCAGATTGGATGAGTAATATTTGTGAGGGTCATTATAGGATTCTCCGACTTGGATTAATGATGCAAAATGCAAAACAGCTTTAATGTCATTTTCTTTAAAAACTTTAATAATGGATTCTTTTTCAGCGAGATCTTTCTCGATAACCTGTGATGTCCCTTTGGGAATGAGAATTTTTTTCCCGGAAGAAAAGTTATCCAATATGATGGTATTAAAACCCTGTTTAATGAGTGTCTTGGTGGTGTGAGAACCGATATATCCTGCTCCTCCTGTGACGAGAATATTCATTGGTTTGATTCTTTAATGATTTTCTTAGCTTTTTCGATTCCCTGTTTTTTGGTTTTAAATTCATCGTCCATCTGAAGCTGGTAGAGCTTTTTAAGAATTTTTCCCATATTTGGGCCTGGTTCCATGCCTATTTTCAAAAGGTCTCTGCCCATTATTAAGGGTTGAATGCTTTCTTTGGAGACATTGAGTTCATTGAATTTGTTCAAAAGCCACTGACTTATTTTATCCAGACTTGTTATGGGTTTTTCATCTCTACCCGCTCTATCCGCAGCGTCCAGGACAATAAGGAGCTCTATTTCTCCGTTAACATCTGCAGCTAAGCGATTATAAGCTTTTTTTGTGGCGATATCTCTATTCTGCCATAATTCCGATGCCCTGTGATGGCAGCGTATCAACGACAGCACCATGTGCCTTAGGTCATAGCCATCTCTTGAATGTATTTTGTAGTCATCAAGTATATTTTTTGTGATCCTGACTCCTTTTATATCATGGCGATTGTTGGTGATGACCATTCGTCCTTTTTTGTATTCCCATCGTGCTGTTTCAGGTTTCCCTATGTCATGAAAAAGTGCAGCCAGAAGCAGGGCAAGTTTTCTTTGGCCTTTGATGTTTTGAGCTTCAGCAAGCCTTTTTGCTTGGTCAAGTGTGATGATGGTGTGCTTCCATACCGTATGATGCCCCTGGTTGTCTTTTTCAGGATGAAAATAGGCATCCTGAATGGATAGAGTCAGCCTGTATAAATCAGGAAAGAGCTGCCGGAGAGCATCGAGTTTAAACATTTCTTCTAATCCTCTAGACGGACAAGAAGAATCCAAGAGTATTTTATAAAGTTCCTCAGTTATTCGTTCTACACTCAATCCTGTTAAATCTATATGTTTTGATATTTCATATATTTTTGGGTCAATTTTAAAATCAAGGGTGGATGCAAATCGAGCAGCTCTCATAACCCTTAGAGGATCGTCGGGAAAAGCTTGGGGATTTGTCAGTCGGAGTATTTTTTCTTCAACATCTTTGACTCCATTGAAAAGGTCAATCAGTTTATTGTCCGATAATCTGAGTGCCATACTGTTGCACCGAAAGTCGCGTCTTTTGAGATCTTTTTCAAGAGGAATATCAGGGTCAGCCTCAATAATAAAATCTTTATGTCCTTTTTTTTCTATCGGTTTTGGAAAATCTTTTCTAGGAAGGGCGATGTCATAGATGTCATGATCTATGATAAATTTTATGACACCAAAACTTTTCCCTACTAGATTCACCTTTCCGTATTTTTTTAGAGTATGGATAATCTTTTCGGCAGGAACCTGGGTTATGATAAGGTCTATCATTTCTCTATCGCTTTTTCTTTTAAGCAGTTTATCTCTGACATAACCTCCGACAGCATAAATATTTTTCCCAAAGTGCTCAATAAAAAATTCTTTATGGCGGAAGGTTGCTTTTATATTTTTCATTGAAGAAATAATTTTCTCTTTTAGAGCGATAATATAATAGAAACGTCAGGAAATCAAATAACCTAACCTTTTCATAAAAAAATGGCGATGTTTTCGTGATCATGACCATGTTAAGGATTTAACGATTTGCTTTCTGGAAATTCTTTTTACAATGGTGTATCCTAAGTATCCATTAATTATTTTGAGGAAATGAATGAGAAAAAAAATGATTACGGTTATTTCTTTATTAATTTTTGTCTCCGTCTCGATGTTATCTATGAGTCTAAAAGAGGGGTTAGAGATTTCCCTGGAGGAAAAGCAGGTCCAAGACCTTTCAGGCTCAGGTCTTAAACTTGTTTTTTATGTGAATCTTGTTAATTCTTCAACAGAAGATTATTATTTGGCTCGGTACAGTTATAGATTTTTCACTGGGCATAAAGAATACCTTCGTATGGATGTGCCATTAGATCAGGGATTAAGAGTCCCCGCAATGGCTGATACAATGATCGCACTCCCAGTTAAAATCACTTATGACCTGTTGTTTCATACAGCTCCGGAGATTGAACAGAATGAAATGGTCCAGTGTACTGTAAAGGGGGAGTTTGAATTTTTAAGTCAACGAAGAAGAAGGAAGACTTTGCTTTTTGACTTTAATGGGGAGTTCCCCATTTTCAGGCCTCCTGAAGTCAAGATTGAAGCCATCAACATAAATGACCTATCTATAGCTGGAGCTGATTTTGACCTCCAGGTAAATTTTATAAACTATAATGATTTTGAGTTGCTTGTGGATAGAATTCATTATTCCGTAAGGATTGACGGTCATATGATGAGTACAGGGAACATTCCAGGGGATAAAAGTATTGCCAAGCATGGAGAAAAAAATTTTTCTTTGAATGCTTTAGTGAATTTTTATGAAGTGGGAAAAGATATTTATGGTTTTTTTCAGAAAAATTTTGTTGATTGCCGTTTTTCAGGTGAAATTGAATTGGATACGGTTTGGGGAATCATCAATTCTCCGTTCGATGTCAAAGAAAACGTTGCTATCGTGAAGAAGTAAAGGAATGATCAGTATTATCATCCCTACATTTAACAGAGCCTCTTATTTAAAAGAAGCCATCGATTCTGTATTGAGTCAGGATTATTTTGTTCTTACTCCAGAAAGAGAACCTTACGAACTGATTATAGTCGATGATGGATCTACAGATAATACTAAGGAGATAGTGGATTCTTATCATAGTGAAATTAGATATAAATTTCAGGAGCATAAAGGAGTGAGCTCAGCCAGAAATCTTGGCTTAAGAATTTCCAGAGGAGATTTTATCGCTTTCTTAGATTCGGATGACCTCTGGAAAAGGGAAAAAATTAGGGTGCAGATGGATTATTTGAAAGCGCATCCTGAAGCCATGATGTGCTGTACTCAAGAGATTTGGATAAGGAAGGGTGTTTTTGTTAATCCCAGAAAAAGACACGAAAAGTATTCAGGAAGGATATTTGAAAAAGTTCTTCCCATTTGTCTTCTAAGCCTTTCTTCAGCACTTTTCAGGCGTTTGATATTTGACGAAATAGGAAAATTTGATCAGAGTTTGCCTGTGTGTGAGGATTATGATTTTGGCCTTCGAATGGCGCATAAGTACTCCATGAATTTTCTTGATGAGCCGCTGATTATCAAGAGGGGAGGGCATAAGGACCAACTTTCAAAAAAATATTGGGGAATGGATCGTTTTCGAGTGAAAGCTCTGGAAAAGGCATTGAAATGGGATTTAAGTGATAGAGAAAGAGAGCTTGTTAAGAAGGAAATTTTAAAGAAGTGCCGAATTCTGATAGGAGGATTTGAGAAAAGAGGGAAAGTTCAGGAGGTGTTGAAATATAAAAAAATAATAAAGAAATATGATCTTGATCAAACAGAAAGCCATGAAAAGCAAAAAGAGTTAAAATAGGGCCAAGATTGGATAATTTCATTGACCAAAAAATAAGGTAATTTTATAATATCAAGAGATAAAAAAGATGTTGAGAGGTAGAAATGATAGATGAAATCATGATTTCGAGAGCGATCACAGAGACATTTTATAAAGAGTTTCTTAATGACCTTGAGTCTGATGTTATGATTTGTGGAGCCGGTCCTTCAGGCCTGTGTGCGGCGTATTATTTAGGAAAGGCGGGATTAAAGGTTATTGTTTTAGAAAAGTCTCTGCGGCCAGGAGGAGGGCTTCCTGGTGGTGGTATGATGTTTAATAAAATTGTCATTCAGGAAGAGTCAAAATCTATTCTGGATGAATTAGAAGTTACTGCGGTTCATTATAAGCAAAATTATTTTACGGCCTCTTCTTTAGAAACTTTGAGTATGCTTTTAAGCAAAGCATTAAAACAGGGAGCTCATGTCTATAACTGTATATATGCTGAGGATGTTATGATTGTTGATGATAGAGTAAGAGGAGTGGTTGTGAATTGGACAGCCGCAGAAATTTCCCGGTTTCATGTGGATCCTCTGACTATGAGGAGCTCATTTGTTGTTGATGCAACAGGTCATGATGCAGAACTTGCTCATTTGGTTTCAAAAAAGTCAGGAACAGAGCTTCTAACTCCCACGGGTGAAGTGATCGGTGAAAGGCCTATGTGGGCTGATAAAGGAGAGAAAGTTTTGATTGAAAACACCAAAGAGGCGTTTCCAGGATTGTATGTAACAGGGATGGCGGCAAACGCTGTGTTTGGAGGCCCAAGAATGGGCCCTATTTTTGGAGGAATGCTTCTTTCTGGGAAAAAAGTCTCTGATCTGATTATCAGTAAGTTAAAAAAGGAATAAAGCTATACGGTTAAAACCAGTAGTTTATACCCAAAGATAATTGATATCCACTTAAGTCAAAAGGTTCAAAACCCTGGAATCCTGTGTATTCATCCTCTGAGAAGTTGCCTTCTGCAAAAATATATTTAAATTCTGCTTCGACGCTTAATCTGTTGGCAACCGGAACCATAATCCCACCAAACATATGGGCTCCAAAGGTGATTCTGCCTCTCTCGAAAGCGTTGGTATAATATATAGGATATATAGAGACCTCTTCCACGGTATCATACCATTCGTCTGAAAAATCGATCATATCTCCTTCTAGCTGGACGCTCCAGAGGAATATCCCTCCTCCGGCTCCAATATATGGGATTATTTTATGGGCTCTCCCCAGGGGTAAGAGTTTTAAGGAAAGCAAGATAGGGGTTGATGACACAGAAAAGACATGATTGGGGATAAAATCACCTTCATATTCATTAGGATAAGCCCAATCTCCATCAAAATCCTGATAAGCTACATAATCCTTATAATAGCCCACTTTTTGTTCGTTATAGCCCTCAATACTGATGAGAAGACTGGTATAATTTGTGAAAAAGTACTCATAAGAAAAACAAAAACTCGAATGATGAAAATCTGTCTTGGTGAAATCCATGTTTTCAAATTCGATCTGCCATAAATCGCTCTCAGCTTTAGGAATGAAATATCCAACTCTAAATGTGACAATATCAGAGAAAAGCATTCCTGGAATAACGAGAACCGTTAATGCTAAAAGAATCAAATATTTTTTCATTTTATTGCTCCTTTGCCACTAGTGATGCAAAAAATATGCCATTTACAATTCTCTTTTTTTTAGGGTAAAGTAAAAATAAAAGTGTGACATATAAAGGTCAACTGTCCTTTTAGTTTTCAAATTAGGATAAACATTTATTGAGATCATGCAAATCACTCCTATTATATATGAAGTCAGGTGAAACGCAAGATCATACTTTTTAAGTTTTATTGAAGAAATTTTTTACATCATTGAGAATAAAGCCCTCATAGAAATATCGTCATTTTTTTGAATAATTTAGGATTGTTTGGTATAAGATAGTCATGAAAACTCAGGTCATAAAAATAAATCTGAACCAAATAGAGCTTAACAAGATTGAATGGATAAGCAAAGTGCTCCATTCCAATGGATTGGTCATATATCCCACGGAAACTTTTTATGCATTGGGGGCTAGCTGTTATTCACAAAAAGTTATTGAAAGGGTTTTTAGACTTAAACGGAGAGAATCTTCCAAACCAATTTCTGTGATTGTATCTGGAATGAAGATGGTGGAAGAGATCACATCTGAGAGACCGGATTTATTTTATTCTGTTGCGGAGAGATTCTGGCCGGGTCCTTTAACCCTGGTGCTCAAGGCCTCGGAAAAATTTCCTGAATACATAACAGGCCCAAACAAAACTATTGGAATCCGCTGGCCTGAACACAAATGGATGAACGCTATGGTGAAAGAGACCGGTTTCCCCATCACAGCCACCAGCGCCAATGTCTCAGGCAGCTCGGAAATCTCTACTCCGGGAAAAGCTATTGAAGTTTTTAAAGGAAAGGTCGATCTTCTTGTTGACGGGGGAGAGACTAAAGGAGGACTTCCTTCCACCGTTTTAAATCTTGTATCCGGCAAGCCGAAAATACTCAGAGAAGGGGCAGTCTCCTCACAAGAGTTCGAACCTTACTTTAAGTCATGAAAATACGACTCAGCCTCAATTACTGAACCTTAGATCCGGCCGGAATATCTTCTGTAAAGAAGGGAATCACAGCGGTCCCGTCTTCTTTGCAGCCGGCTAGCAGCATGGCTTGAGATTCAATCCCATGGATGGTCGCTGGTTCGAGATTGACGATCACCACAAGCTTTTTCCCGATGAGGTCTTCGGGTTCATAGGTTTCTGCAATCCCGGCTACCATCTGTCTTTTTTCATCTCCGATGTCTGCCTCCATCTTGATGAGCTTTCGGGTTCCTTCGACTTTTTCGGCGCTCAAAATTTGAGCGACTCTTAAATCCATTTTCTTAAATTCATTGAAGGATATTTGACTCATTTCTCCCTCCTTTTTGGGTTTGCCTTGAACGGTCTGTTCTTCCTTTTTTAGAAAGGCTTCGAGATCCACTCTGGGAAAGAGAGGTTGAGGCATTTTGATTTCATAGGAAGTTTTATAATCTTCAAATTTTAAGTCATCCACAAACTCTTTTTCGATATTTTTTTCTTCTCCCAGAAGATCCCATATTTTATTTGCTGATTCAGGCATGACCGGATAAAGAAAATAGCTGATTCCACGCAGGGCACAGGTAGTCTGATAGAGAATGCGGGACACCCTATTCTGTTTGGTCTCATCTTTAATAAGGTTCCACGGCTCGTTCTCTGCAAGGTATTTGTTTATAGAATTGAGGTAGCTCCATATCTCTTCAAGCGCTTTGTTTATTGAGTAATTGTCATAAAAGTCCATAACTCTTGATTTCAAGACATCAAATCTTTTTCTGAGGCTTATGTCATCACTGTTTTCTTCCCCAAGGCTCTGAATTTTTCCTCTAAAATAATTTTTAATCATGGTAAGTGTTCTCTGAACAAGGTTGCCCAGGTCATTGGCTAGATCAGAATTGCATCTATGGATGAATCCTTCATAAGAGAAATTTCCGTCTAATCCTATGGGAATTTCTCGAAGCAAAAAATATCTCAATAGATCCGTACCAAAATTTTTGAGTATCGTATGAGGGTCAAAGATATTTCCTCTTGATTTGGACATTTTTGATTTATCTTTCAGCCACCATCCATGAGCGTACACTGTTTTTGGAAGGGGGAAGTCTCCAGCCATGAGAAAGGCAGGCCAGTAGACAGCATGAAATCTAAGTATGTCTTTTCCTATCAGATGGATGTCTGGAGGCCAATAGGTTTGATAAAGACCTGAATTCCATCCATATCCAATTCCTGTCAGATAATTATTTAAGGCATCGAACCAGACATAAATTGACTGTTCAGGATCATCCGGGACAGAGATTCCCCACTTTACTGTGGATCGGGTGATACTCAAATCTTTAAGCCCTTTTTTGACAAAGCTTTTGATTTCATTCATCCGGCTTTTGGGTCTCACAAACAAGGGGTTTTTTTCATAATAATCAAGAAGCCGGTCCTGATAAGCGGATAAACGGAAGAAATAGCATTCTTCAGAGACTCTAGTTGCTTTTTTCCCACAATCAGGACAAATTTTATACCCCTGTTTTTCAAGAGGCACATCTTCAGAAAGAAAATTTTCACAGCTCACACAGTAAAATCCCTTATAAACACCCTTATAAATTTCTCCTTTATTCCTGAGTTTCTGGAAAAGCTCCTGCACTCCTTTTTCATGCCTTTTTTCTGTGGTTCGAATAAAATAGTCATAGGATATATTTAATTCTTCCCAGAGAATTTTAAATCTTTTCACAACTTGATCAGCAAGTTCAATGGGTTTGATTCCTTTCTTTTGGGCACTTTTTTCTATCTTTTGTCCATGTTCATCAGTCCCTGTAAGAAAGAAGACTTTTTTTCGAGCTAATTTCTTATAACGACTTATGGCATCGGCAATAATGGTGGTATAAGCATGCCCGATATGAGGAACATCGTTCACATAATAGATAGGGGTGGTGATATAAAAGGTCTCTTTAGGTTTCCCTTCCACTGGTTAATCCTCCTCTGATTAAAGTCATCGCTTCAGATCGAGTGGCACTCGAAGTACGGAAAGAACCTCTGACAGCAGATGTTACAGTCATAGATTTTGGTTTTTTGGCTCCTCTCATTGACATACACATATGTTCAGCTTCGATAACGACCATCACTCCTAATGGTTTTAAGTTTTCATTTATAGTATCTGCAATCTGTTTAGTGAGTCTTTCCTGAACCTGAAGCCTCTGGGAAAAAACATCTACGGCCCGAGCGATTTTACTGAGACCCACGATTCGTCCTCCTTTAGGTATGTAAGCGACATGAGCGACCCCTGCAAAGGGAAGCAGGTGGTGTTCACACATGGAATACAAGGGAATGTTTTTTATAATGACCATTTCGTCATGTTTTTCGCCCATAATGGGGTGTAAAAATTTTGATGGATCTTTCTCAGTTCCTCCCAGGATTTCTTTAAACATAGAAACCACTCGTTTGGGTGTTCTCCGAATTCCAGGTCTTGTTATGTCTTCACCGATTCCTTCTAAGATGAGCTTGACTCCCTGTTCAATTTTTTTTTGATTCACTTTATTCTCCTTGGGCCTATCCCTTTATTATTTTCTTTGCGATGAGAATTCGATAACAGCCATCTCCATAATCTTTTTGAGCGCGATCTTTTTTTTATCGGCTAATTTTTTACATTCAGAAAATTCCGGCTGGATATTGATTAATTTCCCTTTATACTCAGAAGCTTTGATTGAGATAGACTCTCCCATGACATTGACGCTCTTCTTTTCTCTTTTCAATATCTGTCTTTTGACTGGGTAATATCTAAAACCTATGGTGCTGGTTTCTTCAAAAATGAGAGCGGCTAATTGATCAATTTTATTGGATTCAACGAGTAGAGTCAGTTTTGTTGCCAGGCGGTTTTTCTTCATGACGATTGGAGTAAGATAGACATCCAAAGCTCCTTTTTTGAGTGCTTTTTCAAGGAATGCGGCTATGACTTGGGGATTTGAATCATCAATGTTAGCTTCTATCTGGAATACTTCTTTTTGGAGCTGATTTTCGCTTGTTTCTCCATAAAAAACACGCAGGATATTGGAAAATCCATAAAAGTTCTTGGCCCCTGCGCCGCATCCTATTTTTTCATAACTTAATTCTGGAAAAGAAGAGTAACTTTGGACTAAAGATGAAATAATAGCTGCTCCGGTCGGGGTAACGAGCTCTTGTTTGATGTGTGCCGAATAAACAGGGATATTTTTGAGAAGTTCAGTCACTGCTGGGGCTGGAACTGGGAGGATTCCGTGTGCAGCTTGGACAACCCCTCCACCCAGGTTTAAGGGGGATGCAAAGAAATTTTCTATATGGAGCTGTTCGATCAAAAAACAGGTTCCTATGATATCCACAATTGCATCGTCTGCGCCAGCTTCGTGAAGGTGGGTTGAATTCAAATTTTGGCCATGAACCTTCGCTTCGGCCTTAAAAAGATTTTTAAATATGAGTCCCGCTCTTTTTTTGACAGATTTTGAAAAAGAACTTTTTTCTATGATTCTTTCAATATCAGGCCACTTTCGTGACGTTTTATTCTTTTCTAAAACAGAAACATCTACTTTTAAAGCTCTCAGGGAGGCCCTTTGAGTATTCTTGATATTTATTTCAACAGGGAGATCGAGAGAAGCTATTTTCTCTTTAAAAAGCTCTGCATCTGCTCCTAAATCCAGAAGAGCTCCCAGTGTCATATCTCCACTTATTCCTGACGGCATATCGAAATAGACATATTTCATTTTTTCTTTTTCCTGTTTTTTTGAACTTTTTGTTTCAGTATTTCTGAAATTTGAGGAAGAACATCGCCTGATTTTCCTTTTATACTGATATCAGCATGGGGAGTGAGAGGAGTCGAATCTGGGTTTATCTCTATAATTTTGGCACCAGATTCCTTGGCTGCCATTGGAATAGAGGCTGCTGGATTAACTAAAGAGGAAGTACCAATAACAAGCATAAGGTCAGCTTGTGAACTCAGTTTCAAGGCCTGGTTGAGAAGATCCATATCTAAAGTTTCTCCAAACCAAACCACATGGGGTCTCAATAGAGCACCACATATTTTACATTTAGGAGGGATTTCTTTAAGGGGAGTGGTGTGATCTTCGATGATAGTTCCTTTTTGGGTACATCTTAATTTCCAAATATTGCCATGCAGTTCAATTATTTTTTTTGAGCCAGCTCTCTGATGGAGCCCATCTATATTTTGAGTGATGACATAAAGTGATGCAAAAAAATCGTCCCATTCAGCAAGAGTTTTATGGCCAGGATTAGGGTTTTTTTCTGAAATCAGTTGCCTCCGCGAGTCATACCATTCCCAGACTTGCTTTGGATTTGTCGAGAATGCAATCGGAGTAGCGAGGTCTTGGGCTCTGAATTTTTTCCATAATCCATCTTTTCCTCGAAAGGTGGGTATCCCAGATTCAGAAGAAATACCGGAACCTGTAAAGGCAACAATGTGATCTGAACGGGCCAGCAGATCCGCAGCATAACGATGTTTTTCTGTGGTGTTCATGATGCTTTCCATGGACAATAGAATAACTGAATTATGGTTAAAGCTCAAGCATGAAAACTGAACCCATTTTTATTTTATTTTTTAAATCTGACTTTCTAAATTTTCATAAAGGATCCAATGAAACGATTTTAACCGTTTTTTTGATTTCAATATTCATTCATTATAGGTTATATTAAATTTTCATTGAATGCTCTTTTTTCTGACTCTTTACTCTTTATGGTTCACTGGATATTATTAAATGAGTGATGAGCTTATTATGAATCATCTAGATCAAACTGATTCAAGGAGGAAACATGGCGGATTTTAAAAATAAACCGATCCCCTCTGCTGATATTGGCATCCTGGGAGGCACAGGTCTTTATGATATGGAAGGGATCAAAAATCTCAAATCGTTGAGTCTCCAAACTCCCTTTGGGAAACCTTCGGATGCTTACATGACAGGAATTTTGGAAGGAAAGAAAATAGCCTTCCTCAGCAGGCACGGCCGGGGTCACAGATTGCTCCCTTCTGAAATAAATTATAGAGCCAATATTTATGGATTTAAAATGCTGGGAGTAAGCCGTGTTATTTCAGTCAATTCTGTCGGCTCTCTTAAAGAAGAAATAAAACCCACAGATATTTTATTCCCCGATCAGTTTTATGACAGAACAGTCCGAGAGAATTCTTTTTTTGGAAATGGGTTGGCCGCTCATATTGGATTTGCTCATCCGGTGTGTCCTGATCTGTCAAATGTTTTATACAGGATAGGAAAAGAGATGGGATTAAGAGTCCATGATAAAGGAATTTATCTCTGCATCCAGGGGCCTCATTTTTCAACCATTTCTGAGTCAAATATATACAGAAAATGGGGCTGTGATGTGATTGGTATGACCAGTGCCACAGAAGCTAAATTATGCCGGGAAGCTGAGATTTGTTATGCCAGCATGAGCCTCATAACGGATTACGACGTATGGCATGAATCTGAAGACTCTGTTTCAGTAGAAATGATTTTAGAAAATATGAGGGAAAATGTTAACAATGCCAAAAGTATAATCAGGAAAGCTGTTAAAATTCTTCCCGATGGAAAAGAGAGGAAATGTGAATGCCAAAATGCTTTAAAAAACTGCATTGTCACAGATCCCAGCAAAATCCCGCCTTCAGCACGAAAAAAATTAGGACTTATCATCGATAAATATCTATCCAAAGATAAATAAATGTCTTTCCAGGGATTATTCATTGACTGGGTGTGTTCGCTCATTATATTATTTTAATTTCAGAAGCTCAAATTTCTGCTGCGGGCAAGATTAAGTGAGAATGATCATGAAAATATCCAATTCAAAAATAAACATTCAAAACCAAGGAGAAAGGAAGTGAATCAATGAGTTTAGTTATCATAGGATCCATAGCCTTTGATACCGTAGAAACTCCTTTTGAACGAAAGGAGAGAATTGTAGGGGGCTCTTGTTCTTATGCCTCTTTGGCAGCCAGCTATTTTACAGACACCAAGATCGTTTCAGTGGCGGGAGAGGATTTTCCCCAAGAGATGGTCGAAGTGTTTAATCAAAAGGGAATAGATACCAGGGGATTGATCCTTACCAAAGGAAAAACTTTTTTTTGGGAAGGGCATTACGGAGAAGATCCAAATCAGAGAACCACCCTAAAAACAGAAATCAATGTTTTCAAAGATTTCAAGCCTGATTTACTGCCAGAGTACAGAAAAGCGGACATCGTGTTTCTGGGAACCATTGACCCGGCGCTTCAGTTAGAGGTTCTTCAACAGGTTGAAAATCCTAAAATAACAGCCATGGATACCATTAACCTGTATATAGATCAGAGATACGAATCCTTGTTAGAAGTCATAAAAAGAATAGATATATTCTTCGGTAATGATGAGGAGGTCAAAAAGATTACCGGAGAAAAAAATCTCATCAGAGCTGGGAAGAAACTTCTGGAACAAGGACCTTCTTTTGTGGTGATCAAGAAAGGAGAACACGGAGTCATCATCATAGGGAAAAGCTTTATTTCGGGTATGTTAGCTCATCCGTGTGAGATTGTGGTGGATCCTACTGGCGCTGGAGACAGCTTCGCAGGAGGATTTTTAGGTTATTTAGATAAGGTGAATTCCTTTGAGGAGAAAGACATAAGAAAGGCTGCTGTTTATGGGAGTGTGATGGCTTCCTTTACTATAGAGGAATTCGGAACTCAACGTTTAAAATCTTTGACCTTTTCAGAGATCAATCAGCGTTTTGAAGAATTTAAAAGATTGGTTTCTTTTTAAAAGAATCAAAAATAGTGATTTACAGGAGGGAGAATGTGTAAGCATAATTACCCTTTAGAGCCATATAAGATAAAAAGTATCGAAGGAATTCAAAAGCTTAGCCGGGAACAAAGAGAGAAAGCTCTCATTGTTTCTGGCTATAATGTCTTTTCAATTCCTTCAGAAAAAGTGTTTATTGATCTGTTAACAGACAGTGGAACTTCAGCTATGAGTGACAGCCAATGGGCGGGCATCATGACCGGTGATGAGTCTTACGCAGGTTCACGTAATTTTTATCATTTCAAAAAGACGATCCGGGATATCTTTGGCTTTAAACATGTGATCCCGACCCATCAGGGAAGAGCCGCGGAAAGAATCCTTTTTGAAGTCACCACGCATCAAGGCGATTTTGTCCCCAATAACATTCATTTTGACACAACCCGAGCCAATCTTGAAGTCAGAGGGGTTGTGTGTGAAGACCTGGTTCAAGAAAAAGCCTATGATCCGGAGGCAGACACCCTTTTTAAGGGAGATATGGATATTAACAAACTTGAAGAGTTTATAGATGAGAAAAAGCCTGAAAATATCCCTTTCGTCATGATCACCATCACCAATAACAGCGGAGGTGGTCAGCCGGTTTCCATGGGGAATATCAAAGATGTCAGTCAGATATGCCGGAATCAGAAGATTCCCTTTTATATCGATGCCTGCCGCTTTGCTGAGAATGCCTATTTTATAAAAAAGTATGAATCTGGATACAGCCATAAGTCCATTCATGAAATAGTGAAAGAAATGTTTTCTTATGCAGATGGATCCACCATGAGTGCAAAAAAGGATGCTCTGGTGAATATTGGGGGTTTTTTAGCGGTCAATGATGATGAACTTGCTTTGAAGCTCAAAAATAATCTGATTATAAGCGAAGGATTTGCCACCTATGGGGGACTAGCAGGACGGGATATGGAAGCTATATCAAGAGGTCTTAAAGAAGTCATAGAACAGAATTATCTGGAGCATCGCATTGGTCAGGTGGGATATTTGTGGGGACTGCTTAAAAAAGCAGGGATTCCATTATATGTACCTTCTGGAGGGCATGCCGTTTATTTATTGGCTGATCAATTTCTTCCTCATATTCCAAGAAATGAATATCCGGCCTGGTCGTTAACCATTGCTCTTTATCGGGAAGGTGGAATTAGAACCGCTGGAATCGGTGGAGTGATGTTTGGAAAGAAAGACGGTAAAACCGGGCAGGAGATTTTTCCAAAGCTGGAGTTGGTTCGGCTAGCTATCCCAAGAAGAGTGTACACTCAATCTCATCTGAATTTTATAGCGGATACGGTCATTCAAACTTATAAAAAGCGCCGTGATATCAGAGGATTCCGAATTGTCTATCAAGCTCCTTATCTACGACATTTCACAGCCAGGATGGAAGAAATTAAATAGGTTTAAATTTTTCAAACCCGATAAAACCACATAAGAGGGACCCAAAGAGAATGGGCATAGGGAAGTTTCTTATGGTTGACATAAATATCTGTTTTTTCCCAGTCAACCACAATATTAAAAACCTGGAATAAGCTCTCTGCTTCTTTGGGAGTGAAGGTCACCGAATGGCGGATTCGCTCACCACTTCCTTTTTCTTGATAAGTAGGAAGCTTTTTTGAGATTTCTACGGCTTTTTGATATTTTTTTGTGGGTTTGTATCCGAATTCAAGGGTAATTTTAAAAGTCTCTGCGTCTGTCCTCTCCCTCAGTATGTTATCCAGCATTTCTTTTTCAGCAGGATCCAGTTGATCTTTTTCTTTTTTATTCATCCGGATAAATCCTTTTTTATTTTATATTTTTATATGATAACCCGGTCCTTTTGTCAAAGCATAAAGAAAGATGATATTGTTTAAAATTTGAAGATAATATGATGATAAAGGTATTTTTTTTTGAAGCAAACTTTCCCGCACAGCTAATGAAATTCAGGTATGGCCTAGCTCTCGGATAGGTTTTTAACGCCATTCTCCTTCATTTTTCTCGACGCTTCCGTAACTCCCCCCGTCCGTGGGTCAAACATACTCAGCGCCCGGCTTCGCCGGGTACCCTCGAAAAGCCTTATCCAAAGGCTAAATCTATCATGTCGCTGCAGCCATACCTGAATTTCACCTTATGTACATACAGTCTCCGTAGCTGAAAAATCTGTACTTTTTTTTTACAGCTTCCTCATAAGCCTTCATAAGAAGATCATATCCAGCGAAGGAAGCCGTCAGCATGAGAAGAGTTGAACAGGGTAGATGAAAATTTGTCAAAAGTCTGTCCACAATTTTGAATTTGTATCCAGGATAAATAAAAAGATTGGTGGAGTCAGAGCCTGATTTAATTCTGTCCCCTCTGGCAGCACTTTCTAAAGCTCTGACGGTAGTGGTCCCAATAGAAATCACAGGATTTTTCTCTCTTTTCGCTTCATTGATCATCCTGGCTGATTTTTCATGGATCCTGTAATATTCTTTTTGCATCTTGTGGTTTTTTATGTTTTCCACTCTGACCGGTTGAAAAGTTGCAAGCCCGACATTCAAGGTGATATAGGTGACGGGAATCTTTTTGTTTTTGATTTCATTAAAAATATCATTAGTAAAATGAAGCCCTGCAGTAGGAGCCGCAATAGAACCCTGTTTTTCTGCATAGACAGTCTGATATCTTTGGAGATCAAAATCTTTAAGGCCCTTTTCAGATTTGTCTCTTTTTATATAGGGAGGGAGAGGAGCATATCCTAATTGATTGAGTTCTCCGAGTATGTTGTCTTTAGAAAAGCGTAAAATCCTTCGCCCTTCTATACCTTTCTGAATAACCTCTCCTTTTAGCGAGGATGAAAAAATAATTTGATCCCCTTCTTTGACTTTTTTAGCGGGTCTACAGAAGACTTCCCAGGTTTTTTGTTTCAATTCATTTAAGAAGAGAAATTCTATTTCTTTATCTCCCTTTTTCCCCCAGGTTCTCGCAGGAATGACTTTGGTGTTATTGAGGACCAGCAGATTATTTTCTTGAAGATATTTTGGGAAGTCTTTGAATTCGGCGTGTTCGATTATTTTTTTCTCTTTATGAACCACCATCATCCGGGATTGATCTCTTCTGGGAAGAGGCTTCTGGGCAATCAGTTCTTTAGGAAGTTTAAAGTCAAAATCTTTTAATTCCATTGGGGAGCTTTCATAGAGGTTTCAAAGGCTGGGCCTTAGCCTTAGTCGTTCTTGAATAGTTTTCCCTGAGGATGTGATGATCCCATTTTGTATCCTAAATGTTGATATGCTTTTTGGGTCGCGCATCGTCCTCGAGTGGTTCTTTCAAGAAATCCAATGCGCATTAGAAATGGTTCATAAATAGATTCGATGGTGTCCTTTTCTTCTTCAATGGCTGCCGAGATAGTCTTGATTCCCACGGGTCCTCCTGAAAAGTTTTCTATGATGGTTGATAAAATCTTTCTATCAACATCGTCGAGTCCTATGGAATCCACTTCCATCATGTCAAGAGCTTTCACAGCTTCGTCTGAAGTTATTTTTCCATCGGCAATCACATCCGCGTAATCCCTGACTCTTCTCAGCAGTCTGTTTGCCACTCTAGGAGTTCCTCTTGAGCGCTTTGCGATCTGAAGGGCTCCCTGGTCAGTGATGCTTACATTGAGAATAGAAGCAGATCTTTTTATGATGTCTTTAAGATATTTATCATCGTAGTAATCCAGTCGATTGATGATGCCGAATCGGCTTCTTAAAGGAGGGGTGATGTGCCCAGCACGGGTAGTGGCTCCAATAAGGGTGAATTTTTTAAGTTTGAGCTTATGGCTTCTTGCACTAGGCCCCTGCCCTATAAGGATGTCAAGGTTATAATCTTCCATAGCAGAGTAAAGAATTTCTTCTACCGAAGGATGAAGGCGGTGGATTTCATCAATAAAAAGGATTTCCTTGTTCTGTAGGTTTGTCAGAATCGCTGAAAGATCACCCGTTTTTTCTATGACCGGCCCTGAGGTAGGTTTGATTCCTACCCCCATTTGCCTTGCGATAATAAAAGCAAGGCTGGTTTTTCCCAAGCCTGGAGGTCCATAGAGGAGGACGTGATCCAGACTTTCGTTTCTTTTTAAAGCTGCTTTGATAAAGATATTCAACTTCTTTTTTATGGTTTGCTGGCCTATAAATTCTTCGAAAGTTTCTGGACGGAGATTGTCTTCGAATTTGAGATCTTCTTTTGTTCGAACGGGATTGAGAACGGCATCACTATTTTTCCCTTTATTCATACCCATTTTCCATTCATTCTTTTTCATAAGAGTTTAGTTTATATTTTATATTTTTGAAAGTCTTCTCAGGCTTTCTTTAAGCAGTTTGTCAAAACTTGTGTCTTTGCCTAGTTTTTTTATGGCCTCGTCTACGGTTTCATAAACTTCTTTTCTTTTAAATCCCATATTGGTCAAGGCTGACAGGAGGTCTTCTTTTTCTTTGGATGATCCTGTAATCAGAATTTTTTCTTTATCTTTGAGCTTTTCCTGAAGCTCCAACGCAATACGCATGGCTGTTTTTTGCCCAATGCCAGGGATCAAAGATATCCGATCTATATCGCTTTCTTTTATGGCATGCTCGAGGTCCGATACAGCGATTCCGGAAAGGATGTTGATGGCAATTTTAGGTCCTATCCCGGATATATTGATGAGTCTTAAGAACAGCTCTTTTTCCTTCACCGTTAAAAAACCGAATAGTGAGATAGAGCTGTCTGTCAGGTGTGTATAAGTATAAAGTTCAGCTTCATCCCCGATCTCTCCCAGTTCAAGATAGGTTGATAAAGGGATTTCAGCGCAGTAACCCACTCCCTGAATGTCCAGAACCACTTTGCCTGGATTTTTGTCCCTTAAAATTCCTTTAAGATATGATATCATATTGATCCTTTATATATTTACCCTAAACTATTCATAAAAAAATGGCAATTAAAATGAGAGTCAAAACAAACAAAAATTTCCAGTTGCAATTTCTATAAAAAATATGTATACCCTTGAAGGCAAAGCAAAATAAGGTTCATCGCCATTTTTTTAACTTACAGGCAAGCCGATCTTACAGCATATGCTTCGCTGCAAGGCATTCGTGGTGAAAAGCCGCAACTTCATACCCTGCGCCTTGCATCTACAGCAACCTCGGCTTGTGAATAATCTAGGTTATTTAAGATTTCTTTATTTTGTCAAGAAAAGTTCTTGAATTAAGATGGCAGTAGGCTGCAGCCAGAGCATCTGTGGCATCTTCTCCAATTTGATTATTCTGGATTTTGAGCAAAGTTTTAATCATGATTTGAACTTGTGTCTTATCAGCTCTCCCATAACCGGTAACGGCTTTTTTTATTTCCAAGGGTGAATATTCATGTAGAGGACATTGATTGGAAGCCACCGCGATAAGGGTTGCTCCTCTGACTTGACCCAGGGTAAGTGCGGTTTTGATATTCCGGGCGTAAAATAAATTTTCAATAGCGACTTCATCGGGCTTATAAATTTTTATGATGGAATCGATTTGGGTTTTTATGACGTTGAGTTTATCGAGAAAGGGCATTTGGGCGGATGTTTTTATGATTCCATATTTAATCAACTTCAGTTCATTGTCGTCTTGTTCAATGATGCCGTATCCGGTAGATCTTAAGCTGGGATCAATTCCAAGAATTTTCATTTTATATTAACAAGTCACTCTTATTGCGTGGAACGAAATGATGAAGTGATCTCATTCTCCTCTGCTGATTTAAGATGACTTCCTTTTGCTAGAGGGAGACTCATTCTGAATACTTTTCTATTTCTTCTTCATCAATATCAAAGTTTGCCCAGACGTGCTGCACATCTTCGTGATCTTCCAGCTCTTCAATCAACTTAAGACACTGGCGGGCTTTTTTGCCTTCCAGTTTGACATAGCTCTGAGGAATGTAGCTGATGCTGGAGGAATCCATTTCTATATTATTTTTTTTCAAGATGTTGTTGACTGAATCATAATCCTTGGGAGAGGTGATGATTTCCCAATTGCTTCCGTCTTCTCTCATATCTTCAGCTCCTGCCTCAAGAATTAGGCTCATTAAATCTTCTTCATTCGCTTCGGACTTAGCCACGACAATATATCCTTTCCGTTCGAACATCCAGGCTACACAACCAGATTCACCGATATTTCCCTCATGTTTAGAGAATATATATCTCAGTTCAGAGACAGTACGGTTTTTATTATCCGTTAGAGTCTCAATAAAAACAGCAACCCCTCCCGGTGCATAGCCTTCATAGATTATTTCTTCATAAGCAACGCCTTCTAGCTCACCGGTTCCTTTTTTAACGGCTCTTTCTATATTATCAGCCGGCATATTGACAGATTTGGCTCGGTCTATAGCTTGACGCAGTCTTGGATTTTTATCTGGGTCTCCGCCTTTCATCCGTGCGGCAACAGATATCTCTTTAATAATTTTAGTAAATGCTTTCCCTCTTTTAGCATCTTGAGAAGCTTTTTTATGTTTTATGGAATGCCATTTAGAGTGTCCTGACATACTAGCTCCTTAAACAATAGACTCACAGAATTTTATCATAATTAAACATATAATGGAAGTCATGAACGGTAATCTCATGAATATGTTACAATATGACCTGAACTGTTATTATTGGCGGTTTTTATGGATGAGAAAAAAGTATTAGTGGCTATGAGTGGAGGGGTTGATTCTTCTGTTTGTGCAGCTGTTTTAAAACAGAGAGGATTTGAAGTTACGGGAGTCTATATGAGATTTTTACCCAATTCCCTCAAGGATAAGGATGATCTGGCAGCTCGGAAATCCGCGCAATCGGCGGCTACCATTGGAATTGATTATTTTTGTCTTGACCTGAGAGAGAAATTTAAAGATCAGATTATTGATTATTTTATTAAAGAATATTCTCTTGGATACACACCTAATCCGTGTGTCCGCTGTAATTCTCTTATGAAGTTTGAGGCGCTCTTAAAGGAAAGTCAAAGAATCGGAGCCGGTTATATTGCCACAGGACATTATGTGAGAATCGAAAAAGATCAGGAAAAAGAAGAATTCCATATAAAGAGAGGCTTAGACGAAACAAAGGACCAGTCCTATTTTCTCTATCTTTTATCACAGAGGCATTTGGCTCGGGCTGTCATGCCTCTTGGAGAGAAGAGAAAGGATCAGGTTAAAAAGGAAGCTAAATCATCGAATCTTCCTCTGTTAACCAGGAAAGAAAGTCAGGAGATATGCTTTGTCCCTGATAAGGATTATGTCCGTTTTATAAAGAAAGAATCTTCATCAGGTTTCGCTGAGGGTCCTATACTGGATGAGAGAGGAAATATTCTGGGGAAGCATTTGGGTTATGCCCAGTTTACAATAGGGCAGCGCAAAGGGTTAGGGTTATCTTCTTCCCAACCTCTATATGTTTTAGATATAGATCCAAAGAAAAATGCAGTCATCGTGGGGCCCGAAAGAAGCCTTTATAAAAAAACATTAAACGCTTCTCAGGTTAACTGGATTTCAGGTCAGGATTTAAAATCTTCGTTATCCGTAAAGGCTCAGATAAGATACAACCATAAAGCCCAAGATGCTGTTGTGATTCCTAAGAATTCAGGTCTGGTTGAAGTCAAATTTAAAAATCCGCAGAGAGCGATCACTCCGGGGCAGTCAGTTGTTTTTTATGATCGAGATATTCTTCTGGGAGGCGGAACCATTATGAAGGATTCAAACTGAAGGAAGGGTCTATTTTTTTTCTATAGATTCAAGCTTTTTTTTGACGGATGATTCTTTATCCAAACGGTGATCAATCTGAAGATCAGCATGGATTCTTTTCACATTCATATCCACAAGTATTTTATGGCATTTTTCAATCACCTTAAACAAACTCTCCAGATCCGGTGCCTCTATGGTGGTAGACATACCGCCGGTATAGCTTTTCAATCCTGAATCTTCAATTGCTTTTATGACTTCTTTCACATATTTACTTACAGAAGCTCCTTCGCTGGTAGGGAAAATAGCCAAAGAGGCAATAATCATTTTGTTTTCATTCCTGTTTCTTTTTTATTAGAGATTTTTACTAATTTTTCTAAAGTAATATCCTCAAAATAGTTTTTGAGCATTGCACTGGCTTCTTCCCATATATCGTGTGCCGCACAGGTTGAAATCCGGTCGCAGTATTCATCATCATCCACACATTCGACCAGACAGCAAGGTCCCTCAAGAGCCTTTAGTATATCCACGAGATTGATTTCGGAGGGGTTCCTTGCTAATTTATAACCGCCTCCGGCTCCCCTAATGCTTTTTACTAAATTGTTCAATTTGAGAGGAATGATAATCTGTTCAAGATAGCGTATTGAAATATCTTCTTCTTTAGACAGGTCTTTTAATACAACAGAACCAACACCGTTATTGTAGTGTTTTGCGAGATTAAGCATCAGCCTTGTCCCGTAACGCCCTTTTGTTGAGAGTCTTATCATTTTAGTAACCTTTTCAGTTAATTATGAATGATTAAGTATTAATAATTAATTTATTCTAGCAAAAATACATAGGAATTGTAAAGATTTATTTTATTTCCCATCTCTTATTAAACCTGAACTATTCATAAAAAAATGGCGTTTTTTTCATTAATAATTTTGTTTCAGCGATAGACAAGGTCAAAGAAATCAGGGAAAAAAAGGGAACAAACTATTATGAGGAAAGATAAAATATATATCCTTGCAGATTATCTTGGCAGTTGATGGTTTTGATTTTATCTTATTTTTTTGATATAAATTTGTTTTCTATTTTACCTCAAATAATGAAACAAAGGAAAATCCCTAATGACAAATAGACTCTTGTTAGGAGATGAAGCTGCTGCCTTGGGAGCAGCTCATGCAGGCATTACCGCCGGATATTCTTATCCTGGAACCCCGGCTTCAGAAGTCATGGAATATCTGGTTAAAGCCTCAAAAGAGGGAGGATTTAAAGCCAACTGGTGTGTCAATGAAAAGGTAGCTCTTGAGGAAGCTCTGGGAGTCTCTTTTGCCGGGAAAAGGTCGATTGTATCCATGAAACACGTGGGTCTTAATGTGGCGGCGGATCCTTTTATGAATTCCAGCATCACCCGAATCAATGGGGGACTTGTGGTGCTTGTGGCAGATGACCCCGGGATGCACAGCTCTCAAAATGAACAGGACAGCCGCTATTACGCTCAATTCGCGAATATTGTTTGTTTTGAGCCCAGCAATCATCAGGAAGCTTATGATATGACTCGAAAAGCTTTTGATCTTTCGGAATCTTTTCATATCCCTGTGTTAATCCGGATGGTGACTCGGCTTGCTCACAGCAGAGGGCAGATCTCGGTAGGATCAAAAAGGCAAGAAAATAAAATCCGCCGAGCCGCCAGTGAAGACTGGACTTTACTCCCTGTAAACGCTCGCCGGGGATTTGCGGCTTTAATGGGAAAACAGCCCAAGCTGATTGAATATTCTCAGGATTCTTCCTTTAATTTTCTTAACCTGAATAAAGAAGACAGAGAGCTGGGAATCATCGCCTCAGGTATCGGATATAATTATGTGATGGAGAATATAAAAGATATGCCTCAACCTCCTTCTGTTCTTAAATTATCCACCTATCCTTTGCCTGAAAGCCTCATAAAAGACCTTGTTGAGCACTCAGATGATATATTGATTGTAGAGGAGGGGTATCCGTTTATAGAAAAGGCGATTTTAGGACTTTTCGGGATTAAGGGAAAGAAAATCAGGGGAAAAACGAATGGTTTTCTTCCTATAACCGGGGAACTCAATCCGGATTTGGTTAGAAGGGCTATGAAATTAGAGCCCCTTAAAAATAAAGTCATAGAGAAAGGCTGGCTTCCGGCCCGCCCCCCTCAGATGTGTGCGGGATGTCCTCATATTGATACCTTTAAGGCTTTAAACAAAGCTCTGGAAGAATATCCTGACGCTGTGGTTTTTAGTGATATAGGATGTTATACATTGGGGGCACTGCCTCCTTATAATGCCGTGGATACCTGTGTATGTATGGGAGCGAGTGTGAGCATGAGCAAGGGAGGTTCAGAAGCAGGCATTTATCCTTCGATAGGAGTGATAGGGGATTCAACATTTATTCATTCTGGCATCACTCCTCTTCTGGAGGCAGCTTCTAAGGATGCGAATATGACTGTTATTATTCTAGATAATTCAACTGTAGCCATGACAGGAGGGCAGCCAACTTTTGCGACGGGTGAGAAGCTGGAAAATATCATACGAGGATTGGGGGTGAATTCGGGGCATATAAGGAGAATCATTCCTTTTAGGAAAAATTTTGAAGAAAATGTGGAAGTCATGAAACAGGAAATCAGGCACACAGGACTTTCTGTTATCATTGCCTTCCGAGCCTGTATCTTTGAGGCACTAAGGAGAAAAAAGGAGCGAAAAAATTAAGATGAAACAAGATATTGTCTTAGCCGGAGTAGGGGGACAGGGAATTCTCACCATCGCCTACATCGTAGATTATGCAGCCCAAAAAACAGGTCTTTACTTCAAACAGGCAGAAGTTCACGGCATGGCTCAAATAGGGGGTGCCGTCCAATCCCATGTCCGTCTTTCTGATCAAAAGCTTTTCAGTGATCTTATCCCCAAAGGAGCTGCTGACTTGATACTGAGTGTGGAGCCCCTTGAAACCTTAAGGTATATTGACTATCTTCATCCTAAAGGGAAAATTGTAGCCAGTTGTTCTCCCTATGTGAATATTCCCGATTATCCTGATCTTGATAGAGTGCTTGATGCCATCAGGCGAACAGGAAATCATGTCATCGTGGATTCCAATAAATTATCCAGAGAAGCAGGTTCGGCAAAATCGCAGAATGTTGTGATGCTGGGAGCGGCTTCTTTATTCATGCTTTTTGAGGAAAAAGTCCTTCATCAAAGTATAGAGGAATTCTTTAAATCCAAAGGCGCCAAAGCGGTTGAGATGAACATCAAAGCCTTTTGCCTAGGAAGGGAAGCGGCTGGAGATTCGAACTAAACTTATAGGGGGATTTTTAAATGAAAAGGGATATTGATTTTAGAGCTATCGAAGAGCTGTTCAAGCAGGCTGAATACCCTCATCTTCTGGAGCATGAAGTCTATTCCCTGCTTAAGTTAATGGGAGTGAAAACGCCTGAGTTTTTGTTTGTAAAAAAAGGAAGCCGGGTCAATTTTAATAATTTATCAAAATTTCGGACTCCCAAAGTGGTTTTAAAAATAGTCTCTCCCTTCATTATGCATAAGTCTGATGTTGGGGGGGTTTTGTTTGTCAAGAATGATCCTGCTTCAGTGAACAAAGGTATCGAGAAGATATTGCATGAAGTGCCCAAGAAATTTCATGATTGGATTCATACCACAGACAGGGATAGAAAGGCTGAAATCAAAGGCGTGCTGATCTGTGAAGCTGTGGAGTATGAAAATATTGGATTTGGTTCTGAAATTCTATTAGGCCTCAGAAATTCTAGGGAATTCGGGCCTGTAGTGAGTATGGGAGTGGGCGGGCTGGATGTGGAATACTTAACGGAGAGAATGAAGGAAGGGAAAGCTCTTTCTATCTCATCTCCTTTTTTACTCAAAGATGAAGAAATACCAAAAGCACTCAAACCCCTGGCTTTTTATAAAAAACTGACCCAAGAATTCAGAGGAAAAAAAGCTCCCTTAAAAAAGGAAAAATTATGGGATATCTACGCTCGGTTTCAAAGATTAGGAGCCTATTTTTCAAATTTTTCTGGGAGAAGTGAAACTGTGATCGAAGAAGCTGAAGTCAATCCTTTTGTTATGAAAGGAGGAGAGCTGATCCCTCTTGATGGTTTGTGTCGGTTCTCCCAAGCTCGCTCTTTTCAAAGGCCCAGGCTTTATAAACAGATCAAGTACCTTCTGGAGCCTCAGAAAATAGCGATTCTAGGTGTTTCAAAAAAAATGAATATTGGCCATATCATTTTAAACAACACTTTAAACCGTGGATTTCCCAGAGAAAACATCACAGTTATAAAGCCTGATACCCAAGAGATCGAGGGATGCCGGTGTGTCAACAGTGTGAAAGATCTTCCCAAAGCTGTGGATCTTATGGTTCTGGCCATAAGCGCAGAGCAGAGCGCTCAAGTAATGCAGGAAGTCATTGAGTCCCGAAAAGTCCGCTCCGTGATCCTCATCCCAGGTGGTATTGGAGAAAAAGAGGGGACCAAGGGAATTGAGGAGAAGATCAAATCTATGCTGAATGATTCCAGAAAAAATCGAAAACAGACCCCGATTGTAAATGGGGGGAACTGCCTGGGAATTTTGTCTGGGCCTGGAAAGTATGACACCACTTTTATTCCAGAATATAAAATTTATGAGCTTCCCCGAAAAAAAACTCAGAAAGTAGGGCTTGCCATCCTGTCTCAAAGCGGGGCGTTTATGGTCTCCCGGATGAGCCAGATGGAAAATTTAGAACCTGTGTATGCGGTTTCTATAGGAAACCAGATAGATTTGACCTCATCCGATTATCTCAACTATCTCAAAGATCATGAAGATATTCGGGTACTGGCGGTTTATGGTGAAGGTTTCACCGATGGAGATGGTCTAGAGTTTGCTAAAGCTGCCCAGGAAGCGGTGAAAGCAGGGAAAAAGATAGTGTTTTATAAAGGGGGTAGAACTCCAGAAGGCCGGGCCGCTACAGCCGGACACACCGCTTCTGTGGCTGGAGATTACAGAGTGAGCCGTTCTGTTTTAAATCAGGCCGGAGTGATCAATGCCCAGACTATCGATGAGTTTCAAAGCTTGACCAAGGCTCTCTGTTTTTTGAAGGATAAAAAAGTCAGAGGGAGACGGGTGGCTCTCATCTCTAATGCTGGGTTTGAATGCGTGATCATGTCAGACAGTATCCAAAATAATGAGAGATTGGATCTGGCTCATTTTTCGGATTTGACGGCCTCAAAACTTGATAAGATTCTGAAGCCTTTAGGAATCAATAAAATTCAGGATATCCGGAATCCTATGGATATGACTCCGGTGGCAGACGATGAGACTTTTGCGGAGTGTGTAAAAATTATCTTAGAGGATGAAAATGTGGACTGTGCGGTTGTCTCGCCACTTCCCATGACTCCGGCTATGAACACCCTCGAACCTTCAGAATTCCATTCTGAAGACTTGAGTCAAAAGGGGAGCATTCTGGGAAGGCTTATTGAAATATCAGAAAATTCAGATAAGCCTTTTGTGGTGATTATTGACGCAGGGAAAATATATGATTTTATGGTCGAAAGGCTGGAACAGGCGTTGATTCCTGTTTTTAGGAAAAGTGATGAAGCCGTTTTCTTTATGAGAAGATACATCAATCACAGCCTCACACAATTTGAGTGATCTTTTGTTTCATTTAAGCTATGGCAGACTGAGTTGGGTTGCATTTTGCTTTCAAATTGAATAAAGTTAAAAAAGGAAAAGGAAAACAAGAAATCATTTAGTCTTTAAGACATAGGGAAGAGAGACTGGTGAGAGGTTTCCTTAAAGAGATGGACTAAGAAGAATAGAGACAAAAAAATGGCACTCACCGTTAGAGAAAAGCTTGAAAAACTGGAAGTAGAGACTCTTTCAGAAAAGGCCTGCTTGAGTTCTCATACTCGGGGTCGAGAGCGAAAAGAGCAGCTTCACAGCCTCCGGACAGAGTTTCAGAGAGACCGGGACCGGATTATCCACTGTAAGTCTTTCCGCAGGCTCAAACACAAAACTCAAGTTTTCATTGCGCCTTATGGGGATCACTACCGCACCCGACTCACCCATACTCTGGAAGTCTCTCAGATAGCCCGGACCATTGCCAAAGCTCTTCTGCTTAATGAGGATTTGACCGAAGCCATTGCCTTGGGCCATGATCTGGGACACACTCCATTTGGTCACGCGGGAGAAAAGGCTTTAAAAAGGCTTTCCCCCAAAAGATTTTCTCACACTACCCAAAGTCTTCGGGTGGTCGAAAAGCTGGAATATAACGGAAAGGGACTGAATTTGACTTATGAAGTGAGAGATGGGATTTTAAAGCATTCTAAAGGAAGAGGGAAGATTTTTGATGTGGATAAAGAAGAACTACCTATAACTTTAGAAGGTCAGGTGGTGCGGGTTTCAGACCTTATCGCTTATGTCAATCATGATATTGACGATGCCTTAAGAGCTGGACTCATCAGAGAACAAGACATTCCTTCTCATCTCATGCGTTCTCTAGGAAAGTGGCATGCCCAAAGAATCGATAAAATGGTATGGGATGTCATTGATTCCACATCCAGAGGCGGTCTCAAAGCCATATCTCTAAGCGAAGATATGAATTCTGCCATTGTGGAATTGAGAGATTTTCTTTATGAGAAAGTCTATTTTAGTGAGTTGAATCTCGTTCAGCATAAAAAAGTAGATAAAATTCTTGCTGATCTTTATCAGTACATCCTAGATCATCCAGAAGGTTATGTGAGACCTTATCCTGAAGAAGATGGGATTGAAGTGAGAGTGGTTGATTTTATTTCGGGAATGAGCGACCTTTATGCTTTAAATCTCTATGGAAAGCTTTTTTTGCCCAACTACAGGGCCAGTTTTTAGGAGATAAAAGTCTCTTTTTTGGTTTTCTTTCTTTACCGGTCCCCAAAATTATTTTATCATTATAAAGAAGAAAAAAATGAAAATTATCCATGATTCCATTCACCTTTCAACCTCTGGCTTCAGCGACATCAAAGATATCACAAATGAAGTCTCTGATAAACTGGCGGCTCACAAGCTTCAATCAGGTCAGGTTACCCTCTTTGTCCCTGGTTCAACCGCAGGGCTGACCACCATTGAATATGAACCTGGATTAGAGAGAGACTTTAGTGAATTTATGGAGCGAATCATTCCATCCAATAAAACCTATCACCACGATGCCCGATGGGGGGATGGCAATGGTTTTTCCCATGTGAGAGCCTCTCTTTTGGGCCCATCTCTAACCATTCCCTTTTCTAAAGGCAAGCTTATGCTTGGAACCTGGCAGCAAATTGTATTTATTGATTTCGACAACCGATCTCGCTCACGCACGGTTGACCTTCAATTCATAGGAGAATGAGTTTTGACTGAAGATATAAAAGAGAAGCTTAAACGTCTTAAAAAAGAACGGGAAGCCCGCTTAAAATCCCAAGAACTCAGGGATGCCTGGTCAAAGCTTGAAAAGCAGGAAGAACTTTCCACTAAGGAAAAACTTGAACAGCTCATCAAATTGCGAAAAGACAGAAAGATCCGGAAAAAACCAGAGCCTCAATATGAACCACAGGAGAGTGTTAGGTTCACAGAAATTCCCTATTCTTTAGATGCCCGCTATGGGAAAATAAAAATATCTCAAGGACTGGACATCAAAGGTTCCATTCTCGCTTGTTTGAGCGGTGACCCAAAATTCGAAAAGAAGGACCTTTCCACAGCCCTTTTTATAGATTTGGAGACCACGGGGCTTTCAGGAGGAGCCGGAGTTATACCCTTTAATGTGGGTATGGGATATTATAGAGAGGATAAATTCTGGGTGGGCCAGTATTTTTTGGGAGAGCTTTCTGAAGAAGAGCGAATGATCAAAGAAATAGGGCAGTTTTTTAAAGACATGAAATTTGAATCGATAGTTACTTATAATGGGAAAGCCTTTGATATCCCTCTGTTAGAGACACGTTTTATTATCCACAGAACCCCTTTTGAACTTTCTGGACTTCCCCATCTTGATTTTCTTTTTCCGGCTCGAATCTTATGGAAGCATAAACATGAAAGCTGCCGGCTTTATTATCTGGCTCAAGAGGTCGTGGAAACTTATCGGGAAGAAGACATTCCGTCTGCAGAGATTCCCTGGAGATATTTTCGGTATCTTCATACTGGGAACTATGACTTGATCGAACCCATTTTATATCATAATGCTGAAGATATCCTATCACTTTTAGGAGTTGTCGTGGTTGGGGCTTCGATTTTAACGGAAGATTTGGAAGAATTGACTCCAGACGGTATGGATTTTTTTGGAGCTGGAAAAGTGATGGAACGATTAGGTGATAAAGAGGAAGCCTCCCGTTTTTTTAGCAAGGCTTTGGACGGAAAACTCACAGACGAAGTGGGGCTTTCCACCCGTCACCGGCTTTCGCTTCAGTTCAAGCGAAATGAAAAATGGGAGAATGCGGTCATGTTGTGGGAAGAGATGGCGGCAGCCAACCAGCCCAGCTATGATTTGCTCTATTCTTTGAGGGAACTTTCCATGTATTATGAGCACAGAGAAAAAGAATTAGAGAAAGCTTTGAGATATGCTGAAGAAGGATTTGTGGTCTCCAGAGGATTTTCTTCTCACTATGAAGAAGATTTTACCCGCCGCAGAGAGCGCATCAAGCAGAAGATAAAGAAACAAAAATAGGCTAAAATGTAAAAGATAGTTTAAATAAAGGCCGTGCCGCTTAAGAGAGTTGCCTTGATCGAAGAAAAGCCAAACAGATCTTCAGCTTTTTTTTTCATAATATAAAAGAAATACCCCAGGCAAGATGATGGGCAGGGAAGCGGGACCAAAATTTCCCTTTTTCTCCATTATCGAAAGACATCTCATTCAAGAAAGACTTTGTGAATTTATATTCAAAGTAGAATCCAAATTTTCCAGAAATCTGGAGCCGCATCCCGAGATTGATCCCGAATCCGAAATTCTTGAATCCGGGCTGATAGCTGTAGGCTTTATATGCCGGATCTCCCATAATTCTGAGCTGGGGATGTGGAATGCAGGGGCCAAAGCTGAGTGAGGAATAAGGCTGCAGCCGTCCGGCTGGTACTTTATCCGATGGAAAAAGCATGAGCCTATACACAAGTGAGAGGCTTAGGTGATTAACTCCATGGGAGACATTATAATTAGAAATGTACTCTGTCGTTGATTTCCACTCATCGACTCCGCCGTTGCTGTCTTCTCCTGATATATGCACCACTTCTCCCTCATCTTTGAGAAAAACCTTAAGATGGACAAATTCGAATCCGATTCCTAGATTCGGATTCTTTTTGAAGAAGTGGTAGGCCCTCACTCCGTAGTAGGGCTCTGTAAAGGCTTCAAGAGACTTAACGGGCTTCCCTTCCAAAAGAAGCCAAATAAAGGCATTGGGAATGAAAATCCTGTCCGGATAAAAAGATCTTCCATGCATCGGGACATCATGGAAAGTGAGGTTGAAATGACCGGGATAACTCAAGCCGATCTGAGCCGTTGTTGGAAAGAAAATTCCTCTGTTATATTCAATATAATTGAGCGTGATTTTGGGTGAAGGGGGAACCTCTCTCTGATCGGATGGACAAGGAGTGGATGAATAAAATCCATGAAGAAAGATGAACGTCAGTAAAATATTCAACATCTTATAAAATATTATTCCTTGATTCCTAGAAGGTCAAGATAGAAACAATCCTTTTGCCTCGTATTTTATTTTGCTATAATATCCTCAGTTTTCAGGTGATTTTGATAGGCGCTCGTAGCTCAGCTGGATAGAGCGTCTGACTACGAATCT
>CAZRGM010000052.1:67500-113154 GCA_964599635.1 uncultured Eubacteriales bacterium | reverse complement strand
ATTATTATTTCATTTTCAGCGATCTGCATGATTTTTTCAAGAACAATGAATGGAACATTTTTCTTGTAAGCCTTTTTCATTCTAATCGCCATTTTTTTACCATTCAGGCAAGCCGATCTTACTGCATCTGCTTCGTTACAGGGTACTCGCGGTGAAGGACCACAGCTTCGCACCCTGTGCCTCGAATCTGCAGCAACCTCGACTTGTGAATAATCCAGGTTAATTTCCTTCAGATTTCAATTCATGATATTTAATCAGAGAGTTTTTCCACTCTTCAGTATAAGAGAGGCGTCTGACGCTTCTTTTTTCGGGATTATAAATGCGGAAGTGATTGTATTTAACCAGAAGTTTATCACCCAGATCCCACCAGGCCTCGATGACTCTTAAGGCATTGGAAATTGAATAGTCAGTGAGGAATTGACGGGCTTGCAGAGAATCTTCCTCATACAGTTTATAAGCCGTCTCTTCAATAAGAGGAGCTCTTTCTATGGCTCCGTCCTCCCAAAAAAGCTGCTCTTTTTTAACATCCTCTATGGCATGAGAATAAACAACCTGAGTGTGGAAGTCCACGTAATCGAATGCCCATCGTGCAGAGTGACGATTAAATTCCCAGTGATCTCCGATACGGAATGATCCTGGGAGTTCATTGATCCCCGCATAAAGAGGCATATAGCATGAAGTATCCTGGGCGCCCAAGGAAAGCCAGACAACGCCTCCTATAGGGTTAGGAAGCCAACTTCTGCAGACTGTGATGGTGGTGTACTCCACACTGTTCACAGATATGCAGCGCGGGGAGTTGTAGCGTTTGTCATTGATTCTGAAACCTTGGAAAATGTTGGGATTATTGAATGGTCCTGATTTTATTCCCTGTGAGGGATCGAAGTGTGTTCCTCTATATTTATCCCTCGTGAGACTCATCACATCCTTTAAGGAAATTTTTTTGTCGGGTTTGATTGAAAAGGGAAATTCCATATTTGGGGTGTCTGGGCTGATTTTTTTGGAAGGAGCGACCAGATCAAAAAATCTCCATAAACGGCCTCTTCGACCTTCAGTGGATGAAGCACTTCCCTCAGTCGGAGAATAAGCTTTTTTCCAGTTGAAAGGTTGCCCGCTTTCTGGGTCATAAAACTCCTTTTCCACAGCGAAGGAGATGACATTGGGAGAGGCAAGAAACATGTCTTTATTATTCAGATTTATCTCTCCGATTCTGGACTCATTAGGGCAGACACTCACATGGTCATCAGGAATTCTTTGGGCACACCATACAGCGCCTGGTTTCCCGCTTTCTGGTGTCCAGAGAGGACCTACCGGCATTATTTCAAAAATCCAGGCTTCTTCAGGATCTGCGACAGCCAGCATTTCTCCACTATCATGAAAGCCGTAACCGTGCTTTTCCGCAAGCTGACCCATAAGTTTTATGGCTTCCCTTGCTGTTTGGCATCTTTCCATGGCAATAAGGGTCAGCATAGTGATGTCAAATTTGACAGCTGGAGTTGGGTTTCTCATTTCTCTTCGACATCCTATGCTGGATTCCCCCATGGCAAGCTGATGTTCATTCATATAACCGAATACTCCGTGATGATATGAATAAGTATGAGCTGGTTGAGGTATCTCCAGACCTGTGGCTCCCTCCTTAAGAGCCATGCTCCACTTTCCTCCCTGATCAGGAGGCCATGTCCTGATTTGATTGATGTGATAGATTTTCCTCATGTCATTGGGTCCATGGTCTGCTGCAGGAACATGATGCCATGTCCAGTCGCATATTCCGCAGTCAGCCGTGTGAGTGGTCATGACTGAGCCGTCTGTAGAGGCATTTTTACCAACCAGTATGGAAGTGCATCCTTCAGGGATAAAAAGGCTGATATTTTTATCCTTTTTAAGGTCTAATAGAGAGGGCGCTGAAAAAAGGAGAAGTACGCTGGTTATAAGTACTAAAAAAATTACCCATGTAAAATCAGTTTTATTCTTGAGAGTCACATGAAACCTCCATAGTATTTTCTTCTATTGTTTGATATCCTGCTTCTTTTAAAGCAGCGCATACAGTTATGTGCATGGGTTCAATATAAGGGACATTGATATCATCGAGTCTCAGAACTAGCGGGATTTCAGTGCATCCGGCGATGATGGCCTGGGCCCCTCTATTTATTAAAGAGGCAGCGGTTTGGAGAATGTTTTTTCGGCTGGTCCCTGTTTTGAATCCAGCTTTAATCCCATTTTTTCCGAATATAGAGTCCATGACCGTATCCTGTTCACTTTTTTCAGGGGTCATTAATTCGATCCCTTTTTTCCTAAAGGCTTTATGAAATATTTCTGATTTGATGGTGCCGCTGCTGGATAAGAGACCTGCTTTAGAAATTTCAGGGATTTTATTTTTTGCCCATTTGACCGATTCTTCAATAAGGCTGATAAATTTAAAATTTAATTCTTTCCTCACCTCTGTTATGAAATAATGAGCTGTGATGCAAGGCATAACAATAATATCAGCTCCTGCCTTTTTGAGGATTTGCACGCCTTTAATGAGATAAGGGACAGGGCTTTCACCAGATTTGAATACCGCCTCTGTTCTGGGGGGTATTTCAGGATCGCTATAAATGATGATTCTTGGATGATCCTGATCCTTTTTGGCTCTTGTTGTTTTGATAAAAAGGTCAAACATGAATGAAGTCGCTTCAGGTCCCATTCCTCCTAATATTCCAAGTGTCTTTTTCCCTTTTTCAGTCATTTTAAATTCAATTATTTCTCTTTTATAGATTTATAGAATTATCATAAAGAGATATTCTGGTCAATAAACTCTGGAAAAAAATTGACATGGAGCTGATTTTTGATATAATGATGAAGCAAAGAGGATGGTTATGATCATAATAAATTTTGAAAGGATAAGATAAGGAGGGAAAATGAAGAAGAGCGTGGTTATTTTTCTCTTGTTAGCCTTTGTTCAATTCATATCCGTTTTTGCTTTTTCAACAGATTCAATACAGCTCAATTATGAAAGTTCAACGGTTCAGAAATTTTCTTTAAAAACTGATTACACAAGTCGAATCAATATGAAAAATGCACTTTTTTCAGTAAGAGAATCAGACGTTAAAGAGGCTGTTTTAATCCAAGAATCTGCTGAAGCGATGTCTCTTGAAGAAGAGATCAAGTCCCTGAAAAAGAAAAGAAGCGGTTATTTATTCGGTTCAATCGGCTTGTTTGCAGCCGCAGGACTTTGTTTTTGGAGATTTACAGAAGTTGAGCCAAAAAAGGCGGAACGGCCTGGTCTTGAAGGTTCAGGAGGCGAAGCAGGAACCCCTGGAATGGGAAAAATGATGTGGATGGGCCTTGGTGCGGTTTCCGCGGCTATGGGGGTGCTTTTAGTCAGCAGTTATTCAAAGACTAGTAAAGCAGTTAAGGCTAAACAAAAGGAGCTTGAGAATTTATACCAAGCCCAGCAAAAATTGGCTCAAGCCCTAAATAACTAACTCAAAATTTATGATGTCTGAATTGTTGAGAAAGATTCTGACTTAATTTCTGAATGAGGCTTTTTCTTTATTCAAAAATGAACTGAACGAATCTTTACTCTGAAATACCAAGAAGATCCAGCATAAAAGCGTATTCCAAGGCAGTCCTTTTATATTGTTTGAACCGTCCAGAAGCCCCTCCGTGTCCTGATTCCATATCCACATCCAGGATAAGAACATTATTGTCTGTCTTTAAATCTCTCAATTTAGCTACCCATTTAGCAGGCTCAAAGTATTGAACTTGAGAGTCATGAAGGCCTGTTGTGGCTAGAATAGCAGGATAATCTTGTTCTTTGATGTTGTCATAGGGAGAATAAGAGAGCATGTATTCATAGTGATGCTTATCCTTGGGATTACCCCATTCGTCAAACTCACTGGTGGTGAGAGGAATGCTTTCATCCAGCATGGTGGTCACCACATCCACCCAGGGAACAGCAGCGATCACACCTTTCCATAAGTCAGGTCTCATGTTGAGAACAGCACCCATAAGCAGGCCTCCGGCACTGCCTCCCATAGCAAAGAGCATGTCCGGATTTGTGTATTTATTTTCGATTAAATAATCGGCACAGTCTATAAAATCAGTGAATGTATTTTTTTTATTAAGAAGTTTTCCTCCCTCATACCAGTCTCTTCCCATTTCAGATCCCCCCCTAATATGGGCTATGGCATAAATGAATCCTCTGTCCAAAAGACTGAGCCTTACCGAACTGAAATTCGGATCCATGCTGGCTCCATATGAGCCGTAGCCATAGAGAAGGAGCGGATTGTTGCTGTCTTTAGTCAATCCCTTTCTATAGACCAAAGATATGGGTATTTTTGTTCCGTCTTGGGCTGTGGCTGTGAGACGTTCGCTTTGATAGTCATCAGGATTAAATTTCCCGAGCACCTCCTCCCTTTTGAGCAGCTTTTTCTCTCCGGTTTTCATATTATAATCATAGACAGACCTGGGGGTGGTTAGAGACGAGTAGGAATAACGCAGAACTTCAGTATCAAATTCGGGGTTAGTGGTTGGATAGGCGACATAAGATTTATCTCCGAACTCTATATAATAATCTTTATCTTCTAATTGACTTATGATCCTGATCTGCCTGAATCCGTCTTTTCTTTCACTCAGCACCAGATAGTCTTCGAAAACATCAATATTATTGAGAAGAACGTCCCTGCGGTGAGGAATGACTTCTTTCCAATTGGATTTATCTGTTTTGTCAGTATCTGTCTCCATAAGACGGAAGTTTTTGGCATCCCAGTTAGTGACAATATAAAACTTATCTTTATAATGAGAAATGGAATACTCATGATCTTTTTCTCTTTCCTGAAAAACCTCAAATTCTCCCAGGGGATCATTCGCATCCAGATAGCGCATTTCTGTTGAGAGTGTCTGATAGGATGCAATGATCAGGAAACGGTCAGACTTTGTTTTATAAATCGTTGTGGAGAAAATGGGATCCTTCTCATGGTAAATCTCAACATCCTGAGAAGGATCGGTTCCTAAGATATGCCTGAATATTTTATAGGCTCTGAGTGTATCATCTTTGGTTGTGTAAAAAAGAGTCTTATTGTCATTGGCCCACACAGCTCCTCCAGTGGTGTTGGGAATTTTATCTTCCAGTATATCCCCAGTGGTAAGGTCTTTGACATGAAGTGTGTATTTTCTCCGACTGACTGTATCAACACCGTAAGCCAGATACTTGTTGTTTGGGCTGACACTCAAGCCCGCGACGCTATAGAATGAATGTCCGTTGGACATCTCCTGCACATTAAGTATAATCTCTTCTTCAGCGTCCAGGCTGCCTTTTTTTCGGGCATAAATGGGATAATTGTTTCCTTCTTCATAGCGGCTGTAATAAAAATATCCATTATCTAAATAGGGAACTGACATGTCTGTCTTTTTTATTCTTCCGATAATCTCATTATAAAGTTTATCCTGAAGCTCTTCTGTGTGCTTCATGACAGCTTCTTTATAGGCGTTTTCTGCCTTCAGGTATTCTATAACTTTCGGATTATCCCGTTGGTTTAGCCAGTAGTAGTTATCAATTCGAATATCTCCGTGAATGGTTAATTCTTTTGAGATTTTTTCTGCTTGTGGGGGCATGATGGACTCCTCAGTTTTTGTTTTAGAGCAGCTGGAAGTCATGAACATACCAGCTATGACCAAAAAAAATAAAATTCCTGGTTTTTTCATATTCCTAAGATTGCGAATCATTCGTCTCCTCCATTTAAAATCTAGGATGATATGAGAATCATATTTAAATCATGATTTTAATTCAAGAAAAAATTAAACCTACTCATAGTTTAGTTTTTATCTTTAATAGGTATGTGGACTTTTTTTTCTCCCCAAGGCGACCACAAGCCAAAGCTTTTTTCGTCGATTCGGCATTTTCCTTCAGAGGTCCATTTCAGACCATAGTTATAGCCGAACCACAGATAATCGTCTCCACCCCCATTTTCAGTGGTGATGATATAACGGGCAGCCACATTCCCGATCCCCAGCACTTTCCTTCCCGGGAGAGTGCTGTCTCCCTTATTGGCATCAAATGGAATCCATCCATAGTCGGGAAGATAGATCTCTGTCCAGCGGTGAAAGACATCGTCAAAGCTGGCATCATCTCCTCTGCGGCTGACAGCTCCGACATATCTTATAGGGACACCTAAAGCCCGGCACAAGGCGATCATGCAGTAGGAATATTCTGAGCAGGAAGCTGTCCCCCGCTTTAATACGGTGGGAGCCGGATTCCATCCTCCTAGAGGCTTGAGGTTATAGCTTAAATTTTTACCCAAATAGTCAAAAATACGAAGAGCTATCCAATAAGGATTTGTTTCTTCTCCGGCTATTTTGTGAGCTAAGTTTTGTATAAAAGGATCGTTGATCCTGTATTTATCTCCATCTTGGGTGTATTTATTTCTTATGTCTTCAGGAATGTCCTGCAGGCTTCCCACATTGTCAGGGTAGATAAAATATTCCGTAGAGAAAATCTTTGCTTTAACTTTCCATCCTGGTTTCACCACAGAATTTTTGTCTAGATTTTCATAATGGAAATGAGCGATTTCCTGTCCCCAACTGTCCTGTATGATTTCCTCTGGTTCTTGGTCGAACTGAATTTCACCTATGATTTCCTGATTGTCCCTGTTTTTTGGTAATGGAAGATAGATGTCAAGAGTTTTGACGTTTCCGGGACCGTAGTTTCGAAATTCTTTGATGAAATGGAGATTCATTTGACGGAGATCCCATTTGGATAAAAAATCTTCGTCAAAAATTTTGATTTTATAGATTTCGTCGTTTTCATAATCAACGTTCCACAACACATCATCTCCCCACGAGAGTCCATAAGCAAAAGGACCATAGCTTCGGAAGGATGAAAGACAGAGCCCGTCAGAGGGATTGACCAGATAGATTCTATCTTCACTTCTGTCTGTGATCCAGAGGTATTTCCCATCAAATGTCAGGCCCGCAGGTTCTCCTGCCGGAGAGGGGAAATTTTGGACCATCATGCCGTCAGTAGGGGATACTTTCAAAATCAGATCGCGCCGGTAATCAGTCATCCAAACGTATTTGCCGTCCCAAGCCAGATCTCTGGGATTTGAGCTGTTGGATTCTAACACAGCAGCAGATATTCCTGTTTCAGGGTCTATCTTGTATAAAAAGTTTTCACCTGAATCCACATGCCAAAGATATTTTCCATCCCAAGCTAGGCCTTCTGGATTGTATCCGGGAGAGTCAAAACTTTTAATGATGTCTCCTGTTTCAACATCTATTTTATAGATTTTATCGTTATAGGAATCCGCTATCCAGAGCCCATAACCATCATAAGCAAGTCCTGTAGGACAGGGACCCGGAGTCTTTATAACCTTTAAAACCTCGCCCACTTTTGTCCACCCAAAGGGGGACAAAAGAAGGCACATGATGCCAAGAATGAAAATTTTTTTCATTTGAACCTCCTTAAATCGGAACATTTTCTTCAAATGTTTAGGCATAATTTCTTTATGCCTTTTGGCCGAAATTTATATCATATCCGTTTTATTTTGATTCGTAATCATACCATTTTTTTATAGCATCTACGGATGCGTTGATGGCTGGATAGGCGATAGGAGATGCGGATAGCAGAGGATGAGTCCCTATCTGAATGTTATCTATGTCCATATCCGTCATTTTATTCAGAATCATGACTGAAAACATATTGACCATTTCTCCCACAGAGTCACCTCCAAACATCTGAGCCCCTAGAATTGTATGAGAATAACGAGAAAATATGAGTTTTAAATGGACTTTAGAAGCTCCTGGCAGTTTTCCAGGATGCCTATCTGTGGTGGTGGCCTTTCCAATGATGTAATCCATGTTCATTTCTTTTGCTTTTTCTTCAGTAAGGCCACTGGTGCCGAATGCGGTATCACCAATTTTTGTAGAAAAAGATCCGAGGACTCCAATAAATTTACGCATGACCTTGATTTCAAATAAATTAGAACCAACCAGCCTTCCTTCTGCCATGGCAGTCGAGGCCAGCATGATATTGGAAAATTCTCCAGTGAAGAAATCGTACTTGGCAGCACAGTCTCCAACAGCAAAAATGTCTTTGTCAATTGTACGCAGGTACTCGTTGACCAATATGCCATTTTTGGTGTGTACGTCGAGATTGAAATGGCTCGCTAAACTTATGTTTGGCCTTGCACCTACAGAGACAATAACCATATCTGCTTTTATTTTTTCTTTATTATCCAGCATAACTCCTGATACTTTTCCATCTCCTAAAATGGTGTTTACTTTATGACCGACTATAACTTGGGCTCCTTCTGATTTGAGTATTTCCATAGCCTTGTTACCAAATTCCCGGTCCATGGTCGTGGGCAGGAGTCGATCCAGCATTTCGACAACTGTCACATTCTTTCCCTCTTTAAGAAATTCATCTGCCATCTCCACTCCGATGTATCCTCCTCCGATAATCACAATATCATGACATTTTTCTGCATAATTCTTCATATCGGTGAGATAGTCGTAATCTTTATTTACGGTGAAAATTCCTCCCTTTTCTATTCCTGGTATGGGAAGCAATATGGGTAGAGATCCTGTTGCTATCACCAGTTTATCGTAAGCCGCTTCTGAACCGCTTTTTAATTTCAAAGTTTTCTCATTTTTCCCCACAACTTCATCGATGATCAGGTCAGCTCCTGTTTTTGTAACCAAATCATCAGAAAGGATATCTTCGTCAATAGAATTTAGAGAGTGCACAATATAAGGAATTCCGCAGGGAATTAAAGCTTTCTTTTCTTTCCGGATAAGAGCCATTCTTTTGTCCGGATAAGTGTTATGAGCTGAGAGGACACAAGTCACTCCGGCGGCTCCTCCACCTATGATGACAACATCGTATTTTTCCATTTTTTAAGCTCCTTTAAAATAGGGATTCCCCTTTTATGAATAAAAAGGAATATTATTCTCATGACTGCAATTGAACTCAAATATAATGATATACCAATTATTTTATTCAGTCAAAATCATCTGATTGTTGCGGCGATTCCAAATTTATATTGACGGAGGCTGTTTATTAACACTATTATTTGAGAGATATTTTGACTAGCCTGAATTATTCACAAGCCGAGAAGATGTAAAGCTTAAAGAAATTTGGGTGCGGCTGAAGCGGCATTTTTTTTATGGATAGCTCAGGTTAAAAAGGAGGATTTATGTTTTCATTAAAAAGAATTCAAAACAGGAGAGAGTTCTTTCACCAATCTGTTTTTGGGATGGCATCCCTTGGTGTGTTTGGTGCGGAAGAACTTAAAAAACCAAATTTTAACCGTGAGAAGGTCTTTTCTTTTTTGAAAAAAGGAGAGGACTCAAAAAAGATTGGAATTATTATCTGTGCGCGATATGAGAGCTGTGGAGGAGGAAAATGCCTGAGGTCCATGAGAGAGCATGTGGGTGGATTTTCTAAATATCCTAAAGGCATTCCACTGGACATAGTGGGTTTTGGGCAATGCGGAGGATGTCCCGGGGGGAATGTGGAGTATGTTCCTGAAGAGATGAAAAAAAATGGAGCTGAAGTTATTCATCTGGCAACCGGTTTTGTTGTGGGATACCCCCCTTGTCCGTATACCCTTTATTTTAAAAATTTTATAGAAATTTATTATGAACTCCCTGTTGTCATCGGTACCCATCCGATTCCCTTGAAATATCTTGAAGCTCACAGCAAACTTCCATCGATCAAAGAAATTGAAAAAGTAGCTCCTTATCTTTTGGAGGAAGACAGAAAAGTTATGCTTGACTACAATTAGGTTCAATTATTCTGACTTATTCATAAAAACGAAGCATGAAAGGAGATCAATTGATGAAAAATGAGATAAAAAAATATTTTCTATTTTTATTAATATTCACAGGAGTTTTGGTTCTTTTAAGCAGCCTTTCTTGGGCTGAAGAAGATAACGAAGTTATAGATCCGATGCTTTATAAAAATTTGGAATACAGACTCATTGGCCCTTACAGGGGAGGAAGGGTGACGGCTGTGACTGGAATTCCAGATGAGCCGTTAACTTTTTTCATGGGATCCACAGGCGGAGGAGTCTGGAAAACCACAGATGGAGGAATTAACTGGACCAACATATCTGACGGATTTTTTAAGGTGGCTTCCATTGGTTCCATTGAAGTCGCCCTTTCGGATCCCAATGTCATTTATGTGGGGACTGGTTCTGCAAGCCCCAGGGGAAACATATCCACAGGAAGAGGGATTTATAAGTCTACAGATGCAGGGAGAACATGGAAGCTGATAGGATTGAATACCGAAGCTCAGATCGGGAAGATTCAGATTCATCCCCAAAATCCTGATGTTGTGTATGCCGCTGTGCTGGGAAATATTTTTGGGCCCGGTTCTGAAAGAGGGGTTTATCGCTCTTTAAACGGGGGAAAGAATTGGGAAAAAGTCCTGTATATTGATGACAAAACAGGCTGTATTGATATGGTCATGGATCCCACCAATCCACGTATTCTCTATGCCGGAATGTGGCAGGCAGAAAGAATGCCCTGGACTCTGATTGACGGAGGGGAAAAAGGAGGCGTGTATAAATCCATAGATGGAGGAGAGAACTGGGAGCGGCTTAAAGGGGGCCTTCCCACCGGTGTGGTGGGGCGAGTCGGAGTGGCGGTTTCCCCGGTAAATCCTCAGAAGGTTTGGGTCATTCAGGAGTCGATCGAAGAGGAAAAGGGCGGCATCTATCTATCAGAAGATGGGGGAAAAAATTGGATCCGGATAAACCGGGAACACCATCTACGCCAAAGGGCCTGGTATTATTCCCGAATTTTTGCGGATCCTCAGGATGAGCACACTGTGTATGTCCTCAACACAGGATTCTATAAATCCCTGAACGACGGAAAAGATTTCAGACGCATTCGAACTCCTCATGGAGACAATCACTGCTTATGGATCAATCCCCATGACTCAGACATCATGATCGAGAGCAATGATGGAGGAGCTAATGTGACCTATAACGGTGGTCATTCCTGGTCCCCTCAAAGCAACCAACCCACAGCGGAAATCTACCGGGTCTCTGTGGACAACCAGTTTCCCTACAGGGTCTACGGCTGTCAGCAGGACAATTCATCCATTTCCATATCCAGCCAGGGAAGACCGAGCCAGGAATTCTATTCAGTCGGAGGCGGCGAAAGCGGTCATGTTGCGGTGGATCCCAGAAATCCGGATATCATCTATGCGGGAAATTATATTGGAATGCTGACCAAATTGGATAAAAAGAGAGGGCATATGAAAGGAATCAATGCTTATCCGGAGCTTCATGATGGGATTGCTGGACGCGACCTCAAGTACAGATTCCAGTGGAATTATCCCATAAGGATATCTCCTCATGATCCAGATATCCTGTACATATCATCCAATTATGTGCACAAATCCACTGACCAGGGGCAGACTTGGGAAGTGATCAGTCCTGACCTGACCCAAAACATTGATGCTTATCTGGATCGTCCCGGAGGGCCGATCCAGAATGACTGCACTGGAGTGGAGACCTACAGCACTATTTTTGCCTTTGAGGAGTCGTCTCTTGAAAAGGGAGTTCTGTGGGCGGGCTCGGATGACGGACTGGTCCATGTCTCTAAAGACGGAGGCCAGAATTGGGAGGACGTCACGCCTAAAAACATGCCCAAAGAGGGAACAGTCAACATGTTTGATGTCTCATCCAAAGTTCCGGGACGGGTGTTTATGGCTGTTTATCGGTACAGGGATAATGACTTTCGTCCTTATATTTTTAGAACCAATGATTATGGTCAGACCTGGGACCTTCTCACAGATGGGGAAAACGGCATTCCTGAGAATTATTTCGTCAGGGTTGTGCGCGAGGATACTGATCGCAAAGGACTGCTGTTTGCTGGAACTGAGTTCGGGATGTTTTTCTCTTTTGATGACGGAAAGCACTGGCAGAAAGGGCAGCTCAATCTTCCCTTAACACCGGTCACAGATATGATAATCCACAACCAGGACCTAGTCCTTTCCACCCAGGGAAGAGCGTTTTGGATACTGGATGATTTGGCCGTTCTCGAGCAGGTCAAACAAAATATGACCGAAAGGAAGGCTGTTTTATTCAAACCGGAAAATGCTTACCGGACTCAGGTGAGGGGCACTATCTCCAGGCTGTCTGTGTATTACTATCTGAAAGAAAATTCAGAATCGGTGAAGATTGAGATTTTGGATCAGGATGAAAAATTAATTCGTGAATTTGATAAAATAAAATCTGACAAAGGATTAAATCAATTTACTTGGGATCTCACTCATGAAGAACCGGAAAAAATCAAAGAAGCTGTGATCTCACTCAGCTATACCGGAGGCCCTGAGGCTGTTCCGGGCGACTATAAAGTTCGGCTGACCTGCGGAGAAGAGGTTGAGACACAGGATTTTAGAGTCTTGAAGGATCCCAGATGGGACCATGTCTCAGTTCAGGATTTGCAGGAGCAGTTTGAACTTCAGGTCAAAGTGGGCCAAAAGTTTACCCTGAGTCATGACTTGATAAAGAAAGTGCGTGATATCCGGGAACAGGTCCAGAGCATTTCATCTCGGGTTCCAGAAGCAGGTTATAGTGAAGAAATCAAAAAATCAGCTGGAGAATTGGCAGAAAAACTGAACACCCTAGAGAAGGACCTGATCCAGACCAAAAACGAAAGCGGACAGGATCCCATCAATTATCAGGTCAAACTGGACAATCAGCTTGCTTATCTCTATTCATCGGTCCATTCTCAGGATTCCAAACCCACCCAAGCCATTTATCAGAGATTTGAAGACCTTAACAAACAGCTCATTTCTGCGGAAAAGAGATTTAAGGGTTTGGTGGCAAGTGAGATTGCCCAGTTCGAGAAACTTTTAGAAGAGAACAATATAGCCCGAATCATCATTAAATAAACTGAATTATTCATAAAAAAATGGCGATGTTTTTGCTATTAACTTCATTACAGCGCTATACAAGATTTTTTCAAGAATCATGCCTTGAAACCATTTCTTGTTAATTTATTTTAATCGCCATTTTTTTACCAAAGGCGAGCCGATCTGAAATTCAGATATGGCTTGTGCTCCGTTCAGATTTTTAACGCCATTCTTTTTCGTTTTTTTCGGCTCCTGCGTAACTCCCCCCGTCCGTGGGTCAGACATACTCGGAGCCCGGCTTTGCCGGATTCCCTCAAAAAACTCATCAGAAGGCTAAATCTTCAATGTCGCTTCAGTCACACCTGAATTTCAACAAGCTTTGGCTCGTGCATAATAAATGATAAATGTCTTATTTTGGTGGTTGATTAAAATCGGAAGATGGTGCCTATAGAATAAAAATTGAGCCAGGCAAAGTTATAGACTTCATCCACATCAGCTCCTCCTTCTATCACCCGGTATCCGGCCTTAAGGTCCCAGCCCGGAGCGGCCTTCACTAAGATTCCGAGTAGGATATCTTCAGCCCTTCCCTGACCTCCGGGAGAAGCCAGAGCATCTCCTTCCAGAAGAGCTCGAATATTAGGAGAGATGAAGTACTCGACGCGAAAATGAATAAGAGGAACGAAACCCACATTTGTTTTTTCTGAAAAATTATCCGGACTTTCCACTTTGATCACGGCATCCCTAATTTTTGCAGTGAGGCCAATGCCTACTTTCCATTTTGAAGATCGGACAATATCATAACGGTAAGTCACCCGGTAAGAGTTGAATGTATAAACGGCATCCAATGGAGTTCCGGAAGGAAATTGTTCCTCAAAAAAGAATATTTCCTGATCGACTTGGCCTTCAGCCCTGAGAGTGAGCGGGGCGGCAAAGAGAGACACCGCATGTCTTTTCCCCAGTTCAACACCGGCTCTGAATCGAAAAAACATCTTGCTCTGGACGTCCAGGTCTTCGGACAAAGAAAAAAGAGTTCCCGAAGCATTGGGAATGCGCACATTGTTGTATCCGCTTGAGGCCAATCCTGTTTCAAAGTCAAAAAACCAGTCAGCTGAATAAGAGAAAGAAATGACCAGAAAAACAGCTGACAAGAGAGATGTAAGTTTAAATATTGTTTTTTTCATTTTTATAGAATCCTTTTATACATAAAGAATCATTGTTCTTTTTTGGAAAATCCCTTGATCCAGATAAAATAGCAGGGCACACCCAACAGCACAGTCACCACAGCTGCTGTGGATTCAAGGGGTCTATTCAAGTAATTCACCACCATAAGCCCCAAACTGGTCACCAGGAAAAAAATTGGGACTACAGGATATCCCCAGACCTTAAAAGCATCGGATTTGCCAATATGTCTTTTCCGGGCCTTAAAAATCCCAAACACAGCCAGCCAGGGAAAAATATTCAGAGCAAATCCAATGTAGACCAGAAGCTGTTCAAAGGATCCGATAAGCACCATAAGGACCGCAATGCATCCCTGAATCAGAATCGATCTTCCCGGCACTTTGTATTTGGGGTGGACCTTGGCAGCAAAAGGAAAAAACAGTCTGTCCCGAGCCATAGCAAAATAGACCCGGGGCCCGATGATGACAAAAGCGCTTAGAGAAGAAAGAAGCGCCAAACTGATCAGCAGTCCCAAAGTATCCCCCATCCAGGGACCAAATGCCTTGATAGAAGCCCTTTCCGCAATGGCGATGGTTCCTTTAGCCTGGTCATAGGGAAGAGCCTGAAAAATAAAAAGGTTGAGAGCCATGTAAAGAAGGATCACAAAACCTGTGCCCAGCAATAAAGATAGAGGTAAGTTTTTTCTGGGATTTTTTATCTCTCCGGCAATGTAAGAACTGGCATTCCATCCGCTGTAGGAGAACATAACCAGCATCATGGCTGTTCCAAAGGCCAGCCATGAGCTCTGTCCTTGGGTGACAAAGGAAAATGCTGAGATCCCCCTTCCTCCGGTCAAAGCAATGCCGGCACCGGCAAGACCCACCACAATGGCGATTTTAAGAAAAGTCAGGAAATTTTGGACTTTTGCACCCAGCTTCAAGCCCATATAGTGTATTCCGGTAAACAGGACTATGAGAAAAAGAGCCGTGCCTTTTTTCATAAAAAAAAGCTGATTTGACGTTGCGCCCAGTGCTTGATTCTGAAGACCCTCAAAGATATACTCTGAAAAGGCCATGGCTGAAGCCGCAATAGGGACTGAGAATCCCACAAAGAAACTGGTCCAGCCAGTCAAAAAGCCGATGGAGGGGTGATAGATCTTTTTGAGATACACATACTCTCCGCCAATCTGGGGCATCCGGGTCGCCAGCTCTGCATACGAGAGCGCTCCGGATATGGCGATCAGTCCTCCTAAAAGCCAGCACACCAAAATCCATCCGGAACTGGGAAGATATCCTGCCATGATTCCGGAAGTGGTGAAAATGCCGGCTCCAATCATATTGGCCACCACAATGGAGGTGGCTGTAACAGGGCCTATTTTCCCTTCCTCGTTTTTGCCGGGAAGCGGATGAGATATTTCATTCATTGGATTGAATGGATAATACTATCATAAAAAGAGCTTGTTTTATAGATTTATATGGAGGTTATTTCTTTTTATAGCTTACAGAAATCCCTGCCTGGCTTTCAGAGAGAAGAGAGGTTTCAAATTCTTCCTGTTCCAGCATGAATTCATAGTATTCGTTGGTTCCGCTGCGCCTCCCCCAGCGGCTTCTCCCTGGAGAGTGCACGTTATGCGCTGCAATGCAGCCCCCTGTTTCCAGCTTGGGGATCACCGATTTGGCATAATTAGTGTACCAATCCTTGTCAGCATCAATAAAGACAAAATCAAATGGCCCTTCCAGTTTGGGAACCAGATCGTGTGCGTCTGCAAGCCAGGCATCAATATAATCTGAGAGTCCGGCTTCCTTAAAATTATCCAGGGCTTCCTGGTAGCGTCTCTCATCGATTTCTAAGGTGATGAGCTTGCCCCCTGTCTTGCTGAGAGCCCAGGCGATCCAAATTCCTGAATGTCCTGTGGAGGTTCCGATCTCCAGAGCTCTGGTGTAGCCGTTCTCAATGATAGTATCATAAAGGATCTGGCCGTCTGCTTCAGGCACATTCATGTCCCGCCACTTGTACCGGTGACTCTCAAGAAAAGACCGGACTTTTTCATCCAGCTCCTGATTTAAGGAGAATCCTAGAAGGGATAGTAGAGTGAATCCTGCAAGCCATAAGGTCAAAGTTTTATATAAAAAGCCTCCCATGATATTTATCACAGCCTCCATTTTTTTATGAATAGGTCAGGTAAAAAAATGGCGATGTCTTCATTATTAATTTCGTTTCTGCGATACACCAGTTTTTTCAGGAATAACGTCTTTAACACTTTTTTTGTTTGTATTTTCTATATTAATCGCCATTTTTTTACCTTTCTGGCGAGCCGATCTGAAATTCAGATAGGACTTGTGCTTACTAAAGATTTTTAACGCCATTCTTCTTCGTTTTTCTCGGCTCCTGCGTAACTCCCCCCGTTCGTGGGCAGACATACTCGGAGCTCGGCTCTGCCGGATTCCCTCAAAAAACTCATCAGAAAGCTAAATCTTTAATGCTGCTTCAGCCACACCTGAATTTCTTTAAGCTCTATATTACCTCTGCTCGTGAATAAATCAGGTTTTATAGATGGAAATAAAATCCTTCTATATTTTAGACGAAGACGATGCCAAAATCTTCCCTATCTTAAAAAGATATAAACATTTTCCCTTAATGATTCAAGCAAGATTCTGATGAATATACTGAGTGTCCTCCAAAAAGTAAACATGAAAAAACTTCAAATTTTTTTGTAACTTTTTTTGTAAAATAAAGTCTATATAAGTGACAGCCGAACAAAGGATAAACCAAATGGAATCTTTATCAGACAGTGATGTCATGGAAAAAGTCAAAGATGGATAGGTTGAAAAGCTGGCTATTTTATTTGAAAAGCATCGTGTGAAGGTGTTTAATTTTTTTCTTCGCCTTACAGGTTCTCACAGTTTGAGCGAGGATCTGGTTCAGAATGTGTTTGTACGCATGCTCAAATACCGATCCACTTATGAAGGAAGAGGCAAATTCGCTGTGTGGATGTTTCGGATCGCTCGGAATGTTCATGTGGATTATCTGCGAAAGAACAAGCCCAACTATGACTTGGATGATCAGTTTGATGAGCCGGGAAGCGAGGAGGATTCACCTGTGCTTGTTTTTGAACAGAAGCAGGATCGGGAAATTATTCAAGAAGCTCTTTCACGGCTTCCCTTAAAGAAAAGAGAAGCCCTGATATTAAACCGCTATCAGGATATGAAGTATAAAGAGATCGCAGAGCTTTTTGGTTGCACAGAAGGGACCACAAAAGCCAATATCCACAGGGCTGTCAAGCAGCTAAGCAGAATATATTTTGAGCTGCAGGGAGGTGTTCCGTCATGACATGTAAAAATATACAGGGAAGATTTGTGGATTATCTCACCCATGAGCTTTCAAAAAAGGAAAGAGAAGAAATCCAGGCCCATGTGGCTGAATGTGACCACTGCCGCAGAGAGCTGGAATATTTAACCCAGGTCTGGACAGAATTAGGAGTGCTCAAAGAAGAACGTCCCAGCCCTCAACTTCGCACCCGGTTTTACACTTTGCTGGATCAATACAAAAAGCTGGATCAGAAAAAAGAGGTGATAAACAGAGCCTTTTTCCCCGTCTCAAGAATCTGTGGCCCGTTAAGCCGGCTTTTCAGTTCGCTCTGACACTGGGAATGCTTGTTTTGGGATTGGTCATTGGAAATGTATGGACCGTCATCCCTCATTGATCTCATGGTGAGCATTCGGGAAAGAAAAGCCGTGGATGCTTTGAAAAGTCTTCTGGATTCAGAGGATCTCAATCCTGAAATCAAAGACCGGGCCGAACAGGGCATACAGAAGCTGAGTTTTTAGAGGGGTAAAATTCTGTGAAAAAAGGGATTAACCATAGATAAAAAAGAAAGCAAAGGAGAAAAAAATGAATAAATCAATCAAAAAAAACATTCAATTTATAGGGATTCCTCTTGTTATCCTCTTGATGGGCGGTTTTCTTTATGCCCAAGAAACAGCCGCAGATAAAGCTACAGTCCCGTTTTCCAACCCCAATGAACCAGGGCTGGTCAAAGTGGGAGTGCAGCACGGCAGCATCACGGTTACAGGCTATGACGGGAAAGAAGTCATGGTGGAAGCCAGGGTTAGAGAGAAATTGGACCAAGAAGAAGAGATTAAAAGAAACGAAAAAGCCAAAGGATTGAAATTGGTCCAGGTTGACACCACCGGACTCAGAGTCATGGAGGATGAGAATGTGATGCGGATCAGTGTGAGCTCTTTCAAGCAGACCGTGGACCTGACCATCCGAGTGCCCTCTTTCACTTCTTTGAGTATCAGCGCTCATCAAAACGGAGATGTGAGTGTTGAAAACGTGAATGGTGAAATTGAGGTCAGCAATCACCAAGGAAACATCAATTTAACCGGAATCAGTAATGCGGTCGTGGCTCACACTTTTGATGGTGAGATCAAAGCTGTTTTCAAGAAGGTACCACCCGACCTTCCTATGTCATTCACTTCCTGGAGAGGGGATGTTGATGTGACCCTTCCTTCTAACACCAAAGCCAACCTCAAGATGAAGTCATATCGGGGGGAGGTTTACACGGATTTTGACCTTCAGATTGTTCAAAATCCGGACGAAGGATTTGATTTTAATTCGGATAAGCTGAAAAATCTCCAGAAAGAAAATTTAAGGACCTGGTTTTATGTCACTCCACCAACTCCTCCCAATCCACCAGAAGTTGTTGTAGATAAAAAAGACGCGGATGAACTTAAAGAAAAAATTGCTGCCAGGGCTATACACTCAGGAAATGTAATTACCGGAGATTTAGGAGATTATTATGATTTATCTTTCAACAGGTACATCTACGCAAAAATCAACGGAGGCGGTCCGGTTTATGTTTTTAATAACAACGAAGGGGACATCCTGCTGAGAAAAGCCAAATAAGTTAAAAACGAAAAAAATGGGGGCGGTTCTTGAAAGAGGCGCTCCCATTTTTTATTTGATCACATGTTCGACCGTGTAATTTCCCCAGTAAAAAGTAATTCCAACTGCAGCCACATTACCAATAACGATTCCCATCCATACACCGTTGAGCCCCAATCCAAAAGTAATTCCCAAAAGATAGCATGCAGGGAGCTGCAGGATAATGGTGCGCAAAAGAGTCACAATCAGAGATCGAGTTCCTTTTCCAATGCCCCGGAACATGGCAGAGGTGAGCATGCCTAGAGGAACCGCCGGGTAAAATATGGCTGTGATTCTAAGAAATTTAATCAGATCATTTTGTATATGGGAAGCTTCCTTGGAGTAGCTGAATATATAGCTGACCGGGGCAGCAAACAAAGCCACCAAAACGCCAACTGTGAGCTCAATAAGCACTCCGATTTTAACGGCATAAAGAAAAGCTGTCTTCAATTTTTGTTTGTTTTTGGCCCCAAAGGCAGCCCCAGTCACTGAGACCACACCTGTGGCCATCCCAACAAGAGGGATAGTTCCCAGCATGACGATGCGCCATCCGCTGGTGAAAACAGCCACCCCGTCTGTTCCCCCGGCTTCAATCACAACTGAATTTAATACAATTATAGCTGCAGACATGGAAATCTGAGCTAGAGAAGAAGGAAAACCCACAGAAAGAATCTCTCTCAGGATGCCCATATTGAACATAAAGTCATGAAAGGTAATACGTAGGTAAGTCTTTTTTTGGATAAAAAGCCAATAAAAGAACAAGACCGCAGATACAGCAATGGAGATCAGGGTAGCCCAGGCAGCCCCTACCACGCCAAGTTTAAATCCGTAGATGAATAAGGGGTCCAGAACAATATTCAAGCATGACCCAAGAGCTAATCCATACATGGCTTTCTTAGCAGCCCCTTCTCCCCTGAGGAGCGCATTAGCAATGTGTGAGAAAACAAGGATAAAGGTGCCGGCAAAAAGCACCCGGGCATAATTGGCAGCCATGCGTCCCACTTCTCCGTTTCCAGATAAAGAACGGAAAAGACTCCCGGTAAAAGGAAGAGCTGAGAGGCTTATGATCAATGAAAGTCCGATGGCAAAAATGATGGTATGAGCGGCAGTGTTTTCAGCAGCCTTTTTATTTCGCTCCCCGATTCTTCGAGAAACCGCTGAACTTCCCCCCACACCGATTCCAGCTCCCAAGGCGATAATGATCATAAAAAAAGGGAAAAAGAGCCCCACGGCCGCTAACTGATCTGCTCCCAGACCTGCTACCCAGATACCATCCGCTATGTTGTATAGGGCCTGAAGCAGCATGGCCAGCATCATAGGAGCCGAGAGTTTCAGGATGGCTTTTTTGGGATCACCCAAAAGGATTCTTACACCCTTGGTTATATCTTTATCATGAACCATGATCTTTGTTTCTGAATGTTATCATTTTGATTTAAATTTATAATCCAGGTTTATATATGTTCGCAAATATACCTGAGTTTCCGTGAAATGAAAAGGGGATTATGAAAGGAAACTATTTTTTTATTCTTTAAAGGTAACTTTAAAGAGGGTGCCTTTATCCCTTAAAAGTTCAATCTTGCCGTTTATTTGAGTGACCAAAGAATTAACTAAATCCATCCCCATGGATTCAGCTTTTCTGAAATCTAGATCTTTAGGGAATCCAATACCACTGTCCCTTATAGACAGACAATAAGTTTTCTCTTTTTTATTAAACTTTATTTTTATTTCACCTTTTTTCTTTTTGGGGAAAGCGTGTTGTAAAGAGTTTGTTAACAGTTCGTTGGTTATAAGACCGAGAGGAACAGCCTTGGTTATATCAAGAAATATGTTTTCCAATTCTGTTTTCAATTTAATCTTTTTTGAAAGTTCCCGATAGGTGCTCATTAGATGTAGGGACATCCGTTCGATATAATTCTTGAAGTCGATTTCAGCCAAATTTTCTGATTGATACAGTTTTTCGTGAACCAGGGCCATAGACATAACTCGATTCTGCGCGGCCTGAAATGTTTCCCTTATTTTCTTATCTTTTATTCGATTTGCTTGAATATTAATGAGGCTGGATATGACTTGCATGTTGTTTTTGACTCGATGATGGATTTCTTTTAAAAGAATTTCTTTTTCATATAAAGATTTTTTTATTTTTTCCTCTGCTTTTTGACGTTCGGTATGGTCATGAGCCATGCTTATGACTAATCGGCGTCCGTTAGACATTTTACCAAGAGGTGTGGAGCTGAACTCCCATATTCGTTCTTTTCCAGATTTCGTTTTAATCGTGTAGTCTCCTTCATCAACTCTCTTTTTTTTGGCGTAAAGGCTGTCAATATCTTTTTTAATGATTCCTTTCTTTTTTCCATATGCTTTTCTGGTCCATTCTTCAATAGTTGGCAAATCTTCTTTTTGGTATTCTGTGATTTCAGACCAAACTTCGTTTATTAAAATAACTTCTCCATTTTCAGCATGTATCATAATCGGAAACGGAGCTTGACTGACCGCAAGTCTAAATCTTTCCTCACTTTCCCGAAGGGATTCTTCAGCCCTTTTTCGCTGGGTGATGTCTTCAACGATACCAACCACCCCAATAATGTTATCGTCGGTATCTTTAAGGGGGAAATAGTTTTCTGTTGTCCAAACTTTTTTCCCATTCGAAAGAGTGTATTTCAATTCAATTTCTCGAGACTCTTTTCCTTTTATCGCTTTTCTCATGGCATCTTCGATATCCCCTTTCAAAAATGGGAATATCTCCCAGGGTACTTTCCCTAATATCTCTTCCCTTCGAATATTTGATATTTGTTCCATTCCTTTATTCCAATAGGTGAATTTAAAATTGGAATTGAGGACAATAACACCTTCCTGAATGGATTCGAGAACTTCTCTTTCTTTCAGTTCGTTTTTTCCCCGTTTGCTTTTGGATACTGCTTTTTCAAGTTCTGAGATTTTCTGGTATAAGTTTTCTATTTCTTTTAAAAGCTGTTTTTTTGTTCTGTGATTGGTTCCCATATCCTAAATTCAATTTTATACTTCAAAATATATACTATCAATATAAAAATTAAAAAAATCTAAAAAAAGTCGGTTTTTTCCATAATTAACCTGAATAATTCAGGTAATATAAGTGTCAGTCAAAAAAGCGATAATTTCTCATCATCTTTAATACTTTTTCCACAGGGAGTTCTTTTTGTAGGTGTCCGTCTTTGCCTTTCATGGTTTCTGCCTTAAAGAGGGAGTTCAGGATGGCTTCCTCGCAGGCTTCTGCGGCTGCTAAAAAGAGAGGAGACATCAGTCGGTTAGGTAGCACTTCGTATCTTTCAAGGTTTATTTCTGGCTGAAAGGTAATCCTCACCTTTTCAGAAGTTGAAAAAGCAACCGCATAGTCTCCGCTTCCGTTCGAATAAAATCCACCTGTGCGCGCTATACCGAGGAGAGCTCTTTTGGCAAGCCTTTTGAGATTCCGCTCTAAAAGAGGAGCATCTGTGGCCACAACCACCATGCATGACCCTTCCTCCTCAGATTCCACAAACCGGCTGTATGAATAGTTTCCCAGAACCTTGCCTGCAGGAAAGCCGTTTATATTCAGCACTCCTCCATGATTGGTCTGCACCAGAACGCCCACCGTGTATCCACCCAATTCAGAGGGCAGTTTTCGAGATGAAGTCCCAATGCCTCCCTTAAAACCGAAGCAGGTAGTCCCTGTGCCAGCTCCCACGCATCCTTCTTTTACCGGACCAGAATGTGCCTTTTTAATGGCGCTCAGCACATGCTTTTTTTCCACATGCCTTCCCCGTATATCATTAAGGTATCCGTCATTGGTCTCTCCAACGACCGGGTTTACAGAACCCACTCTCTCGTTTCCAGGAAAAGAAAGAACATAGTCGATCACAGCGTCGGCAGCCGTAGGAACACTCAGTGTGTTGGTGAGTACGATGGGTGTTTCCAGAGAACCCAGCTCCTCGATCTGAGTAAATCCGGTGATTTTGCCGAATCCATTGGCGGCATACACGGCCGCTGGTACTTTGTTCTGGAATATGTTACCTCCATGAGGCAGAATCACCGTAACACCAGTCCTTATATTCTCTCCCTTTATCAGAGTGGTGTGTCCCACTTGGATTCCTTTAACATCCGTAATGGCATTCCATGGACCTGGCTTGAGGATGCCCACTTCGATTCCGGCCTCTCTGACCCGGGGCTTCTCATTCCCCCATAAAAATGAAAAAGCCAGGAGCAAGAAACAAAATAGTGAAACTCGTTTTCTCATTTTATGGCTCCTTAGCAAAGCATCATTTCTCATGTTATTTTATGGAAGAGAAAAAATCAATTTCTTCCCTGAATTTTTTGATTATCTCTTCGCTGAAGTAATAAAAGTAGGATGACGTGTTAATTTTTAAATTCTTCGTGAGAAATCTAAAGATAGGCTGCGTCTTATATATCGCCTAAGAAAGAGGGAAAGAAAGGACTATTGCTGAGTGTCTCCTTTAGTGAATAGGGTGCTGGCTGTAAGGGGAATATAAGCAAAAGGGGGTAATAAGAGGGGAATCCATGTCCAGCCAGCAAAACATGAATCAATAATATTCTAACACATTCAATAGTGAATTGATATAGTTTTTTGAAATTTTTTCAATTTTTTTTAAAGCAGAAAACTTGACATGACAAAATGATTCATAATAGATTTAATGTCATTATGGGATATTTTAGAAAGGGAATCTTTTTTTTGTTATTGTTTTTTTCTCTAATCTTCCTATGTGAATCTTATCCAAAAATTCTATTCACTCCTTATTATAAAAACATGACCCAGCAAAACTGGTTTGATTTTGTTTTTTGGAGAGCTCAAGATTTTTACAGGAACGGGAGATATAAAGAGGCGGTTAAGGCCTTTCAAACGGCTTCCCTGATCGCTCGACATAAGAGTCAGGAGAGCAAGTCTATGGAGTGCAGATTTTACAAGGGGCTTTGTTATTGGAACCTAGGTAAGATCGAAGATTCCTACACGGAGTATTCTCAATTATTAGAGATGACTGTGAAAAGAAATATCCTGCAAAGTCAGATTGAGCTGAAGAAAGTGGTGGAAATTATTGATCTTTATAAACGGGGCATTGAATTGAGAGAGGATAGAGATTTTGAGAAATCCTTGATTGCTTTCCAGAAAGCGGTGGAGGCAGCCGATAAAGTTTCAAGAAGTGAGTTTAAGCAGAAAATTTTACGTCAAATCAGCATCACTTATTGGGATAAGAATGACCTCAGCCATTTTTATCATTTCAATAAATTATCTCTCGGGATTGCAGAAAAAATGAATCACCGGGAAGAGATTGTCAGATGTTTGAACAATATAGGTGTTTATTATTTTAAGGCGTTTGAATATTCAAAAGCTTTGAGTGTCTACCATCAGGCTTTAGATATATCCAGAGATTTGGGAAATCAAAAAGATGAGTCCAATATTTTGCATAATATGGGACTTTTATATAAAAATTTTGGATACTATGATAAAGCCCTGGATTATTTGGAAAAGGCACTGGAGATAGACAAAAAGACCGCAGAATATGAGTATTTTCCCATTGATTATATGAATATTGGAGTTGTCTATAAATTAAAAGCAGAACAGGAAAACAACAAAGAACTGATGTCCAAAGCCGTCGACTACTTTAAAAAAAGCCTTTTTTGGAGTGGAGAGAATTATCATGAGAGGATTGAAGTGAGCAGCCTCAATAACATTGGAAGCGCATACATTGAGATGGATAAATTTTCAGAAGCGCTGTCTTTTCTTCAGCGAAGTTTAAACAAAGCCAATGAGATCGGGGTTGGTAAATCAGTGAGTATGATTTTGAATAATATGGGTTATGTGTATTTAAATACCGAACACTATGGGCAGGCAGAGAGTTTTTTTCAACAAGCCCTTGAACGCGCCGTAAAAGATGAGGATTACGATACCCTGTGGGAAGTTTATTTCGGATTGGCCCAAGTCAAAGAGCGGGGAAAAAACTTCCCGGAGGCCATTGAGAATTATTTAGAGTCCATTAAATCCATTGAAACGGTGAAGGATAGAATCGTTTTAGACCTTCATAATGCCAGCTTCCTTCAAAGAAAATTAAAGGTTTATGAGCGCCTGATGGATTTATTATTTGATCTTTATGAGAAGCAGCCCAACCATGGATATGGGGAGAAAATGTTTTATGTGGCTGAAAGAGCTAAGGCACGGGTTTTATTAGAAAATCTGGCAAACACAGGAGTTTCTTATAAGGAAGTCATAAATAATCAAATTCATCTGACCGAAGAGGATCACATTAATCATTTAAACCAAAGATATGTTGAGATCAACAGCACTCAGAAGAAAGTTCCGGCTGTTTTTTATATGAATGAGGAGGTCCAGTCCTATCTGAAAAATCGGGATGCCGTGATTTTTGAATATTTTTTAGGAGAAAAAAAGTCCTATTTATTCAGAGTAACAGAGAAGGAACTCAGAGTCTTTCCTCTTCCCTCAGAAAAATCAATCATGAGATCCATTCAGGGATACCTAAAGATGTTGAGAAGTCCGCCTGAAGGAAAATTTAAGGGAAAAGCCGCATCCCAGCGGATTTATAAAGAACTTCTTTACCCTCTCAGCAGTTTAAAACCAGATTCTTTTAAGAATATCATCATCATTCCTAGCGGAGTCCTTTATTATCTTCCGTTTGAAACCTTAGTGGTGCCGGAACAAAAAAATGAGTATCTGGTTTCAAAATATAGAGTTTCTTATATGCCCTCTTGTGATGCGCTCATTTATTTATCTCTGGGTGAAAAAAGAGATATTTATCAAAAAGATTTTTTTGCCTTAGGGAATCCTCTTATAAAAGAAAAAATGGAGAGTCGATGCAGTCCCTCGGATATCCTGATGCAGCTCTACGAGAATCAGGGCTTTAAATTTTATTCCCTTCCTTACAGCAAGAAGGAAATCAAATCCATTTCTAGATTTTTCAAAAAAGAAAAAAGAGATATTTTTTTGAATGAAGATGCTTCAGAGGAAACCTTGAAGAGAATTCAGCTTTCTGATTATAAAATCATTCACTTTTCATGTCATGGCTTTATAGATGAAGGTCATCCTTTTCGTTCCTCCTTGGTATTATCCATGACCCAGAGAAAAGATGAGGATGGGTTTCTTCAGGTCAGGGAAATCTACAATCTTGACATGAACCCCCAGTTGGTGGTGCTTTCCGCGTGTCAAACCGGAAGAGGCACCCTAAAAAGAGGAGAAGGAGTGCTGGGACTTCCCCGGGTGTTTTTTTACCGAGGAAGTGAATCCGTTCTATCCACTTTATGGAGAGTTAAAGATAAACAGGCTGCGGTATTTATGAATTTATTTTATAAATATTTAGCCTCAGGAAAAAGCAGATCTCATTCTTTACAGCTTGCGAAAATTGAGTTTATTCAGAGTAAAAAACATTCTAATCCTTTCTATTGGGCCCCCTTTGTTTTAAACGGAGAATTTTCGAGGGGTATCAATTTTTAGGCTGTTTGACAAAAACTTTAAATTCCTTAAGCTGCGATTCAATTTTTTCCCTGTTTTTGGTGGTGCTTGTCACCCAGAGAAAATAGGTCGCTTTATGAGTCAACTTTTCATAGACTTCTGGAGGCAGCTTGACACTGTTTTGACTTAATTTTTGACTTTCCCAAATTGGATAAAGACTGTCATTGAAAAGAATAACCTTATAAAATTCAGTTCCAGGAACTTCATTCCATTTGAAATTTATCACATTTTCATAGAGGGTTACCTTTTTTTTAGGTTTGATGATTTTTAGGACCGCCTTATCATTTCCCCTATATGGATGGGCATCAAAGGCTTTAAACAATGAAAATGAAATCAGGAAGAGAAGAAGCGCACTGACAGCGGATGCGGTGATGAATTTTTGAGATAAATTAATGGGAATGAAAAGCAGTCTTCTTTGCTTTTTCCCTGGATTTCTGTTCTCTGATAATTCGTTAATTTTTTGAATGAATTCTTTTTCTGCCTTGACGATCTCAAGAATTATCTTAACTTCCCTACTGCAAAAAGAGCATTCCTGGATGTGATTTAAAAGTCGGTTTTTCTGAGACGTTGATAATTCTGACCGGACTAGATGGATCAGCTCGACTAGAGAAGGACAGTTTTTTCTTGGGTCCCCTCTTTTTCCTTCTATGGACTTAGAGTAGATTGTTTTCAGTTCGCTATGACTGATCTTCATATTCGATTCCGTTTTCTTTTAAATTATTTTTCAAATCAGAAAGTCCTCTGTAAAGAAGATTCCTGGTTTTATTTTCTGTCCAGTCGAGCAAAATTGATATTTCCTCTATGGATAGGTCCAGTAAATATAATTTGATTACTTTTTTTCGGGATTCTATAAGATTTTCAACGGCCTCATAGATCATCTTTTTTAAATTGTTTTTGGGGTCATTCCCTTTATTGAAAGGGATTCTATTCTCAGCTATCTTCTCCTGCATTTTGAAAGAAATCGCCTTTTTTTGTCTCCTTGATTTTCTCAGATAATCTATAATCGTAGAATTCACAACTTTCTTAATATAAGACGAATGGTGCTTTATTTTTTTCTCATTTTTTATGACTTTCCATAATTTCAGAATAACATCCTGTGAAATATCTTCATAATCCAAGGAATTGTTGCTGAGGTTGAACTTTTTGATGTGAAAGTATATCAGCCCCGCGAAATTTTTCACAAGGTTTTCAAAATCATCTTTCTTATCTTGGGTATCCATCTCATTCAATTCAATTTTTTATTCTATGATGTTCTCACTTATATAGAGTCATTTCCTCTAAGTTTTTTCTCATTATTTGGGAACATAATTTAAAATATTGATGATTTTGGGTTCAATTAGTCTGAGTTTTTATTTCTCGAATACACAAAAAGCGAAATGATTAAAAAGAGAAACAGTCCTGATCCTATTCCTATGTATTTCATGGTAGAATGAGTGAATACTTTCTGGTCCGCTTGTCCAGACAGAATAAATCCTGCCCAATAATAGGGATGGGAGAGAGCCTCAGAAGCAATCAGTTCCTGTTTTGTTTTTCGCAGAGAATGGATGATTGATTTTGAGGATCGCAGATGAGTGTAGAATCGCTCCATCATCTGATAGGTGGCCTGGTCATTCACCTGCCAGAGACTCATCAAAACGGCTGAAGAACCCGCATAAAAAAAGGATCGGTTGATGCCTTCAATGCCTTCCCCTTTGATAAACTGGCCCAGCCAGGTTTCACAGGCGGAGAGGACCACCAAGTCTGAATTCAAACTGATATTATAGATTTCTCTTGTCTGTAAAAATCCATCCTCCTGAGGGTTATCATCTAAGGCCAGAATAATGGATGAACGAAAAGGCCGCTGGTCATCAATAAGGCTGTGAGTGGCCAAATGGATGATTTTATAGTCATCCAGGCTGGTCTTTTTTAAGAGCTCTTCCGTGGCTTTGTTTCTTTTGAGCACTGTTTTTTTTGCGTCTTTGAACAGGCTGCTGATGCGATCGATTTCCATGCCGCTGTATTTCAAGCGCTGAAAATCATAAGGACCCAAAATCTGGTTTCCGTTATTTCCATTTTTTAGTGGTTTGAAATAAGGGTCACCCAAGGCAAAAAGATCTTTAGGCCTGGGGTCTCCGTTATTTTTTTTCCTTTGGATGATTTCATGAAGTGACGAGATCGAAGGAGAATAAGTCACATGATAATCACTGATCAGCCATTTTTTTGAGTCTGGTTTGGTAATTAAAGCTTCAAACGGCAGATAATTCAGAATATCATCAGGGATAAAGATGATTCTCTTTATGTTTGAATTTAAGCCGGGAAAGACAAGTTTTTTATAGAGTGTGTATCCTTCCTTAAAATCCGGATTTTCTTTATCTGATATTTTCTTGATGTATTGGGAAGTCAGAGTTCGAATGTTTTCTCTTTCAGGGAGAGAAAAAATATTCAGTTTATCTTTGGTGACCACAAAAAGATAGGAGTTTTCCTCACTTATCAAGTATTCAAAGAAGGCTGTTTTTTTATCCAGCATTTTCTGGGCCTTTTCTAAGGAGATGATTTCCGGATATCTGAGATTGGCATAAGCCGGATTTGTATTCCTGATTTTTCTTTTTAAGGCTTCCCAATCATTTTCTTTCTGCTTTAATTCTTCGTGCAGGTTCAGGCTTTCCTGAGAAGTGAGTTCAGAGTCGAGAAATTTCTGGTAGATACGGGAGATATCTTTCATGATCTTTTTTTCCTGGTTCTGGAGTTTAAAGTCAATGTACTGGGATATATTGACCTGGGAAAGTTCGAGCCTGTCTAAGAAAGCCCTGGCTTTGGCCCGTTCCAGAAAATCAAATGCCTTTTGGTCGTGATTTTTTCCGGGTTCATGGTTATCTAAAGAAAAAAGAATGTGGATGAGGCCGTGATAGGCTTCCATGCGCTTGTTTGAACCGAGATAGCTGGCTTTCAGTTCTTCCAATTTTATACTGGAGCGGATATCTTCGATAATGGATATGGAGCGGTTAAAATATTTTTCAGCTTCTTTAATCCGGTTTTGCTTTCTATAAACCTGGGCTAATTCCAGATAAGCCTCCCAGAGAAATTTTCCTCCTTCTATTTTCAATCCCAGATCAATGGCTTTTTGAAAGTATCGGGTGGATTTATCATAGTTTCCCTGGTTGGAGTGGATGATTCCCAGATTATTGAGAATAATCCCTCTGGATTCAGAGTCTTTAAGTATTTCTGCTTTTTTCAGCGCCTCCTTAAAGGTAAAAAGCGCCTGCTGGAAATGGTCTTCTTCCCCAAAATATTCATGAAGGTCTGAATAGACAGATCCGATGTTGTTGAGGACAGCGACTTCATTTTTCAGATCTTCTATTTTTCTGAAAAGATCCATGCATTCATTGTAATTTTTAAGCGCTTTTTCAAAATATATCTTTTCTTTTGAAATAAATCCCATGTTTCTATAAACCGTACCGATTCCGTTCAGATCCACGGCAATGTAAAGTTTGTCCCCTAACTTACGGTCGATTTCAAAAGCCAGATTAAAATAGTCCAGGGCTTTTTCATAGTTTCCAAGGTTTTTGTAGATGATCCCGATGTTGTTGGCACAGTTGGCTGTCTCGATTTGATTGTTGAATTCTTTGGCAATATTCAGGGATTCTTCAAGATAGAGCAGGGCTTGAGAATAATTTTTATTTTTTCGATGATAGATGCCGATGTTGTTGGAGCATCTCCCGATTTCTTTTTTATGATTGAGCTTTTTAGCGATTTTCAGAGCCTGTTCATTAAGCTTTTTAAATTGTAAAAAGTTGTTTGTATCATAGTATGATAAGCTTAAATACCGCAGGCATTTGAGTTCATGTTCCTTCAGTGCGTGTTCTCTGGATAGTGAAGCCGCTTTTTCTAAAGTTTCAATCGATTTTTGAAAAGAGCCTGATTCCTGCTGTTTGATACCCTCAGAATAGAGATTGTGGAGGGCAAGGATGATTTCCAAATGGTTTTGTTTGACGGGGTCCTTATTTTTTTCAGCTAAAGAGAGGGCCTTCTTGTACTCATGGGTGGATTTCTCATATTCTCCCTGGTTCCAGTGGAGGAGGGCAAGCTTTTCTAAAGAGTCGAGCTCTTTTTTTGAGCATTTTAGGTTTTGGGCAATGGTTAAGGATTTTTTAAAAAGCTCAAGAGATTTATCAAAATCACCGCTGATTTGTGCTTTTTCTCCCAATGAAAAGTATTCTGAATAAAGGATTCCTGGTTTGGGCTCAGTATAATTTAGAGGATGCAAATCAGTCAAAATGAGTAAAGCGGTGATGCAGAGAAAAGAAATCTTTTTAAAGAAGCCCATTTTAGTTTTAAGTCTTAGCAGAAATATTATAGTTAAGACTCTAAAGCAGGGTCAATCCCCTTTAAAGATGATTGAGAGGGGGTTATATTCCTCAAATAGATCACCCTTTTAGGTGATGTAAAAATTAAATTTCTTAAAAATCAGACCTTTATTTTTGATAAAAAATATTTTATTTTTTTTAGATAGTGAGTTTATCCGTCTCTGCTTGGCCTATCTATATCAATATCACCGGTTTTCTGGACTTGGTTGTTGTCTGTGTTCTGTTCAGATTGATCGTATGGATCGGTTTGATGGGGGGTGTTTGTCTGAAGAAATGGGAAAAGAGAGATGAAGAAATCAACAGGCTGCTGAATGAATTTCGAAAAAGTGAATTTCTTGTTGTTCTGAATGGCATTAGCCGCGGTTGGGAAGGACAAAGCCAAAACTGAAAAGATCACCAATAGGCTGACCACCTTAAACAGTGTTTTTTTAAACATAATGTGCCTCCTTAAAATTAGGCCCTTGAATAAAGATGAGAGAAATAGAGAAAAGACTAATCAACCGCCCCTAAAAAGAAGAATTATTCCCGTCATTTTTTTATCCAAGGCACCTTTTGTAAGCTAAACTTTTTTTTATTTTTTGTCAAGCCGTAAATTAACTTAACTCCTTTATAAACAGCAACTTAAGTTAAAAAAGCACCTCATATGGTATGAAATCATACCAACTATTCTATATATTGAGTCGTAAAACATTTAAAATAATTGATAAAAAATTTATTTTTTTTATTTTTTTGGGGGTGAGAAGGGCTTTATCACCCCTTCCCATCCAGCCTTTAAGTTTTGGAATGAGTTTCTATCTTTTTTTTGATAAAATCGTGACTAAAACAGCAAGCCCTATGGCTGAAATAAAGGTGACAGCTCTTGCTGTCACCACATTGTCTAAACCGGTGACAATCCAGACAATGGTGGTGATAAGCCCGGCGCTGAGCGCTGTGACCACTCCTTTGGAGCTGAACCGGTCCCAGTAAAAAGAAAGGAGAATAGCCGGAGCAAAAGAACACCCAATTCCAGCCCAGGCATAGCTGACAATGTAGTAAATGAGCTCGGATGTGGTCAAAGCCAGGACCAGCCCTAAGAGTCCTATTGCAAGGGTGGCTGACCTGGAGAGGAGGAGCAGTTTTCTGTCTTCTGCGTTCCCTTTTTTGATAATTCCGTTGTAGACATCCTGGCTTATCGAGGATGAGGCGACAAGCAGCATGCTCTGGGCTGTGGAGATCATGGCTGCAACCGCACCTGCTAGGAGAATAGCGGCCAGCCAGTCAGGGAAAAGATTTGTAAGCACATGAGGCAGGATCATTTCAGGATCTTTAACAGCATTGGGTCCAAACAGAACCACGGCACTCAATCCGATGATCACCACTCCTGTATAGGCAAGCGCTGTCCACCCTACAGCAATATTGCGTCCAATTTTCACATTCCGGTCATCTCTCATTCCCATGAACCGAGCATTGAGCTGGGGCTGACCCCCCAGGTAGCCGAAAAACCAGGCGATGTTGTTGAAAATTAAAAGTCCGGCTCCAAATCCAGTCAGTCCCCCAGTGAGAGAGATTCTTCCTCCTCCGGATTGTCTGAGCGTTTCTCCAATGCTGATGGGCTCCTGAAACACCAGCACCAGCATGATAATAGGGGTGACGACCAGGGTAGTGATCATGAGTAGGGACTGGAGAGTATCTACAGCCACCACACTGATGAATCCGCCTGCTGTGGCATAGATAAGGATGACTGCCGCTGCGATGACCATTCCCCATGAGGGGTCCAGCCCGAATGTTTTAAAAATAGTCTTTCCTGCTCCGGCAAATTGAGCCCCCACATAAAAAACAAAAAAGAATACAATGATGATTGTTGAGAGAACGCGGATAAGGTTGGCTTTTTGTCTGAATTTAGAGGAAAAATATTCAGGCATGGTCATGGCGTTATATTTTTTAGCTTCTTGGCGGAATTTTCGGGCAAGAACAATCCAGGCTGTGCTGATCCCCAGTAGGCACCCCACACAGGTCCATATTCCAGAGAGTCCCGTGGCATAGACAAATCCAGTGAGCCCCAAAAGAAGCCAGGCTGACTCCCCCGTGGCTCTTTCCGAAAGAGCCAGCATCCAGCCAGGGAGCAGGGAACTTCCCAGCACAAAATCGGATTGAGTTTTTGTTTTGCTTGACTGCCACAGACCCAGTCCGAGCGTGAGCGCTAAGTATCCAATAAAAATGAGGGTCATGTTCTTCACACCTCTTTTTGGTTATTCTTTGAAAAAATAATTGATCTCCCATTCAGCTGTTTCAAGGGAATCAGAACCGTGAACGGCATTTCTTTCTATGGAGAATCCGTATTGATGGCGGATGGTTCCCGTCTCAGCCAGAGCCGGATCCGTCACACCCATGACCTTTCGCCATTTTTTGACGGCGTTTTCTCTTTCCAGGACTAGAAGCACAATCTTACCTGAAGACATAAAGTCAGTCAGGCTCTCATAGAATGGTTTGTCCTTATGCACGGCATAAAAACCTTTCGCTTCTTCTTTATTGAGATGAACCATCTTCAATTCGTTTATTTCAAATCCTTCCTCTTCAATACGTTTGATGATGAGGCCTATTAATTTCTTTTTCACAGCATCGGGTTTGATGATACCTAGTGTTTTTTCCATCTATGAGCTCCTTTTCGTTTTGGGTTATAAATTTATAAAAGTATGGTATATATCAATATTAAATTTGAGTCAAATCTGTAATTTTGGACGGCGCTTAGTCTTCTTTGCAGGGTATCCAGATTTCAGTTCTCAGTTTGTCAGGTGGTATGTCAGGAGAAGGCATGTTGAGGTATTTACCCAGAATCGGGCCATCCTGCACATATCCGTGTGCTTCTATCCAGTCCAGCATTTCCAGTAAGGTGTCTCCAATGGTCTTATAATCTCCAATGTGAACGGCTTGAGCTACAAGGGGGAAATCCCATATTTTTTTCTGTAGCGGCGCCTGTGGTTCAGAATGTGGGGTGATGGGAAATCCAACTTCCCACTCCAGATCTGCTTCCTGGGTTTCTTCAGGCATGTTGGGGTATAAGGAAATAGGTGGGCCTTGGGGAGTGATATTCTGGTTCTGCATGTGGTTGATTAGTTCTGTAATGACGGCTCCCATATCCGAGTAAGGGCCTTTGTGCGTCAAACTGCAGAAGGCAAAGGGAGTGACATTTATCATGGTGACTTTGATGTCGTCGGATGTGGCTAAAGAAGGGGAGGCGCAGAGAGAGGCGAAAATCAATGTCAAAAGGGTTGAGAGTAAGATTATATTTTTCATTTTCCCTCCCTATATAATCTGAATCATTTTTATCCCTAGGTCATAGGCACTTTTTAAAAAATCAGGATATCTTTTCACTTCTCCTTTTTCTTCCAGCCCGGGACAGAAAAGTTCCCCATTATATTGGATTTTTATGACCTGGAATAAATTTTTAATAATAGACTTGGAGTTTTGAAAAAAATCTTTTCTATGGGATGCGGAAGTGCATATGAATCCACCTGCTTTTTTTGTCGTGAAAATATCTTTTTTTAGTCTATTCTTAGAGAGCCATACACACTGGAAGCGATCAATCATGATTTTTGTCTGGGCTGATAAGCTTCCGAAAAAAATTGGGGAAGCGATGATAAGAGCGTCACATTCTTTGACTTTTTTATAAATAATCTGCATATCATCATTAATAGGAGAGAGTCCTTCTTCATTGACGATGTTGTATTCTTCTTCCTGGGGAGCCTTGATATCCAGTTGATTCAGGATAATCTTTTCTGTTTCCCAGCCGCTGTTCATAACCGCCTCTAAAGACTTATCTAGAAGAACATCCGTATTCCCGCCTATTCTGGGACTTCCGTTGATTCCCAATAATTTCATGATTCTCCTTAGAAAACAGGTACACAATACCTATTTACTATTTTTTATAGAAATTTTAGATATCTACCTTCATTATTATAATTAATCAAAAACAAGAAATAAATACTAACCTGACCTATTCATAAAAAAAATGGCGATATTTTCATGATTAATTTATTTTCAGAGATATGCAGGGCTTTTCCAAGAACAATGTCTTGAACATTTTTTCTGTTTGTATTTTTATTTTTTTATTGAGAGAAACTATAATCTGATTTTTCTTCGGGTGTATCCACAATTGGGGCATTGCTCCCCATTTTTAACCAAAGGGACGAGTTTCCCCTCAATTCCATAACATTTTGGGCAGTAGGGTCCCTGCAAACCATCTTTCATGTCTTTAAGCCAGTAGGCATCATCTTCAAACTTAAGCAGATTCCAAACTTCCAGTTTCCTGTACAATTTATCTTTTTCTTTTTTAAGCCACTGATTTTCGTCTATAAGATCGTTTATTCTCTGCTGGACTTCGAGGATCTTTCTTATAGTATCGAGCTTATCAGATTCATTTAATGAATTGATAATTGGATTAAGTTCCGTGATGATATTCATTGTTCTCTTTTCAATAAATTCTTGGTATTAATTTAGTCGATGAAAAGTCCTATAGTTTGGAAGATAGTCAAAAAATCTTTTAATTTCCTCCAGCCATTTCCTAACCTGACTTATTCATAAAAAAATGGCGAACTATCCATGATTATTTCATTTCGAGCGATCTGCAAGCTTTTCTTAGAAAGCAGTAGATTGAAAATGGTGAATGGTGAATTGTATATTTTTATCTTCATTTTCCTTTCTATTTACCATTCACTCTTCACAATTAACCCTTCCTTGGTGAAAGACCGCACCTTTAGGCCTTGTTCCTCTCATCTGCAGCAATCTTAACTCGTGAATAATCCAGGCTAAAACATGCCATTTTTCTCCTCTGTTTAGGGTTATATAAACATTGTAGAAATGCACCACGGGAAGATTTTCAATATCTCTCCAGGTTCTCTCTCCGTCATAGGAAGGATTGATCCCCCCATTGTTCCCATTGACTAGATGGTTGGAGTCTTTAGGATCTATCCACAGAGCATGATGGTCGCCGTGAAGGCAATGGTCTTGAAGCGCTTGGAAAGTCTGCCTTTGATTTTTTTTAAAGCTGGTAAAGTTTATCTTGAATAAGGGAGTTGATTCGGCTGCTGATGTTGATCCCTTTTTGGCATGAAGCCGTGCATCGGCTGCAGCTTATGCATTCACTCAGGCCATAATGATCTGGTAATTCTGCAAGAGTATCTCTGGCTTGGATGTAGTTTCCGTAACCTCGAGCATACATATAGGCTCTCATAAGGTCAGGTATTTCTACTTTGTGGGGGCATGTTTCAATACAGTCTCTGCAGTTCTGACAAAAAAGTTTCCCTTGTAAATTTGAAGCGATTTCCAATTCCTGCTTTTCTTTTGTTGAGAGAGCTAGGTTGTTCATCACACTTAAATTCATTTCCAGCTGATCAAATGTAGTCATCCCGGGAATGGTGGTGCAGACGTTTTTATTATCTAGAACCCATTTCAGTGCCGCCTTGTGATTGACTTCAATTTCTCCTCGTTCCTGAAGACGCCGGCCTCCCTGTGTTTTCATGGCGATGACTCCCACGCCGTGACTAGCAGCATAATGGATCGCTTTTTTAACTTCTTCCCTGTGGTCTTGAGCAAAGTTATAGGTCGTGAGGACCACATCATATATTTTGGCATCCACAGCAGCCCGGATATTTTCCGGTTCATTGGTATGAGTAGAGATACCGATAAATCGAGTTTTTCCCTTCTTCTTGACATTGACAAATGCGTCCATTAAAGGCTCGAATGTGACCATTCCAGGATTGTCACAGCTGTGGAGATAGAGGATATCCACATACTCTGTCCTGAGCCTTTTAAGACTGATTTCAAGTTGTTCATTGAGGGTTTCAGGAGTTGCTTTAGGATCTCTTTCTGTACTGAAAGTCTGTTTTTCATGGTCTTTCGCAAAGCGCATCTTAGTGGCAATAAGGATTTTATCTCGCGTTCCAGCTTTTTCCACAACCTCGCCGATCACTCTTTCTGAGTTTCCTCTTAAATAAACATGGGCTGTGTCTAGGTGAATGATGCCCCTATCCAGCGCGCGTTTGATGAGATCTGGACTGTCTGTATTCATCACTCCAAAGCTTACCACAGGAATACGGAGGTTGGTGCGTCCTAGTGTGCGATATATAATTTTATAAGGGAAATTTTCTTGGTTTGGCTGTGCTTTCAAAAAAGGAAGTGCAAGACCTGTTGTGAAAAGTCCCTGTGTTGCCTTGCTCATAAATTCTCTTCTTTTCATCAGATTGTTACCTCCTGATATTTGAGTCTATGTGAATATTTTTGATATATCGATTGGGCATGCTTTTTATTCTCGTTCATGATACAGAATTGATCTCAATTAAGCAAATCAAATCTTCAATTGACATCCAGATGATAAGTTCTAATTTTTACTGGATTTGAGAGTCACTTTCCCACATATCCAGGTTTTTGCCCAGCTTATTTTTGAGAGTATCTGTAGTTCGAGAGAGACGAGACAGGATTTCTTTTTCCAATTTGATATCAGAGGCCATCGCATTTTCCCTGGCCTGTTCCGCATTGCGGCCCCCTGCAATAGCGGTGGCGACTTGAGGTTGATGAAGAAGCCAGGCAATCGATAATTTGCTCATGGATATTTCCAAATCACAAGCGATCTTGCGGATTTGAGACACAGCGGCCATAGTCTCTTTTTCAGCACCTTCTTCTTTGTGAAAGGTATTAGGCCGGGTAGAAGAGAAGTGTCTGGTTCGCTGGCGGTCTTTAGGGACCTCTTCCATGCTTTGAAATTTTCCTGTCAAAAGGCCCTGCATGATAGGAGAATAGCACAGGATAGATATATGATTTTTCTCACAGAGTGGAAGAATTTCATATTCCACAGCTCTGAACAGCAGACTGTAAGCCATCTGGTTAGACCATATCTTAAAACCTGTTTTTAAACATTTTGAGAGATCTTGAGGCCCAAAGTTTGACAATCCATACGCGCGTATTTTCCCTTCTTGTTTGAGTTCTTCTAAAGATCCTAAAGTTTCTTCGATGGCCACATCCCGATTGGGCCAGTGGAGCTGATAGAGATCGATCCAGTCGGTGCGGAGATTCCTGAGGCTACGCTCGCAGGCTGCGTGAAGTTTTTCTTTGGTGAAATGGGGGGGAGAGACCTTGGAAGCAATGATGATTTGATCTCTCTTTTTGCCCAGTGCCTCGGAAATGAGCCGCTCGGAGTATCCTCTGCCGTAGGCTTCAGCCGTATCAAAGAAGTTGATGCCTGTGTCATAAGCCGCAGAAAGGGCATCCAATGAATCCTTTTTCTCCTGATGGCCCCAGTTGAATCCTCCCACTATGGCCCAGCATCCAAAAGAAACCGTTGATACCGTGATGCTTGTTTCTCCAAGTTTTCTGTATTTCATATCACCCTAATATTAAGATAATCAGACAGAGCCGGTCAATGAAAAATCTTAGATAAAAAGCATATTCAAAAGAATAATTTTTGTTTGACCCAAAAGACCCCTTTTTTGTAGTATGTCTAAAGAAGATAAGACAGGGAGGGTGAGGTGAATAAATTTCAATCCATTCCATGTTTTTTGGTTTTGACACTGGCTTTGATACTTCTGATAAGCTGTGGAGGACCAGAGTCCAAGGAAGAGTATCCTGCGGAAATCACTAATGTGGAGGGAGTTAAAGTTGTTTCTAACCCTGGATTCCCTAAGCAGGGAACCATTCATTATTTAATGGAGGAGGAACTCTCTATAGGAATTTTAGAGGGAGATGAGGAAAACATGCTGAATAAGCCCCAGGATGTAAAGGCTTCTAAAGACGGTACTATCTATGTATTGGATTCAGGTGATGTGTGCATCAAAGTGTTTGATGAAAACGGCGCATATCTCCGCACTGTAGGACAAAAAGGACAGGGGCCGGGGGAATTTGGGTTTCTTATCTATTTTGCTCTTTCATCAGATGATAGAATCTTTATTATGGACTGCGTCAACCGAAGAATTTTCAACCTGGATATTTACGGAAAATTTCTTGAGGGATTTCGTCTGGAAGGGATCAGAGTTATGACATTTTCCAGGGAATATGAACCAGTAACCAAAGTATTTCGGAGGGATGGTGAGGTTGTGAAAAGGAAAAGTTTACAGCGTCATAACCACAGAGGAAGGATTCAGGCAAGTCAAAAGATTTAGGGGGGTCACTCCTGAGGGTATAGGCTGAGCCACCACTCAGGCTGGTGCTTGAGCCACCGATCAAACCAGGCCAGGATGGTTTTGGTCCACAGGATCCGCTTGCTGTAGGTCATGATGTGGTGATTTTGATCCAGTATCTGGATGTACTCTACTTCCCGGCCCAAAAGCTTTAAGGCGGTGAAAAGTTGAGTGCTTTCTCCCGGAGGAACATTGGTGTCTGCAGATCCATGGAGGAGAAGAAGTGGAGTGGAAATTTTATCGGCGTTAAAAAGCGGGCTCTGCTGGATATAAATATCTTCCCTGTTCCAGGGAAAACTCTCGGCCGAAGCCACAGCCGAATAGGAGTAACCCCAGTAGCCTTCTCCCCAGTAACTGGAGATGCTGCTGATTCCCGCATGCGCGATAGCGGTGTTGAATAAATTGGTTTTAGAGACCAGTAGCATGGTCATAAATCCTCCGTAGGAGGCGCCGATGCATCCCACTCTTTTTTCATCCACATAAGGATGGGCTTCCAGAAATTTTTTCACACCCAGAATGATTTCATCAGCCACTCTGAGTCCCCAGTCATTGACATGAAGGGCTGAAAATTCCTGCCCAAAACCTATGGCGCCGCTGGGCTGAAGCACATACACGATGTAACCCTGGGCAGCATAGAGATTCAGAGGATACCGGCCCCCAAAGTTTCGGATTATGGGTGTGGTTCCTCCGTAGTAGTTGACTATACATGGGTATTTTTTATTGACATCAAAATCGGGAGGAAAATATATTCTGCCCTGAATTTCGACTCCTCTTTCGTTTTTAAAGGACCAGTCTTTGACTTCTCCTAACTCAACAAACTGGAACTGTTCTTTGGTTGGGTCCTCAAAAAGCTTGTTTTCGCCTTCTTTAAGATCTATAAAGTAAGCCTTTTGAGATTGAGATACGCCTTCGCCGATGTAAACGGCCGTGTCATTTTCTGAAGATAGGTCAAATCCTGAAATGACATCCACACCGGTCTGAAGAAGAGAGTAAATCTTTTTCACTAAGTCGTATTTATACAGACGGACATAAGAGCGGTCTATGGCTGTCAAATACAGGCGGTTGTGATTGTGGTCCCATAGAGTCTGGTTTATGGATGGTTTGAACTTTCGAGAGATTGGTTCTACTTTTTTGGTTTTTAAATCAAAAATATAAGCCTGAGTGTCATATTCGTTGGGGATGGTATCTTCGGGGAGGTTTATTCCCGTATCCCCGAATGTGGAAGGCCCACCCAGAACCAAAAGTTTTTCTCCATCAGGTCCCCATTCCGCACTTTGGAACCAGGCCCCTTCCCAGATATTTTCTTCTTCAAGAGAGTTTATGTCTATGGTATAGAGATAGGTTTTGGAGTAAGGTCTTTGAGACAAATCCACTGTGGAACGGATAAAAAGAAGCTTTTGACTATCTGGACTTATGGAGTTTAGATAGGTTGACAAAGATCCAGCGGTCAACCGCTGCTTAACCAAGTCCGGAAAAGTTAATTTAAATAGATGACTTCGATCTCTCCATCCTGGCTGTCGGTCTTCAGGATTGAGTATTCTTTTAACTCCTTTTGTGTCCCTTTTACCCTCGGTTGTCACTGAAAAAATAATATAAGAAGAATCCGGTGCCCAGGTGTGATTCCCTAAATTTTCCATATTTTTAAGAACAGGAACTGAGGTGCCCTTATCTAGATCTACCACCCAGATTGTGCCTTTTGAACCGTTCCTGCTGATGTAAGAGAATTTATTTCCCTTCAAAGCCCAGTTTAGGCTGGATATGGAATTTCCTCCCCGATAGGTCCGGATACGATTTAGGTCAGGGAGAGTATAAAGTTGAACCCAGCTTTCCGATTCATCTGTGGGTGGAGTGGTTTTTCTGAAGGAGAGTGCCGCAAATTTTCCAGAAGGAGAGATAGAGGCATAGGTCACTTTGGGCCCGTCCAGCAGAGTAGAAATGTTCATCCTTTGTTTTGGGGAAAGGCTGAATTTGAGAGCAGAGGAGGTGGACTTTTCATCCAAGATCAGATGAGCATTAAATACCAATTCTGGATTTATTTCTGGATCATGGATGAATTTGATTGTTATCAAGTGTTTTCCTGTCTCCAGCTCTAATTCTTGGGAAAGAGTGCGGTCTGAGGTTGCATTGTTTTCACTGGAGGTGGAATTGAATTTTGATTTGGCTGAAATTTGATTCCCATCTAAAAATATAGAAAATACCTGATCACATTTAACAGAAAGTTCTGTCTTGGTCCATCGAGATGAATCTATATAGGTTGAAAAGAAATATGTGGATAAAGATTTGTTTTTGGATGGCATCCTAATATTATTTTGAACAGCTTCTGTTTTATTCCATTGATATCCTTTTCCGTCATGCCAAACAATGGAATTCTTCAGCTCTGGTTTATGATCAAAAAAATCAAGGTCCTCAAACCTGAGTAGATTTTCAGGAAGATAAGCATTCCGGCTGTCATCATGAAAAGCGGGAAGAGGAGAGGGTAGAGGGCCCAAGACAAGCCATTCATTCATGTTAATCTGGCTGGTTTTCTCTTCTTTCTCATAAAAGGGATGAGCCAAGCAAGAATAAGAGAGGGATAGAATGGCTATGAACATTAAAAAAAATGATTTTATTTTGTCTCTTTTCATTTTTGCACCTATTCATTTCAAAGTTGGCTTAAAAATCGAATATATCCCAAAATTTATTTATTATCAAATGAATGAAGAAATGAGTGCTTTTTATTTTCAGGTATTGTTCTGTTATAATCAAGGAGGAAAAATTACGAAGAGATATTTTTGGGAGGAATGATGTTAAACAAGTCAATCTACTTAATAAGTTTGATTTTTTTGGTTTTGATTTGTCTATTTATCATCTTCGGATGTCAAGGAGAAAAAGAGAAACCGGTCATCCCGGGAGATTTGGTTCTCATGAACGGAGAGATATATACGGTTGATACGGAGAATCCCAGGGCAACTTCTTTAGTGATAAACGGAAACAAAATAACAGCCGTTTGCCAGAGTTCTGAAGAAGCGGAAAAATATATTGGCGAAAACACCCGGGTGATCGATCTTCAAGGGAGTTTTGTCACACCCGGAATCATAGATGGACATGTGCATTTCAACAGAGCTGGAGAGCTGATCAATGATGCCAACTTGATGACTGTTTCAGATGAAGAAGGATTGAAAAAAGAGCTGAGCAGGGTCGTTAATATTCTGGATGATGGAGAGTGGATCACAGGGGGACTCTGGGGAGCCTATGAGGAATGGGCTCTGGGGGATACCGGAGATCAAAAAGGCAAAAAGAAAAAAGTCTGGAAGCCCCACCGAGATATGATTGATGAAATCACACCCAATAATCCCTGCTTTCTTTCGAGATATGACTCTAAAGTATGGATGGCCAATTCAGCCGCCTTGGAAGCCGCGGGAATGGCAGACGGAATTTATAATGGGATGGAAATAGATGGCAAGGGAAAGCCAACCGGAATCGTAGAACGGCCTTCCCCAGCTTTTAATAAACTTAGGGAATCCGTCAAGCCAAAATCCCATAAAAGACTTTTGGATGAAAATCGGGCAGCCCTTAAGGCACTGAGAGAAGCCGGAATTGTGGAGGTTCATGATATTGCTCAACCCGACCAGACTGAACGTTTTATCGAACTTCAAGAGAATGGAGAACTCACCTGCCGAGTCTGGCTGAGACCTGACCTTTCCAGAGGAGCTGAGCTGAAAGAGAAAGGCCTGACCATGGGACTTCACCCGAAGACAAAACAAAAAGACAGATGGCTGCGCTACGGCGCTTTAAAAGGATACATTGATGGGATCATGGGGACACATGGGGCTCTGTTTTTTGAACCCTATGATGACCAGCCCAACAATTACGGACACTGGCGTTCTCATACTTCAGATGACCTAGATTATAAAACCGGAAACATGGAAAAGATGTATGATCTTATCAGGGTTGGTTTGGATGCGGGATTTGTACCCAATGTTCACGCCATAGGAACAAGAGGTGTAGCCGAGGTGCTTGACCTTTATGAAAGACTTAAGAATGAAGGGGTTGATTTGATTGGATTTAGGGTGATTCATGCTCAGGTTATTAGACCCCAGGATTTCCCCCGTTTCAAGGAGCTGAATGTGATTGCGGAAGTGAATCCCTATCATCTCTCTGATGATATGCGCTGGATGGAAGAACGCATTGGGAAAGAAAGATGCAGAGGAGCCTATGCTTTTAAGAGTCTTCTTGATAACGGCGCTGTGCTGAGTTTTGGTTCGGATTGGCCGGGTACAAGCGTAGCAATTTATCACATGCACCCCAAATATTTGATTTATGCGGCTGTGGCGAGAAAAACCATTAAGGGCATTCCAGTAGGAGGATGGTTTCCTGAACAGTGTATATCAAGGGAGGAAGCCCTTAAAGCCTACACCACCAATAATGCTTACGCAGCTTTTGAAGATGACATAAGAGGTACTCTGGAGGAGGGAAAACTTGCTGATATCACGGTATTTGATAGAAACTTGCTCACAATTCCTGAGAATGAGATTTTGAATACAGAAGTCCTTTACACCATAGTGGACGGTAAAGTCATATTTGAAAAATAAAGCGCAACAAACCCAAGTAACGAGATCAACACCTGTCAAAGAGGAATGACTTTAATCCTTCCTGATATAGCAAGGGAGATTCTGTATTTTCCAGCTGAATTAGAAATATAGACAGAGGCGAGATTGGATACAGTTCCTAGGGGATGGAAAATAGGGCTGTTCGTTGCGGTGATAGTGACTCCATCAAATGTTTTTTTGACTTCCATATCCCATTTTTTTTGTAATGGATCATATTTTTCAACTCGATAACCAGATTCATGGAATACAATCCGGACTTTTACATTTTCAAATATAGATTTGTATCTTGCAAAATTCATTCTAGAATTGACCTCCCATACTGCTTTTTTGAGTTTGTATTTTGGAGGTTTATCCAAAAACGAAATAGACGATATCCCGATCAGAATTCCGATTAAGAAAAGGGATAAAACGGTTTCCAGGAGAGAAAATCCTTTATTCATTTTCTTTCCAATCCCTGATTTCAAATTGAGCGATAGATAGGATGGGATTTTTGGTTTTAGGGGAATTTTCAAACTGATTGTCCTCCGTCAGGAAACGGTTATCTGTCCATATATTCAATTTGTTTCCATGGGTGTTGTATTTAGATCCATGGACGCTTCCTAAGATATTTATAATTTTATTTTCCCCTTTAACTGAAAATTCACCATTTGATGTTGTCAGGGAAGCCTGGATGGTTAGTTCTTCAGAGGCGCTGCTTTCAAGGGTTATTCCTCCTGTCCTTTTCTCCTTTTCAATTAAGTTATTTCCTCCTGCAAATATGTTGAGTTGGGAATGAGAATCTTTGATATAAGGGACAGAGTCTATCCATTTTACCCCTTCGTGGATTAAATGATCAGTGATGGTGATTTCATTGGATGTGATGATGGTCAGATTGACGCTTCTGAGAATTGAAGGGGATTGTTCACCTTGTTCTAACTTTTTTATTTCACCGGAGGCACTTACCTTTCCTCCTCTCAAGGATTTGATTCCACCGTTGACAATGATAAGGCCTTTAGGAGTGAGGTTGTAAGACTCTTGCTTACTGGGTGAAAGAAAGTTTGTTTCATATTTTATTGGATCAAATTTCAGAATCCATATCCCCGATTCTAAAGAGATTTTGATAACCTGGAAGTTCCGCTCCACGGCGAAGATCATCTCTTCGACATCTCCCTGAATGAACATTCCTCCTAGGCCGAGGTCGTCTTTGATAAGAAAGACTCCTTCAGGTACTGGTTCATTCACGATTTCCAAACCCAGGATCTGACGAAGCTTTGTATCAGAGAGATCCTGGGGTTTAAATGTTTTGATATTCAAAGCTTCCTTGATCTGTTCTGATGATTGATCTGGGATAAGTTCTTCTTCAGAAAGATAGGTTTCTGGGATTAATTTATTCTCTGGAGAAGTAAAAACAGAGATGTTATTTTTTTCCAAAAAGTCTTTATTTTGTGCATAATTTGTATTATTGTCCTTAAGAAGAGGAAGAGTTAAAAGGGGAATGTGACCCGCGAATATTTGCATAGTACAGGATAGGACTTTTGTCCTTGAGGCATTGTATTCATAAATTTTTCCATGTGAGCTGAGCCTGACTTCATATTCTGAGGTAAAATAGGCGTCATATTCCTTAAATTGGATTTTTGAAAACGAAGTTTGACATTTCCATTTCATATATTCCCAGCTGTCTTCAATTGTTAGTGGAATTTCCGAAGAGAAAAGATAAGCGATAAGTTCTTCTCCTTTGTTTGAGGCCTCCTGGTTTAAAGTGAAGAAATTTTCTTCACTGATTACAATAGGTTCCTTGATTGTAGATAGATGGTCTAAAAGATGTGCAAAGCCCTGTTTAATTCCGTTTTCGGAAGCATAATCCAATAATGAGGAATTTTTTCTATAGTCACTTAATTTGAGATTGATTTGAGTTAAAATGAGTGTGGTGAGTCCTAGGGTTGTGAATATAAAAATCATAAATGCAGATATTAGAGTTACAGCCCCTTTTTCTTTTCGTTTTCTATTTTTGAAAATCCGAAGCAAGGGCTTTATTCTTTGGGAAAAAGGCCAATTCATATTTTTTCTCCTTTTTATTTTTGGGTTGTATCATGACTTTAAGTAAATTGGTTGTTTCATCATAGGAACATGAAAAATCTGATATCTCTTCAATGAGCGGCTGAGCAGGGCTTGAATTTAC
>CAZRGM010000052.1:0-62500 GCA_964599635.1 uncultured Eubacteriales bacterium | reverse complement strand
AATAAAGGGAGCCTCGTTAATGTAGTAACTCTTTTTACAAGAGTGATGCATGAGGAGGCCGCAGATAAATGGTCTTGGCGACTGTTTACTAAAAACACAGGTCTCTGCAAAGTCAAAATAACGACGTATAGGGACTGACACCTGCCCGGTGCCGGAAGGTTAAGGGGAAGGGTTACTCCTGATTTAATCAGGGGAAAGCTCTGAACCGAAGCCCCGGTAAACGGCGGCCGTAACTATAACGGTCCTAAGGTAGCGAAATTCCTTGTCGGGTAAGTTCCGACCCGCACGAAAGGTGTAACGACTTGGACACTGTCTCAAAGAGGGGCACGGCGAAATTGTAGCACCGGTGAAGATGCCGGTTACCTGCCGCTGGACGGAAAGACCCCGGCACCTTAACTGCATCTTAGCAGTGAATTTTGGTTTATTATGTGCAGAATAGGTGGGAGACTTTGAAGTTCTGACGCTAGTCAGGATGGAGTCAACTGTGAGATACCACTCTTAATATTCTGAGGTTCTAACCTACAGCAGTTATCCTGCTGAGGGACACTGTTAGGTGGGTAGTTTGACTGGGGCGGTCGCCTCCCAAAAAGTAACGGAGGCGCCCTAAGGTTCCCTCAGACTGTTTGGTAATCAGTCGTAGAGTGTAAAGGCATAAGGGAGCTTAACTGTGAGACATACAGGTCGAGCAGGTGGGAAACCAGGGCTTAGTGATCCGGCGGTCCCGTAAGGAAGGGCCGTCGCTCAACGGATAAAAGGTACGCCGGGGATAACAGGCTAATAGGGCCCAAGAGCTCATATCGACGGCCCTGTTTGGCACCTCGATGTCGGCTCATCGCATCCTGGGGCTGAAGCCGGTCCCAAGGGTTGGGCTGTTCGCCCATTAAAGCGGTACGTGAGCTGGGTTTAGAACGTCGCGAGACAGTTCGGTCCCTATCCACGGTAGGCGGAGGAAATCTGAGAGGGCCTGTTCCTAGTACGAAAGGACCGGAATGGACAAACCTCTAGTGTTCCAGTTGTCCCGTCAGGGGCATCGCTGGGTAGCTACGTTTGGTAGAGATAACCGCTGAAAGCATATAAGCGAGAAACTCGCCTCAAGATTAGATTTCCCACTCCGAAAGGAGCTAAAGGTCCCTCGTAGACTACGAGGTTGATAGGCTGGATGTGTAAGTCCGGTAACGGATTGAGCTAACCAGTACTAATAGACCGTGAGGCTTGACCATAAAGTTTACTCAAGCCAAAAAGCCTGAACTATTCCTATGAATAGCTCAGGGGACGTCGGCTTCTTGAGAGGAAAGGCTTATTCAATTGTAACAGTTATAGAATATTTCCCGGCAACCATAACGGAGAGGATACACCCGTTTCCATTCCGAACACGGAAGTTAAGTTCTCCAGTGCCGATGGTACTGCTCTGGTAACGGAGTGGGAGAGTAGGTCGTTGCCGGGTTTTTTTTTATTAAGCAGTCACGATTCCCAAAGGCTTACGGATCTTCCATCGGCCTCGAGTGAAATCAGGAAATTTGACTGGAGAGCTGTTCGAAGCGATAGATTTTTCGCTCAAGGCAACGACAGCGCTGATCGTCACGCCGTCATAAACATCCGAATCTGTTGGTTTGCCTTCCCTCAGACACTGAATAAGCCGGTAGTCTTCGATAAAGTCCATACCGCCGTGGCCGGCTCCTTTGGCTTTTTCCTCCAGAGAAGTTAATAAGGGATGCTTGTACTTTTCCATGTATTCGGAGAGGTTCTCCCACTCGTGATTGGGTGAAAGGCCTTCAATATGAATCTTTTGTTCGGGATATTTGCGCGCGAGGCCGCGGGTTCCTTGGATTAAAATTTTACGACTGTAGGGACGAGGAGAATTTGTGTCGTGGATGAGGAGAATTGATTGTCCCTTATGGGTTTTGATTAAGGTGCTGACAATATCTCCCAGAGAATAATCTGTTTGAGCTCGAGGGTGATTTTTCCCGTACCTTTTGATGGCTTCGCGCTTGAGGCTCAGAGAAGGGCTGGGGCTGCTCATAGAAACGAGATATTCAAATTTGTTGCCTCGGGTGATATCCATCCATTGGGAGACGGGTCCAAGGCCGTGTGTGGGATAAAGATCAGCATTTCTTTTGATGGAATATTTAAGCCGCCAGTCCGGAGGATAATAAGCATTTCCAAATTTCCATTCTCTTAGGTCATGAAGATATCCGCATTCAGCATGGAGAAGTTCACCAAAAAAACCCTGACGGATCATATTGAACAGCATCAGTTCTGTTCGATCATAATTGCAGTTTTCCATAACACAGCAGTGTTTTTTGTATTTTTCTGAAGTTTCAACAAGCTTCCAGCATCCTTCCAAACTTATCGCTCCGGGAACTTCAGTAGCTGCATGGGAGCCTGTTTCCATCGCTTTAACAGAGATGGGGACATGCCATTCCCAAGGAGTGGCATTGTAGACTAGATCCAAATCTTCAGTATCACACATCCGCTTGAAATCCTGGGGGCCTTGGTTGTAAGCTTTTGGAAGTGGTTTTCCCATTTTTTGACACTGTTCCTGAGCCCAAAGCGTTCTTTCTTCTCTTATGTCACAAACAGCTGTAATTTCTACTCCCTCGATTCGGAGCAGGTTTTTGAGATGGCCGCTTCCCTGATTTCCGATCCCCACATAACCCACCCGCACTCTTTCTAAGGGTGGTGTCACAAGGTGTTCTACAGGGTCAGTTTTTAATTGAGAAGGGGGCATTAAATTAGTTTTACACTTGGTTAAGCTCCCTAAAGCGGCTCCTAATCCAGCTGTTCCGCTTATTTTAAGAAAGTCCCTCCGTTTCAATTTTTTGTTCATAAAAATTACTCCTCTCTACAAATTATATTGAAATTGACGTTTCCTTACAATAATAGTTACGGATATTTATAAAATATTTATGATGAAAGTGGGAAGCATTTCTCATTCCATTTCCTTTGTTTATCACGGAATGAGAAATGCTTACATGAAAGTGATTTTATTTTGATAATTTGTTTTTTTTTGGTATAAAGGGATTGCAGGATAAAATGCGATGTTGGAGAAAAGGAGAGAGAATACATGAGAAAAATTACCATTTCAGTGTTACTCGGTTTGATTTTTCTGTTTTTAGGGTTACCAGCTAAACAGTGGAATCAATACGATGTGCCTTATGTGTCAACTCCTTATCAGGTTGTTGAGGAAATGCTCAGGATAGCCAAAGTCAACCAAAACGACGTATTGTATGATCTTGGTTGTGGGGATGGAAGGGTTGTGATTACGGCCGCAAAAATGTTCGGATGCCGAGGTGTGGGCGTGGACCTTGATCCACAGCGAATTGAAGAGAGCAGAGAAAATGCCAGGAAAGAGAATCTTGAAAATAGAGTTAAGTTTGTCCAGCAGGACCTTTTTGAGGCTGACATCAGCGAAGCCACTGTGGTGACCCTTTATTTATTATCTTCTGTCAATCTTAAATTGAGACCGAGACTTTTACAGGAATTGAAACCAGGGACTCGGATTGTGTCCCATGATTTTAGCATGGGAGAGTGGGAGGCTGATATAGAAAAGGAGGTGTTTGTGGGAGAAGATAGACACAAAATTTATTTCTGGATTGTCCCAGCTGATGTAGCAGGAACCTGGAGATGGACTCTGCCGAAAGGGAGCAGTGACATGAATTATGAGATGGAGCTGACTCAGAAATTTAATCAGGTTTGGGCATTTCAAAATTTAGGAAGCTCCAAAAGAAGCATCGAAGATTTTAAACTGGTAGGAGATAAATTAAGTTTTACTATAAAGAGAAATAAGGATGGAAAAGAAGAGGTGATTTTTTTTGAAGGCCAGGTTAACGGAGATAACATGAATGGAGTTTTTGAATTAGAGAGTGGTGAGAAAAAAGTAAAAGAGAATTGGAAAGCTCGCCGCCTCCCGTCCGCACTCATCAATAAGAAATAAGTTTTTCTAAATAAAGCAAAGAACTTTTTGGAATAAAAAATCAACCATTCCTGTAAGCCTTAATTGATCTCAGTGTATTCATGTGATATAAGAATTTTTACCCAAAATTGAATGTTATGGAGGTCAGAATGACTGAAAAACAGACCAAAATCATTTTGCTGGGGGTTGCTTTCCTTTTTCTCTTTTTTGCGGCCTTTATTTCAGCTCAGGAGAAAACAGGTGAAGAAGAAGTTCTAGATGTGATGTCAGCTCAAAATACTCTTCGGATAAACAGTGCTTCCAATCCCACCATTTCTCCTGATGGGGAGTGGATTGTGTATACCCAGAGACAGAGAGATATGGAGTCAGAAGATTTAAAATCCACTACCCATATATGGAAGGTTCATGTTGGCGGAACTCAGAGAAGACAGATGACAAGAGGAGCCAACAGCTGTTCGTCCCCTTTCTGGTTTCCAGATGGGGAAAAAATAGCGTTTCTTTCTTCAAGCAAAAAGACAGGTGACCCTGACAAAGACTCAAAAAGTCAAATATTTTTTATGTATACGGACGGAGGAGAAGCCTGGCAGGTTACGGAACATGAAGAAAGTATCAGTTCTTTCAGGATTTCTCCAGATGGGACGAAGATTGTGTTTACCTCTAGAGATCCTCTGAGCAAAGAAGAAAAAGAAAATCAGAAAAAAAAGGATGATGAAGAGGTTGTTGACCAGGATTTCAGGATGACTCATTTATGGATTTATGATTTAAAAAATGATAAAGAAATCCGTCTTACAGAAGGTGATTTTACAGTCTCTGCCCCTCGATGGTCACCCGATTCAACACATATTGCCTATGAAGTTCGTCCCAATACCAAAATAGATGAAAGTTGGAACAGTGATATCTGGGTCATAGAAGTAGAGAATAAGATCTCAATTAAGCTTTATGAAAATCCCGGAAGCGACTCTTCTCCTCGATGGTCCCCTGATGGAAAGACTATTGCTTTTGCTTCAGATCCTCATAAGGGAACCAATACTTGGTATAAGAAACTTTATCTGATTCCCTATAAAGGAGGGGATCCCAAAGTCCTGCTTAAAGATTTTGATCTTGATTTTTCATCTTCCATTTGGTCTAAGGATGGAGCAAAGATTTATTGGGTCACAGGAGAGCGGACTACTTATAACTTATTTTCAGTGGATGTAAAATCAGGCCAGATTACCCCATTAAATCCTCCAGTGGGAAGTAATTTTCAGTGGGAATTGTCCAAAGACGGTTCCCAATGGGTATGGGTGCATTCCGGACCTCAATGGCCCGGTGAAATCTATACAGCTTCCTTAAATATCAAGGATCCACGTAGATTGAGTGATGCCAACCCTTGGTTAAGAGAAGAACACATTAAGTTTGGAAAAGTAGAAGTCATTGATTGGAACAATAGTGAAGGACAAAAGATAGAAGGCATTTTAACTTATCCTGTTGGTTATGATACTCAAAAAAAGTATCCTCTCATTCTTAATCCTCACGGCGGCCCCAGCAGTTCACGCATTCAGTCATTCAGTTCCACAAATCAATTTTTTGCAGCCAACGGATTTATGGTGCTGGAGCCTAATTTTAGAGGAAGTTCAAGTTACGGACAGGAATTTCTCAATGCCAATCGGGATTATTGGGGGATACGGGATTACGATGACTGTATGACCGGCGTTGATTATTGTATTGATAAAGGGCTGGCTGATCCTGAACGATTGGTCTGCTACGGATGGAGTTACGGAGGCTATATGAGCTATTGGATCGTGACCCAGACGGACCGCTTCCAAGCCGTCTCTCCGGGAGCAGGGCTTCCCAATCTTTATAGTATGTACAGTACGACAGATATCCCTCAATATTTAGGCTGGTTTTTTGGAACTCCCTGGGATGAAGAGGAAAGTTATGGAAAACATTCTCCTATCCGATATGTCAAGAATGTCAAGACTCCAGTTCTTATCATGCACGGTGCTGAAGACCAGAGAGTTCCTCAGGAGCAGGCTGTGGAGTTTTATCAGGCTCTTCGTGATTTAGGAAAGGAAGTTACTTTTGTTAGATACCCTAGAGAAGGACATGGAATCGGCGAACCGCGACACCAACTAGACCGACTGCGCAGATATTTATTTTTCTTTGCCGAAAATGTGGGGTTGGAACCGATCACTGAAAAAAAGAAGGAAGACAGGAAGGATCCAGAGAAAAAAGATTGTGTATCCTCTGTCTCTCCAATATAAAAAAAGAGTCAGGCATGCGTTTTTAGCTGCCGGATATTTAGGTCAGGTTTTCCTTACCGGGTTTTTTTGAAAAGGACTCAATCACCGGCGTTGAGTTTTCCCTATATTTTCAGAATCTACGGATCAGAATCTGATTATCAGACTTCCGAAAAGGAAAGGTGGATCTGTTAGCCTATGAAATCAGGGGTATCAATAAGAAATTAGGATAATTGACAAAAAGCAGAGAACAGTTAATTATATAGAGGGAGCAGAGATGAGCCTCTTTGGATTTTTATTTCTTCTGTTCATAGCTTCCGTAGCAGGAAGCCTGGGGGCTCATCTAGCGGGGAGAAGAGGACTGGGCTGCCTGGCATCCATTGCTCTGGGACTTATAGGAGCTCTGATCGGAACTTTTTTAGCCAGAGAACTGAACCTTCCTTTAAATCCTTATATAAGATTTGGCTCTCATAATTTTCCCATTATTTGGTCTGTGATCGGGGCTGCTCTTTTTGTGGCTTTTCTTAACCTATTATCCCCTAAGGAAGAGACCAGAGATTCGAAATGAATGAGAAATAATCAGGTTTTATCCACCTTTTCCATTTCCCTTTGCCGTTCACCATTTACAGTATTTTCAAAATCTCTTCAGCCACACCTGAATTTCATTAGGCTCACCTTTGTCCCTATTTCAACCAGATAAACGAGAAAAAGGCAATGAAAGATATAAACGAGAGTTCATCGTCTCACAATTTTCGCTCCAAGCAGGATGTCTAGGCCTTGTCCCTCGCATCTGCCACAGCCTTGACTCGTGGATAATCTAGGTAAGTCGGCCTTTTTTGGACTGAATAATATCTTCACTGACTTGAGGTTCTTTTGGCAGCTTATTTTATTCTTGGCGTTCTTCATGCTTTCGCATTGACTTGAATAGGATTTGTTTCTAGAATAAAGATAAGTGAATAAGCGTGAGGGGATATGAACAGAAGGTAAAATAATTAAATATAGGGAGAGAAAAGATGACGGACTTTAAAGGTTTATTTAAAGAGGCAGATTGGAAAAAGGAAAAACATGTTCCTGTTATAGAAGCCCCAGATAAAGTGAAAAAAGGAGAGTTTTTTGAAGTCAAAGTTAGCTTAGGGAAAGAGATAGCTCATCCCAACACCACAGAACATCATATCCGCTGGATTATGATTTACTTCAAACCCGAAGGGGCCAACTTCCCTTATCAAATTGGAAAAGCTGAGTTCACAACTCATGGAGAAAGCACAGAGGGCCCAGATACAAGTACAATTTATACTCATCATGCCGCCACATTGAGCTTCAAAACAGATAAACCAGGAACTATTTATGCTTCAAGTTACTGCAACATACATGGATTGTGGCAGAGTTCTAAAGAAATTGCTGTGGAATAACAAGCCTGACCTATTTGGAAAGAGTAACGCGAATACTTCGGGACGAAATCATCAGGATCAATCCAGAAAGCTGGGTCGGCAATTTAAATAAAAAGAAAGAGATGTCCTTACTTGACTTCGTTGTAGGCCCATTCAAGCCATTGGGTGATAATTTTGATGTCTTCCTTATCTACAGTCGCTCCGCACCAGAATCTCAAACCAGGAGGAGCTGATCGATAAGAGCCACAGTCATAAGCGACCCCTTCGTTTTCCAGAAGTTTGGTGATGGCTTTCACTTTGTCTTCAGGGAGTTTGATGCTGAAACAGACACTGGTGTTAGATCGGATTTCTTTGCTTTCTGCAAGAAAGTTTATCCAGTCGTGCTGAGAAACAAAGTCTTCAAAAACCTTGAGATTTTCATTGCTGCGTTTGATAAGTTCAGGAACACCTCCTATGGATTCAGCCCAATTCAAGGCTACAAGATAATCCTCATTGGCCAGCATAGAAGGTGTGTTGATAAAGGAACCTTTAAACATAGCTTCGTTGAATTTACCTTTTTTTGTCATGCGGAATATTTTCGGCATAGGCCATGGTGGAGAATAACTTTCTATTCTGTTTACGGCTTTTGGGGATAGGATCAGCATGCCGTGGGCGGCCTCTCCTCCCAATACTTTCTGCCAAGAATAGGTAATGACATCGAGTTTATGATAGGGTATTTCCATGGCGAATATAGCTGAAGTGGCGTCGCATAAAGTTAGGCCTTTTCTGTTATCAGGGATCCAGTCTCCATTGGGAACTTTGACTCCGCTGGTAGTCCCATTCCATACGAATACGACATCATTATCAAAGTCTGCCTGGGAGAGGTCAGGGAGTTTGCCGTAGTCTGCTTCGAATACTCGCACATTCTTTAGCTTCAGCTGTTCCGTTATATCTGTGGCCCAGCCCTTGCTGAAGGATTCCCACACGAAAACATCTACTCCTCTGGGTCCTAACAGAGACCACATGGCCATTTCGAAAGCCCCTGTATCGGATGCAGGGACGATGGCTACCCGATAATCAGGAGGAAGCCCCAATATTTTTTTTGTTCTTTCTATTGATTCAACTAACTTTGCTTTCCCAAGAGTGCTGCGGTGGGAGCGGCCTAGGGGGGTATCTTTGAGTTCGTCTAGGGAATATCCGGGGTGTTTGGCGCAGGGTCCTGAGGCATAGCAGGTATTTTTGGGTTTTACTTTGGGTTTCATGATTGCTTCTCCTCTAATGGTTAATTTGTTTTATGTCTGACATTTGAATTTAACTTATTTACCTGAACACTTCATAAAAAAATAGCGAACTATCCATGATTATTTCATTTCAAGCGAGCTGCATGATTTTTTTAAGAACAATGAATGGAACATTTTTTTGGTTAGCCTTTTTTATTTGAGTCGCCATTTTTTTACTTTTCAGGCGAGCCAATCTCACGGCATCTGCTTCGTATCAAGGCATTCGCAGTGAAAGCCAACACCTTCATGCCTTGTGCCTCGCACCTGCAGCAATCTTGACTCGTGAATAATCCAAGCTTATTGAAATAAGAATATTATAAGAATATTAAATGTATCCAGCTCTGTCAATGAATTCGTTGAAATTCAGTTAAGGTTGGGCCTTACTGTTCCTTTTTCTGCTTTTTTATAATTTTTGTCCAGGTGTCTCTCAATGAAACGGTTCGATTAAAAACAAGATTGCCATTTTTTGAATCAGGATCAACACAAAAGTAACCTTTTCTTAAGAATTGGAAGCGGTCCCCAGTTTTGGCATTGGATACAGAGGGCTCCAGCTGGCATGAATGAAGGATTTTTAGTGATTTGGAATTCAGATTTTTCTTAAAATTTTCGCCATCGTTGACATCTAAGGGATTTTTGGTTTTAAAGAGATTTTCATAGAGTCTTATTTCAGCTTGGATGGCTTGAGGGGCTGATACCCAATGAAGGGTTCCCTTTACTTTTCTTCCGTCCTTAGACCATCCTCCTTTTGTCTCAGGATCATAGGTGCAGTGAATCCTTTTTATTTCGCCTGTGTTTTTATCCTTAAAAGCCCGTTTGTATTTTATATAGTAAGCATGCTTGAGCCTGACCTCCAAGCCGGGAGCCAGACGGAAGTATTTCTTGTGCGGGTTTTCACAGAAATCTTCTTTTTCAATATATATGTGTCGTGAAAAAGGTATTTTTCTTTTTCCCATGCTCTCGTCTTCAGGATTATTTTCAGCTTCCAGCTGTTCCACCTTTCCTTCGGGGTAGTTGTCTATAATGATTTCAATTGGGTCGAGAACAGCCATCACTCGTTGGGCTTTTTTATTCTGATCCTCACGAAGACAGTGTTCCAGCAACTCTATGTCAACGACGCTTTCTCTTTTAGCCAAACCTATCCTGTCGCAGAAGTCACGGATGGATTCAGGGGTGTAGCCGCGGCGTCTGAGGCCTGAGATCGTGGGCATCCGGGGGTCGTCCCATCCGCTCACGAGTCCTTCTTTCACCAATTCAAGAAGTTTTCTTTTGCTCATGACAGTGAAACTTAAATTAAGTCGGGCGAATTCAATCTGTTGGGAACGAAATACATCCAGCTCTTCCAGAAACCAGTCGTATAAAGGTCTGTGGTCTTCAAATTCGAGAGTGCAGAGAGAATGAGTGATCCCTTCGATAGAGTCACAAAGACCATGAGCAAAGTCATACATAGGATAAATGCACCATTTGTCTCCTGTTCGATGATGGGAAGAGTGAAGGATTCTAAAGATCACTGGATCTCTCATGTTCAAATTCGGAGATGCCATATCGATTTTAGCTCGAAGTACTCTCTCTCCATCTTTAAATTCTCCTCGACGCATTCTTTCAAAGAGGGCTAGATTCTCTTCTAGCGAACGGTTTCTGTAAGGGCTTTCTTTTCCTGGTTTTGTCAGAGTCCCTCTGTATTGCTTGATTTCTTCGGTGCTTAGGTCGCAGACATAGGCTTTTCCTGATTTTATCAATTGCACCGCGTATTCATAAAGCTGATCAAAATAATCTGAGGCGTAATATTCACGGTCTTCCCAGTCAAATCCAAGCCATCGCACATCTTTTTTGATGGATTCAACGTATTCCACTTCTTCTTTGCATGGATTTGTATCATCAAAACGGAGGTTGCATTTCCCTTTGTATTCTTCTGCAAGACCAAAATTAAGACAGATAGACTTGGCATGACCAATGTGAAGATAACCGTTGGGTTCCGGGGGAAAACGAGTATGCACTCTTCCTTGATTTTTGTTATTTTTGATATCTGATTCGATTCGGGTTCTGATAAAATCCAGAGTCATATCTTTATTTTTTCTCATTCCATTAAGATAATAATAATTTGAATTATAATCAACAGTAAGTTTTGATTTAGGGTTGTTTTATTGACATTTTTTAAGTTTACTGTTATTAGTCTGAAGGAGTGATGCGATGAAAATAAAGTTAATATTTATCATTATTTTTATTTTTTCATTCATGTCTGGTTTTTCCCAGCAAATAGCCGAAGAGTCACTTGTTGTTAATATTGAGGTGAGTGTTAGAGTTTATAAAGATCATTCTTTTGTAGATAATTTGACTATAGATGATTTTAAGGTCTATGAGGATGGCAAAAAACAAGAAATTCAGGCGGTTTATCTGATCAATGAGAGAAATGTCACCCGAAAGGATGAGAAAAGAAGATTTTCTCCAAATACATCTAGGTTTTTTTATCTTTTTTTTGAGATATCTGAATATGATCCCCGGGTTGGGGAGGCTGTTGAGTATTTCCTGAAAAATGTTATCTATCCGGGTGATGAAATGGTAGTGATCACTCCAATCAGCTCTTATAGATTAAGAAGAAAGGCTTTAGAACTTAAGTCTAGGGATGAAGTTGTCAAGCAGTTGACAGGGATTTTAAGGAAGGATGCCCTGATGGGCAGTCAAGAGTACCGAAGTATGATTCGTGAGCTGACTGGACTTGCGGCGTCTCTATCAGCTTCCCTTGAGCAGAGAGAAAGTATTTTTACAAGAGAAGAATCAAGCACTCTGCAGCATCAAGACTGGACGCCTGATGAGAAAATCATGAGATATCAGTACATTTTAGAAAGGCTTGAGGGAATCAGATTTGTCAGCCAGGAGAAGATGGTTGATTTTGCGAAAATTCTAGGAGATGAAAAAGGTCAGAAAAATGTATTTTTGTTTTATCAAAATGAATACATTCCTCAGATTGATCCCAAAATATTAACTCAGTATATGTCACTTTATCAGGATAGGCCAAATATGGAACAGACTCTTTCTGGGATTATGGATTTTTATAGAAGAGACATTACATTTGATGTAGAAAAGGTCAAGAAGATTTATGCCGACCTATCTATTTCCATCCATTTTTTGTTTATATCCCGAAGTTTTGATGTTGTCCCGGGAGTGATTTTTCAGGAAAAATCTGAGGATATATTCAGTGCATTCAAACAGATGGCTGATGCAACTGGAGGATATATAGAAAGCTCCAACAGACCGGACTGGCTGATGAAAAAAGCTGTAGAATCTTTTAAACAGTATTATCTTATCTATTATTCTCCTAAAAATTATGTTAGAGATGAGCAATTCAAAAATATTGAAGTGAGAGTACCAGGAGAAAACTATCGAGTTACATACCGCCAGGGTTATATCGCAGACTGATGGATTGAAGAATACTAATTTCCTTTCGTCATCAAATTTTTGACGAGATGAAGCCGTTGAACCATCGGCATTTTTTTTCTTTTTTTATTGACCACATGGATTCCACCTTTAATGAGTCTGATGTTCCACTTGACAGCATTCGAAAATTCACCGCGGCATTCCCAGAGAAAAGGCACTGGGAAATACCCTGATTTAAAAGCTCTGTAGAGTCCATCACTTGAATATAGGTTTTTTATATTTTTTTGCATATGGGATATCATGGTTTTTGATTCATCAAACAGTTCCTGGATTTCACTTTTTATTTCGGGACTTGATATAATATCAAAAATCCCTTTTTCTTTTCTGTATTCCGGATAATTTTTTAGAGAAGCTTTGGTAATCTGGATGCTTTCATTGATGACTTCAGGTGTAGCTAGGAATAAAGCTTCTGAGTAGCTCACCACATGAATGATGGGCGGGCTTTCAGGTTTTTCTGGTTCAACATCTGACATGAGGGCTGTGACAGCGGCAAGTTGGCTTTTTGCTTTTTCTATATCTGGGGAAAAATAATCTAAACCAGCCCGAGGCTGATAAATGATCTTGAAATTTCTATCCTCCAAAGTTCCCAACAGCTTCAGGAGAACGCGTGCTTTGACTAAATCCCTAACTCCCCATGTTGATTTTGGAGTATTGAGCATATTTTGGAGGATCAAGATTTTAATTCCTAGACTTTTTGCTGTTTTTGCGGCGAGATAGGCGGAGACCACATAGGTGACATCATCTGCACCTCTAAATGCGAAGTGATGAGGGATATTAGGCTCAAAAGGTTTTTGGACACGGGCAATAAATTTGATGGCTTCCAGGTGTTCAGATAGCCCCTGCTTGACACTGAGAGGCCCCCGGCCGTCTATTTTATTGAACCACCACAAAGAGAGAGCATGCCAAGCCATGTTGAGATTTTTCTCAAGGACATAGGCCATAGAGGCTATATTTTTTGTTGCCGAATAAGCCCTCACCAACATTGGGGACGAATCCTCTCGAATTGCTTGAAGCTCCAGTTCATTATTAAAGGGAATTCCGCCTCCATTAGGCAGGCCTTCCCAATTTTCTCCAAAGTGAGACTGGCTTAGTTGGGAAGAACCCACGGAAACAATATCAAGATATTTTGTATGGGAAAGCTTTTTAAGCCATTCTGAGAACAGCGCCAGAGCTTTTTCTCTATCTTCAAGGTAAGGGCCAACATGGACTCTAGTCAGAGGCAGTTGGTTATGGTTTTTAGCCGCTTTCAGACGTTTTAAGAGATGGTCTTTAGCCGTACCATAGTCTTTATAGTCATAATCAGGGAGTTGAGGAATCAGCTTATGTTTTTCTTCTTTTATTATTTTATCCCCGAATTCAAGCCTCATTTGATCGTATATGGAGCTTTCTTGAATTGATTTTGGAATAAGAGCTTCGGGGACGTCCAGTTTTTTGAGTGTCTCTATAGGAGTTTCGTCTCCTTTGAATGTTTGAAATCGATCTCCAAACTCTTTTTTTATAAGATCGCAGGCTTCTGGGAGACCGGCAAAGCTTATTTTTTTAATAACCCCTTGTGTTTTAGGTGAAAGTTTTCTGTCGTTTTCTATCCGTGTGATCAAACGTCCGAAAGTGTTCAATCCCTGTTTCGGATCCAAGCGGTAGCTAAAGCCAAGATAGGTGATATTGCTTTGAAGGATCCATCTTTTAATGATTTCAAAATAATGGAAGTTTGAGATCTTATCAACAGCTGAAGAAATTTCAGCATTTGATATCAAGATTTTAAAACCGCATTCTTCAAGAAGCTGGCTTATATGGCTTATTCCCAAAGTATGAGCATCAATTCCTGATTTTAAAAAACCATAGACTCTTTCTTTAACCATGTTTTTGCTTTTTAAGAAACCAAAACAATTATCACACACCCAGATTTGTCCGTCAACTAAGTACAAGAAACATTGACGTTTTTTATAGAACGTTTTATTATTATTATGAAGTGATGAAAAATCAAGATTTTTTTCATGCAACGACTATATTGTGCGTAAGAAGAAAGGGAAAGGTGGTTGTTGCCGGTGATGGTCAAGTCACCATGGATAAGACTGTATTAAAGTCAAAAGCCATCAAGGTGAGGCGCTTATTCAAAGGTAGAGTACTCGCCGGGTTTGCAGGGGCGACATCTGATGCCTTTGCTCTTTTTTCCAGGTTTGAGGCCAAGCTGGAAGAATTTCAAGGCAATCTTGCTCGGGCCGCCATTGAACTTGCTAAGGAATGGAGATTGGATAAAGCTTTGCGCAGACTTGAAGCCTTGATGGTGGTTGCAGATAAAGAGAGTTCATTTTTGATTTCTGGGACAGGAGATGTGGTGGAGCCTGATGATGGAGTCATTGCGATAGGCTCAGGAGGAGCCTATGCTCTAGCCGCAGCTCGTGCTTTGATAAGGAATGTGGATTTTTCAGCAAAAAAAATCGCAGAGGAAGCCATGAAAATAACATCTGACATATGTATTTATACCAATGATCACATAACCATAGAGGAATTATAAATGGCCATAGAGCTACCGGATAGTTTTAAAGTATTAGGGGGAGATTTTGATGAGTCTGAACTCACTCCCAAAAAGATTGTTGAAGAACTGGACAAATATATTATCGGTCAGAAAAATGCAAAAAAGGCTGTGGCTATTGCCTTAAGAAATAGATACAGACGACGAAAACTTCCCTCTGAATTGATCGATGAAGTGGCCCCCAAAAATATTCTCATGATAGGTCCTACAGGAGTTGGGAAAACAGAGATTTCACGAAGATTGGCTAAACTGACCTCTTCTCCTTTTCTTAAGGTTGAGGCGAGTAAATTTACAGAAGTGGGCTATGTAGGACGAGATGTGGAGTCCATGATAAGAGATTTGGTCCAAATTGCTGTGGGAATGGTCAAAGCAGATAAAATGAAGGAAGTCAAAAGTAAAGCTGAGAGAAATGCAGAAGAAAAACTTTTAGACATTCTTCTTCCAAAACCCCGGAGCAGTTCTGAATCTGAAGACAAAAATGGAGAGATTAAATATCAAGATACCAGAGAGAAGCTGAGGAGACAGTTGAGAGCGGGGCTTCTGGATGAACGCCAAGTGCGGATTGAGGTCAAAGAAAAATTCAGTTCCCCTTTTGAAATATTTTCGAATTCAGGTGTGGAAGAAATAGGGATACACATTCAAGAGATTATTCCAGGCCTGGGAGGAAAAACCAAGACAAGGAGGGTCAAAGTTAAGGAAGCGGTTGATTATCTTACGGAACAGGAGCAGCAGAGACTTATTGACATGGATCAGGTTTCAAGGATAGCTGTGGAGAGAGTGGAAGATTCAGGGATTATATTTTTGGATGAAGTTGATAAAATATCAGGGAGAGAGGCAGGGCGGGGGCCTGAAGTCAGCCGAGAAGGAGTCCAGAGGGATCTTCTCCCAATCATAGAAGGCACCACGGTCAACACTCGATCAGGACTTGTCAAAACAGATCATATTTTGTTTATCGGTGCGGGGGCTTTCCATGTGACGAAGCCTTCTGATCTTATTCCTGAGCTGCAGGGAAGATTTCCTATCCGGGTTGAACTTTCATCATTGGATAAAAATGATTTTATACGGATATTAACTGAGCCTGAGAATGCGCTGCTCAAGCAGTACAAAGCACTTATGGCTACAGAGGGAGTCAAGGTCAAATATGAACAGGGAGCGGTCAAAAAAATCGCCGATATCGCAGAAAGGATTAACAGCCTTAATGAAAATATTGGGGCCAGAAGGCTTCACACTGTTATGGAGAAAGTTATGGAAGAGATATCGTTCAACGCCCCCTATAATGTTGAAAAAAAAATCACCATTGATGAGGATTATGTGGACGAACAATTAAAGGATATCATAGAAGATCAGGACCTCAGCCGTTTTATTCTTTAATGAAAAAATATTCATTTTTTTCTTTTGTTTTATTAGCCGTTTTAACCTTACTGTGCTGTGGAAGGAAGGGCCCCCTTCTGCCTCCTATGAGAAAAGTTCCCCTGGAAGTTGAGATATTGGAAGTGTTTCAGCGTGGCGGAAAAATCATATTAAGATGGAAAAACCCGATTTCCTACCTAGATGGGACTCCTTTAACCGATATATCCGAGGTGGATATATGGATATACAAGAAGAAAGATGAGGGGGGGTCCCCCCCAAGCGTTGATTTAAAAACATTCAGTAAAGAATCATCACTTTTAATTTCAATAAAAAGCAGTGATTTTTCAAAATTCGAGGACATGATCCATGAGGATTCCCAGGTTTATATGTATAGTACTGAAATCAAACCCTCTGATTATAAAGGAATCCTATTTTTTTTCGGGATAAAAGCTTTGGATAAAAGAGGAAGGGAATCGGATTTTAAAGAACCGGTCTCTGTGAAGCCGAGGATTGTTTCTCGGCCTCCTTTTGGATTAAAAGCTGAAGCGGTCTTGGATAAAGTGGTGCTTGATTGGGAGCCTCCGAAGGGAAATATTGACGGGTCCTCTCCTGCATATGTGAAAGGTTATAATATCTATAGATCTTTAAGAGAAGGCGAGTTTGGTAGATTGAATGATGGTTTAGTAAATGAGAATAGGTATGAGGATGGTCAGATTGGATTTGGTGTGGAATATAAGTATTTTGTCAGAAGTTCGGATTCGGAGGAGCCGCCTTTTTTAGAGAGTGAAAACTCAGAAATTATTAAGATACTTGTTGAAGATACGGTCCCGCCTGAAAAACCAGAGGGATTGATTCTCATTGCCTTTAAAGACCGAATCACTCTGACCTGGGATTTAATAAAAGCGGAGGATTTTCATGGATATAATGTCTGGCGTCGGATTAAGGGAGAGGAAGAATTTACTCTGTTGACTCCTGATTCTGTCCAAGAGAATATTTTCCATGATTTTTCTGCTGAAAAAGAAACGGAATATGAATATTGCGTTTCTTCTTGTGATAAAGCGGGGAATGAGAGTCAAAGGTCTGACGTAATAACAGGGACGCTCAAAGGATGCGTATCATGAAGATATATCGTTTTAAACACAATCAAACTATCCAGTATGGGTTGCTAGAGGGAGACAGACTTATTCCTTTAAAGAGATCACACTTTGGAGATTTACGGGAAAAAAAAGAGAAGATATTCATAGGAGAGGTGATCATTCTTCCGCCCGTTCTTCCTTCGAAAATAGTTGCGATAGGTCGGAACTACAGGGAGCATGCTGATGAGAGAGGTCAGAGGGTTCCTGAAAGACCTTTGATTTTTTTAAAGCCTCCTTCAGCAGTGGTCGGGACAAATGATATCATCATCTATCCAGAAGAAACAAAAAGGATTGATTACGAGGGAGAGCTGGCTGTGGTGATCGGGAAAAAGGTTTGGAAGCTTGAAAAAGGCTCCCCGGTTGAGGACTTCATATTGGGTTATACTTGCTTGAATGATGTGACAGCTAGAGATTTACAGGAAAAAGATGGTCAATGGACTAGAGCGAAGTCTTTTGATACTTTTGCTCCGCTGGGTCCCTGTATATCCACAGATGTGGATCCTTCCCGATTAAGGTTAAAGACTTTTTTAAATGGGAAGCTCAGGCAGTCTGCAAATACAGCCAATATGATTTTTCCTGTTCATGAATTGTTGAGATATATTTCGCATATTATGACTTTAATGCCTGGCGACATCATAACCACCGGGACTCCTTCTGGAGTTGGCCCTATGTTTCCGGGTGATCGGGTTGATGTTCAGATAGAAGGGATAGGGACTCTATCAAATACAGTGATGAGAGTGAAATCTTAAATGCAGTCAGACTGGACATATAAATAAAAATAATATAAAAAGATGACATGGCGTTGAAAAGCACCAGTCATGGAGGAAATTATGAAATTTTTTTTAGACACGGCGAACTTAGAGCAGATAAAAGAAGCCGTATCCTGGGGCATCATTGATGGAGTCACCACTAATCCGACCCTATGCTCAAGGGAAAAAGAGAATTTTAATGACCTAATAAAGAGCATTTGTGAAGTGGTTCCTGGGCCTGTGAGTGTAGAGTGTGTGGAAAACGAAGCTGATAAGATTGTCAAAGAAGCAAAGGAACATTGCAAAATAGCTGAAAATGTCATTGTGAAAATCCCTATCTGTGTGGAAGGGCTTAAAGCCACTAAAAGGCTTTCTGTGGAGGGAATTCATGTCAATACCACATTAGTGTTTTCGCCCACTCAAGCTTTATTAGCGGCTAAAGCAGGTTCAAGATATGTGAGTCCTTTTGTAGGAAGATTGGATGATATCTCAAGTGATGGGATGGCCTTGGTAGGACAGCTGGTTTCTATTTTTGATAATTATGCCTTTGAAACTGAAATTATTGTTGCCAGCATCAGGCATCCTATGCATGTGGTGGAGGCTGCCATGATGGGAGCTGACATTGCAACTCTTCCCTTTGCCTCTTTGGAAAAGTTGGTGAATCATCCTCTTACGGATAGAGGAATTGAGCGCTTTTTGAAAGATTGGGAGAAAGTAAAAAAAGCAGCAAGTAAGAGAGAATAATGGTTAAGGAAAGAAAGTTAGAAGAAATAAGAAAAAAAGAGAAACTTGCAGAGGAAGGAGGGGGGCTGGATCGAATCAAGAAACGCCATAAAGAAGGGCGTTTGACAGCAAGAGAAAGGATTAAAATACTTCTTGATGAAGGTTCCTTTCAAGAGACAGATAAATTTGTTGTCCATCACTGCACTGATTTTGGGATGGAAAAGAAGCGTTTCTATGGAGATGGTGTGGTTACAGGCTACGGCACTGTCGAGGGACGGAGCGTATTCGTTTTTGCCCAGGATTTTACCGTATTTGGAGGTTCTTTAAGCAGAGCGAATGCAGCAAAAATATGTAAAATAATGGATTTGGCTTTGAAAGCCGGGGTGCCGGTCATAGGCCTGAATGACTCAGGAGGTGCTCGGATTCAGGAGGGTGTCTCAAGTCTTGCAGGCTATGCCGATATCTTTCTGAGAAATGTTTTGGCTTCTGGGGTTATTCCCCAGATATCAGCCATTATGGGGCCTTGTGCGGGAGGAGCTGTCTATTCTCCGGCCATAACAGATTTTATTATCATGACCGAAGGGATAAGCCGGATGTTTATCACCGGACCCAATGTGATCAGAGAAGTCACTCATGAGGAAGTCACCATGGAGGAACTCGGAGGTGCTGAGACTCACAATAAATTGAGTGGGGTGGCTCATTTTTCAGCAGAGAATGAGGAACAGACCCTGGCTATTGTCAAAGAGCTTCTATCTTTTATTCCAGATAATAATATGGAAGATCCCCCTGAAAAAGAAACTTCAGATCCTTATGAGAGGGCCGATGATGAGCTGAATAGGATGATACCCGATGATCCCAACCTTCCTTATGATATTCGGAAGATAATAAAGAGTGTTTTAGATGACAATTATTTTTTTGAGGTTCATAAGGATTTTGCTAAGAATATTGTGGTTGGTTTCGGCCGGCTAGGATCAAAATCTGTAGGAGTGGTTGCCAATCAGCCTGATCATCTGGCCGGTGTTCTTGATATAGATTCATCAGATAAAGGCGCCCGTTTTATAAGGTTCTGTGATGCTTTTAATATTCCCTTGATCACTTTTGAAGATGTCCCTGGATTCTTGCCTGGTGTGGCCCAAGAACATGGCGGGATCATTAGGCATGGGGCTAAGATTCTATATGCTTTTGCTGAGGCGACTGTTCCTAAGATAACCGTGATTACAAGAAAAGCCTATGGGGGGGCCTATTGCGTCATGGCATCAAAGCACATCCGGGCTGATATAAATTATGCTTATCCCAATGCAGAGATTGCAGTCATGGGACCAGAGGGAGCTGTTAAGATCGTTCATAGGAGAGAACTGGAAAAAGAAGAACATCCGGATGAATTAACTCAAATAAAGGTCAAAGAATTTAGGGATAAATTTGCAAATCCTTCCGTGGCCGCAGAAAAGGGTTATATTGATGAGGTCATTGAGCCAAAATACACACGCCCAAAACTTATCGCGGCACTCCGGATGCTCGAAAATAAGAAAGACGAAAACCCTCCTAAAAAGCACGGAAACATTCCGCTTTAATATACATCTATCCTAAAAAGGGATTCCTCATCCCTTGCCCTTCTCCTGCCCTTGTAACTGATTTGGAGATGCTTCGGTCAATAGATTACTATTGGACAAGAACCATTTGAATGGAGTAAACTAAATCGAAATAGGGAATAACGAGATGTTTAAAAAGATTCTAATTGCAAATCGCGGAGAGATTGCGGTAAGAGTCATCAGAGCCTGCCGGGAATTGGGAATTATTCCGGTGGCGGTTTATTCAGATGTGGACAGTAAGGCCCTTCATGTGAGGCTCTCTAAGGAAGCCTACAGACTTGGAAGTTCAAAACCTTCCGAGAGTTATCTCAATATGGATAGGATCATTGATGCGGCTAAAAAGTCAAAATCTGAAGCTATCCACCCTGGATACGGATTTCTTGCTGAAAATTCTGAATTTGTCAAAAGATGCGAAGAAGAGGGATTGATATTTATAGGTCCCTCTTCAGAGTCCATACAAATGATGGGGAAAAAAACAGAGGCGCGTCAAAAGATGATAAAATCTGGAGTGCCTGTCATTCCCGGTACTTTAAAGCCTTTATCAGGAGAAAAAGATCTTATTGAAAATTCAGAAAAAATAGGGTTTCCTCTGCTGTTAAAAGCCTCATCAGGAGGTGGGGGAAAGGGGTTGAGACTGGTTAAGGACAGGAAAAATTTATTGTCTTCATTTAGACTTGCAAGATCGGAATCTGAGTCAAGCTTTGGAGATTCTTCCATTTATATAGAAAAATATATTCAGGAACCTCATCATATTGAAGTGCAGATACTTGCTGACCATTACGGGAATGTATTGTCTTTAGGAGAGAGAGAATGTTCTGTACAGAGGCGTTATCAGAAAGTTCTGGAGGAAACCCCGTCACCTTTTCTTGATGATGATACCCGTAAAGAAATGGGAGAAGCTGCTGTCGAAGCAGCCAGGGCTGTCAATTATCATAATGCAGGAACGGTTGAGTTTGTTGTTAATGGAAATAAAGAATTCTATTTTTTAGAGATGAACACCCGACTTCAGGTTGAGCATCCCATAACAGAGATGGTAACAGGGATCGATATCGTTAAGAATCAGATAAAAATAGCTTATGGAGACAAACTCCCTTTTACACAGAAGGATGTTGTATCAAGGGGAGCTTCCCTGGAATGCCGAATTTATGCGGAGGATCCTTACCATGATTTCATGCCCTCTCCAGGTAAAATAAGAAAACTGAGGGCTCCTTCTGGAGGGTTGGGGCTTCGATATGATAACGGGACTTATGAGGGATATGAAGTTCCTTTGGATTATGACCACTTGCTTTCAAAAGTTATCACTTGGGGAGAGACTAGAAAAGAAGCGATTCATCGGATGCATAGGGCCTTATCAGAGTATCAGGTATATGGCATAGTGACGATCATCCCTTTTTTCAAAAGAATCCTATTCCATCCTGATTTTTATAATGGAGATTATAATACTCATTTTTTAAATAAATTAGAAAAAGAAAATCATCAGATAGAAGCTGAAGAGGAGAAGATAGCTTTTATTGCAGCAGGAATTAAGAGTTATCAAAACAGTCAAATATTTTCTTTTAAATCAGGAGGAAGAAAACCTTTAAGCAACTGGAAAATCCAAGGGCGTATGAAAGCGTTTTCAAGAAAACTATAAAATGGACATTTCTCTTTTACACGACAAAAAAGAATTTAAGTTGAATCTTAAAGAAGACAAAAATGGGTATCTATGGGTTTTGATCAATAAAAAAAGATATCACGTCTCTGTTGAGTTTATAACCGGAGAAGAGATGTTATTGAAAATAGATTCTAAGGTCTATGATGTGATAGTCAGTCAAAATTCCAATTCATATAATATCTGTATGGCCGGTAAAAGTATTCGATTGGATAAGAAATCTCCTATTCAAGTCATTAAAAATCATGTTTCCAGTGTTAAGAAGGTTGATGTTAAAACGTCTATGCCCGGAAGGGTCGTTAGATTATTATTGAAAGAAGGAGATCAGGTGAAAGAAGAGGAACCGGTGCTGGTTCTGGAAGCCATGAAAATGCAGAATGAAATCAAATCTCCTTATAAAGGTAAAATTAAGAGCATATATCCTAAGATTGGGGACTCAGTTGAGGCAGGGGCTGTATTATTCACCGTCGAATAAATTTGGTTGTTTGATAAAACTTGTCAGCACCCAATAATCAAGAACAATCAATATGAGCGATTATTGAGTCTCTGGCATAGACAAAGATTTTGCACGAGTTCACATAAGATTTTTATTTTATGCTGACAAGTTTTACCTTTCAGGCGAGCTGATCTTGCTTCATCTGCTTCGTTCCAGGGCATTCGCAGTGAAGGACCACGGCTTCATGCCCTGCGCCTCGCATCTGAAGCAAGCTTAGCTCGTCAAACAACCAAATACCATCTGGGTTGTTTGATAAAAGAGGCCGATTCCCTAAAGCATCAAACAATTTAGGCATGATATTTTTAGCTGATATAAGGAAACTAAATTATCCAGGCTATTCATGACGATTAGATTTTATAAAATAATCGGCCTCTTTTACCTTTCAGGCGAGCCGATCCTGCTTCAAGCACACCTGAAATTCATGAGGCTTAGTGATCCATTATATAAATTTTTTATGAGCTAAGCTTCACTCCCATCTAATTTTATATTTTTCATGAAAAATGATATATTTGTTTAAGAATACGAAGAAGAGAAAGCATGAAGAAGAGAAAAAGATTTAAAGGGTTGATATTTCTGGGGATAACTCTGATATTAATTTTTTCAGCTTTGATACTCATAAAAAACATTGTTTTAATTCAGATAAAGCAGAGAATACATTCTAGTCTCAATTACAGTCAGATGTTTTTTTCTTCTTTTCCTCCTTCTTTAATTATAGAAGAAGTCGAATCTCATTCATTTGATCCTTATTTTTCGGCTCGAAAAATATCAGTACGGTTATCAATGAAGTCTATTATTTCACGGGGAAAGCCCCTTAAAATAGTGATTGATGAGCCTGAATTGAGGCTGTCGAGTTTGGAAGAAGAAAAACCTTCTTTAGAAAAGAAGGAAAAAGATTTTACCATTCCCCTTTTTTTGGAAACCCTTCATTTAAGTGAAGGAAAGTTGACCTATAAATCCAAAGAATTCGAGCTGTCTTCTAAAGGGATTAGCGCTGTTTTTTCCCAGAACAAGAGCAACTTTTCCATCTATTCTAAAATAAAGGAAAATGATTTACTTATAAAAGGGATTGATAAAAATATTAAGTGCGATTTATATCTGGTTCTTAATGGGAGAGGGAAAAAGGTCAATTTAAGAAGCCTATCTATTAAAGGTTCTGATGGGGTTATAAAAACATCAGGAACGATAAATGATATTTTTCAACCTGATATGGAATTAAAAAGCTCAAGCTTCATCAATTCTTCATTGATGGCTGAACTCTTAAAGCTTCCATTTGAATGGGAAGGGGACATAAAAGAAAAAGGGCTTTTTTCATGGAAGTCTTCTGGGTTTTCATATGGAAGCGAAGTGACAAGTTCGTCAATTGGTTTAAATCAAATCCCTATGGGTGAAGTTAAAGGTCAGGTGAGATACGATCATGGAGAAGGAGGGAATATTAAGCTTTCCCTTAAGAAGAGATCTCAAGGTTCCGGTTATATCGAGATTGATTTTAATAAAAAAGGTGTTCAGGGGAGAGTTCAACAAGTCTCTCTTCAGCCTATAGCCAATGAAATCTCTATACCTTGGCCTATTTATTCTCAAAGTCGGGGTAAATTTTCCCTTATAGATAAAGAGCTCATTGTCGATGCTCATTTTAGAGACAGTACAGAAAGAATCGACCCTCATAGGTTTCCCTTAAACGGGTCAGTAAGAGTTATGTGGGATGGAAAAGAAAGGGTGTTGTTTTCATCTCCGGATATCAAGTCCAATTTTGGAGATTTAGAAGTTAATGGGGAACTAAAAATAAACCAAAATTTGGATATATCCATAAAGGGAGATATTAAGGACCTCAATCAAGCTAGAGAATTTACGGGGTTGGTGTTGGAAAAGAAATTTGAATTTCCTGAAATAAGAGGAAATGGTGACGCCGAGATTCGTATTTTTGGCGATTATCATACGCCTCAGGTTAAATCGGATTTTTCGATGTCCCAGGCAGTCTTTGATAGACTTAACGCTCAATTTGTGAAAGGAAGCATAGAACTTATAAATAACGATTTTTTTGGGAGGTTTGATATAGAGGATCCATCTTTCAGAGGGATAGTGGGTTTATTCACAGACCCAAATGAAACAAGAGTGGAGATTCGTTGTTTTAAAGGAGAGACCAGTGTTATTTTTCCTGCTTTAGATCTTTCTTTCCCTATAAACGGAGAAGGCTCGGGGAGTTTCGAGTACAGAGAAGAAAATGGTGAAGCAAAATTTGACGGAGTATTTTCAGGTGAAAGCATAGATTTTGCAGGACAGTCTCTATCAAAAATTAAAGGGAGGATAGAAGGAGACGATGATTCCATAGAATTTCCTGAGATAGATTTCGATTTATGGGGGGGACATATCCAGGGAAACTTAAGGATGAACACATCCAAACAGAGTTTTGATATTTCTCTTAAAGGGCAGGAAGTTGATTTATCTTCTATAAGTGACAAACTAAAAGGTCTCTTTTCATTGAACATAGAGGGGAAAGGGAGTTTAGAGAAGGATTTGGTTTTTGGTTCTTATCAAATAGAGAATTTGAAATTTTCTTCTTTTAAGGAGACCGGGACCCAGGGAGAGATTAAAATTGGTTATAGCGAGAGTCATATCAATGTGCAGATAGACGGGAATTTTATTCCTGGAGAAAATGAATTTCTGTGGGAAATGGATATTCCATTAAAAAGAGGAGAGATTTCAGGTAAGGTCGAGGGTTCTTTGAACAATTTAGATCTTCTTCTTCCTTGGAAAGGAACTAAGGGGGAAATCAATTATTTATTGAATTTGAGAACTCATTCTGGGATTCCTGAAATCAAGGGAGTGGTTGATTTTCAGGGTACTCAAATGCCGTTTCCGAATTTTGCTCATGCTCTGGAAAATTATTCAGGGCTTGTTTTTGTAGACAGCAACCGCTTTTCCATACGTTCCGTAAAAGGGGAGATAGGCGGAGGAACCATTGAGGCGTCTGGGGAAATTCGATTGGGAGGATCTGGAATTGATTATGTCAATATCAATGCCATGGGGGATCAGATGATGCTTTCGATTCTGGAAAGAACTCGAGCTCTGACAAATGGAAAGTTGAGTCTCATAAAAAATGAGGCGGGGTTTATTCTTAATGGCGATTTTTTTATTGAAAAGATGCTGTGGGGCAGGGAGCTGAATGAAGAGATTTCATTTTCATCTGAGGCTTATCCTTCTCATTCACAGGATGTGGATTTTTTTGATGAATTGAATTTGGACATACATCTGAAAGCAGAAAAGAATGCATGGATAGAAAATTCATTAGGGAGTATTCAGGCTGGCTTTGATCTGACTATCAAAGGCAGTGTTTACAGCCCTGTGATTCAAGGAGAGATCGAAGCATTAGATGGGACAGTCTATTTTCAGGATAGAGAGTTTAATCTGCTGCAGGGAAGGGTCAGTTTTTTTAATCCTGGGGTTCTAGACCCCTATATAAGCTTTATAGGGGAAACTTATGTTAAAAATTACCACGTAACTTTTTCTCTTGATGGATCTTTAAGTAATTTGAGGCCGGAGTTCAACTCTTCTCCGCCTCTCCCCCCAGAAGATGTTCTGGCACTTCTGGCTTTAGGTCAGGCTTTTAGACGGACCTATCATTATGATAGGAGTATTGGGCAGAGCACAGCATCCCTTCTTTCATTTCAGCTCTCAGAAGAAGCTAAAAAAAGAGCCGAAGAGCTCTTCAGGATAGATAGATTCAGGATTGATCCTTTTATAATGGGTTCTTCTGCAGAGATGACAGCAAGGCTGACACTTGGGAAAAAACTATCAAGGAATTTTTTCATTCTTTATTCGACCAATCTTGCCGCCCAAAGGGAGGATATCACCCGTATAGAATGGGAGCTGTCAAATGATTTTTCGATTGTCGGGACTAGAGATGAGACGGGAAGGATTAGTTTTGATGTCAAGATTCACAGACGGTTTTAGATTAAGCGGTCGATCTTGCTTTCCAGCCGTCATCTTTATTATTTTCCTGGTGTTTGCTTTTAATACATTGGTTTTTTGCCAGGAACCATCTAAAAAGGAAAATTTTATCCACCGTGTTCAAGTAGAGCTTGACGGGAAATCAGCTGAGTCCGAAATCGCAGAATTGGTGACAGTCAAACCAGGGGATATTTTTTCTGTTTTTAGGATCAGTGAAATTGTGAAGCACCTCTATAACACCGGACTTTTTTCTGATGTTCAAGTCGAGAAAGAGGGTGAGGGTCAAGTGGACCTGAAATTCATTTTAGAAAGTCAGCCTTATGTTCGAAGTATAATTTTTCAAGGAAGCCTTCAAATTAATTCTGTTAAGCTTAAACAGGAGTTAACTGAAGTCAAAGAAGGAGAGATTTTCTATGAAGAAAGTTTAGATAAAGCCGCTGAACAGTTAAAGGATTTATTAAGGGAAAGAGGGAAGTTTGATCCGAACATAGAGGCTACCATTGAATCGACTGATGAGCCATCGCTGGTGGATGTCATTTTTAAAATACAAGCACTCAAGGAATATGTGGTTAAAGAGATTCTTTTCAGGGGAGATGTGGTGATTCCAGAACCTAAGCTTGAGAAAGAGATGGACACTCAAGTTGGGAAGCCTTTTATGAATTCGATGTTAGAACAGGATATAGAGAACCTGAAGGATTTCTACAGTTCTTTAGGTTATCAGCGTGTGGAAGTTAAGGTTCTGAAAGAATTTCATAAAGAAGATGATTATGTATCCTTGATTCTAGAGATAGAAGCTCATGAAAAAATAGAGATCATCATTCAGGGAGCCGATGTTCCGGTAAGCCTTTTAAGGCCTATCTGGGAAGCCAACATTTTTGTCGATTGGGGAGTTGAGCAGGGGAGGACCAAGATCATCAAATATATGCAAAAAAAAGGATACCTTTTTTCAAATGTTCGGGGGTCTGCGGTTAGAGAGGAAAATGAGATAAGGGTTCTTTACAAGGTTTTTCCTGGGGAGAAATATAAGATAAGTGATATCGTTTTTAAAAGATCTGAATATTTTAGTCCTGATGAATTGAAATCTCATCTTGCTATAAGGGAGAACGCTCCTTTATTAAGCAGTTTAACCGGGGATCGGTTGTTTGAATTGCCGTCAGAAATTGAGTCACTTTATGAAACACATGGTTTTCCTCATGCTCGAGTAACACCCAATTTCAAAAAATCCGAGAATAAAGTAGAGGCTGTTTTTTTTATCGAAGAAGGAATCCAAAACATCATTAAGGAAATTTCTTTTAAAGGGGCAAAGAACGTTACTTCGGAGCAGCTGTCTGGGATCATAGAAACATTTAAAGGCGGACCTTTTTATCAGCCTAGAATTCAAAGAGATATAGAGAGCTTAGAAAATTTTTATTTAAATATGGGTTACCGAAGGACTGAGATTCAGGCAAATATTGATAAGGCGGGAGAAAACTCATTCGAAATAGAGTTTGAGATTGAAGAAGGTGAAAGAGTGAGGGTCAAGAATGTCATTATTGCTGGGAATAAAATAACCAGAAGAAAGATCATTCTCCGTGAAATCTCGGTTCAATCGGGAGATTATGCTTATTATGATGAGATACGCAGAACCAAGAGGAATCTTGAAAGCTTAGGTATTTTTAGCAAGGTAACCATTGAAGAGGTCCCTCTTGACCCAGGATGGGAAAACGTATTAATAAGTGTGAGAGAAGGAAAAAGGAACTATGTCAGCCTGGGTATAGGGCTTGAAACAAAAAATGAACCTCGATCTTTCCAAGCATGGAACAGTATTATAAGACCGAGAGGAACCGCGGAGCTTATAAGGGGGAATATATTTGGCACAGGGGCTCAGCTGAGCGCTGTAGGTCAGATCAGTCTTAAAGAAAAAAGAGGGGTGATATCTTGGGAGCAGCCATATTTTTTTGGAATATTAGCTGATACTTATCTCAATGCTTGGTTGGAGAGAGAGAGCCGGAAAAGCTACAGCTTTGATCGAAGAGGAATCAGTTTGTCTGCTATAAAACCTATAGCGAAGGATGAAAATAGGATATTTATAGTCACATTAAGGTTTGCCAGAACTTCTTTATTTGAATTAAAAGTGTCAGAATCAGAGGTAGACAGGCAATTCTTTCCTTTTTCGGCGACCTCTATCTCTGGAAGTATTATTTGGGACAAAAGAAATGACTCTTTTAATCCAGAAAAGGGCTATTTTGCTTCGACTGTTCTGGAATGGGCTTATCCATTATTTCAGGCTGAATCAGATTATTTAAAACTATTCACGAAATACCAGCAGTTTTTTCAGCTTGCGCCGGGGGTTGCCTTCAGTTTAACTTCAAGGTTAGGATTAGGCATGGGGAGAATGCCCATCCATGAAAGATTTTTTGCTGGGGGAAGCAATTCTTTTCGCGGCACTTCATTTGATGAATTAGGACCTAAAGACCCGATGTCTCTTGAGCCGGTAGGCGGGAAAGCTTTAGTGCTTGTCAATTTTGAGCTTTCGTTTCCCCTTTTATCTTATTTGAAAGATCTTTACGGAACTGTTTTCTATGACAAAGGAAATGTCTTTTTTAAGAGAAGCCAGTTTGATTTTGCAGAACTGCAGGATGCGGTAGGGGCAGGCCTGAGGTATAAGACTCCTCTAGGGCCCATTCGAGTGGAACTAGGATGGAACTTTGATGCACCAGAAGGAAAGAAACAGCCTCTTTTAATCATTGCCATAGGCCATGTGTTTTAAAATGAACAGGAAAATAGGGCGATCAGTTTTTTTCATCCTCTTCGAATTGTTTGCCATTCTATTTTTTCTCCGTTTCTTTTTATTCAGTTTTCCTGAAAAAGTCGACGGCCTAGTGGCTGTCGTGAATAACCAACCCATCACGGTCACTGATTTAAGAATTGTTAAGACTTTTGGACTGTATGATTTAACCGATGCGGGTGAAAGAGAGCTTTTGGTAAAATCAGTGCTTGATAATCTTGTTAACCAAAAGCTTGTTCAACAATTTATCAAGGAAGATATAAACGTTGATAAAAAAGACATCAATAGACTGTTAGCCAATATAAAGGAGACCTTTAAAAGCGCTGGCTTTGAGGAGAAATTAGATCTTTTTGGGATGACTCTGGAAGAATTGAAAGATTATTGTGCCGAATACCTTTTCTATAAAAAGATCATCTCGGATAGATTCAGTCGTTCTGTGGTGATAAACCTTAAAGAAATAGAGGAATATTATGATCAGGTTTATGTTCCCCAGCAGAAAGATCAAGGGGAAATAGTCAAGCAGATGGTGGACATCCTTCCTGAGATTGAGTCAGCGGTTAAAGAGAAAAAAACCCGAGTTCAAGTTGGAGAGTGGATCAAAAATTTAAGGAGTCAAGCAGAAATCCGGATCCGTCTTGAAAGATACATAAATTTTATTCAAGATATGGAAAAATGAAACAATCATGAGTGCATTCCCATTTTTGTGAATAGTTCAGATTAACCAATTGAAAGGAATAAAAGGAGATTGAACACATGAAAAGGTTGGCATTTTTGTTTCCTGGGCAGGCCTCTCAGAGAATAGGTATGGGAAAGGATTTTTTTGAATCATCATCCTTAGCCAGGGAAGTTTTTGATAGAGCCGATGAAGTTCTTAAATACAAAATTTCAGAACTGTGTTTTAAAGGACCTGAGGAAAAACTCAATCTTACAGAGAACACTCAGCCAGCGCTTTTGGTGGTGAGTGTTATTGCTTACAGGCTTTTTAAAATAGAGCCCCTCATAGCAGCAGGGCATAGTTTGGGAGAATATTCTTCCCTTGTAGCTGCAGGTTCTCTGCGTTTTGAAGATGCTGTCCTGTTAGTTCATAAAAGGGGGAGGTATATGCAGGAAGCTGTCCCTTTGGGTGAAGGGGCCATGGCTGCTGTGATGGGGTCTTCCTATGAGAAAGTTGAGGAGTCATTAAAGAAAATAAAAGATGGGGTGGTTGAGATCGCTAACTGGAACAGTCAAAATCAGATTGTTATTTCAGGAGCTAAACATGCGGTTGATAAAGCGGTGGATTTGATCAAAGCACCCAAGACGGTCATGCTTCCTGTCAGTGCTCCTTTTCATTCTACACTCATGATGAGTGCGCAGGAAAAAATGGCCTGTGATTTGGATCAGGTTGAGTTTAGAGACCTTAAATTTCCCATTATTTCAAATGTGGGTGCTGAAGTCATTACAGATGGAAAGTCAGCAAGAGATGCTTTAAAAAGGCAGATGATTCATAACGTCGATTGGTATAATTCCATGAAAATATTGGAAGACAAAAAAATAGAAGTTATTATTGAACTTGGATCAGGGACCGTTTTAAGCGGGCTTATGAAAAGGATTTCCCGGGGATGGAAGATTTCACCTTCCATCATGAATATTGAGGACAGTCAAACACTCCAAAAAGTCAAACAGGCTCTCAGATTCAGTTAGCCTGAACGTTTTTATGTGAGTTAAGTAAAGATTTTGCCCACGCTCTCAACCACCCATTTAGGTTTCTTTTTGAGCCGGGAGGCCTCTTCAGCAGTGGTTTCTCCGCTCAGCACAAGAATGAAATCACACTTCAGTCTGCCTGCCAATTCCATATCTGTGTAGATCCTGTCTCCAATCATAGCCACTTCCTTATTGTTGGCATGGTGTTTTGTCATGATGTGCTGGACCATTTCAACATTCGGTTTCCCAAATATTTTCATTGCTTTTTTACCCGTCGCTTTCTCAAAGAGAGACAGCATAGATCCGATGTCAGGGATTGGCCCTTCAGGAGTAGGGCAAACGATGTCTGGATGAGTCGCTAAAAGGGGAATGTCTTTTAACAAATAAAATGCGGCTTTCTTTAGTTTCTCATAAACAAGTTCGGTATCGAATCCCAAAACAACATATTTAGGAGAAGATGAGTCAGGATCAATGCCGGCATCGATAAACATCTCAACCATAGAACTTGTACCCACAATGTAGGTGTCTTTAATGTGATTCCTAAGGAGAAAATCAATAACTCCATCAGTGGAAAGGATAATTCTTTCTTTCTTGGTATGGATTCCTAAACGAGAAAGCTTTTTGACATAATCAAGTTTAGAACGGGAAGAATTATTAGAAAGAAAATAATAATGAATTCCTAATGAATCCAGATGACTCAGAAACTGCTTAGCTCCTTTTATTAATTGGTCTCCAAGGTATATGGTCCCATCTAAATCTAAAAAGATTATTTTTTTATTTTTTAGTGGATTTTTCATTTTTTTTGGTGAAGGTATGGACTGCTGCAGAAACGTATTCTACAGCCGATAATAGAGTTACAATAATCAGAGTCCAGGACAGAAAATAAAAGCTCCATTTTCCAATGGTATCCCAGTAATAAGGGCCAAAAAGTGCCGCAATTCCCCCAATTGCCTGAAAAGTGGCTTTAATTTTCCCGCTTCTTTTTGCAGACACAGAAAGCCCTTTTTTAGCAAGAATAATGCGTGAATAGGCAACGGTTATGTCTCTCAAGGCCATGAAAAGGGGCAGGATCAAGAGCACGAGGCCTGAGAGGGCAATGGAGAAATAGACGATTATTCTTGATATGCTGTCAGCATAAGGATCAAGAGTGGCCCCATATTCTGAGCTTAAGCCGAAATGTCTGGCTATAGGGCCGTCAAATAGATCCGTGGCCTCAATAAGAAGAAGAATCGATAAAGAGAGGATGAAACCGATTCCTTGATGATTGAGAGCGAGTAAGATAGCAGCAAATAAAATAGCAAGCGGGATCCTAAGCAGGGTGAGGGTTTGGAGGATGATAAAACCTTTTTTATTTTTTTTGATTCCTTCTTCAAGACGTATGTTATTTTTAGTGTGCATCAGATGAATTCAGATTTTTCATTTTTATAACATTTTATATTTCTTATAACTATTTTTCAATCTTATTAACCTGAATTTCATTAAGATTATAATCTTGGCTGTGAATAACCCAGGCTAGATAAGACTCTTGATTATAAAGAGGTCTTGCCAATAAAGGCATTTTTAAATACTATAGTCTAGAGAAAAGATGGTAAAAAACAGCACAACAACTCCCATGATGGAGCAGTATTTAAGGCTGAAAAAGAATCACAAGGATGCTTTTTTGTTTTTTCGATTGGGTGATTTTTATGAGCTTTTTTATGAAGATGCCAAGAAGGCATCTCCCATTCTCGACATTGCATTAACCTCAAGACAGAAAGTGCCTATGTGTGGGGTTCCCTATCATTCAGCGGATCCTTATCTTTCAAAACTCCTTAATCATGGATACAAAGTCGCCATTTGCGAACAGGTTGAAGATCCCAAGAAATCACAAGGGGTGGTTAAGAGAGATGTGGTCAAGGTTTTGACACCTGGGACAGCCGTTGAGATTGAATCTGGAGATATAAAAGAGAACATCTATGTGATGAGTCTTGTCTTTGATGAACAAGATTGGGGGATGGCTTTTATTGATTTGGCTTCAGGACAGATGAACACAGCTCAGAGTGCTGGAGAAAATCGGAAAAATCTTAAAGACGAAATGTATAAATACTCTCCCAAAGAAATTATATTTCCTCAGAGCAGTGAGAAAAGAATCAATGAACTTCTTTCTAAAAATGGAATGGAAGGGGTCTTGAAGACTTCTCAAGAAGACTGGATCTATGAACTGATTCAGGCTTCAGACACTCTCAAAGAGCATTTCAAGGTCAAGTCTCTGGAGGGTTTTGGTCTTGCCGATAAGGGACTTGCTGTTTCTGCAGCCGGGGCTCTCCTTTATTATTTAAAAAAATTAAGAAAAGACTCTCTGGCTCTCATCCAAAATATATCTTATACCCATTCCAGCCAGTCTATGATTTTAGATGCGGTTGCTGTCAAAAATTTGGAGCTTATAAAAAATTTAAGGGATCATGGGAAATCAGGCTCACTCCTTGAGGTCATTGATTATACAGTGAATTCAATGGGCAGCCGCCTTCTCCGCTCCTGGCTGCTTTATCCTTCTCTATCCCTAAAAACGATTGAACAGAGACAGGAGAGTCTAGATGACTTCCTTTCTCATACTATTGAAAGACATGAGATAAGAGAAAAAATCAAATACATATCTGACCTGGAGAGATTGAGCAGCAGGATTTCTTTGTCAGCGGCTAATGCCAAAGATTTGGTATCTTTAAAAGTTTCATTACAGCTTCTTCCAGTAGTTAAAGATTTGCTCAAGCCTTTTCAGTCAAGCATTGTCATGAAAATGAAAAAGGAATGGGATAACGCGGATGATCTTGTCAATCTTATTGATCGTGCGGTTAAAGATGAGCCTTCATTTCTATTGACTGAAGGAGGGATTATAAAAAAAGGATATCATTCAGAGATCGATGAATTGAGAGAGATCAGCAAGTCTGGGAAGGTTTTTGTCACCAGTCTTGAAAAGAAAGAAAGAGAAAGAACTCATATCCCCACATTAAAAGTCCGTTATAACAAAGTTTTTGGTTATTATATTCAAGTCACGAGGTCCCACTTGTCTCGTGTCCCGGATTATTATATCAGGAAGCAGACACTCGTCAATTCAGAGAGGTTTATTACTCCTGAACTCAAGGAATATGAAGAAAAAATTCTTCACGCTGAGGAACGTCTCAATGAACTGGAGTATCAGTTATTTCAGGAAGTGAGGAACAAAGTATCCGCACAGACCCCGAGGCTTCAAAAAATTGCCTCTAAAATAGCCCTTCTGGATGTATTGGCCTCTTTGAGTGAGCTGGCTTCACAGCGTTCTTACCGCAGGCCTCAGGTCAATTCAGGTGACATAATCCATATCAAAGGAGGAAGGCATCCGGTCATTGAAGTCACGGAAGACGAACCTTTTATTCCGAATGATACGTATTTGGATAGAGATGCGGACCAGATCTTGATCATAACAGGTCCTAATATGGGAGGAAAGTCGACTTATTTAAGGCAGGTGGCTCTCATCTGTATCCTGGCCCAGATGGGATCTTATGTTCCTGCAGAGGAAGCTGAAATCGGGATTGTGGACAGAATCTTCACTCGGATTGGGGCCATGGATTTTTTAAGCATGGGGCAGTCTACTTTTATGGTTGAGATGCTGGAAACAGCAGGGATATTGAACAACGCAACTGAAAAAAGTCTTATTCTTTTGGATGAAGTAGGAAGGGGAACGTCCACTTTTGATGGTTTAAGCCTTGCATGGGCTGTTGTGGAATATCTTCATGGAAGCGAACAAATAAGAGCCAAGACTTTGTTTGCCACTCATTATCATGAATTGACCGAGCTGGACATGACTCTGAAGCGAGTCAAAAATTATCACGTTTCTGTGAAGGAGTGGAAAGACGATATAATCTTTTTGAGAAAAATCATTTCAGGGCCGTCTGATCAGAGTTATGGAATCCATGTGGCAAAGCTGGCGGGAATTCCCAGGAAAGTCTTAGATAGAGCCAGAGAAATTCTTTTTAATCTGGAGAAGAAAGAGCTGGATAGTGAGGGGATCCCGAAGATTTCGTACAGTCCGAGTCGAGAAATCGACGATTCTCAGATGTTTCTTTTTGGTCAAGATAGAGACTATAGGCGACTTAAAAAACTTTGGGATGAAATCAATGAATGTGATGTTTCCCATATGACTCCGGTTGAGGCGCTGAATATGATTGATCGGCTTAAGAAGAAGATGAAGGAGGAGGAAAAGTAAAAATGTGGTTAATTCTAAATATTTTATGTTTATAGAGAAATAGGATGGTGAGGTGCCAATATGGATATGAATAAGTTCACGGTCATGTCTCAGGAAGCTTTGCAGGAGGCTCATTCGAAAGCTGAACAGTTAGAGAATCAGGAGATTTTGCCTGAGCATCTTTTATGGGTTTTTTTGAACCAGAAAGACAATATTGTCAGGGCTCTGCTCGGGAAAATCGGTGTCAGTACAGGGTCTGTAAAAAAAGAGTTGGAAGATGTCTTTGAAAAGATTCCCAAGGTTACGGGGGCTGCAGAAGTTTATTTATCTTCTCGATTGAGAACTATCATTAAGGAAGCCAAAAAAGAAGCTTCGGCTCTGAAGGATGAATACATTTCAACAGAACACTTGTTCTTAGGCATGATCAAAGAAGGAGCCGGAGATGTCTATCAAATTTTAAGGAAATATGGAGCGGATGAGGATTCTGTCTTAAAGGCTCTGAGATCAATCCGGGGATCTCAAAGAGTCACTGATCCCCAGCCTGAAGGGAAATATCAGGCTTTGGAACATTACACTCGCGACATTACGGAACTCGCTAGAGAAGGGAAAATAGATCCGGTTATCGGACGGGAAGACGAGATAAGAAGAGTGATTCAGATTCTTTCCAGAAGGACCAAAAATAACCCTGTATTGATCGGAGAAGCTGGAGTCGGGAAAACGGCTATTGTTGAAGGGTTGGCTCAGAGAATTGCGGATGGAGATGTCCCCCAGTTACTTAAGGATAAAAAGCTTATAGCTCTCGACATGGGGGCATTGATAGCCGGCGCTAAATATCGAGGAGAATTTGAAGACCGGCTGAAAGCCGTTCTCAAAGAAATTAAAGAGTCAGAAGGGAATATCATACTTTTTATAGATGAGCTTCATACCATTATAGGAGCGGGAGCTGCTGAAGGAGCTGTGGATGCCTCAAACATGCTGAAGCCTCCTCTGGCCAGAGGAGAACTTCGGTGTGTTGGGGCCACTACTTTGAATGAGTACAAGAAGTATATTGAAAAAGATGCGGCACTTGAGAGAAGATTCCAGCAAACCTATGTGAAGGAACCCACTGTGGAAGAGACGGTCTCTATATTGAGAGGATTGAAAGAAAAATATGAGGTTCACCATGGAGTGGGAATCAAGGATTCTGCCCTGGTGGCTGCGGCGACTCTTTCCGAACGTTATATCACGGACCGTTATCTTCCAGATAAAGCCATTGACCTCATAGACGAAGCCGCCTCACGGATAAGAATTGAAATAGACAGCAAGCCAGAAGAAATTGATGAGTTGGATCGGAGAATCATTCAGCTTGAAATTGAGCGGGAAGCTCTCCGGAAGGAAAAAGAGAAAAGTGCCGAAGAGAAGCTCAAGAAATTGCAAAAAGAGCTTTCTGAACTTCAGGAGAAAAGCAGAGCCGTCAAGCTGAAATGGATGAGGGAGAAGGAATTGATTGAGTCAATGAATAAATTAAAAGAGCAGATAGACTCTCTGAAGATTGAGGAACAAAATGCAGAAAGGAGAGGGGATCTGGGCCGAGTTGCTGAAATTAGATATGGGCAGCTGAATCAGGTGCAGAAGGAAGTCGAGGAAAAAACAAAGGAACTCGCAGAGATACAAAAAAAGGAGAAAATGCTTAAGGAAGAAGTGGATGAAGAAGATGTAGCCCAGATTGTATCCAAATGGACAGGAATTCCAGTATCGAAAATGCTCCAGGGAGAGATTGAGAAGCTCATCAAAATGGAAGAGGAGCTGAAAAAGAGAGTTGTGGGTCAGGATCCGGCTTTGAACACGGTTTCAAATACCATAAGGAGAGCCAGAGCTGGAATCCAGGATGAGACCCGGCCTTTGGGATCATTTATTTTTCTGGGGCCCACGGGCGTAGGGAAGACAGAGCTGGCCCGGGCGTTGGCTGAGTTTCTATTTGATGATGAGAAGGCTATGGTGCGGCTGGATATGTCAGAGTACATGGAAAGGCACACGGTTTCCCGCTTGATCGGGGCACCTCCTGGATATGTGGGGCATGAAGAAGGGGGGCAGCTCACAGAAGCCATTAAAAGAAGACCCTATGCTATCATCCTCCTGGACGAGATCGAAAAAGCTCATAACGATGTTTTCAACATCCTGCTTCAGATCCTGGATGATGGAAGGCTTACAGACGGGAAAGGCCGGACCATTGATTTCAGAAACACCATCATTGTCATGACATCAAATTTGGGAAGTCAGATGATTAAAGAACTGAGCCCCGATTATGAAAAGATGGAGCAGAAAGTAAGAGAAATCCTTGAGAACCATTTCAGGCCGGAATTTCTGAACAGAGTGGATGAGGTGATTATTTTTAAAGCTTTATCCCAGGAGGTAATCCTAAAGATTCTAGATATTCAGATTATGGAGCTGAAAAAAAGACTCCAACAAAAAAAGATTGATATCGAGTTGAGTGAAAAAGCCAAGAAGCTTTTAGCAGAAAGAGGATTTGACCCTGTGTATGGTGCTCGGCCTTTAAAAAGAACACTTCAGCAGGACATTCAAAATCCACTGGCCCTGAGGATTTTAGAAGGAGAATATAAGAGCGGGGATACCATCCGTGTCGATGTGGATCAACAGGGGGAATTAAGATTCAGAAAACAGACCTTATAGGTTCAGATAAACGGATTGACAAAAGGGGATAAAAGGAGTAAACAGATGAGAAATAGAAGGAGGTTAACATGAAAAAAATCATTGTTTTTGGTCCTATTGTGCTGCTTTTGTTTGCAGGTCCCCTATTGATGGCGAACGGATTGAATCTAAATGGTCTGGGAGCCAGAGCCATTTCCATGGGAGGCGCTTTTGTGGGACTTGCAGATGATTACAGTGCGGTTTTTTGGAATCCTGCAGGAATGGCCAAATTCAAAAATAAAACTTTGGGATTTTCAGGCGACTTGATCATGCCGACGGCAACCTATAAATTTGAGATGTTAGGCATGACCCTCATTGATGCCCAAGCTAAATCAAATATGTATCCTTCAGGGATCGCTGCCTACTATCATCCTCTCTCAGATAACCTGGTCGCCGGGATAGGAATCTATACTCCTTCAGGCCTGGGAGCCGAATGGGAGGGGACTGATTTTTTTGTTCCGCTCTTGACTCCTCTTCAGAGTCAGCCTTACAAACAGAAAAGTTTCATAGGAGTGGTGACCATTGCTCCCGCGGTTGGCTACCAAGTGAGCGAGGCCCTTTCCCTGGGGGCTTCACTCAACATCAATTACGGCTTCTTTAATTTGAGCCGATGGGCTGGAGGAAAAATTATGGAAATTCCAATCTCTCCATATACCGTTCCGATTGACTTTGGTCAGTATGAAGAAAACTCTTCAGGGTGGGGAATTGGAGCTACATTGGGTGTCCTGTTCAAGCCCAGCGATATGTTCAGCTTGGGAGCTACTATAAGAACACCCACCAAAGTCAGCATGTCCGGAGAAGCCTCCATTTCTAATTTTAGTACCTTGGGACTTCCAGGGGAATCTGAGTTTGACAGAGAGGTAACCTATCCTATGTGGCTGGCCGGTGGGCTGGCTTTTCATCCTATAGAGAATTTAACCTTTACTCTGGATGCCCAGTATACCAATTGGTCTAGAATGGATGAATTAGAAACAGAATTTACGGATTCCATATGGAAGGCGACTATGGCTGGAACAGCAGCGGATGTGATGGAGCTCAAATGGGAAAATGCTGTGCAGATCCGGTTTGGTGCTGAATATGTCATGAAAAATATTGCGTTTAGAGCTGGATATTACATAGATCCGGCACCCGCACCGGATGAGACCATGAATATTTTGATTCCCAGTTATACCTTTAACGGCATTACCTTTGGTATTGGTTACAAGATGGAAGGTTTGCATGTGGATGTCATGCTGGAGTATTTAGCAGCTAAAGAAAGGAATGTAGCGCTGAATGCAGTGAATCAACAGCCTGGGATTTACAATATGAGCATCATCACACCGGGTCTTTCCATTTCTTATGAATGGTAAATTGAGTGGCTCATTTTTAAAATGAGCCTTTTTAGTTTAAATATTCATTTATTAAATTTGTTTTGGTGAATAGGAAAAAGTTATAGGATTCTTCATCCTATATCCTTTTTCTTTCTAATAAACAAGATTGACAATGGAATGACGTATCATTCTGGTCTTTATCAAAATCTTGATATGATCCGTGAAATGGTGTAGGTTCTTTTGTAGATATTCCAAGTTCAGATTAGAAGGAGGAACAATGAGGATACGCAAAGCTGTCATTCCAGCCGCAGGATTTGGAACTCGGTTTCTGCCTGCCACGAAAGCTCAACCTAAGGAGATGCTCGCCGTTATAGATAAGCCTTTGATTCAGTACAGTGTGGAAGAAGCTGTGAATTCAGGCATAAAAAATATTTGTATTGTTTTAAGCAGAGGCAAATCTTCTATTGAAGACCATTTTGATGAAAGCCCGGAACTGGAGTCCTTTTTAAAGCAAAAAGGGAAGACCGATCTTCTTAAGGAAGTTCAGAGGATATCCAATCTGGCAGAGTTTTGCTATGTCAGGCAGAAACAGGCATTAGGTTTAGGTCATGCTATTTTAATGGCAGAACAGTTTGTGGGAAAGGAGCCTTTCGCTGTTCTACTCCCTGATGATATCTTTGACTGCAAGATTTCTGCAGTCAGGCAGATTATGGATATTTATGAACAATATGGATCCTCTGTTGTTATTCTTAAACGCATTAACAAAGAAGAGACTAAAAAATATGGAGTTATTAAGCCTGAAAAGGTCCAATCAAGAGTTTTTAGGTTGAAGGATATGATTGAAAAACCTGGTCCTAAAAAGGCGTTTTCCGATCTCGGGATTCTGGGTCGTTATGTTTTCAATCCGGATATTTTTGATGCCATAAAAAAGACAAAACCTGACCACAGGGGAGAAATTCAGATTACGGACGCCATTAAAAGACTCCTGGATCAGGAACCCGTTTATGGATACTTATTTAAGGGGCAAAGATATGATGCCGGAGACAAGGCTGGGTTTATTCAAGCCACTATTGAACTGGCTTTGAAGCGTTCTGAATTCAAGAGAGTGATTCACACTGATCAAAAAAAATGAGCCTCTTTTTTTTGAGCTTTTATATCAAAAATTGCAGACCGGTTTATAACGGTCTATGAATTTATTTAAAAGCCCTTCTCGTTGTTCATTGGAAGATTCAGACATTTCTAAAAATCCGATGTAAAGACTTTCTAGAGATTGAGAGTATTTTATCCAGCAGTTAAGTTTTTTATGCTTCTGGTAAAATTTCATTTCCTTCAAACTGGAGGATTTGCCAAAGTAAAGTATTCTGTAAGAAAGAGGGGCTTTTTGAGGATCCGGTTTCAGCATTATGGCAAAGAGAGCTGGTTTGTTTGGGGGCTCCCAGTAGGAGAGAGAAAAGGGTCCCTCAAACAATTTATCCATCCATTTTATGGCCATTTTTTTGGATTTTCCTCAAAAAAAAATGGCGAGGGACGGAATTGAACCGCCGACGCAGTGATTTTCAGTCACTCGCTCTACCGACTGAGCTACCTCGCCTTTTTTGCCTGACCGATTCATAAAAATTTCGGCTGGTAAATAATCCAGATTAGATAAATCAGTATAATTTTATTCATCTTTAAAGTCAATCTTTTAATCTGAACACTTCATAAAAAAATGGCGATTTTTTCATTATCATTTTATTATCTGCGATATACAAGATTCTTTCAAAAAGCATGACTTGAGTATTTTTCATTTTTGCATTTTTATTTTAATCGCCATTTTTTACCTTACAGGCGAGACGATCTCAAGCTCGACTTGTGAATGATTCAGAATAATTAATCCCGGAAAAGTATATTTTTTTCATGTTTTGAGCCTTTAACATTTCTCATGATGTCTTTCTTGATTTTTCATCGGCTATTCACTGTTTCTTTCAGATTTTGCGGTGATTGAAATCATATATCCATTGTGATATTCTTTTTTTGGAGAAAAAATTTGATGAAAGAAAAAGAAATCAAAGAAATTCTAATGAAAAGAAATAAGGATTTCAGAGAGACTGCTGAGATTCACAGTGATTGCGAAAAAAAGCTGAATGAGCTCAAGAAAAAACCCTATCTTTCAAGTGAGGATCAAATCAAGGAGAGGGAATTAAAAAAGAAAAAACTTTCATTGAAGGATAGGATGTATAAGATGATTTCAGAGTACAAAAAATCTCTTTAATTATTGAATAACATGTCTAAAGAATATCGACCAAGAATTGCTTTAGTCGGCACTGATTCTATGAATGGGAATGAAATCATGGGGGTTTTAAGCAGGAAAAATTTCCCTTATAAAAGAGCTGAATTTTTTGATTCAAATATCGAGGGAGAATACAGCAAGCTGACACAATTCGATGGGGAACCCAAGGTTGTCAATGCCATTGACAATACTTTTTTGGACAGGACGGATTTAGTTTTTCTGGCAGGTGATAAAGAAGTCAACAGAAAGGTTGGGAATCAAGCTAAAAATAAAAAAGTTTATGCCATCGATTTGAGTGGTTCTTTTTGGGAGCAGGAAGAAGTTCCTGTGATTGTCAGTGAAATCAATGACAATGAAATTTTCAAAAACAAACAGTTTTTGACAGCGAATCCTCACCCCGTCACGATTATGTTGTCTCGTATTGTAAGGGAAGCTGGCAAAAGATTTGGAGTGATTAAAACCGTGGCTTTCATCCTGCAGCCTGTATCTGCTTTTGGGAGATCAGGCGTTGAGGAATTGGCTGGCCAGAGTGCAGAGATATTAAACAAAGGTTCTGGTCAAAAAAAGGTTTTCAAAGCGCAGATAGCCTTCAATTTTTTGTCACAGCTTGAGTCTGTCGACGAATTTGGGTATTCAGGGATAGAAAGGCGAATTCTATCTGAATTTATGAGAATTTTAAAAAATCACCCTTTAAGTGTTTCCCTTATCCAGGCTCCTGTTTTTCATGGTTATTCCCTCATGATCTATATGGAATTAGGTGAAAAAGCGGACATAAAATCCATTGAAGAAACATACAGTAAATCAATTTTTTTCGAATGCCATCCTCCTTCTACAGAGTGTCCAGTATCTCCGGCGTCAACTGCAGGAGGAGATAAAATTTGTATTGGTCAGATAAAAAAGGATTCTGCTTTCCCAAATAGTTACTGGATATGGGCTGCCGCAGATAATCTGAGCGTCGGGTCTGCATTGAATGCGTATGAGATAGCCTTGCTTATGGTATCAAAAAAGAAAAGGGGAACATGAAGCAGATTTATCAACTTTTAAAGCTTGTTTTTACTGAGAAGAAAAGGCTTACACTCACATTTGTGTTTACATTATTTGTTGCCTTATTTACCTATGCCTTTGTTAATCTGGTCCAGCCTATTATGGATTATATGTTCAAGATGTCACCTGGGGAGATACCAGATAAGACTCGATTTATTGATATTTTGAGCCGCATGTTTGGACTTTCAATCGAACAACTGGTTCATTATCTCCCCCTTATTTTAGTCATTGTCATTCTTGGAAAGGGAATGTTCACGTTTCTTTCAGCTTTTTTTATGAATTCAATTGGCTTAAAAGTTGCTAGAGACATGAGGAATGATTTGTTCCGCCATCTTCTTCATCAGTCTTCTGATTATTTTGATCACAAAGCCACAGGAGAACTGCTGTCACGTCTCACAAATGATGTTGATAAAATTCAAGAAGCACTTTCTGGAAGCGCTAAAGATATGATGCAGGAAATATTTATCCTGGCCGCACTTTTAGTGGGCATTTTTATTATTGATTGGCGTCTGGCACTGGCCTCTTTTATCATCACACCCATTGCGCTTGTACCCCTTGTTGTTTTCAGCCGGAAGCTCAAGAAAATAGGAAGAATCAATCAAGTAAAGATGGCGGATATATATAACCTTTTGCACGAATCCATAACAGGCAATAAAATTGTCAAAGCTTTTACCATGGAAAATTTTGAGTTTAAAAAATTTTTTAAAAAAACCAAGGAATATCTTTTAATTGGATTAAAGTTCGCGTGGATCAGCAGCATGTCATCTCCATTTATGGAATTTATCGGAGGAGTCGTGGGCGCATTTATACTGCTGGTGGGTTCAGATAGGGTTTCCAATGGTCAGATTAGCGCGGGTGATTTTGGTGCTTTTGTTATGGCTGTATTTATGATGTACACACCGATTAGAAGGCTGAGCCGGGCTAATAATGTGATCCAGCGTGGAGTGGCTTGCCATGAAAGGATTCAGGAGATTTTAGATAACAAGCCTTCCATCTCAGATAACCCGAAGGCTTATCCCATTCCGCCAGTCAAAGGGAAGATACAGTTTGAAAATGTCTGCTTCAGTTATAATGAGTCTGGCCCTGTTCTTCAAAATATTAATTTTACTGTAAAAAGTTCTGAGAAAGTGGTTCTTATTGGATTCAGTGGGGCAGGGAAAACAACTATAGTCAATCTCATTTCCCGATTTTATGATCCCAATTCAGGTAGAGTTTTGGTGGACGGAATTGACATAAAAGAGGTCACTTTAGCCTCCCTTCGATCACAGATAGGTCTTGTAACTCAGGAACTGATATTATTTAATGACAAAGTCAGAAATAATATTGCCTATGGATCCAATGAAATCCCTCTAGAACAAATCATTTCAGCTGCAAAATTAGCAGAGGCTCATGAATTTATTATGAATTTACCTAAGGGATATGAAACTTTTATAGGAGAGAAGGGGGGGCTGCTTTCAAGCGGGCAGAAGCAGCGGATTGCCATAGCCAGAGCATTACTCAAGGATCCGCCCATCTTAATTCTTGATGAAGCGACTTCTGCATTGGATTCAAAGTCTGAACGGCTTGTTCAGAGAGCTTTGCTTAATGTCATGAAGGACAGAACCACTTTTGTCATTGCTCACAGGATGTCCACGATACGAACTGCAGATAAGATATTGGTTTTGGATAGGGGGAAAATCGTGGAAGAAGGAACGCATGATGAGTTATTCCGACAGAATGGTATATACAAAAAGTTGTATGATCTACAGTTTCCTGAAATCCAGGAGGAGATGTCTTGATAAGCAGCATGACAGGATATGCAGAGGATAGATTTAATCATAAAATTTTTTCTGCCCGCATTTCCATTAAGACTTTAAATCATCGGTATTTTGATTGGAATTATTACGGGGAAAGAATAGGTGATATCGAAGACCGCTTAAGGAAAATATGTAGACAAAGTATATTCAGAGGAAAGGTAGATGTGTTTTTAGATATCGATTTTTTTAACTCTTCTATTTTTGAGTTTCGCTTTAATCAGAGTCTTTTGAAAAAGATTTATCATTCTTTCCAGGAAATAGATGAGGATATACAGAAAAAAATGAAAATTCGTTTGGAGAATTTGTTTGATATCCCTCACTTGATTGAACTGAAACCCCGGAATTTTTCAGAAAAGGAAGTTGAATTTTTAGAAAATGCTTTTAGAAAGACTCTTGATATGCTTTTGGAAGAAAAAAGAAAAGAGGGTGAGAGGCTGCTTAAAGGGATAAAAAAACATTTAAACGAGATTAACTCCGCTGTTATTCAGATTGAAAAGCGGGCAGAAAAACAGCCTGGTTTGATCAGAAAAAAACTCTTAGAAAGGATTGAACGATTGAGCCATGAAGTGAATGTTTCAGAGGAGAAGATCGCAGAGGAGACGGTTCTTTATGCTCAAAGGTTTGATCTGGATGAAGAAATCGAGAGAATTAACTCTCATCTGCAGTATTTCAGAAGTCTTCTTTCTGACAAAATAAGAGAGCCTGTGGGAAAGAAGCTTGATTTTACTTCTCAGGAAATTTTAAGAGAGACAAACACAATCAGTTCAAAGGCACAGGATATAGAAATAACAAAGAACTGTTTGGAAATAAAATGTGAATTAGAGAGCATTCGTCAGCAAATCAGGAATCTGGAATGATTGAGAGGCACAATATAGAAACACAAATCATGAAGTTTAAATGAGATAAATCGGTGAAATGAGTTAAATTATCTGTGAATAAAGGGTAGCGCCATGTTATTTATTGTTTCAGGGCCTTCAGGATGTGGCAAAACCACATTGGTTCACTATGCAAGGGAGAAAATTAAGGATCTACATTTTTCCGTGTCTCACACCACAAGGGAAAAGAGACCTTCGGAAAAAGACGGCGTTGATTATTATTTTATTTCAGAAGAAGAATTCAGAAGTATGATTGAATCTGACAAGATGGCGGAGTGGGCGATAGTTCATGGAAATATTTACGGGACATCCCGAAGAGAAATTGAAAAAAAGTCTTCCCAAGGAGACCTTATTTTGGATATTGACATTCAAGGTGCCAGTCAATTGAGAGATAAGTTCAGAAAGGCTGTTTTTATTTTTGTGCTTCCTCCCAGTTATGAGGAACTAAAAAAAAGGCTGGAGAAGAGAGGGGATGTTTCTTCGAAATTTATTCGTCAAAGGCTTGAAACGTCTAGAAAAGAAATCAGATTTTATTCTGATTTCGACTATATTGTGATTAATGATAAAATTGAGAGCGCCTCACAGGAACTGGTATCTATTATATTGAGCGTGAGATGCCGTATAGAAGAAAAACAGAAGGAAATCGGTCCCATAATAAGAACATTTGATTCCATAAAGAGAGATTATAATGAGTAAAATAGTCATTGGTGTCAGTTCTTCGATCAGCCTCTACAAATCATGTGAAATCATCCGTTTGTTTCAGGAAAAAGGATATGAAGTTCAAGTAGTGATGACGGAAAATGCATCAAAGCTGATATCACCCCTTCTTTTTAAAGCCTTGACCGGGAACCGTGTTTTAGTGGACTTATTTGAAGATGGGATTTCAGACAGCATCCTGCATGTTGAACTTGCCCAGCAAGCAGGGCTCTTTATTGTAGCACCGGCTACGGCTAATATTATAGCAAAGATGGCTTCAGGTATATCTGATGATTTTTTGACGACTTTTTATACAGCGGCTTCTTGTCCTGTCCTCATCGCGCCGGCTATGAATGAAAAAATGTATCTCAACAGACGGACACAGAAAAATATTGAGAAACTCAAGGCACACGGCGTTCGCTTTGTTGAACCTGACAAAGGATATCTTGCGTGCGGGGTAGAGGGATATGGAAGATTAGCTTCAGTTCAGAAAATAGTGGGGGAAGGATTGATCCTGGTGAAGAAAGCTCAGAGTTTAAAGAAGCTGAAAATTTTAGTGACAGGCGGTCCCACGCGTGAATATCTTGACTCCGTTCGGTTTTTAACCAATAAATCTTCCGGCAAAATGGGATATGAGCTTGCAGGAGAGGCGGCAAGAAGAGGGGCTGAGACTGTTCTTATCTCTGGCCCCAGTCATCTTATCCCTCCTCCTGGAATTAATTTCATAGCCGTAGAGACAGCTAAAGAAATGGAGGACCAGGTTGTGAAGCATTTTGAGAGCTCTGATGTTGTCATCATGGCTGCAGCTATCTGTGATTTTAAATTTCCGAAAAGGATTTCTGGAAAAGTTAAAAAGAATTTGGTGCCGTTAGATACATCTCTCAGCCGGACTCCGGATATTTTAGAGAAAATAGGGAAAAAGAATAAGAATAAGATTTTAGTGGGTTTTGCCGCAGAATTTCAGGACATGATAGAGAATGCTCAACACAAGATGGTTCAAAAAAACCTTGATATGATAGTGGCCAATGATATTTCAAAAAAAGGAGTGGGATTTGATTCTGATCTAAATGATGTGACTATTCTTCATCAGGATGGGAAAATAGTTCGCACCGGCATAAAAAGCAAACTGGAAATTAGCCAAATTATTTTGGATGAGGTTGAGGTTATCATTGAAAGAAAAAGTCAATCAAATTTGTGATGAAATTAAGGAGAATTTATATTATTTTCAAAATTTAGGTATAGAGGATTTTGTGATTGAACCGCCTAATTCATCAAGAGAGGTTTCCAAAGAAAAAATATTTTTTTCTCTGGAACAGGAAATAAGGCAGTGCAGAGATTGCCCGTTAGCAGAGAGCAGAAAAAATGCAGTGCCGGGAGAAGGGAATTTCAATGCCGATCTTATGTTTCTTGGAGAGGGGCCGGGAAGAGAAGAAGATATTCAGGGGAGGCCGTTTGTCGGAAAAGCAGGACAGCTGCTGACTCGGATCATAAAAGCAATGCAATTTGAACGGGAGAACGTTTACATAACCAATGTGGTAAAATGCCGCCCTCCGGAGAACCGAAACCCAAAGAACAATGAAATTGAGAAATGCAAAAAGTATTTGTTTAAACAGATTGAGTTAATCTCACCAAAAGTCATCGTAACGCTTGGAAATGTCCCGACTCAGTTTTTTTTGAATAAAAAAGAAGGAATCACATCTCTGAGAGGAAAGTTTTATTCCTATAACAACATCAGGATCATGCCCACTTTCCATCCTTCCTATCTGGTAAGAAACGAGGAAGATAAAGGTTTGAAGAGATTGGTATGGGAGGATATGCAGAAAGTTATGGCTGTTCTGGGCAAAAAATGAGCCTGTTTGCTGAAGTCGTTCTTCCTGTTCCCCTCAGAAAAAGTTTTTTTTATATCATTCCCGAAAAATATAGAGAAAAAACAAAAAAAGGTGACAGAGTTTTGGTTCCTTTCAGGAAAAATTTACTCACCGGCTATGTCATAGGGATCAAAAAGGAATTTCCTTCCCCAAATATTGAATTGAAGGAAATCAAGGAGCTGCTTGATGAAAAGCCTGTATTTTCTGACTCTTTTCTTTCTTTCACGAAGCGATTGAGTGATTATTATTATTCTTCCTGGGGAGAGATGCTTCAGATTTCACTTCCTCCATCTTTTTCAGTAAAAACGAGAACACTTATCACTATCAGTGAAAAGGGGAAAAAACAGCTCAGCCAAGAATCCTGCCGCGGCGCAGAGAGGCAGATACTTCAGTTCTTATCACGAAAATCTTACACAGAGCTTTATCTTCGCAGAAAATTTCAAATAAGCCGTTTCTCATCTATCATCTCAACCATGAAGCAAAAGGGATGGATAAACATTCAAAGGGAATTGAAAAGATCTCCCAAGAGAGAATCAATCGCTATCCAAAGTTTGCCGGCTCAGCTTGAGATGGATTATTCACTTGATAGTGAGACCAGAAAGACGGCTGATAAAATAAGAAAAAATATTGGAAAAGATAAGTCCCTGTTATTTATGGTCTCTGCTTCCCCAATTAAAAGACAAGCTGTCTATTTATATTTGATTAAAGAAGCGCTGTCCTTGGGCCTTAAGGTTCTGTTTCTAACTCCTGAGATTGAATTTACGGATAGGATTTTAAAAAAGTTTCAGCATAAATTGGGTGAGAATGCCGCTTTTCTGCACAGCCGATTGACAGAGAGACAAAGAGAACTCACTTGGAAAAGAATTAAAAGTGGAGAAGCGGAGGTGATTGTGGGCCCCAGATCTGTTCTTCTTTCTCCTGTACAGGGAGTGGGATTAATTATTTTAGATGAGGAACCTGATGATTCTTATTATCAAAAAGAGAATCCTGTTTATGACGCGAGGGTTGGAGCAAGACTGAGGGCAGAGCAGGAAAAAGCGGTATTGGTTTATGGATCTGAAACTCCTTCGGTGGAGCTTTTATATAAATCAAGTCAAGATGAAAGTCTACTAAATCTTGAAGGGGACGTTAAAACTCGATTTAAGAGGGATATCATTGACAGCCGAAGACAAACAGGAATCCTATCTCGCTCTATGAAACAGGGGATTGAGGAAAGAATCTCGAAAAAGCAGCCTGTCCTGCTTTTTTTTAACAGGTATGGATACACATCTTCCTTGGTCTGTTCTAAATGTGACTTCACTCCAAAATGCAAGAATTGTGACATTCAGCTGACCTATTTTAAAAAGGAAAAGAAGCTTATATGCCGTTACTGTCATTACTCTATGGATTTATTTGAGAAATGTCCGGTCTGTGGCTCCAGGATGGTGCCTGGGGGTGGTTTTGGCATAGAAGTGCTGGAAGAGGAGCTGAAGAAAAGTTTTCCCCAAAGCAGTATTAAAAGTCTCCATAAGCTTGCCGTAAAGAAGAGATCAAAAGAAGAGGAAATTGTAAAAGATTATACAGAAGGGAAAATTGATATCCTCTTGGGGACTCAGATGATGGCCCATCAGACTAAACTTCCTGCCTCTTGTTTTGTCGGGATCTTTTATCCGGAAAGCCTCTTAAGACTTGCTGATTTTAGGGCGGGCTTTAAGACATTCAAATATATAAGAGAGATCATGAGCTTTGTCAAAAATTCAGAAAATTGTGAATTTTTAGTACAGACCTACCTGCCGAACAGTCTTCCGATACGTCATGCTGTCTTTGAGGATTCGTCTTCTTTTTACCGCAATGAAATCAAGACCCGTAGACTTATGGGATATCCCCCTTTTAAGTTTCTTGCGGAGGTGCTGTTTTATGGAAAGGACCTGAGATCAGTGGCCAAAAAATCAAGAAATTTGTTGGATATTGTGAAGAAAGAAAAAAACAATATTGAGGTATTAGGGCCTTCATTGGCTCCGATTAAAAAGCTGAGAGGAAGGAATCAGGTTCAATTGATCGTTAAATCTAATGATAGAAGTTCTTTGGATAGGTTGTTGGGAAGAATTTTTAAAGATATAAAGATAAAAAAGTCAGTCTTTATTTATGAGTAAACAATGGTTTCATTTATTCTTTTTATTCAGTGAGGATGATCAGAATTTTGGCTCTTTCTACCAAGTATTCCTCTCCTTCCCAGGGTACAGAAGCGTAGATATAGATTTCTCTAGATGTAGAATATTCTAAAAGCTCTCTAGCGTTTGGCCCGTAATATTTCACTTCAGCGATACCTTCGGAATTTGTAGCTTTGGTAACTGAATGTTTGTCCCCTGGGAAAAAGCCGTCATAGCCGTGAGACGTTTTGTTTCCTGAAGAATCCCTGATTTCAAAAAATACTGTTTTGCCTGGGTAAGGTGTCCCGTCATATTTTTTTATGCTGGCGGTGATCCATGATGATGTTCGGCCGGGGCCTGCCGAAAGAACATTGGGGTTGGCTGTTACTTCAAAAATAATGGATACAGTGGAGGGTCCTAAGGGGGACGGTTCTTCGATTTGTGACCGAGTGCAGGAACCAATGATCAACATTGAAAAGAATAAGACGAAAATTAATATATTTTTTTTCTCAATCATTTTTTTATCCTTAATCATTGACATAATTCGCAAAGTATATGGTTATATATCCCGTGGCTTTAACACTTCTGTTTGCTGGGTCATGACCGTAGAAGTCTACTTGGGCATTCACGGTTAAAACAATCTCTCCACCCCCTGCTGCGAGATCGATTAGAGGAGGCTCCAATTTTGCAGCTTCCCTCACGATGACGATAGAAATGGATTGAGTAGAGCCTACTGGAATTTCAGTTGACAGGGATCCCTCAAAAGAGTAAGGAACATCAATGCCCTCTCTATTTTTTCCGTCTGTCCTGCTATAAGTGACCACATAACGTGTAACAGTGATATTGTTGTACTGAGAACTTCCAAGGAGCGGCTCTGGATCAAGCATTCTTACACCTAGAGTCGCTATAGCCTGGTCAGCTACGACTATAGGGACTGGACTGTCCCCACTCTCAGCAGCCACATCTGATTGAATAAAGTTAACTTCATTGTCCTCAATATCAGTTCCTGTTATTGAAGCGACGTAGAGTAGACTAGCGGATCTGCTATCATTTTCGATAGGGTTGCATGCATAAAGCAGGATCAAGACAGAAAAAATAATGGTTAATTTAATGATATGGGTTGTTTTATTCATCATCTTTCACCTTTTTATCTAATTATTCTTGGAGTTAAAAAGATAAGGAGTTCTCTATTGTCTTTTGTTCGGGCAAAAGATTTAAACAGATTCCCCAGCAAAGGAATTTGATGCAGGAATGGGACTCCTTCTCTTGTTATGGAATCTTCTGTTCTGTAGATACCTCCGATCACTGTTGTCCCTCCGTCAGGCACCATAACAGTGGTTTGTGCGCTTTGTCGGATGATAGGTGGGATTCCGTTAACCAGGTTTGAAAAGTCCGCCGCATTGTTTTGTATCTCAATAGCCATAATGATAGTGCCTTCAGCTGTTATTTGAGGAGTGGCTCTGAGTTCCAGGGCAGCATTCACATATCGGGTGGTGACTGTAAAATTAGCCACAGTCTGGACCGGGATTTGTCTTCCTTGGATGATTTCAGCTTCTCGGTTATTTTGAGTGGTAATTTTGGGTGCAGAAATGATTCTGCCTGTCCCTGATCTTTCCAGGGCACTGAGAGCTAGATCAAGTCGAAAAGTGTCCATAAGATTAGCAAAAGAGAATCCTATGGCAGTATTAAATTCTGGGGAAGGCAAGTTTATTCCATAGCCTCCCAGCGGTCCTCCGATTCCTTTGGTGACAATTCCTGTGGGGATCTGAGCCCCATCTATATTCATTTTATTCGGAAATTGAAGAGTAGTCTGATTCCCATAGAAGGGATCCGAAATACCACGCCATCCCCACTGGATACCTAAGTTTCTTATGAATCTGGAGGTGGCTTCCACGATTCGCGCTTCAATGGATACCTGAGGGGTTGCAGTGTCAAAGACATCTATAAGTTTTTCCATAAGACCCATTTTTTCTCTGACATCAGAGATAATGAGGGTGTTCGTTCTATTATCGACAATGATTTCTCCTCTAGAGGAGATCTTGGTGCTTAGAAGGTTCTGGACTTCTTCAGCTTTTGAGTAAGAGAGAGTGAACGTTTTTACTAAAACAGGGCCTGCCAGTTCTTGGCTTTCTTCAAGCTTCTGCTGTTCTTCCTGTTCTCTTGTTAAAACAGAAATCGGTGCCACTCGGAGAACGTTCCCTTCGATGCTCTTTCCCTGTTTATTGGTTTTGAGAATGAGATCTAAGAATTGATCCCAGGGAATATCCGTGAAGTCGCAAGTCACTGTGCCGCTCACACCCGGGTCGAAAATGACATTCAAACCTGCAATTTCTGAAATAACCAGCACCACATCTTTGAGTTCAGCATCTTTAAATTTGGGGCTTATGAGTTGGCCGGTATATTTGCTTTCTGAATCAGTGATGATCTTTGGTTCATATTGAAACTGTTGGGATGGGGAGGGATTGGATGAGTCATCTCCGTTTGACTTTTTGGTGTTGTCTTCTTCTTTCTGAGGGGGTTCGATTTGGACTGTTTCATTTAGGGGGGTGGTTTTATTTTCTTCTGGGATGGGCGGTTCTTTGGGTGTTTCCGGGACAGGCTCAGAGAAATGAAATTCTTGGCTTTTATAAAATGAGATGTTCAAGCAATCTTCTTCTTGATTGAGTTTGTAAAAGACTGGTTCTTTGAGGTCAAAGACCATCCTGGCTATGGTGTAAGGATTTGAAATTTGGAATTGGCCTGTTCTTAATTGGATTATTCCATATTTGTTGATGGAGTGATTCAATGATTTTCTGGAAACAACTGTGTTGTGAAGATCAACGACGAGACGGAGAGGATTTTCGAGGGCAAAAACATTAGGAATGGGGTTGCCTGTTAACTCAGCTTTAATGTTAATTTTTTGGTCATCTTCGTCTATTTCAATATCTTTGAGATAGACGGATGAATCTCGGTTCATTTGGATTTTTTCTATTTTTTCTTCAGTCAAAGGATATTTTTCCAGATTCGTTTGAATATTGTTGATTTGGATGACCGTTGATTCACCATTGTTAAGAACCGTATAAGGCATTCTCTGTTTTAGGTCTATAAGAATACTTGGTCGGCTTGTTTTTTTATTAAACGCTTTAATATTTTCAATAAAGGCACTATTGCTGAAATTTGCTGTCAGATCAAGATCAGGGGGGAGTTGATCGAGTTCCAGAATGATTCTGGGATTAGGTTCCGTTGAGTAAAAAGAGTTCATAACATTAAAAGGAGTTTCAGACTTTAGGATGACATTGATACTGGTGGGTTCGTTTTGCAGGAGGATGTTATTTGACAGCATTTGAGGCTTGTTCGAGGCTGGATATTCACCGGCAAGCGTTATAATGCATAGAAAGGCGACTGCGATTAACTGTAAAAATTTTTTCCCTTTCATATTATCGCTCCTCTGGATTTATTTCTTTGGTTACATTAATAGGTCTTGATAAAGGGATCCCTCTATTTTTAGTTTTTCGAAAGATGATCTCTCTTTCTTTGATAGATAGCACAAAACCGTCATTAAATTTATCACCTTCATTGATTCTAAAAGGAAATCCCTGAGGGCCTCTAATGATTCCTATAAGATTGTTTTCTATTGCTAAAATCCCTATAAGAACAATATCATCTATGGACATTTCTGAGACCGCTTTTGTTCCCTGCTCCTTTTCTGCTTCAGATCCGGCTAAGAGATCTTTGAATGGGTCACGTCTTCCCGCCGGGTTATAGGTATAGATATTTCTTTGAATCTGTTCCATTTTAGGTTCTTCTGATTTTATTTGTTCTTGCGTTTCTTGACTGGCTGCAGGAGTCAGAATAAAGATTGTTAAAAATAAAGATAATAGAGATAATGCAAAGACTGTTTTTTTCATTGTTTCCTCTCTTCTGTTTTTTCTTCCAGAGGTGCTTCTTCATGGAAGACATAAGTTTTAGCGGTGGAATTCGCACTTACAGTCAGAGAATCAGTTTGATCTCTTAAGGCTTTAATAGAAAAATTTTCCATGGTAAAGAGTCTAGAGAAATTGCTCAATCGGCTGAAAAATATGGCAATATTATGATAGTTTCCAGTAAGTTCCATGGTTATGGGTTTTTCAGAGAAAAATTCTTTGTTGATGAGAGGTTTGGGAGTGAATTGGATAATATCTATTCTGGAATCATGAGCAAGCTGCTGTATTCTTCTCAGGATAACGTCGATTTCTTCTTCCTTAGGGATGATGGCTTCCAGGCTTTTCAATTGAACGTTCATTACTTTTAATTCCTGTTCGATTTGATCCAGTTCTTCCTTTTTTTTCTTCAACATTTCAACCTCATTTTCAGTCTGAATTCTTTCTTCCCTGATGCTTTTGAGTTCATTATTCTTTGGTTTGTAATGGAGGAAATAAAAAAAGCCAAAAATGATCAGGGCAACCACAACATAACCATACCAAGGCCAATTTTTCATTGGGAATTCTCCTTTACGCTTTCTTCTGAGTCTACAGGAGTGTAAGGAAACACAAAGTTGGAATTAAGTGAAAATTCAAGATACCTGTTGTTTCGAGTCTTCCTTAATGTTGAAGAGATGAGGTCGACATTACTGAAGTATAAGCTTTCTTCCAGATTCGAAATATAGTCAGCAATCAGATTATTGGACAGGGCTTTTCCTTTAATATGGATATTGAAATCTTTAAAGTTTACTTCAGTTAGCCATACCCAATCCGGAAGATTTTTGCTCAGTTCATCCATAATGATAACGCCAGTCCTCTGTCTTGATTTAAGACGCGTGATCAGATTTATTTTTCTGCTTAAGATTTGTTTTTGTTTTTCTAGATCTTCAAGCTTTGTCAGCACGTACTGAAGGCTCTGTTTCTGAGCTTTAGCATCCTCCAATAAGGCTTTTTCATTATTAAGCTCTCTTTTCTGAATGAGAAAAAGAGCTCCTATGAGAATAATAACAAGAAGAAAGATCAGCAAATGAGGAAGCTGAGTTTTCTTTTCTTTTAATTCAGGTTCAGGGGCGATAGGCACCTCTGAAACCTCTTTTTTCCCGGGTTTTAATAAGTTAATCCTTATCATGGTTTATTTTTCCGTTTTTCTTAATGCCAATCCTGTAGCCACTCCGAATAGAGCGTAGAGCTCCTCGAAGTAGATAGAATCAAATTTTTTCTCATCGTATTCTATCTTTTTAAATGGATTGAGTATATCCGTTTTAATTTTGAATTTTTGTTCAAAATTGATTTGAAGGTCTTTTAATTTAGAAAGCCCTCCACTTAGGAATACAAAGTCAATTTTTCTCCCTGTTTTTTCTACAGCCTCATAAAAAGAGAAAGTTTTTTCAATTTCATCCAGCAGATTCTGGATGTTCATATTTAATACTGTTTTGAATTGGTCTGTCTGAATATTTTGAACCGGGAGCCCCTTGATGAGTTTCTCTGCATCGTCAAAACTGATGCTTAGATCCTTGCTGAGATTTTCAGTAAAGAATGAACCTCCGATAGAGAGATCTCTGAAAAGTTGAGGGACTCCTTTTTCTATAATGATCACATTTGTGATATTGGCTCCCAGATTTATGATAGAGATTGTTTTGTTATTGAAAATTTCAGGGTAATTGAGTTCTAAAGTGTTTTGAAGGGCAAATACATCCACTTCGATAGCATCTAAATTTTTACGGGCTTGACTAATCACATTGCTGTAGTTCGAAATCTTATCCTTTTTTGCAGCAACCAGTAATATATCCAGATTTTGTTCTCCTGAATAATCGGGAGGTCTTAGAACAGCATAATCAACATTTGTCTCTTCATAGGGATAGGGAATGTTGTGTTTGGCTTCCCATATAATGGATTCTGCAAGTTCTTCGCTTTCCATAGAAGGAAGAGATATTTTTTTGATAATCACTGAATTTCCAGAAATTGAGATGGTCACATTTTTATTAGATATTTTATTTTCTTCAAAAATCATTTTGATGGTTTCTATAACGGCTGCAGAGTCAATTATAGTCCCTTCGACAATGGCATCTGGGGGAAGAAGTTCATATCCGATCCTTTTCAATACAAAACCCTCTTCTTTTCCCCTTTTAGGTTTGAGTTCAACCGCTTTTATGGAGTGAGACCCAATGTCCAATCCTATGGTTTGCTTTGACTGTCCGATTCCGAGCATTTTTTTATTTCCTTATTATAATAAAGTTATATTTTAGCTTTGATTAATTTTGCCTTTAATTTTTTTTTCCACAGCCTGAGGGAGCAATCCTTTGAGGCAGCCTCCTAAAAGGCATACTTCTTTGACCAGTTGAGAACTTAGAAAGGAATACTCGACTGCAGGCATCATATAGAGCGTTTCAATATCTGGGGCAAGTTTTCGGTTCATTAAGGACATTTGGAATTCATATTCGAAGTCTGATACAGCTCTCAGGCCTCTGATCACAATATTTGAATTAATTTTTCGGGCAAAATCAACGAGCAGTCCATCGAAAGACATCACATGAATCCTTTTTTGGTTAGGAAATATATCTTCAATCATTCCTACCCTTTCTTTAGTCGTGAAGAGGGGTTTCTTTTTAGGATTCTTTAAAACGGCGATGTTAATTTGGTCAAAAATATTTAATCCCCTTTCGATAATGTCAACATGACCATTTGTTATTGGGTCGAAGGAACCAGGATAAACGGCTTTTTTTTTCATATGTTTTTATACTCACCTTCCCTGACCTGATAACTTAATATCAAAATAATTTAGCTTTGTCAAATATAAAAATTTTTTATTTAAATCCATTTTCCTCTTATATAAATAAGAAGAGCATTCTCTCTGTATATATATGATATATGCTTATACCTGTCTATCAGTCAATCCTCCTTCAGGGTTATGTTACGGGTGATTTTAATCTATTTTTTCTCACCTGTAAAGATGATTTTGAAAAAAATGACGATTTTATGTATCATATAATTATCATGGACAAGGGGAAATTATGAGATGAATGATATAAAAAGCGTTAAAATTTTGATGATTATTTTTCTTATTTTTATTTTTTGTGACTTCTGTAGGGCAGATCTTAAAAATCAACAGGAAACATATGGTGAGCAGAGAAGAGAAATGGTGAAAACACAACTGGAAAGACGGGGCATCAGGGATGAGAGAGTTCTTCAGGCATTGAGAGAAGTTCCAAGACATTTATTTATAGATGAGCGTTACCAACATCAGGCTTATGAGGATTATCCTCTTCCTATTGATGGGGAGCAGACCATTTCACAGCCCTATATAGTGGGTTTAATGACTGAAGCCGCTGATATTATGGAGGGAGACAGAGTTCTTGAGATCGGAACGGGCTCCGGGTATCAAGCCGCTGTTCTAGCGCATCTTACTGACGAGGTTTATACTGTAGAGATCATCAGAGAACTTGCAGAGAAAGCAGAGAAAACACTCCAAAAATTAGGTTATGCTCAGGTCAAGATAAAATTGGGGGATGGAAATTTTGGATGGGAAGAGCATGCCCCTTATGATGCCATCATTGTGACCTGTGCTTCAAAACAAGTTCCTTCTGTTCTTTTCGATCAGCTTAAAGAAGGAGGGAAAATGGTCATTCCATTAGAGAGTTATTCTTCGTTTCAAATGTTGACCTTGATTGAGAAAAAACAGGGGATGCCGGTCAAAAAGGAGATACTGCCTGTTCGGTTTGTTCCTATGACTGACAAAAGGAGATGATTTTTTTTTGAATAATCCAGGCTAAATAACCTGGCCCAAAATTTATTCGTAAAAATGATGGTTTTATATTGCTTTTAAACAAAACTTGTGATAATTTTTGGAGGGTTGCTTATGATTAAATTTGGAACCTCTGGTTGGCGCGCTGTTATGGGGGAGGAATTCACTTTCCAGAATGTTCGTATTGTTGTTCAAGCGATCGCAAATTATCTGAAAAAAAAGTTTGGCGAACGTATTTCTGTTGTCGTGAATTATGATACCCGGTTTCTTTCAGAAAGATTTGCAATGGAGGCAGCAAAGGTTCTTTCTCACAACAAGATTTATGTTTATTTAGCGGACCGGGATGCACCTTCTCAAGCCCAGTCTTTCCAAATTATATCCAGAAAAGCACAAGGGGGAATCAACTTTACAGCCTCTTTCAATCCTCCAGAATATAATGGCCTTAAGTTTAATATTGAAACAGGAGCCCCTGCACTTCCTCGAGAGACTGATAAAATCGAGAAAGAGATAAAAAGTCTCTTGAAAAAGTTTGGTACATATTCTTATTATCCCAAAGTTGAGTACATTGAGAAAATCGATCTTCAGCCTGAATATTTGAATGATATTCAGAAAAAAATCGATTTTGATACCATAAAAAAGTCCGGGATCAAAATAGGAGTCGATCTTTTATACGGCAGCAGCCGGGAGTATCTGGATGAAATTTTAGAAGAGAATCATATACCCATAGAGGAGCTGCACGGCTATGTTGACCCCTATTTTGGGGGCATCACCCCTTCTTGTAAGGGAGAAGGTCTAAAAGAATTAAGAAAAAGAGTCAAAGAGGCGGGATGCCATCTGGGAATTGGGACAGATTCTGATGGAGATCGCTTCGGCATTGTCAATGAAAAAGGACAGTATGTTGATACGAATTTAGTTCTGGCTTTGCTGCTTGAATATTTGGTAACAAGAAGAAAGTTAAAGGGCGGAGTGGGCCGCTCTGTAGCCACCACTCACCTTCTGGACAAAATATCTCGTCATTACGGATTTAAAACGTATAGAACACCCGTTGGATTTAAATACCTTGTTGATTTATTTTTAAAAAATAAGATTGTATATGGGGGGGAGGAAAGTGCCTGCTTGGTCGTCCAAGGCCATCTCCCTGAGAAAGATGGAATTTTTGCAGGACTTTTAGTGGCTGAAATGATTGCTGCGGAAGGGAAGTCCCTTTCTGAATTGGTGAAAGAACTCTTTAAAAAATATGGGAAAAAGTTAAGAGATCAAGTCAAAGTTGATTTAACAGAAAAAAGAAAACAAAAATTAGACTCCATAATCAAAAACCCTCCTGATAAAGTGGGCCAGCGAAAAGTATTGAGTACAATGATGGTGGATGGGATCAAATTTAATTTTTCAGAAGACGATTGGATGCTCCTTCGTTTATCAGGAACAGTCCCTGTTATTCGGTGTTATGCAGAAGCCGAATCTCATAAGGAGCTGAAGGATCTTATCACTTCAGGATTAAGCATGGTTGAATAGCCAGGGAAAGATGAAAAAGAAAGAGAACGGGACAGCGGATTTTCGTAAAAAACTTTACACGGCAGGCCTTGCATTTTTATTTTTTGTTTTGATCATCGTTTCATTTTTCGGGAAAAACGGTTTAATAGATACTTATAAAGCCAAGCAAAGAAAACAGGAACTGATTGAAGAAGCAGAACAATTGAAGATGGAAAAACAGGAACTGCAGAAAGAGATCAAGGAGCTTAGCGAAAATCCTCAGGCTTTAGAGGAAAAAGCCCGCGAAAAACTCTGGTTGGTCAAACCTGAAGAAATCATCATCGTTAAAAAATAGATTTTTTTTTAGTTTCCATTAATTTTAAATCAAATCTAATCTGGATTATTCATAAAAAAATGGCGATTAAAATTAAAGTACTAAACAGGAAGATAGTTTCAATTGTCATTTTTGAAATAACCTTGCCTATTGCTGAAAATAAATTAACAATATAAACATCACCGTTTATTTATGAATAGTTCAGAATAAGTGTCTATTATGAGAGACTTACTTAAAGAATTGAATCCGGAGCAAAAAAAAGCCGTGACTCATACTCAGGGCCCCCTTTTAATCATAGCTGGAGCGGGGACAGGGAAAACAAAGGTTCTGACCCATAGAATCGCCTATTTGATATCAGCTAAATACGCGAGGCCAGAGCAAATATTAGCGGTCACCTTTACTGAAAAGGCAGCCAATGAAATGGAGGAGAGGGTCGATATTCTTATCCCCTATAGTTATTCCTTTGTCGATGTCCTGACTTTCAATTCATTTGGAGAAAGCATCCTCAGAGATTACGGACATGAGATAGGGCTTCCCCTTGATTTTAAATTACTGGATGAGGTGGAGCAGTCCATTTTTTTTAGGAAAAATTTATTTCGATTTTCCCTGGATTATTATAGGCCTTTGAGCAGGCCTACAAAGCATATACAGGAAATTTTGGCTGCCGTAAAAAGGCTCAAGCAGGAGGATATAAAGCCCAAGTCTTATTTAAAGTATGCCTCTGAAATTGACAAGAGTGCCCGGGAACCCTCAGATAAAGAGACGGCTTTAAAGCATATGGAAATAGCTCATGTCTACCAAGAGTATCAGAATTTCCTTATGGAAGAAGGGAAAATTGATTTTGAAGACCAGGTGGTTCTAACCGTGGAAATGTTTCGCCAAAGGCCGTCGGTATTGAAAAAGATCCAGGAGAAATACAAATATATTCTAGTGGATGAATTTCAGGATACCAATTATATTCAATTCCAGATGCTGAGACTTTTGGCATCCCCGCATAGGAATATCACGGTAGTGGGAGATGACGATCAGAGCATATTTCGTTTTCGAGGTGCGTCTTTAAGTAATATTTTGGATTTCAGCCGAATGTACCCTGATACAAAAAGAGTTGTACTCCAAAAAAATTACCGCTCAACTCAGGCTGTCCTTGATTCCGCTTATAGACTGATACAGCACAACAATCCCTTTCGTTTGGAAGTAAGGGAAAATATAGATAAGTCATTGAATGCAGAAAAAGATCAGAAAGGAAAAAGTATATTCAAACTTCAATTTGACACGCTATCCCATGAAGCTGACAAAGTGGCTGAGATCATAAGAGAAAAGGTTGAGCAGGGATTCAAATACAGCGATAGTGCTGTTCTCGTTCGAAGGAATGCGGATGCAGATCCTTTTATCAGAGCTATGAACATGAAAGAAATTCCTTTCCGTTTTTCCGGAAGCCGGGGACTTTATTCTCGAGAAGAAGTTCGTCTTCTCATTTCGTTCGTTAAAGTATTGACAGATTTTGAGGACAGTAAAAGTCTGTTCCGACTTTCTTTATCTGAGGTCTATGATGTCAGCCCTTATGATTTAACAAAGGTCTCAAATTATGCTTTTAAGAAAAATTGGCCGCTGCACAAAGTTTTTCAGAAAATAAGTGAAAATGAGCTGCCGGTTGAATTATCAGAAGAATCGAAGCAGCGGATCAAGAAGATTTTTAATGATCTTTTTTATTTTGTGGAGTATTCGAGCTCGCAAAATGCCGGGAGAGTTTTGTATTTATTTCTTGAAAGAAGCGGTTATTTAAAGTCTTTGATTGAAAAGAAGAACCTGGAAGCTGAGATCAAGATAAAAAATATCCGTTTGTTCTTTGATAAGGTAAGAGGTTTTTCAGATCTGACCAAAGACGACTCCATTCAATCTTTTGCTCAGCATTTGGAGCTTCTTCAGCAGGTGGGTGACAATCCTGCCACGGCTGAGGCAGAGCTGGAGGAGGATGCGGTTCATCTGCTGACCGTCCATAAAGCAAAGGGTCTTGAGTTTCCGATTGTGTTTATGGTGAGTCTTATTGCAGATAGATTTCCCGGAAGAATGAGGAAAGAAAGGATCCCGTTCCCAGATGAGCTGATCCAGCTTCGGTCTTCTGAAGAAGAAACACTCCCCAGTTCAGACCTGAGTCATGTTCAATTACAGGAGGAGAGGCGTCTTTTTTATGTAGGAATGACCAGAGCCAAAAAATATGTTTACTTTACTTGGGCCAAAGATTATGGGGTCAAAAGGCTCAAAAAAGTCAGTCCCTTTGTTCTTGAGGCTTTGGATATTTCCAAGGCTTCGGAAAAGACTATCCAGTCTTCTCCGGAGGAAGAAATAAGAAGATATGCCCCTTCAATCACTCCTAGCTATCCTGTCCGAGAAAAGGAAAGGAAGGGGATTATCAATTTGAGTTTCTTTCAGGTGGATGACTATTTAACCTGTCCCCTGAAATATAAATACAGGCATGTTATGAGGGTTCCTGTTCTTCCTCATTATAATCTGATCTATGGAAGAGTGCTTCATGAGACTATCCATTTTTATTTAAAGAGGAAAATGACCGGAGAGAAGCTGGGTCTAGAGGAGCTGGTTCAGTATTATAAAGATCACTGGATCAATGAAGGATTTCTGAGCCGGGAGCATGAAGAGATGAAGAAAAAGGCCGGAGAGGCAGCCGTCCGCCAATTCTGCTTGAGAGAGGAAGCTTCTGGAATGGTTCCTTATTATTTAGAGAAAAAATTTAAATGGAAAGAAAAAAATATCCGATTTACGGGAAGATGGGATAGAGTCGATGTGACTGGAAACGGGGCCGTGATCATTGATTTCAAATCCACTCGGGTCAAAGATCAAGAGGAAGCCGATAAGAAGACCAGAGACGCAGTCCAGATGGATCTCTATGCTTTATCATTTTTAAAAACAGAGGATGTAAACCTTATAGAGACCCGGCTTCATTTTCTGGAGTCAGATATCATAGGAAGGGCTGTCAAAGGTCAAAAAGAGCTGGAGAGAGCCGCTGAACAAATAAGAAAGGCGGAACAGGGAATCCGAAGAAATGATTTTCATGCAGAACCGGACTGGCACAACTGTAATTACTGTGAGTTTAAGAATATTTGCCCTTCCTCTTACGCCTATTAACCTAGTTATTCATAAAATCAGACTGCACCTCTATTCTATATTTCTTGATCGATTGGGTTTTGATATTCTATCAGCAAACAAAGTTTATCTCTTTATTTCTGTTTATATTTAAACTTAAATGCAGGCTGATTTTACCTTTCAGGCGAGCTTATCTTGCAGCATCTGTTTC
>CAZRGM010000051.1:0-12377 GCA_964599635.1 uncultured Eubacteriales bacterium | reverse complement strand
CCTCCTCAGGCTCAGCTCTCTATGGCGGCTGAGGAACTATCAGAATATATGTGAAACTCTAATCCTTTAGTTCAGGGATAAGGGAGATCTCTGTTCTTTTTGAGTCTCTAATCTACTGATTTTCTGATATTCTCTCTTTTCTATGGATTGCTTGTTGACCGGATGTGTTTTTCTTGGGTATTATATTTTATAGAGCCGATTATAATGTCAGTGCTACAATAAGGAAAAAAACAAAGTGCCTTGTCCTATATTTTTTTTAAAAAAAATTTAGCTCAGATATTGTATATAAGAGTTGTTTTTTTGATAGGATTGAGATATCTGATAGAGATAAGCGATGGAAGTTCCTATTCTTGGAGAGACAATCATTGTTCTGGCAGCAGCTATTATTGTCTTCTATCTAAGTCATAAATTAAGGCTGCCCGCTGTCACAGGTTTCATCTTGACAGGAATTCTCATCGGACCCGGCGGCCTCAGCCTGATTCAGGATACCCACAGCATTGATGTTCTGGCTGAGATTGGAGTGGCCATGCTCCTTTTCACTATTGGCCTAGAGATTTCTTTTGAAAAACTGGGCATCTTAAAAAAATTTTTTTGGCTGGGTGGAGGACTTCAGGTATGCAGTACATCACTTCTGGTTATCGGAGTACTGCAGTGGTTTAATTTCCCCTTATCTGAATTGGTCGTTTATGGTTTTCTAATTTCACTCAGCAGTACTGCCCTTGTATTAAAAATCTATTCGGACTCCAACCAGCTTGAGTCTCCCCAGGGCAATATTTCTCTCGGTATTCTTCTTTTCCAAGATATAAGCCTTGTTCCTATGATTGTCATCACTCAATTTCTTGGTCAAGCCGGAACTCATTCCTTAGCCCCAATGCTGGTAAGATTTTTCTTAAGCGTCCTGGCTGTGGGAGCTGTGTTTATTATTGCACGATATTTCATGCCCCGGATTTTGTATCTCATGGTTAAGACCAGGGTCAGAGAAATTTTTCTGATCACCAGCTTATTCCTGTGTCTTGGTATGGCTTTTTTAACCTCGTCTCTTGGATTGTCTTTGGCATTAGGCGCATTTTTGGCTGGTATCATCATCTCTGAATCAGAGTATAGCTATCAAGTTACAGCTGAAATTATGCCTTTCAAAGATCTCTTTACAAGTTTATTTTTTATTTCTATCGGCATGATTCTCAATCTTCAATTTGCCTGGAATGAAAAATTTATCATATTTATTCTAGTTGTGATCATTATATTTCTGAAGTCTCTCATTGTTTTCTTAATCATAAAAATTATGAAATACCCCAATCGAATTGCTCTCATAAGTGGTCTGGGGCTGGCTCAAATAGGAGAGTTTTCGTTTGTTCTGGCGGGTGTGGGTCAAGCCAATGGACTTATCCCTGAAAGGGTCTTTCAAATTTTTATCGCTTCCTCTATTTTGACCATGCTTTCGACTCCTTTTCTCATAAAATATTCCCCTCTTTTAGCGGAAAAGTTTAAGGAAGCATTTAAGCCTGTAACTGTTCAGACCCCAGACCTTGAAGAAAGGCAGGAAATCCCTAAAAATCATGTCATCATAGGCGGTTATGGTTTGAATGGGCGAAATCTTGTCCGGGTTCTTAAGGAAACCGGGATTCCTTTTACCGTTATTGATCTCAATCCAAGTACAGTCAGAAAATTACTTCAAGAAAAAGAGCCCATTATTTTTGGGGATATCTCTTCCCGGAAAGTGCTCACAGCTGCAGGAATTAAACAGGCCAAGATGGTTGTTTTTGCCATTTGTGATCCCACTGCCATAAAGGCAGCAGTCAGGACAGTCAGAGAAATGAATAGAGAAGTTTATATCCTTGTTAGAACCAGATTTGTTTCTGAGATAGAGGAGTTATACCAATTGGGAGCCAATCAGGTGATTCCCCAGGAGTTTGAGACATCTATTGAAATTTTTGCTAGAGTTTTGGAGGAATTCCATGTCCCCAGAAATATCATAAATTTCCAGATCAAGATCATTCGCAGTGAATGTTATGGAATGTTAAGGGGACTTTCTAAAACCAAACGATCCATGGAGAAAATAACCGAACTCCTCAAAGCCGGGATTACAGAAACCTTCCTTATCCCTCAACATTCCATAGCGGTAGGAAAAACATTAAAAGAATTAGACTTAAGAAAAAAAACAGGAGCTACCATCATTGCCATCGTTAGAGGGGAGCAATCCATCACCAGTCCCTCTTCAGATTTCGAGATAAGAGAGGGGGATACTCTTGTTCTTGTCGCCAATCACAAAGATATGGATAGAGCTTTTGATTTTCTGGATCCTCAGTCAAATATAGATACCTGAGATATTTTTATTTGCGGCGATTTTAAAAATAGGTGTGATTAGAACACAATTCGAAAGCAGGTCCCTTGGGTTCGATCCAGATCAACAGAACCTTTAAGCTGCTCTTCTGAAAGTAATTTTACTAGAGTCAGACCTAAAGAATCAGTTTTTTCTATATCCATATCAGCAGGAATACCCACGCCGTTATCATAGACCACAAGTTCTGTGCTCTTCTCCCCCAGGCGGAGGACAGATATATTTACTTTTCCTTCTCCTCCATCGGGAAATGCGTGCTTCAGGCAATTGGAGAGCAGTTCATTAATGATCAGTCCACACGGGATAGCTTGGTTAATATCCAGGTAAATATCTTGGATGTCCATAGAAAACTGAATCTTTCTCATATCGGCACCGTAAGTCGTGAGAAGATGACCGGATAAACTTTGGACGTACTGTCTCAAGTCGACTTTAGCGAGATCTCCGGATTGATATAACTTCTCGTGGATAATAGCCATAGATTTAATGCGGTTTTGGCTGCTTTTTAATAGACTTGCTGTTTCTTCATCTTTAATTTTTGATGCCTGGAGGTTGATAAGGCTGGAGATGATCTGCATATTGTTTTTAACACGGTGATGTATCTCTTTAAGCAGTACCCCCTTTTCTCTAAGGGAATTCTTTATCTCTTGTTCAGCTTTTTTGCGCTCTGTGATATCCCTTACAATACTCTGAATCAACCGCGGCTTATTCTGAGAATCCCGAATCAGAGAAATATTGACCTCCACAGGAAACTCAGTTCCATCTTTCTTCCTAAAAAGCCGTTCATATAAAGAAAAAGATTTGTTTTTGAGCAATTCATCTAATTTATGCTTAGCCTTTCCTAATTCTAACGGAGCCACAATGTCTTTATAGGATTTTCCCAAAAGCTCATTGATTTCATACCCCAGCATATCGGCTGCTTTTTTATTAACATCAACATGATCCCCATGAAGGTCCAATAAAAAAACAGCATCATTGGAATAGGTAAAAAGAGCCCGATGAATCATCTCACTCTCTTTAAGTTCTCTTTCTGCTTTTTTACGCTGACTGATATCCCGATATATGGCATAAGAGCCGACCTGCTTTCCTTCAACTTCTATAGGACTTCCTAGAAGTGAAACATCAACCATTGTCCCATCCTTACAGCGCCGTCTGGTTTCCAGAGAAAATCTTTTTCCTCTGCCTACTAATCTGGTAATGCTTGACGCTGACTTATATAAATCTTTAGGTGCCAACAGGTCATCTATACATCGACCCACAGCCTCTTCCTTCTCATAACCGAATATGTGGGTGAATTCGCTGTTGACACGAATAACATTCCCAGACATATCCGTGGTCACCACGGCTTCGGGACTGCTTTCCAGAAGCTGATCCAGATAGGCCTTTTCCGTTTTGAGTGACTCTTCAGCCATTCTCGATTTGTTTAAAAGGCTCGCAGTAGAAAGGACATGAGATGCGATATATCCAAAACTTTTCAGCATCTCCAGTTCATTTTCAGATATTCGCTCCTCTGCACTTGAAATAAAAATAGCCCCTGCCAACTCCCTTTCTATATCCAGGGGAATCAAGATATAATTCTTTGTTTTTGCTAATTTCTGAGCCAATGAACACACTCTTTTGCTCAACACCGGATACGCAATCTCCTCTAAACTCGAAGATACCACAATCTTACCTCCAAAAACATTCTTCACCGATTCATTTATATCAGGGGCTATAGAGGCTGAAAATTCTTTTAAAGAAAACCCGATGATCTTGTTTATCTGGGGAAGAAATTTTTTCTTTGTGGAAAGGGCCTGGGCTTTAATAGTTTTTTGAACCCGATTATAAACCAAAACTAAAGCTGTGTTGTATCCTATGATGTAAACAGCCGAATCAGTTATTTGAGTAAATATTTCTTCTAAATCATAAGAGCTGTAAAGGGTTCGGGCTATTTTATGAAATATTTTTAATCGGGAGGCAACTTCATGAACGGATCCTTTTTGATTATCCATTGGCTTTAGGTTTCATCCTCCGATCCTCTACGTAAACCTACAAGATTATGCCTCCTGATTCATATCACTAAAAATATGTTAATTTTATATATGACAGAAAATTCAAACAGAATCAACCCCTCTAAAGATGATATTTGGGGGTGATATTATTTTCTAAAATCAGGAGATCAATTCAATTTAAGCCCTCAGAAAGTCGATTCAAAATAGAGCTATCCTGGGTTTGTGGCCCTAAATTTTTATCTGTCCTTTATATGAAATCGGTAAGATTTCTTCTCTTGCGCATACTTTTCTAAAAGAGCAAGCTCTTTTTCTCCCCAACCCTGGTTTTTAAGGATACTTTTAAGAGAATTTACATCCACAGCACACACTTCTTCCCATTTCCCTATCTCTTTCAACACATCTTGCAGCTCTTCCCTCTCTTTTGTGTCTTTCCCTGGAAAAGACATGTCCTTATGTTCACTCACGGATACTTTTTTTTCTGAACCGAATACAGTGGAAACCCCCTCTCTTTCACAAAAAGAAATCAAAGCCTCCTCAATCTTTTTAAGCTTTTTTGCGGCTTCATTCTGATAATCTTTGAGTTCACCTTTAGTGCTCACATATTCATTTACCAGCTTCAATCCAGGATCATTAAGGTATTCGTTCTCTTCTTTTTCATCAAGCGCAGACTCATGCTTCCATTCAGGGCAAATCGGTTTATACAGACACCAGTTACAGAATTCAGAAACATGAGGAGGAAAGTCCTTTGCGGACTCTATCTCCTTGATCTCATCCAGGATCTGCTGCCTCAACTCTTCAAGCTCTTCATCTGTCCGGAAGGACTCCATCTCCTTATCAAAATTGAGGAAATGCCACACCAGGCGAGCCTTTTTAAAATCTCTGAACTGCTCCTTAACCCACAAAGAATACACGGCGAGCTGTCGGTCTTCATTGAGTTTCTGCTGTTCCATTAAAGAATTCCCGGTCTTATAGTCATGCACTTCATAAAGACCATCTCCCATATAAACAAGCCGATCGATCCTTATGTGAAACAAGTATTTTTTTCCCTCATCCAAGGGAAGTAAGCTTTTGGTTTCAATTCCAATAATCCGACCCTCGTCAAAAGGATAATAGCGGCTGTAATAATCAGAAAGCTGCCTCTCTCCTATTCTTCGGTAGTTTTCCTGAGTGTAATCCTCTTTGACAAGGATCACTGTGTCCGTCCATTTTTCATTCCATATCTGGTTAAAATAATTGAGAAGCTCATCCCGTGTCATCAGTTTCTCATACTGTTTATCCTTATAAAGTTTTTCCAATGACTCGTGAACTCTTGAACCGAGAAAAGTTTCCACCGTATCCTCAGCCTTCACTTTGACTCGATCAATATAAGCATATTTATATTGGAGAGGACAGCTCTCATAGGACCCAATTCTGGATATGCTGAATGCAGACATTTTTTATGTGTAATCCAAACTAAAAAATCATCTTTTTCCCATTTTAAATGAATTTACTCGGATTCTCAATCTTTTGTTCTGGAAGATAGAAAGGAAAGACTCTCACTATTTTTTGATTTTAATGAGCAGTTCTATGATTTTCTTGCGGCTGGCTTTCTTTACAGTTATATCCATTCCTGAAATTTTAAATTCTTCTCCAGGTTTAGGGATATACTGAATTTTTTCAAGAATAAGTCCACTTATCGTTCGATGCTCTTCTTCCGGTAGATTGAGCCCCAGAATCTTGTTAACAATCTCAATGGACGTATTCCCTTCCACAAGGAATTCCGTGTCACTGACCTTGGTTATAGGCTTTATCGCAACATCGGACTCATCTTCGATCTCACCCACCAGTTCTTCCAACAAATCTTCCATGGTGATCAATCCCACAGTCTGCCCGAATTCATCCACAACAATAGCCATGTGAATACTCCTTTTTTGAAATATTCGGAACAGTTCGGCCGCCTTCATTTGCTCCGGAACAAAAAGTGGCTGAAGCATGACATCCCTAAGCGTTTTTTCGGTTTCATTTCGGAGTGCAACGTGCAGTACATCCTTAATATAGAGGATGCCGACTATATTTTCAGGATTTCCAACATACAGCGGAATTCTCGATCGGGACACATCCATAAAAAAATCAATATTGTCCCTAAGTTTGGAGTCAGCAGGAATTGAAATCGTATCAGATTTTGGCGTCATAATCTCTTCAACAGTTGTGTCATGGAATTCAAACACATTCTGAATGAGTTCAAACTCTTCCTGGTCAATCGTCCCTTCTTCAACCCCCATCCGAGCACGAGTGGTCACTTCTTTTTCAGCAATCCCACCATCTAATCCTGAGAAAATTCTGCGCCCTTTAGGGGTAATTCTTATGAGAAACTTCTCCAAGATAATACTGATGGGATAAAATAAAAAATGGAAAAAACTCATGGGACGCGCCAGTATGGGAGCAATCATACGCGCATGATTTGAACAGATCCCTTTTGGCGTAACTTCTCCAAATATCAAAATGATAAGGGTCATCACCCCAACGGCAATCCCCACAGAATAACTATGGAAATAATATTCTGTTATCACTGTGGCAAGACCTGCGGCCCCTATGTTAACAAGATTATTACCAATAAGGATTGTGCCAAGCAGTCGAGAGGGATGCTTAAGCATCTTTGAGAGATGCCGGGCCCCGTGCACTTTTTGCTCGACAAGTATTCTCAAATCAACTCCACTCAGCGAGAAAAAAGCGATTTCACTTCCTGAGAAAAAGGCTGATAAAAATACTAGCACTATAAGAAGTGCTATCTCACCTTCCATCTATAGTTCTCTTCTTCTTTGAGTCCGTTATCTGCATTGTGACATAGATAAGAGTAAATGACAACCCAAATCTACACACAAATTCCTGACTCGTGAATTATCCAGGCTAGACACTATAAAATCTAACTTTAACCGAATTTTTAAATAAATGGTAAAAAAATGAACACCGCCATTTTTTTATGAATGGGTCAGAATAACAAGGAATTTTAACTCAACGGAATCAATTTAAAAAAAATTGGTCAAGAATTTAAGAAAAATATATAATGAATTCTGCTTTAGATGGATAACTTCAGCACAACGCTTGTTTTGACATTAAGTTATTTGATTGGCTCCTTATCTCCATCCTATTTTTTGGGAAAGGTTCTGAAAGGGGTTGATATCCGCAAACACGGCAATGGGAATGCAGGAACAGTTAATGTCTTTCACGTCATAGGCCCATGGCCAGCGGTGTTCACAGCTCTCTTTGATTTTTCCAAGGGATTCCTGCCCCTGCTCGCTGTATCTTTCCTGGGAGCTTCTCCCACCCTTATTTTTATGGTCGGGATTATGGCCATCATAGGCCATGTGTTTCCTTTTTATCTTCAATTTAGAGGGGGGCAGGGAGTGGCCACCGCATCTGCGATTTTAATTTACTATCTTCTGATTCTCTACTCCAACGGATGGATGCCCTGGGAATCCCTCATCTTTCTTTCGGTGTGCACTTTATCATTTGCCCTAATCACCAAAAAAGGCGAGTTGGTGGGAATCGTTATTCTTCCGCTTCTCTCCGTTATGATTTTCACTCTCTCCTCATCCCAAGAATTCAATATATACATAATCACGATCATCCTCTATATCCTTTTTATCAATGTCATGAATATTTTTAAGTCTGATATACTTCATCTATCCAAAGAAATTAAAGAAGAGGTCAACTGGCGTCTCTATTTAAGACCTTTAGCACTTCTTCTCGTGATTTATTATCTCAATACTTCTAAATCCGCTGCCTTAACTTTGATTGGAATTATAACTCTTCTTTTCTTCTCTCTGGATATCTTTCGATTGTTGTATAGAAAAATCAATTCATTCTTTTTTAAAAATGTAAAAACTTTTTACAAACACAAAGAATATAAAAAATTCTCTTCTATCACCCTCTTTCTTTTTGCCTTCTTCCTTACTGTGCTTGTTTTTGAAAAGGAGATCGCCATCTTCGCTGTAGTTTTTCTCATACTGGGAGATTTTTTCAGTAAATTTTTCGGTATCTTTTTCGGGAGACATAAAATATTTGAAAAATCTTATGAAGGGAGCCTTGCTCACTTTAATGCCTGTCTCATCGGCGGATATATCTTCTTTCACTTCTTATCTCTTCCTTTCCATATCTTTCTTTTAGGGGCTTTGGTCGCCACTTTTACAGAAATGCTTCCCTTGGGTTTAGATGATAATTTCAGTGTGCCTTTGGTGAGCGCCACCACCATGTACCTCCTGCTTTCTGTCATCAAAATATAAAAACAGGTGCATAAAAACAGGTACACAATACCTATTCCCTATTTTTTTATCACTCATTCTTTACGGAATGTATGGGAAAGAATGTTCAGGCGTCGAAGTATGGCTGTTCTAATAATTAGAGAGAAGCTTTTTTCACCTCTTTTGCAAAAATTTTTTTATGGATTGCTGGTGTATTCTTATTGTCGTATAATTTTATTACCTGTCAGGCATTTTAAGGCTTTTTGGAGTTTCCCGTATTCATGAACATGAATCAATATGAAAAAAAAAGCAGATTGATGAAAAAAACAGCAACTCTCCTCATTATTTTTTCTCTCTTTTCATTGCACGGATTTATCTGTGCTGAAGAAGACGAGGATAAGAGTATATCGGCAGGCTCGCCTCTCAATCTCAGTGGATATGTACAAACCATGTATTCTTCACCGGAGGATGGTATAGATAGTTTCCGTATCCGGAGAGCCCGATTGAAACTCAAGGGTGAAATTCTCAAAAAGCTTCACTATAACCTCCAAATAGATGCCGTAAAAAGCCCCTGCCTTCTCGACGCAACCATGGAATTTCCTTTCTCTCCTTTGACAAATCTTGTCTTCGGTCAATTCAAAGTGCCTTTCAGTCTGGAAAACCTCACATCAAGCTCTGCCCTTGACACCATCAACCTCTCCCAGACTGTGAAAAAGCTCTGCCCGGGCAGAGATATCAGGTCTTCCGGAAGAGACATAGGACTGGCTGTAAATGGACGTTTTAAAAAGATTGAATATACATTCGGGATATTCAACGGCTCCGGAATAAACCAGCAGGATAATAACGAAAACAAAGACATATCAGCAAGAATGGTATTCTCTCCTTTTAAATCCTTGTCCCTGGGGATCTCCCATTACAACGGAAAATACAGTTCGGAAGAAGGTGCTGAGCCCGTCGTTAAAAAAAGAACAGGATTGGAAACATCTGCTGTCAAAGGAAAATTTTCCATAAAAAGCGAGGTTATTCTCGCCAGAGACGCCGAAGTGAACAAGATGGGATGGTACGTTCAAGGAGGATTTTTCCCATCAAAGCACATCCAAACAGTCATAAGATATGATTTTTTTGAAGGAGATGGGGACATAGAAGGAGACAGAATCAGCATCCTGACATTGGGCGTAAACTGTTTCTTTTCAAAAAAAACAAAACTGCAGCTCAATTATGAATGGCACGGTGAAGAAGAAAATAAAATATCCAACAACACCATCCTGGCCCTATTCCAAATCAGCTTAAAATAATTTTATCTAAATTATTGATGGGAGAAAAATCTGTGCATCACCTGCTATAAAAGTTTTCCTGTCAGTGGGTTTCTTTCCATAATGATAATTTTTTCTAATCGATTCTTTTGCCTTTATACATGCCTTGAGGCACAAGTTCTATCTTAACTCTATTAGGTCAAAACCTTTATGTCGTCTTTAACGACGCCGCGCTCCTCCTAAGAGACCGCCTAAAATGCCGCGGATAATCTTTCCGCCTATCTGGCTGCCAATCGTACGAGCAGCCTGCTTCGCCATACTTTCCATCAGGCCTTGGCGGCGCTTTGTGCCCCATAGCAGATCCCCCAACTGCCCACGCCCGCTAGCCCCTCGCTCAGCCTTTACCTTATCAGCCTCTTTTGATGATTCTTGTAATGCCATTGCCCTCCGTTTTAGCATTTCGTAAGCTGACTCGCGATTGACTGCAGTATCATATTTAATACCTACGGAACTGCGTGAACGTATGACTTCTCTCTCTTGTGGACTAATCACTCCCATTCTACAACGTGGCGGGCAAATGAGAGTTTTTTCCACAGGCATAGGGATGCCCTTGTCCATAAGTGTAGAAACAAGAGCCTCACCAACACCAAGTTTGGAGATGGTTTCCGCAACATCTATCTTCGGATTGGAGGCAAAAGTTTCAGCTGCCGTACGAACTGCCTTTTGGTCCCTCGGTGTATAGGCACGCAAGGCATGCTGGATTCGATTTCCAAGCTGACCAAGTATCTCATTTGGTATATCGTCTGGGAACTGTGAGCAAAAATATACGCCCACTCCCTTAGATCTAATGATTCGCACAACCTGCTCCACCCTTTCCCTTAATGCAGGCGGAGCGTCATCAAAAAGTAAGTGTGCCTCATCAAAGAAAAAGACCAGCCTGGGCTTATCAAGATCCCCTACCTCCGGCATATTCTCAAACAACTCCGACAGTAACCACAGCAGGAAGCTCGAGTAAAGCCTAGGCCTTAAAATCAGTTGATCCGCAGCCATTATATTTATTATTCCCCTTCCGCTTAGATCAGTGCGCATGAGATCAATGAGTTCCAATGCCGGCTCTCCGAAAAATAATTCCCCGCCTTCGCGCGATAAGGAAAGCAAGGATCTCTGAATAGCAGCCACAGACTGCGCGCTAACAAGACCATATTGCTTAGAGACATCCTTCCGGTTTTCAGAAACAAACTCGAGAAGGGCTCGCAGATCATCTAAATCAAGCAGCAAAAGCCCCTGGTCGTCAGCTAGGTGAAATACTATTTCTAAAACTCCATTCTGCGTATCATTGAGTTCAAGGATACGACCCAGTAAGGTCGGGCCGATCTCCGTTATAGTGGTTCTAATGGGATGGCCGGAATATACAAAGATGAGGGGATGGGCAGACCGTAAATGCGGTCAGCTCTCCCCACAAAAGGACCCAGTTTGACAAGAAGATTGAAACCAGCCTGCAGGAGCAAAAAAAAGCAGGATGCCTCCAATAAAACGCTGCGCCCCCAAACCCTGATAGATCTGTCCTGACTCTGGATCAAAGGCGGCCAGAAGAGTCAGAATCCCATCCCAACTCAGGCTCATGAATGCCGTAACCCACAAATACTGGAGAATGCAGAGGAATATTCAAAGGGCCTTTTCCCGGATTTGCTACCAAAAAAGTGCTGGGCCCCATGGACAATTCCTCGATCTTTCCATCATTCCGAACAGATAAGACAGTGTTTTTTCCGTACTGAATCTGAATAAAAGGCACGGATTGATAAAAAGATTTGCTGCCTGAGGCATCCACCCATCCAGGCTCTAATCCAAAAGATTTAATCTGCTCAACCGCATAATCCGCTGCTTTTTTATAGCCCTCAGAAGCAGTCATCCTCCCTTCTGTCTCCTCAGAGGCAATAAACTCCATATGGCGGCGAAGGTTATCTAACGGAATATCATCGGATACAACAGAGATATTTTCTTCACATGAAGTCAAGAAGACAACACTCAAAACAACAGCCGCTAAGACTTGTTCAAGAGCGCTGCCTTTTTTTCTCATTTCTCAATCTCCTTGTACGAATTTTTTTCCTTATAAACATTATTTACCATAAAATGAATAAACCTATCTATCCTGACCTATTCATAAAAAAATGGCGATGTTTTCATAATTCATTTCGTTTCTTAAAATGAAATTAGGGGAATAAGCAAATCGTACCTAATTTTATTTACCGCATTTTATTAAAGGATCCAAAATCTTTAACATATTTCATGTCAAATTTAATCAAATGTTTATCATGAAATCAAAGGAAAAAGAGAGGAGAAAATTCCATGAAAAAAATCAAAAAATCAGCCGTCATTTTCTTTTTATTATTTATAACTCCAGCTTTATTATTTCCAGGTTCCCTGCTGTCCCCTTCTTCAAACTCAAAAAACACAAACCCCACCTCTCGAGAAATTCTGCCCCCCCAGTATCCTTCCCATAGTGATCCTCTCCGGTTCAGATTATGACATGGGTTTCCAGTACGGGGAACAAGCCGGCGCCTTTATTGAAAAGACCAAG
>CAZRGM010000050.1:0-50149 GCA_964599635.1 uncultured Eubacteriales bacterium | reverse complement strand
AAAGGACAATCCCGATGGCGGAAAAATGCGCCACATAAAAAGCGAATAATCGCTTAAATGTCTCCCACAACAAAGTGCTGGCCAAAGCCGCGATGGCCGCTGCCCGGGTGAAGACGTTTATTTCCGGAATGAATTTGTATAATATGAAAAAAACGAAGAACGTCAGGGTAAAGGGAATCAGATACTGCAGAAAGAAATTATCCGCCAGAGAAACGACTTTAGGATTGATATGTTGAGCAATGATTTCGCTTTCTCTGAGGGCGCGGTGAAGAGCGGTCCAAATGACGGTCATGGAAAGAGAAATCAGCATGATGATTCCGATGACAAACATGATCATGTATTCCATCAAACGGTTGTAAAAAAAAGACTTCTGGTAATTGGCTTTGAAAATGAAATTGATGGCATAAATCAAGTTGGAAAAAAGAAAACTTGCGGCGATAAAGGAACCGGCTAATCCAAACCATCCGAGATTACTTATATTTTTGGAAACGTATTGAACTTTTTCGAAAAACAGCGGATCCAGCTCGGCGAAAAATTCATCCGATAGAACATTGAGACTGCGGAAAGCGATTTCCGAATCTCCCAGGATTTTCGTGGTGATAAACGCAAAAAGAGCAACGAGAGGGATGGCGCACAACAAGGAGAAATAGGATATGATAATAGAGAAATTCCCGCATTTATCCTCATTAAAACGTTTAAAGGTTGTTTTGATGATATAGAAAATGGAATAAGCCATATAATCCTGGGAATCAGCTAATCAGATTTCATGAGAAATTACCCCACTGAACCATCAGGATGATGATAGAAATCAAGAGAGCGTAAATAACGAGAGTTTCAATAAGAACCAGGCCGAAAATCAGAAGAAAACGGATAGTGGGAGCGGAGGCGGGATTCCGGGAAATGCCTTCACAAGCGCTGGAAATGGCTTTTGCCTGGCAATACGCACCGGAAGCGGCGCCGATTATGATGATGGCTCCGCCGATAATCAAGGCCAATTTGAACAAGGATGTGCGATTATCGGGAAGATCGGTTTCCTGAGCGAGAAGAGGTGTGCTCATGACAACAACCAAAAAGAACAACACAAAAACAGGTTTTAGGTATTTTGACATAATATTCTCCTTTTTCATTTTTTATTCTTCCTCTTGTTCAACCGCTCCTGCGAGATAAATGCAAGAAAGCAAGACAAAAACAAATGCTTGGATTAAAGAGGTGAAGATCGCCACTGCCATAAAAGGCAGAGGCAGGAAAAACGGAATGATGGATGCTATGACTAAAATCAACAGCTCTTCAGCAAAAATATTTCCAAATAAACGAATGGACAGGGATACGACCCGGGAAAAATGACTGATGATTTCTATCGGCAGCATCAGCGGAGCCAGGGCTGGAATAGGCCCCATGAAATGTTTGAGATAGTGCATGAAGCCCTGGGCTTTGATTCCCTGCCAGTGATAGTAAAGAAAGACCGTCAGGGCACAGGCGGCGGTTACATTGAGTTTGCTGGTAGGCGACATCATCCCGGGGACCAGGCCGATCAGGTTGCTGAAGAAAATGAAGATACCGATGGTGGCGATCATGGGTGTGTATTTTGGCCCTTTATCGCCCACGATATCTTTCAACTGGTTTTCAAACATCTGATAAATCATTTCGAGAAAACTCTGAAGCTTGGACGGGATTAATTCAAGTTTCCGGGAAGCAAGTCCAAAAAATAAGATCAAGATAAGGGATACCAGAATACACATCACAACATAATCAGGAATTAGGTGCTGCGGATTTTGGACATTGATTCCAAACCATCCGAGAAAAACGGCTAGCGGAGGGCTGAAAATTTTATTGAACAACTCGACAATATATAAACTGTGTTCTAAAGCTTCCATTTTTTCATCTGTATTAAAGCGGCACCGGCTTCAAATAGAAATACAATCACAATTGACGAGAAACCAGCGGCAAAAGCAATTATTTTTTCAGCAAAAAAAAGTATTATAATGGAAAAAATCACGATAATCAATAGAAGGCGGATCCCGTAGAGAAATACGGCGATTTTGAGAGCGCGCGGTTTTGATTGATCGAGGAAGCGGTCAACCGAAGCACAAAGCCATAGAAATCCAATAACGGCCGCACCTCCTCCCGCCAGGATTAAGAGGGATGTTGTGAGATCGAACAGCCCTAGGGCACTTGCAGCTAAAATTATTGTGACAATTCCAACTTCCTTCGGAATCCGGCGAAGAATTTTTTCGTTAAGCGCCAATATTTTTTCCATGAGTGCCCTATTTTATATCACTTTATCTTGTTTGTATAGGATTGAAGGCTGTCGCGGGTTCAGTCTCCGTTTTCGTTTTTGAACCGGTTTATTTCTCGAAAAAGAGAAACAAATCCGGAAATGATTCCTAAAATTAAAAAAACCATTAACATCCACGGGTGAGTATTCAGCCATTTATCCAAGGTATAACCAATGAATAACCCGATGGCGATCGCTGAAGGAAGGACAAGCCCGATGGAGCTCATGCTCAGCATCTTTCTGAGATTAGATTCCTTGTCTTTATTCTTATTTTGATCAACCATCATTCTGTTTTCAAATGGCGGCTTGATTTTATTATCAATGGAATAGATTAAGAAATCCAGTAAAGAATAATATATACAGGGGCAATAGAGTACAATCAAAAATCAAGCGAACTAAATCGATTTCAGGTAAAATTTTGGGTTAAGACCGGATAATAAGGTGATGATGCTAAGTTGATTAAATAACAGGCCCTGTGTTACATTTGGGGCAAATGATTAAATGGTGTTGTTTTCTATTAATCCTGCCGGGTTTTCTGTTGATTCCATGCATGTCGGAAGGGCGGCAGACATCAGCCTCTTCTCAGGTGGAAGTGATTGCCCACACTAAAGAGAGGAGTGGCAACCGGATCACCGCCTCTGGAGATGTAGAGATTCGTTACGGGGAGATCAAGCTTTTTGCCGATTGGATTGAGTTGAATACGGAAACCAAAGATGTGTTTGCCCGGGGGAGTGTTCATATTCATCTGACGAATGAAGTGATCAGCATGGAAGAGGTCCGTATCAATCTGGACTCTTCTCAGGGTGAACTCAAAAAGGTCCATGGTCTGGTTCAGCCTTCGATCACATATGAAGCCGAATCCGTAGAAAGAGAGAATGAAGCCCTCTACCATTTGAAAGATGCCTGGATCACATCCTGCACCCAAACTGTTCCCCGCTGGAGATTCAAATTTGACCGGGCCGATTTCAAAAAAGAAGATTATGTGGCGATGTGGGATTCGGTCTTTTACATAAAAAAAATTCCTGTTTTTTATCTTCCCTACATGCGGTATCCTTTAGATACTCAGCGTTCAACCGGTTTCCTTATCCCCAAGATGGGATATAACGGAAGGAAAGGACTCCAATTATCCGAGAGCTTTTATTGGGATATTCAACCGAATATGGATGCCACGTTCAATGTGGATTATTATTCCTACAAGGGGGTGGGAGGCGGACTGCAGTACCGGTATATCCTTCCTGAAAATATTGCCGGGGAAATGAATTTGTTTTATTTCCGCTTCAAAGAAGAAGAAGCGCAATTTTATGATTCCAGCGATGCTTATATTTTTCGCTTCCAGCATCAGCAGCCTCTTCCCCAAGAATTCCGTCTGGTTGCGGATGTAGATTATCAGAGCTCTTTTGATTTTCTCAGAGAATTTGATAATAATTTTTACCGGGCGGTGATGGCCAACCGGCGGTCTCAAGTTTATCTGGCCCGGTCCTGGTCCTACTTTAATTTTGACATGCGGTTTTCCAGATTTGAAACATATTTTACCAGCTTGAACCGTTCTGTAATCCGGAAAAGCATTCCTGAAATAAGCTTGACTTCCTCAAAAATAAAACTATTTTCCCCTCTGTATTTTTCTTTTTCTTCGAACTTTCAGCAGTGGGAGTATGGATGGGACAAGAGTTATCAAGACGGGACTCAAACAAGGGCTCAAAGTATTTCTCTCAGTCCAAGATTAAATTTTCCTTTCAATGCTCTTCCCTGGCTGACCATAAACAGCAATTTATCATCCAATTTCACTTTTTATTTTCAGAGTTATGCCCTGGATAAAAAAGAAACCGTTCCGGAGCCATTGCTGACCCGAAATGTTATTTATGAAACAGAGCTGATCGGCCCGGTGTTTTATAAAGTGTTTTATGATAAGGATAACGCCCCGCGCTGGAAACACATGATTGAACCTGTCCTGACATACCGGTATGAAAGCCCTGTGACGGCCGCGTCCCGAATCATAACCACCAGGTTTTTTTATATCAATCATTATCTAAGTTACGGTTTGACTAACAGGATATTAGTAAAAGGAGATAATGCCGTCCGGGAAATATTTACGCTGGGTGTCAATCAAAACTATTATTTTGCTCCTGAAGAAGGTCCTCTTCAAGTATACCGGGTAAATGGAGAAATCCCGCAGTTTTCCGATATAAGTGGATATTTGCGGTTTTATCCGAGCCGTCACTATAGTGTAGATGTTTCGACATCATTCAATCCTTATTTCGAGACTTTTTCCCGCATGCGGCTGGGAGCATCTTTGGGAAATCCGCAGGATAATTGGTTTTTGAGAATAAACTGGTATAAAAGTGTCAATCCTTATGGTGCGGGCAGTCTTTTTTCCCGCCATCAAATCGGATTTTCCGGGGGCATCAAAATTCCAGAGGTATCTTTGGAGGCCCGGGGGGATATAGATTTAAACATACAGACAAGGGAACTGCTGTATTCTGCTGTATCTTTTATTTATCATTATCAGTGTCTGGATTTTGTTACGGATTTCCGAATTTTCTATTTTCGGGATAAGCCTGAAATTCAATTCGGATTCACTCTCGCTCTGGGCAACATTGGTAAAACCACGGATTTCCTGGGAGGAGCCGAATTTTAATATGAAAGATCACGATATGAGCGATGAAGCTTTTGCCGGAAATATTGGAAAAAACTTGTATTTCATTTGAAAAGCGAATACGATTCAGGTTAAATTGACGCGATCATGAAAGGACTCATTTTAAGCGGGGGAAAAGGGACTCGGCTGCGGCCCTTGACGTATACTCAAGCAAAGCAGCTGGTCCCGGTTGCCAATAAGCCGGTCTTATTTTACGGCATCGAGGCGCTTAAGGAAGCTGGAATTGATGAAATCGGCATTGTGGTAGGGGATACCAGGGAAGAGATCAAGCGGAGCGTAGGAGACGGTTCCCGTTGGGAAATAAAGATCCGTTACATTGATCAGGAAGCCCCCTTGGGACTGGCGCATGCCGTAAAGATTTCCCGGGATTTCTTACGGGACGATCCGTTTGTGATGTACTTGGGTGATAATATCTTGAAAAGCGGCATCCGCTCTCTGGTTGAAGAGTTCCGGCGAAACAAACCGAATTCCTTGATTCTTTTGACCAAAGTGGACAATCCCCAGATGTTTGGTGTTGCTGAACTTAAAAACGGCAAAGTGGTCAATCTGGTTGAAAAACCAAAAATCCCTCCTAGTGATCTGGCTTTGGTGGGGGTGTATATGTTTGATGCGCATATTTTCGAGGCGGTCAACGCCATCCAGCCGTCCTGGAGGAATGAACTGGAGATCACCGATGCCATTCAATATCTGGTTAAAAAAGGGCTCAGTGTTCATTCCCATTTGGTAACCGGCTGGTGGAAGGATACCGGAAAAATTGAAGATATTTTGGAAGCCAACCGGTTGATACTGGAGAGTCTTTCCGGAAGGATCGAAGGGGAGGTCGATCACGGCTCACGTTTAAGCGGAGCGGTGGTTTTGGAACACGGCGCGAAACTGGTCAACTCCATAGTCCGCGGTCCGGCTATAATCGGGATGGATACGGTTATTGAGGATTCGTATATCGGACCTTTCACCGCCATTCAGAACAACTGCCGGGTTGTTCAGACTGAGATTGAAAACAGTATCGTTATGGAGAGAAGTGAAATCAGGGAGATTTCCAGCCGGATTGATGAAAGCTTGATCGGTCGTGAGGTCTCTATCAAAAAGTGTCTGCCCAGGCCGGAGGTATACCGGTTTATGGTAGGCGACCAGAGCCAAATCACCATTAAGTAACTTGAACACAGCAGGAGATTTATCTGAACGATTAGAAAAAATCTTGCCATGGGGACGATTCCCCCTTCGTGATCTAAAGGGTTGGAGGAAGACATGATTGACGGAGTTGAATTAAAAAAATTAAAAGTGATTCCGGATGAACGGGGCCGGCTTATGGAAATATTACGCCGGGATGATGCCGTGTTTCAAAAATTCGGGCAAGTTTATATGACCACAACCTATCCCGGCGTGGTTAAGGCCTGGCATCTGCATAAAATTCAGACCGATTATGTGGCCTGTCTCAGCGGGATGATCAAATTAGCGTTATATGATTCCCGGGAATCTTCGCCGACAAAAGGTCAAGTTGATCAGTTTTATTTAGGTGTTCATCAACCTCTTCTGGTCCGGATTCCTTCCGGTGTTTATCACGGCTGGATGTGTATCAGCGAAAACGAGGCCATCATCATAAATATACCGTCCGAGGTGTTCAACTATGAGCAACCGGATGAGCACCGACTGGATCCTCATAAAAATGACATTCCTTACTCTTGGGACCGGAAAGACGGATAAATGCGCGATTTATCAGAAAAGACCTTGTTGGTGACCGGGGGCTGCGGATTCATCGGGAGTAATTTTATTCATTACTGGCTGAATAAATATTCAAGCGCACAAGTCATCAACCTTGATAAGCTGACCTATGCGGGGAATCCGGATAATTTACGGGATATTGAGAGTAACCACCGCTATACTTTTGTCAAAGGGGATGTCTGTCAACCGGACCTGGTGGCGCCTCTGATGAAAAAGGCCGACGCAGTGGTCCATTTTGCCGCCGAGACCCATGTTGACCGGTCTATTATGAATGCCGGAGATTTTGTTCTCACCGATGTATTCGGCAGTTATGTGCTGTTTGAAGCACTCAGAGGTTCTGATATTGAAGTTTTTCTGCATGTCAGTACGGATGAAGTGTATGGCAGCCGGGCTCAAGGTTTTTTTAAAGAAGACGATCCGGTCAATCCCTCTTCCCCTTATGCAGCCAGCAAAACCGGGGCTGACCGGATGGCGCATGCCTACGTGGTGACATATGGGCTTCCCATCATTGTTACCCGGCCCAGCAATAACTACGGCCCGTTCCAATATCCGGAAAAATTTATCCCTTTATTCGTCACAAACGCCTTGGAGGATCAGACGCTGCCTCTGTACGGAAAAGGAGAGAATGTGCGGGACTGGCTGTATGTGCTTGATCATTGCCGGGCCGTGGATATTTTGCTCACGGAGGGCGAATTCGGCGAAGTATATAATGTCGGAGGAAGCTGTGAAGTCAAGAATATCGATGCAGCCCATACCATCCTGGAATTACTGGGTAAGCCGAAAGATCTTATAACACATGTCCCTGACCGGCCTGGACATGATATCCGGTATGCCCTGGACTGCGGCAAGATCAAGTCTCTGGGCTGGAGCCCGCAAACTTCCTTTGAACAGGGGATGACAGAGACGGTCAGATGGTACCGGAACCATACCGGCTGGTGGAAAAAAATCAAACACCAAAGCCAGGATTTCCGGTCCTATTATACGTCTCAGTACCGCAAGCGGTGAACTTAATACCGCAGCGCTTTTGACAGAATTTGATCAGCAGTCTGAATGATGAACGGGCCGGGATTGCCGCAGATGCGGGGTTGCAGGGCATAAAGAATGGCGTTAAAAATCTGAACGGAGCACAAGCTATACCTGAATTTCATCACCATTTTTTTATGAATAGGTCAGGTTTTGAAGAGTTGGAGATAAGCCTGAAGAATCTGGTTTCCCCAAAGAAGTGAAAAGATGGCGGCTGGAGCCAAAAAGGTCCCAAATGGAAGCGAATACTGAAAGGTTTTCTTTTTCATAGAGACAATATAAATCCCCACAGCTGCGCCGATAAATGAGGCGATAAGCAGGGTAAAGAACGAAATTTTCCATCCCAGATAGGAGCCTATAAAAAGCATGAGGGTCACATCCCCCATGCCCAGACCTTCTTTTTTGCGGATAATATAATAGAGTGCATAGACTAAAAGAAGGAAACCGGCTCCTGAAACCGCTCCCAATAAGGAATCCGTGAGATTGAGATCCGTACGGAAGAGAGAATACACCACAGATACTACCAGGCCAGGCAGAGTGATGAGATCCGGAAGAATTTGATGGTTGTAGTCAATAACACACAAGATGATCATGGCGCTTGAGAACAAGCAGGAAATAAAAAAGTGAAGGCTCAAGGAGAATTTTAAATAGAGAAGAATAAAAACAATCGGGGTAGACAGCTCCACAATTAAATAGGACAAAGGTATTTTAGCCCCGCAGTAAGGGCATTTACCTTTAAGCCAAATATAAGAGACCCCCGGAATATTATGATAGAATTTGATTCTATGGTGGCATACAGGGCAGGAAGAAGGAGGTTTCAGGATGCTCATTTTCTTCGGGATCCTGTAGATCAAGACATTGAGAAAACTTCCCCAGGCAAGCCCGATGAGAACGATAAGAATTATCTTTTCCATGGTATGACCGCTGTTTTGACTTCTCCTGTCTTACTGTCATAGACATAGTCCTGCCCGTCTAAGTCTTGAGGAAGGGAATCCAGAAAATTCTGGGAGACCAGGTCTTCCAGTTTTTCAGGAAAATGGTTGAACTTGTCTCTATATTTTTTGAGAGCCTGTTTAATTTTCTGAATATCCATGGCGGCTTTGGTGCGGTAAAGATGATTGGAGGCGATTTTTTTCACTCTTTCATCATCTGTATTTTTATAGATTTCCACCCAGTTTTTCCAAGCTGTTTCATAATCGCCCAGTTCGTAGATGGCGTTTGAATAAAGTCTTCGGGTTATAGGAGGCGATCCTTCAATTTCCATGGCCGTTTTATAGTATTTTTGGGCCAATTTAAAGTCTTTCAAGATCATCTGAGCATAATGTCCTGCCTGCCAGGGAAATATCCACTGTTCAGGATTTTTTTTAAGTCCTTCCTCAAGAATTTTCGCGGCGGTCTCAAACTCTCGAGCATCATAGATAGCAATCAAAGCCCCCACTTGATAAGGATCCAAATATTGGGGATCAAGTTCAGATATAATAGAGAATACATGAGTTAAATATTGAAATCTTTCCGGGACAGAAGGCGTACTGAAATATTGTATCGCCCATATATAGACCAAATCTGCTAAGAGAGCTGAGTAACCAAAAGAAGCGTATTTGAGATATTTACCTGAGGGGATATAAATAATGGAGGCCCCAGGAACTTTCTCTCGAGGGATTTGGTCAGTGATAAGTTTCAATCCCATAAATAAGCCGCAGCTTATGATGAGGAGTCCCACCAAAATTTGTCTTTTCATTTTGGCTATATAAAGTCTCTCCTTCGAAATACCAGCACAGCCAGCATGAGAATAAAGAGTGTGTAGATGATTCCATAGAAAAATGAGAAGATAAAAATTTGAGGAGGAATGGGAAGGTTGTGCACCACTTCTGTTTTAAAATTAAAGTTTTCTAAATCGGGCAGTAAAGCATAGATCACTTGGGTTAGAAATTTGGTGATTCCTGGGTTCATTTTCTTTATCAGTGTTTCTAATCCCCAGGAAAGGTGTCCGATAAGATAAAAAGAAAGACTGAAGATGGAGCTTAAAATGGGGGTAGAAAAGCAGGAAAATAAAAGAGCCACAGAGGTGATAAGGCCAAGTTCCAAAAAGATAAATCCTATGGAGACAAAAAATTTCCAGGTGATCTGGCCTGAATGAAGAACAAAGATGATGAGGAAAATCAGACTCATGATCACCAGCATGATGAAAAGCGTTATCATAAGGCCCCAAAATTTTCCCAGTAAAAATTGGGTTCGGTTAATAGGTTTTGAGAGCAGAGTGTAAACGGTTTTTTTGTCTATCTCTTTATAAACAAGTCCTGTTCCCATGAGAACAGCCATAAGGACACCGAAAAGAGAAATAGAAAAAAGTCCCATGTCCATGATGATTTTAGTTTTATCCCCTACGGTTAAAAGAGCTAAAATTCGGGAAAAAATAAGGCTCGCCACGGCAAAAAATAAAAGGAGGTAAAGCACTCTATCCCTGATAGCTTCTTTAAATGTATTGAGGGCTATGGCTCTTATTTTCATTTTTGCTTCACCATCCCCACAAAAATATCTTCTAAGGTTTGAGTCCTGGGAACCAGTGAATGCACTTTTCCTTTTTTTTCAGTGATCAGCTGTAAAATTTCCTGAACTTTATTTGGGTCATAAATTTTTATAAGACTTTTATCTCCATAATGAGTCAGGGTTTTCCCGAAACTTTCAAGGTCCTTTTTATTGATTTGCGAGACGGTTATTTCTGTAAACAATATGTCTTGGGAAACCAAGTCATCCAGACGTCCCTGGTTGATGATTTCTCCATTGAGCAGGATAGCCACCCGATCACAGATCATTTCAATGTCCTGGAGAATATGTGATGACAAAAAAACTGTTTTCCCTTTTTCTTTGAGCTTTAATATGATATCTCTGATCTCTTTCCTTCCTATGGGATCCAGACCTCCTAACGGCTCGTCTAAAAGCACAAGCTCTGGATCATTTAAAAGGGTTTGGGCCAAAGCTAATCTCTGGAGCATCCCTTTTGAGAATTTTCTGAGCTGAGTATCTCCGCTTTTTTCAAGTCCTACGAGTTTGAGAAGACCGTCAACATCTTCTGTTTTTTGTTTCTGGAAAAGATGACTGTAGAAGTTGAGAAACTCGGAAGCGGTTAGGTAATCATAAAAGTAAGGATTTTCAGGGAGGAACCCAATTTTTTGTTTGGCTTTGGTGGAAAGATGATCAAGCCCGAATAGACTGATTTTTCCTTTATCTGGGAAAATAAGTCCTAAAATACATTTGAGTGTGGATGTTTTGCCAGCTCCATTAGGTCCTAGATAGCCGTATATTTCTCCTTGCTTGACTTCTAGAGAAATTCCTTTAAGAATCTTTGTTTTTTTCCCTAGAAAACCAGATTTGAAGGATTTATGAAGGTCTTTTATTTCAAGTACTTTTGATTCAGGCATAATCCTTATTGTCTTTGATTATACGTAATTTTAAATTTTCTTCAAATAGTTTTAAATTTTTTTTGTATTCATCAGAAGAGGCCCCATAGAAGTGCGGGCTGTTTGTCAGCAAAAGGGGGGTTGATGATGGGAACCAAAAAGGTGGGGGCTCTCTCCAGCCCGCTTAAAAGAGCCATTCATATTATAGCAAAATGATTTCAATTGTAAAGAAAAAAAAATAATTTTTTTCTTTTTATAAAATAATTGAAAAATCAGGGGAATTTTATTAAATCTTTTCTTGACAAGGGAAAGATTTTCCTATAAAAAGTTATTAAAAAGACAATCAGATTGGAAGCAGTAGGGAATAAGTAGAGATTTATCAATGAATTCGGCACAAGAATTGAAAGCTGAAAGAGATGGTTTAAGTAATTAATTGACAAGGGAGGTCAAATAAATGGCATATGAATTTACCAATTCAAAAGGGACGAAGTATTATCTGCATTTCAAGGATGTGAATCTTAAAGGAGGACGAACTCAGAGGATATATTATTTTGCAAGAGATATAAGAAGCGGTTCCTTGGATCAAGTTCCCTCTAATTACAGGGTCATTGAGACAGAAAGAACAGGAATGCCCATACTGAAAAAGAAATAAATTCATAAAAACCGTAAAAAGCAGCTTTCATAAAAAAGCTGCTTTTTACGGATAAAAAATCAAATCAAATTAAGACTGATTATTATCACGAAAAGTTCGTCTATATATTGGGTTCTGTTGATTTTATGTCAGGATTTAGGGATTAAAAAGATCAGAACCTAATCTCACCTTCATTCAATAAGAGCCAATTGTCCTATAAAAAGGACAGAATCCCAAGTTGACACCAGGGAAGAAAGATTGGCATGTTTTTTGCTTGTTATATTAACGAAAGGAGGCATCATGAGAAAGCTTATGTATACCATGCTTGTTTTTGCCCTTTTCGTTTCCTATTCATTTGGAGATGAGAATTCTGATTATTATGAGGACAGTTATGCACGAATGAGCTATGTGAAGGGCGATGTATTCATTCAGAGGTCAGAGGATTTGGGTTATGAAGAAGGAGTTGTGAATTTAGCTCTTATCCAGGGAGATAAAATTGGGACAAGAGAAGGGCTGGCTGAGATCCACCTCGGTGAGGGTAACTATATAAGAATAGACAGAAATACTCAAATCCAGCTGGTTAAAATGCCAAACAGGATAGAAGAAGTCACAGGAATGCATCTTTTGTTAGGAAATGTATTTTTAAGAATAAATTTTCTAGGCAATGAAAAGTTTATTGAAGTTCATACTTCGGATGCTTCATTCTACATACTGGAGCAAGGGCTTTATTATTTGTCAGTAGGGCAGAACAATCAAACTGAATTAAGAGTCTTTGAAGGAAGAGCGGAGGCGGCTGGAGAAAAGGATTCTTTGTTATTAAAGGCGGAAGAAAGATTGATTGTTTCTCAGGGGCATTTTATTTCGGGACCGACCTATTTTCATGAAATCATGAACTCCAGCTTTGTTGAATGGAACAGCTCGAGAGATGCTTTTCACGCCCGAGTTGCTGTGGAGTCGAATTACCTTCCAGAAGAATTGAATGAATATGAGTCAGAACTGGCCTATTATGGTCAATGGAATTACCACAACCGTTATGGATATGTATGGATTCCTTCTGGAGTTTCAATTTCGTGGAGACCCTATTATAACGGCAGATGGGTCTGGTATCCCATTATCGGATGGACCTGGGTTTCTTACGAACCCTGGGGTTGGTGTGTCTCGCATTATGGAAGATGGCATTGGAGTATGAGTTTGGGTTGGTATTGGATTCCTACCCGGAGATGGGGACCTGCATGGGTTCACTGGTACCATGGCCCCCATCATATAGGTTGGTGCCCGTTGAGTTATTATGGTTATCCAGGAGTAGTAATCAACAACCATTACTATGGAAATTATTATCATAATTATTATCCTTCAGGGTCAAGAGCTCTGACTGTTGTTCAAAAAAATCAACTTCAGGCAAGAAATGTCTCTAAAGTTGCTCTGAACAAATCAGGAGTATCAAGGCTGAGCCGAATATCAATGAGTTCAGTGCAGCCCAAAATAAAGCCGGCTGTCAATAGGACAGGCATCCGTGCCTCTGAGGCTGCTCAAGTATTTTCCAAAACCGATGTCCGAAAAGTAACCAAAGCTTATTCAGCTAGTCATGTCCTTAAATCTTCTTCGCGTTCAGCCGTTCCGACTGCTCGCAAGTTGTCCACTGTTAAATTAGATTCAAATGCATTAAAAAGAGAAACTAAGGCCACAAATACGGAGTCTTCAAAAACAGGTATAAGGAGGCCTTATCCGTCCCGTTCTTCAGGCACAGTAACAGCCAGAAAAGCTTTAACGGAAAGGAAAATTTCGGATACTGGGAGAGCGTCTGACATAAGAACGTATCCTTCTAGAGAAATCAGAAATGTTACCAGATCCAGCAGTCCTTCAGACTTTACGTCCCGTTCTTCAGGCATTCGGCGTTCTTCCACATCAACTTCTGTTCGTTCGGTCCCATCCAGACAGACTCATCAAATCAAGCGTTATCCCTCAAGGAGTCCTTCATCAAGATCCAGATTAAGTTCTCCCCAAAATATCAACTCCACATCAAGAAGATCTCTACCTCTATCGATAAGCAGAAATACTTCCTTTTCATCTCAAAGGTCATCTGCAAGAAATAGATCCCTTACCAGGAGCTCCAGTCTTATAAAAAGCCAAAGTATCAATCGTTCCTCCAGTCGAATATCGACCTCTAGGGGGAGAATAACGTCTCCCTCTTCCTATCGGGTAAGTTCTCGAGCAAAGATTAGGAGCTCAACACCTAAAGTTCGTTCCTCATCAAGTCGGGTAAGCAGGTCTTCAAGTAGTGTTAGATCAGGAAGCTCCTCCCGAGCAAAATCTTCTTCGAGAAGCCATTCAACAGCAAGAGTGAAGAAGAAGTGATACTGGATCCTTTTTGAGTTTGTAATTTTATTTTATTCTTTACTTTTGTCTTCTTGAGTGTTATATAATATTCTATCTTTAGAAAGAGAGATATATAATTAATTAACACATGAGATTTTTTCGATGTAGAACCCATGATTTTAAATGTTTTGGAGGTATGAGTAATGGCGATTGAAAAAACTAAATTGAGTCGTATATCCTGGGTGTTCTTTACTGCTGTTTTGGTTTGCAGTGTCATTATTGCGGGAACCGTCGCGTGCGGGACAGCAGAGAAAGAGGCTTCGTCTGTGAAGGCAGACAAGGAAGAGATTATTGAGTTTGAAGGGACCGTAAAAGCTGCTGTCGGTGATTACATCTTTATTCCTGAAGCCGGTGGATTTGATATTGTGATTCAGGGAAGTATTGAAGTAGAAAATACAGATTCTTTAGAGGGCAAACAGGTCAGAGGAGAGGGGAAAATTGATCAAGAGAATCCTTCTGTTCTCATAGCAGACACGCTTGAGATTAAGGATGAAACGGACAGTTGGCGCAATATTTTTACGAGGACTGAAGAGGTTGCATTAGAAGATTATTTAGGTGTTGATCAGAGAGAAGAGTTTCTTCCAATAGAAGGTCTTGCCTATGATAAAAAGGACTCATGGGAAGGCAAAGAAAAAGCGAAAGTTTATGGAGAGTTTTCAGAAAGTGAAGAAGGACAGAAAATAACAGTCTATAATCAAGAGGGAAGCGATACAATAGGCGAAATCATCGTCGATAACATGAGTGATTTTGCAAAGTTTTATACGGAAAAGTTGAGCCTTTTTGAGAAATTCTATTTTTACGTTGATGTAAAAGATACAGTAGATTGGAGTATCAGAAGAAGAACGAGAGAGATGTTTCATGCTGATGTCGTATTTGCAGGATTGTTCTGATTTAAAGTCTACTTCAGCATTACTTTATCTTTTAAGAGCCCTGTAAAGAGGGCTCTTTTTTTTCATTTCGGAAGTTCCTTGTTTGATTTTTTTTTGTACTTTTGTTTTTTCTTAAAAAAATTATAGAACAATAAGCCTAACAGAATCGATAGCCCTATCCAGAGCAGCTTTATTTGACTGCTTTCAAAATGGATAAGGAGGTTTATGATGAAACCTGAGAGAACGAGAAAAGCAGTCGCGATAAGAGAAACGGTGATAGGCATAAATAATAAAGATAAACAGCCGTTTTTATCATCCTCCGCATCATCATAAAGTTCACTCAATTCTTTGTCGTCTTCTGGCTTCCAATAAGGAGAGCCGCAGTTGGGGCAGACTTTTTTATCATCAGGGAATTGAAAGCCACAATAGGGACATTTTTTCATTTTGCTCGGTCTGAAACGCTTATATCACAGCAAAAATATCCTGTCAATTTGAGATCTTGCCTGAATTTTATTAGAATCATTATGAAAAGATGGATTTTTGGGATCAGGAGTTTGGAAGAAGCGCCGAAAGATATTTTTCAAAAGTCAATCTGGAGAGAATTTAAAATGAATGTAAAAGTGAAAAAAATAAACAAAGAAGCAAAAATTCCCTTGAGAGGCCATAAAGGAGATGCAGGCCTTGATCTATTCTCCATTCAGGATTGTCAGCTGGCACCTTTTGAAAGCAGGCCTATTTCAACCGGGATCAAATTAGCAATTCCAGAGGGATATGTGGGTCTTATTTGGGATAAAAGCGGTGTTTCCCTTCAATCTGTTCATAGCTTAGCTGGAGTGATAGATGCTGGATATAGAGGAGAAGTCAAAGTGGTTCTGATAAATCTTGGAAAAAATATCTTTAAAATAGAGAGAGGGATGAAAATAGCCCAGCTGCTTGTTCAGCCCATCATGAACCCAACGGTTGTGGAAGTCCAGAGTCTCGACGAAACAATCCGGGGCGAAAAAGGATTTGGGAGCACAGGAAAGTATTGAGCTAAGAAGTAACCTGTTTAAGGTGAAGAGACAACGGCCAAAGCGAATGGTTGAACCATGAAGGATTTATTTAAAAAAAACATTTTTGTCATTCTTTCCAGGCCTTCTACATCTGAAAATATAGGGCTTGTGGCGAGAGGGATGAAGAATACAGGTTTTGAAAATTTGAGGTTAATCCTGAATCAGCCGCTTAAAAGTCAGGCTTTTAAAACGGCGGTGCATTCTGAGGAAATTTTAAGAAATGCGTCCGTATATTCCTGTCTTCCTGAAGCCGTGGAAGATTTACATGTTGTTTTTGCTGCGGTTGCGAGGCACCGGAAAAATTTTCCTTCCCTGAAATTCGAAGATGCCGTAAAAGAGATGATGACTTTTTCTTCAGAAGTGAAAATAGGGCTTGTTTTTGGAAATGAGAGATCCGGATTGGTTTCAGAGGAGCTGAGGTATTCCAATGTTAGGTTTTCTATTCCCCAAGCCAAAGATCAGCCTTCTTATAATCTTGCCTCAGCTGTGCTTCTGACTTTATTTCAGCTATTTATGAGAGGATGCTCTCAGAGAAGATCAAAAGGAGTCCCCCGTCCGATCTCAAGAAAAGACCAGGAGCAATGCATTCAGTTGATCATAGAGAAGCTCAAAGATAAAAACTTCATTCATGTCAGCAATCAGGTTCATGTTATGGATAGGATCTATGACCTTTTTGGGCGGTTAAAGATGAATGACAGAGACAGAAGACTGCTTTTGGCTGTTTTTTCAAAAGGAGTTGACCAGAAAAATAGACCTTAAACCCAGAGGTTGACTAATAGCATGAGCGGTGATATAAAAAGGGCAGAATTACAGATGACTCGGTCAGGTTATCTGAGAAGAGGATGAATAAGTTCAAAGATTTTGCATTAAAACATTTTGAATTATCTTTAGTTATCCTTGTGTTTCTAGGGGTTATAGGCACAGCATTTCTTATCCAGTACAATCTGGCTTTTCTCAATTTCTTTTTCCTTCCCGTGATTCTTGCAGGGCATTTTCTTGGGAAAAGGCAAGGAGTCTTGACAGCGTTTTTGAGTATTCTGGTGGTAGTCGGTTATCTTGTCATCACCAGAGAAAATTCTCAAACTGAAAGTATTTTATCTCTTTATGAATTAATTAATGTTTTGTCTTGGGGGAGTTTTTTACTTCTGACAGGAGCTATTATAGGGACCGCATCAGAGCAGAGGACAAACAGACTAAAAAAAATGAGAGCCGCTACGATAGGCATTTTGGAGATCATATTTAAATATTTGGAATACGGAGATGAACAGCGGCCTCCTTCAGTGCGGATATCGCATTTGGCAGGTAAAATTGCAGCGGCTGCCGGACTTGAAACCAGAGAAATAGAAAATGTAAAGTCAGCTGCTCTTTTGTCAGAATCTCTTGAACTTCACAAAAGTCTTTCTGATTTTTATGATATTTCAGATTTTTGGTCTAATGAAGTGAGATTATCGGAAGCTCCTTTAAGTGATAAGGAGAAGGTTATCTTAAAATCCACCAGTTCTCTACTGGATGAGATACACCCATTACTAGAGGATTACTATCTTCATTATATTAAAGACGCTGAGAATCTGGATAAAGATTTGTCTCATATAAAAATAGAATCAAGTATTATTGCTTTAGCTAATATATATGAAAAAATTTCTCAAAAAGGGCCTCCTTTTATGGAAGTCAATGAGTTTAGTCGTATTCAGACTATTAGAAATTTAGGAGGGAGGACTTTTCCTGAAATAGCTGTTCAAGCCTTTATGACTGTGATATCCAAAACTTGAGTGACTGCACATTTCATATTTTTTTCAGATAACTTTATTCAATCGAATAACAAAGATGAAGCGTGTATTCTTGACTCATATCTTGTTTGTCCGATAAAATCATGGAGTGATATTCAGAATGGAAAATTTTGAGGAAATTAAAGAGTCCAAAGGGAGAAAATTTTTATTTTTTGTAGAAAAATCACCGGATAAGAAGGATTATGATAAATATGAGCATTTGCGAATGGAGGTATGGGGGGATCCCGAAGACTATTTACCTTGTTCTCGGAATATGTCTGCTGAGAATTATTTTAATTACGGGAGCAATCTTTTTATAGGGATCTATTCTGAAGATGATGAAGGCCGCATAAGAAGGGACCGGGGTCATTTTGTAGGATTTGCTTATGGTTATATTGGAGTGATAGATAAGAATATCGGTTATCAAAAAATCGGTAATCTTAACTTTTATTCACAGTATGCTGCTGTTAGAAAGGATTATCAAAACTTTAACTTGGGGCTTATGCTCAAAAAGTTTCAAAGGAAAATCATTTGGGATGTTTTACATATTGATTCCATGACCTCTACATTTGACCCTTTAACAGGAATTAACGCGTATAGAAATATTCATAAGCTGGGGATGGAAGTGCTTGAGTATAAAGAATCTTTTTACAAAGATTTTTCAGGTGCTTTAAATAGAGAAGATGTTCCTAGTGACAGGTTCTTTGTTTTATGGAAATTGGGAGAAAAAAATAAACAATTGGATTATGATTTCGACTCTCTGCTAGAACGTGGAAGCCTTGTTATAAGTTCCCATCTTGAAAAAATAAGAGGAAAACACAATGAGGTTTTTATTGAGGTGAGTCATGAGCCTGATTTCACCGGAGTTAAATCCTTAAAAAAGTATCTTCTGACTGAAATCCCTTACGATTTTTACAGAATGATTCACGAAACAGATGGTTCCGATGAGAAGGCAAGAAACATTCCCTTAGACTGGAGGATGAGGACTCGGAAAGCTTTTAAAGAGCTTTTTAAAGTTGGTTATAAGATTATCGATTTTCGAAGCTATAAGGACAGGAATCGAATCAGGAACTTTTATATATGGGAAAAATGAGTTTATGCTAGAATTATAAGAAGGTTCTTTCTTGACAACGCAGTTATATTCCATAAAAATAAAAAACTCATGAAAACATGGCCGTTATTTTTATTATACCAAGTCTATGGATTATATTTTTAACTAAATTTTGTGTAGGAGGTATCATGGTTAATAAAGCAGGGATTTTGTTTTTGTCTTTTTTATTAGTATTTTTATTTTTTTTCAGCTCTTGTTCAAAAGAAAAAAAAGCTGATGTTGCCGAAACTGAAATGATGGATACACACAATAAGGTACTCACGGTTGACACTCACTGTGATACGCCCATGTTAATGGTAGACCGTGGATATGATATGGGAGAACTTCATAGCAGTGAGGATATGAGAAGAGGGAAAATTGATCTTCCGCGTATGAAAAAAGGGGGACTGGATGCAGAGTTTTTTGCTGCTTATGTTGGCCAGGGAGAAAGAACAGAACAGGGGTATAAAAAAGCAAAACAGAGAGCTGATCTTCTCATAAAGGCGGTTCATGATATGTGTGATCAATATCCCCAGATGGTCAGTCTAGCTACCACACCTGATGATGCCTATCGTATTGAGAAGGAAGGGAAGATTGCTGCTTTTATTGGCATGGAAAACGGATATCCCATAGGGAAAGATTTATCTCTGCTCGAAGAGTTTTATAACAAAGGGGTTCGTTACATCACATTGTGTCATTCTAGTGATAATGATATATGTGATTCTTCAACTGATCGCAGGGAACCTGAGGATAAAGGTTTGAGTGAGTTCGGGAAAAAAGTTGTGGAAGAGTGCAATCGTCTAGGGATCATGGTTGATGTTTCCCATGTTTCCGATCAGTCATTTTTTGATGTCCTTGAGCATACTTCTGCTCCTGTCATCGCCTCTCATTCCAGTGTGCGTTCTTTGTGTGACCATCCCCGGAATCTTTCAGATGAGATGTTGAAAGCTTTGGCTGAAAATGGGGGTGTGACTCAGATCTGTTTTGTTTCAAGTTTTATTAAGGAAGAAGAATCTAATCCCGAACTTCAAAAGGAACTTGAGGCTCTTGAGGAGAAATATGGGGCCTATTCAGAAATCAAAGACGAAGCTGTAAAGGAAAAGATCAGGGAAGAATACATGAAAATCATGGAAAAGTATCCCAGACCAAGCGCTACCCTGGAGGATATGGTAGATCATATTGATTATGTGAAGAACCTGATAGGAGTTGATCATGTAGGGATCGGCACGGATTTTGATGGAGGAGGCGGCCTTGACGGATGTAATGATGTCAGTGAGATGTCCAACATAACAAGGGAGCTTATAAAGAGAGGTTATACTGAAGAAGAGATCGAAAAAATCTGGGGTGGAAATTTGATGAGAGTGTTCAAAAAGGTTGTCGAATTATCCCATCAAGAATAGAGAGATCAAATCAATTCATAATCTCGATTATTTGGTTTCAAAGTGAAAAGAAAAAGGTTTGTCTGCCTGAATTTATTGACATTTCTTTTTTTTATCAGTTTTTCCTTTTTGTGGAGCTCTCAACTTTTAGATAAAAAAAGCAGTGAGACCTGGATGGGTGTTTATATAGAGGGGATCAAAGTAGGGTACAGCTATTTAAAAAAAGAGGAGATTTATAGAGATGGTTGCCGGTATCATCGAGTTTACAGCGAGACAAAAATGAGGGTATCCCGTTTAGGAAGCCGTCCCATTGAGATCATGACTATCCAGGAGTCTTACTATGATGATGCAGGGCAGCCGGTTAAAGCCGTTGTAAAGACAAAAATGTCTGAGCAGGAAATGGTGATTCAGGCGCAAATAGATCCCGAGACCGTCATTTTTAAAATAGACGATCAAACAGTCAAAAAAATATCGCCCAAAGAGCGTTTTTACCTTGAAGTGCCGGTTGAAAAATTGATTAAAGAAGAACGATTCAAAAAAGGAGCTGTTTATACTTTTAATATACTCAATCCGGTTTCTTATTCCCTTGAAGAATGTCATTATGAAATTTTGGGAAAAGAGGAACTTCTTATTTTGGGGAAGAGTTACTCTTTGTGGCATACGAGATCTAAGCTTTCATCTCTGGTTCCTGTAGTGGCAGAAGAATGGATAAACGATAGGGGAGAAATATTCAAATCTGAGCTAAAAACAGGATTTGTCCGCACGACTTCCTTGAAGATGTCTAAGCTGCAAGCCTTGGAAATGTCACATAGAACTTATGATATTGCTTTTTCTACAGTCATAAGGCCGGATAGAACAATAGAAAATCCTCAAGCCGTTCAAAAAATGAAAATGGAACTGAGTGGAATATCTGAGGAAAAATTGAGTGGTTTTCCCTGGGACAGCCGGAGCCAGAAAATAATTGAAAAAAAAGGAGATTCTTTTATCATTCAGATTGAATCAGTGATCTTTGATGAAGAGAAAGCCCTTTATTTTCCTGTCAATGAAAAAAAAGTCCTCTCTTCTCTTCAATCGACTTTATTTTGTCAGTCAAATGATTCTGAGATCAAGGCGGCTGCTGAAAAAATTGTTGGGGACGAGAGAAATTCATGGAAGGCAGCGAAAAAGATTGCTGATTGGATCAGTCGTGAGATGAATTCTAGTTATGATGTGGGTTTTGCCTCAGCCAAGGATATCTTAGAAAATAGAGAAGGGGACTGCAGTGAGCACACGGTTTTGTTCGTTGCTTTGTGCCGTTCCATAGGAATCCCGGCAAGAGCTTGTTTTGGGGTCATGTATGGAAATGGAGTATTTGCTTATCATATGTGGCCTGAAGTTTATGTGGGAGAGTGGGTTGATTTGGATCCTAAATGGCTGAGTATTCATCAGAAAAGCGGTGAATATTATACCGATGCCACTCATATTAAATTCGGCAGGACTGAACTTGATGAAAATATTCTTATAGAGATGGCGCTGTCTGCTTCAGAAATAATCGGGAAATTAAAGATAAAGATAGTAGAGTTTAGTAAAATGCAATAGATGGAGAAGAATTCAGTGAAATACTGTCCGTTCTGCAGGGCTGAACTGAGATATAAAAAGATCGGAGAGAGGGAACGCCAGGTGTGCCCTCAATGCGGTTGGGTCTATTATAGGAATCCGATTCCGAGTTCTGCGGCTTTTGTGAGAAATTCTTTAGGGGAAATCCTTTTGGTTAAAAGAGCTGTCGAGCCAGGTAAGGGACTTTGGGGGCTTCCTTCAGGTTTCATAGAGATTGATGAATCTCCTGAACAGGCTTGTATCAGAGAGCTAGAGGAGGAGACGGGACTGAAAGGGAAAATTATGAATTTGATTGGTGTTTATTCACAGGAATCAGAGATTTATAAAAATGTGATCATTATCGGTTACAGAGTTCAGGCAGAGGGAGATTTAAAGCCGGGTTCAGATTCAGAAGAAGTGGAATTTTTTGATCCTGAATGCCTCCCTGAGATCGCATTCAGCAGCCATAAGGCCATGATCAGTGAAGTCTTAAAGGAGAGGTCAGAGACATGAAAGCCTACTTGGACTGCTACCCCTGCTTTTTTGTTCAGACTTTGAGGACAATGAGGTTGATCACCTCTGATGAAGAAGAGATTTGGAGAGTCTTAAAAGCGGTCAGTTCTTATCTTCCCCATTTATCTTTTGATTCCACTCCTCCCGAGATAGGCCGCGAGGTTTACAGGATTATTTCTGATATGACAGGGGTGGAAGATCCCTATCATGATATCAAGCAAGCCTGCACTCGGCAGGCCTTAAGGCTCTATCCTGAAGTGAAGAAGAAGGTCAAAAAAGCAGAGAACAGTCTTATGGCCGCAGTCAGGGCTGCCATCGCTGGGAATATCATTGATTTTGGGACCCATACAGAATTTGATATAGAAAAGGATTTAGGTAAAATTTTCAGTCAAGATTTTGCTATCAATGATTTTGGTAAGTTTTCTAACCTGGTTAAAAAGTCAGACCGAATTGTTTATTTAGCGGATAATGCAGGAGAGACTGTGTTTGACCGAATTTTAATAGAAGAGATGGAGGTTCCTGTTCTCTATGCAGTCAGGGATAAGCCTGTGATCAATGATGCAGTGCTGAAGGATGCTGTGGAAGCCGGCATAGATAGAGTTGCTGAAATTATGTCCTCAGGAAGCGATGCTCCAGGAACTGTGCTGAAGTACTGCTCCCCAGAATTTTTAAGGATTCTCAATAAGGCCCCTCTCATTATAAGCAAAGGTCAAGGAAATTATGAAGCTCTTTCTGATCTTGATAAGCCCCTTTTTTTTCTTTTAAAAGCGAAATGTCCTGTGATTGCGAGGGATATAGGAGTTGAAGAGGGAAGTATTATTTTGATGGGAAAGAGAAGGTGAGGATTAAATAAGCATGATTTTTATACGGAGGAATTCATGAATGACCATCACTTATTTAAGAAATTTACGGAAAACGGAGTTTCAAGAAGAGATTTTGTCAAAACTTTATTAGCGGGTTCATCTATTTCCATAGCAGGCCTGTCCAGGCTCAATGCCTCTATTTATCAGAGCATTACGGATCTGAATCAGAAATATATTCAGGAGGAGGCTCCGGATGGGGTTTACTGGGATGCCATAAGAGAGAAATTTATGTTTCAGGATGGTCTGATCATGATGAACAATGGGACTGTGGGGCCCATGCCTCAAGCTGTTTTTAATACTTTGATCAAGACCTTTAAAGTTCAAGCCACTTCTCCGGTACATACCTACACTTATATACCCCGGAAAAAAGAGGAGATCCGCTTAAGAATCGCCCAATTCATCAATGCATCTCCGGATGAAGTGGCTGTCATCCGGAATACCACGGAAGGTATGAATTTTGTGGCCAATGGATTAGATCTTAAGCCAGGGGATGAAGTTCTTATCTCCTCTATGGAGCATCCAGGAGGAACTCATCCTTGGAAAATTAAAGAGGCACGCTATGGGATTAAAGTCACGGAAGTTCCTATCGGACTTCCTCCTCAAAGTGTGGATGAGTTTGTAGAAAGCTTCAAGAAGGCCATCACCCCAAAAACAAAAGTCATCAGTGTAAGCCATACGGTCTATATTTCCGGACTCATTTCTCCTTTAAAAGAACTCTCAGAAATGGCTCACGAAAAAGGCCTTTGGGTGGCTGCTGACAGTGCCCACGGCATGGGCATGCTGGATTTGAATGTAAAAGATTCAGGAGCTGATTTTTTTGTCTCAAGCCCCTATAAGTGGCTGGGAGCCCCTACAGGAGTGGGTGTTTTCTATGTTCGAAAGGAAATGCAGGATCGTCTGTGGCCCACCATCACCACCTCAGGATGGGATCGGCCCACGGCAAGAAAATATGAGACCCTTGGGCAGAGAGCAGATGCTTTGATCATTGCTCTGGGAGAAGCGGTGAATTTCCAGAATTACATTGGCAAAGAGAGGATTGAAAAAAGGATCAAGTCTTTAGCAGGGTATTTCAAGCAGGAATTGAAAAAGATTCCTGGAGTGAAGCTTCACACTTCAGAGGATCTGTATTTAAGCGGGGGACTGACCTCATTTTCCATAAAAGGAGTGGAGCCTAGAGATATCGTCGATTATGTGAGGCAGAAATATAACATTGTGATTCGGACTATAGGGAGCCCAGAGAGAGGAACTTACGGATGCCGGGTGTCCACCCATTATTACATCAATCATAAAGAAATCGATCAATTACTGGAGGGGATTAAAAAAGTTGCTGAAAGGAAGATATAAATTTCATATATAGGGTTGATTAAGGGAGGTTAAGAGATGAGGCATAAGATTTCTTCATTTCGTTTTTTTAACGATGATTTTTCTCTTGAGAAGTTCCTCCAAAAGGCCCATGACATCCTGCTCTATTTCTCCAGTCTCTGCTTTATACTGGTTAGAAAGCTCGGAGATGATATCATCAACTGATTTTTTCCCATCAAGATTTTTCCAAACTTCTTTTCCAGTGTCATTGAGAGTAAAAAGTTCGTCTTCCATATCACCTATCTCAGAAGTAAGGGGAACAATGATGATTTCTCCTTCGATATTTCTGGCCACGATGTCTTGAGAGGGGACATATATATCGTTGGGTTCTATTTTATGAGACATGTTTTCTCCTTTAGATCACTTGTCATTTTATATGGTTCAGTCTTTTTTTCCAATCTTTTATCTCCCAGGCTTTTTCTCCTTTATTCAAAAGCCCGATTTTTTCCGCCTCCAGATGAGCTATCTGGCAAGGAAGGGAATAGAATTTTTTTGGGCGTAAAAAATTAATTTTTTTAAAGTTTTTTATTAAAAGGAATCCTAAAATTCAAATATTTTTTTTGAAAGTTCCTTGGGGGCGTCTTTTTTATTGTCAAAGGGTCGTATTCTGAAACGGTAGCTGTAGTGTTTTTGTTCCAGCCTGTATTCTGGATGAGGCTTGGCCCCCCAGGAATTATCGCCCCCCACACCCATCTGCTTGTAATCAAGATTAAGAGAGGTGAGATCTCTTGGTTTGACATCACAGATGTGTCTGTTGATCTCTCGAGCATTTTCATTGAATGCGGATGTCTTTTGGGAGGATTCAAAGTCTTCCATTATCTGATGATGCACGCTGAAGTCCAGGTGGGGCATGCCAACCGCTAAAAGTCCGATGCCCTCTTTGTTGGTCAAAGAAAGCCACCTGGTTTCTGTCCGATTTCCATTTTCTTGGGGGCGGATATAGGCAAAATAAAGGTCCTGGACTAATCCTTGGTAAAAGCCGATCTTGGCGGCTGTTTTTCTGTCCCAATAATTTTCAAAGGGTCCTTTTCCATACCATTCGATAGACTCAAACTCTCGGGGAAGATGACCATTCATTCCCAGTCTGGGAATCTCTGGAAGAGATGGGTCCAGTTTTTCAAAATCCACTTCTATGATGATATCTCCGCTTCCGGTAATGATATACTCGGTGTTGTAGTGAGCTATAGCTTTTTCTTTTTGATCTTCTATATCAGAATGAAAAGTTATTCTCACCGCTTTCTTGGAGAGTTCATCGATTTGGACATCAGTGATTTTTCTATTTGTTCCCGCCTCTCTCCACACCCTGCAGCGGGTAGGCATTCCATTTCCAAAGTCGTTATCAGTGGGAGCTCTCCAGAAATTGGGGGTCAAGGCTTTTTTGATGAGTTTTTTCCCTTTAAAATTGATTGAATTCAGGACTCCTGAATCAAGATTAAAACGAATGGTAAAATCTTCCCCCTTAATCACAGCCTCTGATTCACTGCGTTCCCAATTAATTTCAGGCCAGTCGTTTAGGTTTTCGGGATCTGCTTTTTTATAGATGGGCAGTTTGAACTGTTCTTGGGCCATGATGTGCCCTTCTGGGAGAAGAGAATGCTCTTTTTTCCTCTTGAGTCTCACATTAAGGAAGTATTCAGAACCCGCTTCTATTTGGGGAAGTTCGTAACCCAATTCGACTTCTTTACTTTTGAGAGGAGGAATGTCAATGTCCTCAATAAGACCTGAGTTGATTTCATTTCCATCCTGTTCAAGACTCCATTCCAGTTCGAATTCAGAAATATTAGTGAAACAAAATTTATTGGAAACAGATATCCTACCCGAATTCAGGTCAATGGGTTTGAACCCAGCGTATTGATAGACTTTTTTGACTTCATGAAGAGCGGGATGGGGTGTTCTGTCTGGGTTAACCAATCCGTTTATACAGAAATTTCCGTCACTGGGAACGCCTGGAGGGCCGAAATCTCCTCCGTAAGCCCAAAATTCTTCATTATTTTCGTTTTTCTTTATTAGCCCCTGATCCACCCAGTCCCATATAAATCCTCCTTGGAGGATTTCATGATTTTCGATCACATTCCAGTAGTCCTGAAGATTTCCATTACTGTTTCCCATTGCGTGAGAATATTCACACATAATGAGTGGTCTGTCTTCACCGCTTTGGGCATATTTCTTAAGGTGATCGATCGGGGCATACATAGGGCTGTAGATATCTGAGTGTCTTTCTTTTGCGTTTGTTTGATGTCCTTCACGTTCATACTGAACAGGTCTGGAACAGTCTCTGGCTTTGATCCATTGATAGTTAGCCAGCATATTATGCCCATCTCCGGCTTCATTCCCTAGAGACCACAGGATTACTGAAGGATGATTTTTGTCCCTTTCTACCATTTTTATCACCCGGTCCAAATGAGCCGCTTTCCACATTGGTTTATCCGCGAGAGTGATGTCTTTTTGATATCCTATTCCATGTGATTCTATGTTGGCTTCATCGATCAAGTAAAGGCCGTATTGATCGCATAATTGATACCAGGCTGTTGGCTGTGGATAATGGGAAGTTCTTACTGCATTGATGTTAGATTTTTTCATTATAGCTATATCTTTGAGCATGGTTTTCTTGTCTACAACATGGCCTGTTCTCTCGTGGTGTTCGTGAAGATTGACTCCTTTTAGATAGACGGGCATTCCATTTATATGAAGTCGGTTATTTTTAATTTCAACTTTGCGGAATCCACATTGGCATCCGACTGTCTCTAAGATTTCTCCAGTGCTGTTTTTAAGGCTTATATTAAGCTTGTAAAGATGAGGTTTTTCAGCACTCCATTTTTTAGGATTCTTTAATTCTTTTTCAAAAATCATCATATTTTTATCGTTCTCTATGATTATTTCCCTTGAGTCGGAAAGGATCTCTTGGGTTTGATCCGTAAGAGAAAATTCAACATTATATTCTCTGTTTTTTGGGTCATGACTTTTAATTTCTATGTGGAGTGATAGTTTCCCATCACTGAAGTCATGAGTCAGGTCTGTTTTTGAAAAAAAATCTCTTATGTAAACCTTATTTCTTGCGAGAAGATAAACATCTCTTTGGATTCCACTCAGTCTCCAGAAATCTTGATCTTCCAAATAACTTCCATCGCACCATCGGTAAACTTCAACTGCAACTGTATTTTTGCCCTCCCTGATGTAAGGAGTTATATTAAATTCTGCGGGAGTTTTACTTCCTTCGTTATATCCAACCTTCAGACCGTTTATCCAGACATACATGGCAGAGCTCACGGCTTCAAAATAAATAAAAATTTCTTTGTCCATCCAGTCTTTAGGGAGCTTAAACTCTCGTTTATAGGATCCTACGGGGTTGTAATTGTGGTGAATATAAGGAGGATTTTTTTCAAATGGATAACCTGCATTGATATAAATAGGGATTCCATATCCCTGTAGTTCCCAGTTGCTTGGGACCTGGATCTCATCCCACTCCCTTGTCTTGTAGTCCTCTTCAAAAAAATAGTAGGGTCTGTCTCCAGGTTTTCTGGACCAGTGAAATTTCCATAACCCATTAAGATTGAGATAATAAGGGGACTCTTCTTTTTTGTCTGCGAGGGCTTGCTCTTTATTGGCATAAGGGATGAAACTTGCTCGAGGAAGTTCCCGATTTATTTGAAAAACAGCTGGATTTTCCCAGTCTCTGGGTTCTTTTTCTTTAAACGTCCTTTTTACATCTTTATTCTCTGTGACGCAGCTTGAAAACAAAGCTATCACGAAATATAAAATGATACCTTCAGAAATGATTTTTTTCATTTGTTTCTCCCATTCGAGATTGAGTCTGACATAATCACAAAAAAATAAAGCTCCTCTTTATTATTATTTTCATTTCAATGAGATGCAAGATTTTTTTAAACGATTCTATCGAAGTTGTTCATTTCAACTGCCTTTTTTATGTCCCCTTGCTTTGATATTGCAGAAAAGTTTGATATGGTTTAGACTTAAAAAAAACAGGTGGGGATAAAAAGGTCTTTTTTCTCCATTTAATAACCTGGATTATTCACGAGTCGAGGTTGCTGCAGATGCAAGGCGCAGGGCATGAAGTCGTGGTCCTTCACTGCGAATGCCCTGGTATGAAGCAGGTGAAGTAAGATCGGCTCGCCTTAAGGGTAAAAAATGGCGGTTAAAGTAAAGAATATAAACAGAAAAAATTTTCAAGTCATTGTTCTTGAAAAAATTTTGCACATCGCTGAAAATAAATTAATAGTTAAGGAGTCGCCATTTTTTTATGAAGTGTTCAGAATTGAGATGTGTTATGATTTTTGAAAGGCAAGAAGAGCCGCTCAAATAATAAAATAAAGAGGAGACAGGAAGAATGAGCAGAAGAAGTAAGATCTTTATTTTTTTTACGGTTTTATTCTCTTTCATATGTCTTTATGCCTCAGATACGAATTGGGAACAAATGGTTCTTTATTCCTGGAATAATGAGGTTATGTATAGAGCTTCATCTGAATATGAGAATCCGGATCCGGATCCTTTTAATCCAGGGAGATTCTCTGCCGTAAGGATCTTTGACGGGGACAAGAACACATGCTGGGCAGAAGGTGTTTCTGGGGCTGGGATAGGAGAAACCTTGTTTTTTCAAATACCGGAAAACACCAGAACTTTAACTATCATAAATGGATTTGCCGGTAGTGAGGAATTATTTTTTAACAATAATAGAGTCAAAAAAATGATGGTAAGCCTTTATATAGGGCTCAGCCCTGAAGCCCATGTGTCAGAAATCGCTGTCCAGTATTTTGCTGTTAAGTATGAAAAGGAATTTATTATTGAACTGCTGGATACCTATGATGAACAGGAATTAAGTTTTCCGGTCTCATGGGATGATTTGAGAGAGTTCAGAGAAAAAGCCATGGAGATTTTTAAAAGCGAAAAAGCCATAGAGGTGGGGACTCTGATTGATACGGTTCATTATATTCTAAGAATGGAAATTCAGGAAGTGTATAAAGGAGCAGAGACAGACAATACATGTATCTCGGAGATAAAGATAGAGAAAGATTTTGAGTCTGTAAATTCTATTTATTTGAGTGAAGACGAAAGTGCGGTTTTCATTGATACAGATAGAAAATCGGGGATAGAAGTGGACAGAGATGATGAAGCAGTCTTTCAAATAATCAATTCTTCACCAGACAATCAATGGCTTATTTGTATCAAGATGCCTAAAGAGAGTCTAGGTCGAGTTGAGACTGAATATGTGTTGTACAATACATTCGTTCCTAAAAAGATAGATAAAAAAATTCTAGGGGAGTCTGTTTTGGATATGTATGGTTTTGTTAAGAGGGACGGAAAATTATTTCTGGAATATTTCAACTCTAAGACCTCTCGGGTCGAATATTTAGATTTGGGAAAAATAGAGTTAAAGTAAAATAATAAGGCATTCTTTTTTGTTGTTTGCAATCTATGGATTAATGAGTATTATATTAGATATCAATTTACTCGTTCATTTGGTCTTTGTTTAAGAAAGGAGAGGTCCATGAAACGATTGATTACTTTTTTTTCTGTTTTTTTGCTGTTAGCTTTTATTAATTTTTCCTCAATTTCATGCACTAAACAAGAAGAGACAGTTCAAAAAACTGTTATTCAGATTGGGGAGGAAGAAATCCAGGAATGCAGTCAAGCGGTCTATAAGACTAGAGAATTCAGAGGGCAGGAGAGGCCCTATCTTTCTGCTGATTTTACAGGAGTCAGCAAGCCTGCTTCTTTGGATGAATTTACAACGTACTTTCATAATCCTCCTATAAGGCAGTACTGGACAGGGTCCTGCTGGTGTTTTGCTACGACATCTTTCCTGGAGTCAGAGTTAAAACGCCTTGGGAAAGGGGAGATCAAACTTTCTGAAATGTTCACGGTTTATTGGGAGTATGTTGAGAAAGCAAGATATTTTATAAAAAATAAAGGTGACATGCATTTGGGCCAAGGCTCTGAGCAAAATGCGGTGATTGAAAGGATGAAAGAATACGGTGCCGTTCCTGCAGAGGCCTACACAGGGCTTCTTCCCGGAGAAACTGAACACAATCACGGCGAGTTGTTTCAGGAGATCAGAAATTATTTAACGTTCTGTAAAGAAAATAAGTACTGGGACGAAGAAAAAGCTGTCCAATATGTGAAAGAGATACTGAATAAATATATAGGAGAACCTCCAGAGACAATTGAGGTAGAGGGTCAAAGCATGACCCCAAAGGAATACCTGGAAAATATGCTTCAGCTTCCCCTTGATGATTATGTGACGCTCATGAGTCTAAAAAGCCTTCCTTTTTATACTCAGGGTGAGTATAAAGTCCCTGACAACTGGTGGCACAGTGATGTCTATTACAATGTTCCTTTGGATGTGTTCTACAAAGTGATCGTCGATGCTTTAGAAAAAGGGTATACGGTTGCCTTAGGAGGGGATGTTTCTGAACCTGGGAAGAGTGGTGAAGAAAAAATAGCCATCGTTCCTTGTTATGATATTCCGTTTAAACTGATCAATCAGGACAGCCGGGAGTTCAGATTTAGCAATCGAACCACTTCTGATGACCATGCCATCCATGTGGTTGGAATGACTGAGATCAACGATCACGATTGGTTTCTGATTAAAGATTCGGGGCGCAGTGCTCATAGCGGGGAATTTAAAGGTTATTCTTTTCTTAGAGAAGATTATGTGATGCTCAAGATGCTGACATTTATGGTTCATAAAGATGTTGTTTCGGATATTTTAACTGAATTTGAACCATCTGAATAAATCAAAAATGTAGGTTTTCCACGGCATCTATTTCCATATAATATTCTTCAAGATGCGGTTTTAACCGTTTGATGGTGTTGGTATCTGTGTAATCTCGGAAAACGAGTCTGATTGAGTGAGTCTTGGGGATTTCTCCCAATTCAAAAGTCTCACGACTTTGAATTCCGCTGCCGGTTCCTATATATTCCCACTCTCCATCATGATTCATTACAAAAAGGGCATAGTTTAAGGTCGAAGGAAGGATTCCTGATTGTTGCCGTTTGGCATAGACGGCGATATCAGCTCCCTTTTTGTTCTCTGCTTCCAATTCTAGGTCAAGAAATCCTAAGTATTCAATTTTGGCAAAGTTCCCATCAGGTTTGTAAAGAGATAACGCAGAATCTTGAACTCGGGCGGTGGTCTCCAGTACTTTGGTGGCATATTTTTTACTGTATCTGTCGGGCTCCCTCTGGTCTACTTGGTCTTCATTTCTTATAGCAGAGGTATTTTGCCCAAAAGACCTAATGTTTGAGGGGCTCCTTAAAGTGCTGCTTTTTTGATCAGAATTGGGGGAGTTTGTGGTGAGGGCTGATCTTTTTTTTGTTTTTTCAAGGTCTGCGTTGGTGAGCACGATGCTGGATTTTCCTTTGAATTGGGCTCTTCTCACTTTTTCCTTTTCGGCGAGTTCAGCCAGGCTTTGTGGATACAAGAGAGATGTGCAGAATAGAACAGAGATTAGAAAAGCTAGAGATCTTTTTAAATTCACTCTCTTAATAAGATAAGACATTCAGCATTTATGTCAATAGGAAGAGTCAAGATTAAGAGGTTGTTAACCTGAATAATTCATGGTAATTTATATTGACTGAATAGGTCTTTCATTATACTATCACTCATAAAAATGAAAGTCTTTCGATTTCCAATAATATGATGAGGAGGGATAAATGAAGAGGCCTTCTTTATGGGTTGTATTCAGTGCCATCTTTTTCTTTCTCGTTTCAGCTCTTATCGCTAAGTCCTTTTTAGTCAAAATAAAGACCACTCATTTAAGATCTGAACCTCAGTTTTATGCTCAATCTCTTGCTGTCCTTGGGAATGGAGAGAGTGTGGAGCAAATTGAGACTAAAGACGGTTGGATAAAAGTCAAGAGTTCTCAGGGAGTCATCGGTTGGATTCATTCAAGCGCTGTCAAGCCCAAAAGATTTACTCTGCTGTCAATGGCAGATTCAATGAGAACCGAAGCATCGGCAGATGAGGTGGCCTTGGCAGGGAAAGGATTTAACAAGCAGGTGGAAAAAGAATACAAAGCTAGGAATCCTGGAATAAGTTTTGCTTTGGTTGATAAAATGCTGGAGATTGAGATTTCTTCATCTTCGATAAGATCTTTCCTAAAAAAAGGGAAATTAGGGGAATTCAAGGGGGAGAAATGAAAAACATAAAGACCCTGTTTTTTTTAGTTTTCTGTCTGTTTTTCATTCTGATTATTCTAAAATGTTCTGTCATGGAAAAAAGCGCTGGTGTTTTAGGGAAAGTAGGTCAGGCCGTGACATCTGATAAAGAAACTGTTTCTAAGACAACGGAGGCTCTCCGCACAGGATTTGGGGATATATCTGAGGAAGAGGAGTACTATATTGGCCGAGCTGTGGCGGCTTTAATCCTCTCTAGGTATCCGATCTACAAGGATGAAGATCTGAGCCGTTATATAAACCACATTGGCCAAGCTGTTGTATTTCATTCGGACAGGCCAGAAATTTATTCCGGATATCATTTTTTAGTGCTGGACACAGAGGAAGTCAATGCCCTTTCGGCTCCGTCAGGTTTTATTTTTATAAGCAAAGGGTTGTTAAAAAGATGTGAAAACGAAGAAATGATTGGATGTATTTTGGCACACGAAGTGGGCCATGTTCAGGAAAAGCATGGCCTTCAGGCAATAAAAAATTCACGTCTGATCGATGCCTTCACTCTTATTGGAGAGAAAGCTGTGGAAGAATATGGGCCTAAAAAACTTTCTCAATTAACAGATATTTTTGAAGGTGCTTTAAGTGATATAGCCGAAAAATTAATAGAAAGAGGATACGATCGAAAGTATGAATATGAAGCGGATCGAATTTCTGTCAAAATTGCGGCTCGGACAGGATATGACCCTAAGGGCCTTCTTGATTTCCTTGAGACCATGAAGCAGGATTCTTCTCAGGGCACAAAAAAAGGGTGGTTTCAAACTCATCCCAGTGCAGTTGATAGAATAGCGCGGGCTCAAAAGGAGATATCTTCATTGACTTTTGTCCCTCAAAAAGAAATGGTTCGAACGTCAAGGTTTAAAGGGTCCATAAAAGGATTGAAGTGATTCTTCGGCTTGTTCATCATCCAGGTTTATAAAAAATTGAAGAAAAGCATTTTCAAAGGAAAAATTTTCCGAGGGATTGTCATTGGAGTTCTGTCGTTTTTAACCGCTTTATTATTGTATGAACTTCAATTTTTCCGGCAGCTTGAATGGAAGTCATGGGATTTGAGACTCAGACAGTTGTCAGATGCCTCTGCGGTAGAGGAAAATATCGTTATTTTTTTAATCGACCAATACAGTTTAAATGTTTATGAAAAACAACAGGGGCTTTCCTGGCCTTGGCCTAGAGAGATTTATTCCTATATCGTAAGATACTTGAAATCTGGAGGAGCCCAAGCGGTTTTTTTTGACTTGATGTTTTCTGAAACATCAGGATATGGAGTCGAAGATGACCTCATGTTTGCCTCCTCCATTAAAGAGGCGGGGAATATTTTTCTGCCAGTTTTTTTGAGTGAGAAAGAAGACGAAACTGAAGAGTCAAGTGAGAGAATTTCGAAAATGCATTCAGGGATTGAATCAGGGGAAAAAATGAATCCCGTATACCAAATGAAATCCGCGACTTTTCCTGAAGAGAATCTTTGGGCTGCATCAAAAGGAATTGGGAATGTACGATTTTCTCCAGATGGAGATGGAATTTTTCGTCGGATTCCCCTGCTTTTTTCTTACAACGGGATGATAATCCCTGCTGTTCCTTTAGCGTTGGCTCAGTTTGTCAAAGGGAGTCAAGTCGCTATTAAGGAAAGGGAGGAGCTTTGGTTTGAAGGAAGAGGGATTCCTTTGGATGATTCAGGTCAGATGGTCATCAAATATTCTGGACCTCAAGGTGCTTACCCCACTTATTCGATCGCTTCTATCATTAATTCCTGGGCTCAAATGAATGAAGGAATAAAACCCCAAATTCCTCCACATAAGTTTGATGGGAAAATCGTTTTAGTTGGCTCCAGTGCACCCGGGATTTATGATTTGAGACCGACTCCTTTTAGTTCAGTCTATCCAGGAGTAGAAATCCAGGCCTCTGTTCTTGATAATATTTTGAGCAAGAATTATATTTCTTTTCCCAGCAAAGCTGCCACCTTTGCCTTTATTCTGTTTTTTGCTCTTTTTACGGGAATAGGGGTGATCCTATTAAAAAGGCCTTGGATCATCGGATTCTTTTTTTTTATTTGTTTACTTCTCCCTGCACTCGTATCAGTTCTTTTTTTCTTTTCAGGATATTGGCTGGAATTTATAGCTCCTGAGTTTACGGTTCTTTTGGCATTTATAAGTGCGGCTCTTCTAAATTACAGCCTGGAAGGGCGGCAGCGCCGTTTTATAAAAAATGTATTCCAGTTTTATCTTTCTCCTTCCCTCATTGAGATGATTGTCAACGATCCAAAGATTTTAAAGTTGGGAGGGGATCAAAGGGTCATCACTTCTTTTTTTACAGATATAAGAGGATTCACTTCCATATCTGAGGGTTTGTCTCCCGAAGAACTGGTGGATCTTCTTAATTTATATCTATCTGAGATGAGTGATATTATTCTCAGTTATCAAGGAACTTTGGATAAGTATGAGGGGGATGCTATCATTGCATTCTGGAATGCTCCTCTTGAGCAGGAGGATCATGCTTACAAGGCCTGCCGGGCAGCTTTGGAATGCCAAAACAGGTTGAAAGAGATGAGAGACTATTTTAAATCTAAATATGGGCATGAACTATTTATGAGGATTGGGGTTAACACGGGACCTGCCGTAGTGGGAAACATGGGATCACGAAGGCGGTTTGATTATACAGCTATCGGCGATACCGTAAACCTTGCTTCCAGGCTTGAAGGGGCATGTAAACAGTATAAAATCTCTATACTTGTAGGTGAAGATACTTTTCATCGAATTAGAGACCGCATTTTGGCAAGAGAAGTGGATGTGATTAGAGTGGTGGGGAAAAGCCGGCCGGTGAAGGTCTTTGAGATCATTGCAGAAAGAGAGGAGGCAGATGATTTTCAAATAAAATTGGCGTCTGATTTTCAAAAGGCGCTTGAGGAATACAAAAAGAGAGAATGGAAAAAGGCAGGTGTTTTGTTTCAGAAGATAGAAGGTGATGATTTAGCTCAATTGTATGGTGAAAGGTGTCTTGAGTATGAAAAGAACCCTCCTCCCTTAGATTGGAATGGAGTATTTGATTTGAAAATAAAATAAAAGGGAAGAACACAAATGGAACTTACTTTTTGGGGAGTCAGAGGGACGGCTCCTGTGTGCGGGAAGGATCAAATAAAATATGGGGGGCATACTCCATGCGCTTCTATTTTTTCATCCAAAAGAGAAATAATGATTATAGATGCTGGCACCGGAATCATGAGATTGGGTGATGGACTGATAAAAAAGATGGGTAAAAAGCCGATTTGTGTTCATCTTTTTTTAACCCACTTCCATATAGATCATATCATGGGAATTCCTTTTTTCGGACCTCTCTATTCTCGGAAGATTCAGATTGTTTTTTATTCTCCTTTAATTCCAGTAAAAACAAAAAAATTGCTGAGCCGATTAATGGAAAGTCCATTTTTCCCTATTTCTTTCGAGGAAACAAAATCTGAAAAAAAATTCATAAAAGTTCCATCCAATGATTTTCACATAGGAGATGTTCAAATTTCTCATATTCCCTTAAATCATCCTCAAGGTTCATATGCCTATAGGTTTAGAGAAAATGGGAAAAGCATTATATTTGCTACCGATACGGAACACCCTGAGAAAGGAATGGATTTGCAGTTGGTTTCTTTTGCAAAAGGAGCCCATATATTTGTTTATGATTCAACTTTTACTCCTGATGAGTACATCCAGAGCAAGAAAGGATGGGGTCACAGCACATGGCTGGAAGGAACAAAAATTGCCCGTCAAGCTGAGGTGAGGAAGTTATATCTTTCTCATTTTAATCCTTCTCATCTTGATAAAGAGATTGATGATATAATAAAAAGTGCCAGAAATAAATTTCCTGAAACTTATGGGGCCAAGGAGGGTTTAACCGAGGAATTATAGGTTTGATAACCATGGGTGATCGAGGAGAATATTAAAAAAATGTCATATCAGGATTTTATTGGAAGTGGAGTTTTAGAAGGATTGGTTATTCTTCTTGTTTTATGCTTTGGTCTTGTTCTTTATGGGCTTCTCCATTTTTTCAATAAGAAATTTCTGTTGCTGAAAGGCAAAAAAATTGGACTCTTTCTATCCAGAATCATCACCCCGATTGCTTTTTTGATCGCAGTGTTATGTGTTCGCGCAGCTGATCTTATTCAAAGGCTTCAGCTAAATCCTCAATTGGGAAAATATTTAGATGCGGCGGCATTATTTCTTTTATTTTTCTTTTTGATTAAGCTGACGGATTCTATTTTTGTGACAACTTATGAACGCCGGGAAATAACATTTCCTCTTCCTCGGGTTCTTCATCGATTTGTCCTTTTTCTATTCTATTTAGTCGTTTTATTTATTGTTTTGGAGGGGGTGGCTGGTATTGACATCACTCCTTTATTGGCCACATCTGCCATACTCACCATGATTTTAGGACTTGCTTTTCAAGAACTTCTAGGGAATATTGTCTCGGGGATGTCTCTTCATTTAGTCAAGTCCTTCAGCAAAGGAGATTGGATAAAGAGCGGAGATAAAGAAGGGGAAGTCATAGATACAAACTGGAGAGAAACAAGGATCAAAGATTTTTATTCCAATATTGTGGTTGTTCCCAATAATTCAATGGCTTCAGAGGTTTTTGTCAATTACTCTCGTCCGGCCAAGAAGACGGCTTTGACTCTACCCATAAAGGTGAGCTATGGGTCTTCTCCTCTATCAGTCATGAAAGCACTGAAGGAAGCAGCCTTAGATAGTCCTGAAGTATTGGCTGAGCCTCCTCCTGAAGCCTATATACTTAGCTATGAAGATTTTGGGATCTCTTATGTTTTAAAGTTTTGGATACCCGATTTTAGTAAAAAATATCAAATTCTGGGGAAAGTTGGGAGGCTTATTTGGTATAAGTTCAGAAGGAAAGGTATTGAAATCCCAGTTCCCATAGGTGATAAAGTTGAGCATGTTTTGAAGTCCTTACCTCGGACAGGAGTCACAGAATTTCCTGGACAAAAAGGAGAAGAGAATCAATTCTATTCTCTAATGAACTCTTCTTTTTTAAGGTATCAGAGTGGAAAGAAAGCGGGGGAGCTGATTGTACCTGAAGATGAGATAAAGAAATTAGCTTCTTCTATAAAAAAGCAAACTTATTCTCAGGGGGAAACTGTTTTCCGACAGGGAGATAAGGGAGAGAGTTGTTTTATAGTGGTTTCAGGGAAAGTAAAAGGGATTGTGAATTATAAGGAAAAGGAGAAAAAATATAGGACAGAGTTTACGATAAATCCAGGCGAAATTTTTGGGGAAATGTCACTTTATACAGGGATGCCAAGAACCGCTACATGCTGGGTTGATGAAGAAACTCAACTTCTGGAAATAGGAACTGAAGATTTTGCTCTTTTATTGTCTCGGAATCCGGATTTGGCTGAAATGATAGCCGATATGGTCAGCATGAGAAATAAAGAGAATCAAGATTTTTTAAAAAAAATCAGAGAACTTTCTGAAAAGGATATTCAAGACAGTTGCAATAAGAAGTCTTTATTGAATAGGATGAGAAAATTTATTGCCTCTCTAACTTTAAAGAAATGAGATGATGAACAGCAAGAAAAGAATAATTCTATCTGTTTTAATATTTTGTTTGGTTTTCGGGAGTGGTGTGATTGGATTTAAATTTTTCGGGGGCAAGGATTGGTCTTTATTGGATAGTCTTTATATGACTGTTATTACGATTTCAACTGTCGGTTATGAAGAGGTTATTGATTTGAGTGAAAATCCAGGAGCGCGTATTTTTGTGGTCACTTTTATTATTTTATCTCTGGCAACCATTACTTTTGCTTTGTCCTCTATCACCGCTTTTATCGTGGAGGGTGAACTAAAAAATATTCTCTGGAGAAGGAAAATGGATAAGAAAATATCAAAACTTAAAGATCATTTTATTGTCTGCGGTTCAGATGAAACAGCTCATACCATTATTGAGGAACTTATCTTAACTCAAAGGGAATTTGTGGTGATAGAGCCGTCTCAAGAGAAAATTGATAAGCTTTCATTATCCCAGGATTTTTTATATATCATCGGCGATTCTGCTGAAGACGAAGTGCTTATTTCTGCGGGGATAAAAAAGGCAAAAGGGATTATTCTTTCACTCTATAAGGATGAAGAGAACCTCTTTGTTGCTTTGACTGCCCGCAGTCTTAATCCCAAGATAAGGATAGTGAGCAAGGCTGTTGATTTAAATAATTATAATAAGATGAAAAAAGCAGGCGCTGATGCGGTGGTTTCGCCTACGTATATCGGAGGTATGCGAATGGTTTCTGAAATGGTTCGTCCGGCTGTGGTCACTTTTCTAGATATGATGTTGAAAGACAGAGAAAAATTTTATAGATTTGAAGAAGTCTATATTGAAGAAGGTTCTCCGTCCATTGGGAAAACGATCGCTGAATGTAAATTAAGGGAAAGCACTCAGGCAGTTCTGGTGGCGGTCAAAGATAAAGAAACGGGAAATTATCATTTCAACCCTTCTCCAGATACCCAAATAAAAAAGAATGATATTTTAATTTTCATTGCCAGCCCTGAGATGATTCATCAATTTGAGAAGAAGATACAGGGTTAATATCTGTGGATGCCAGGTCTTCTCACTCTAGTATTTCTTTCAGGCTGATATCTTCTTTCCAAGAGCCTTCTGTGCATGAGAATATCTTTAATCATTCCTTTTAATGTGGTGAACTGTTCTTTGGTTAGGATATTTTTTATATCATTTCTTAATTTCATCCTGGTTATGATTGAATCAGCTCTGAGTTCAGCTGATTGAGTGATTAGGGATTTAATTTTTTCATAATCCATATTTTCATTATTTTGTATCTGTCTTCTCAACTCAAGCTGTAGGGAGGCTGTCTTATTTCTGAATTCAAGTAACATATCTTCTGTTTTAAAAGTCAATTGTTCAATTTTATTCATCTGTTCATCTGTGATTTTTAGTTCCTCCTGTTTAGCTTTAAGAACAGCCAGGAGTCTTCCGGTATCTGATCTCATGATGGGTCTGTACGAAGGTGGATTCATTTGAGGCAAAGCAAAGGAATGAACAGCAGATAGAAAAAAACTCATAATAAGAAAAGCGAAGGTACTAAATTTTTTCATTTTTTTCTCCTCTTGTATGTTTTCATTTTTTTCACTATTTAGACTCCTGAATTCATATTTTCATTCCATTTTTTGGAAAGCTGGTCCAAGTTCTCCATTTCTAGCCCAGGATAGAGCAAAAAAAAAAGGCTGGTTTATGAATGAAAAATGTTTTAATTTTATTTTATTTATTCGATATAATCTATTCATACCATTGATTAATGAAAAGATAGATTGAAAAAAAGAGTTGAAGAAGAGTCAAAAAAAAGGAGATTGAGATCAGAGAATTCCTGGTTATTTTGAGTTCAGTCGTGATTTTGCTGATTTGCCTCTGGATTGAGAGAATCTGTCTGTATAAAAATTCAAGAAAAATACCGTTAAGGATTTGTGTTACTGGTACCAGAGGAAAATCAGGAGTAACTCGTCTTTTATCCTCCTGTTTGACTCATGCCGGCATTAGAGTTCTGGCGAAAACGACGGGCTCAAAGCCTGTTTTTATTTTTCCAGGTGGTGAAGAAAAATTAATCAAGCGAAGGGGGTTGGCTTCTATCTTAGAAGAGAAGAAAGTTATCCGGAAAGCCGTTTCCGAGTCTGTTCAATCTCTGGTGGTTGAGCTGATGTCATTTAGCCCGGAATCTCTGTATGCAGAAAGCAGGCGGATGCTCAGACCTCATATACTTATTGTGACCAATGTGAGGATGGATCACATGGCTCAAGTCGGGGAAAAAAGGAATGAGATAGCGGAGAGTTTTGCCCGTTCCATAACTGACTATTCCACTGTTTTTCTTCCAGAGGAGGAATATTTTCCTGTATTCCAAGATAGAGCCAAAAAAAGAAATGCCAAATTAGTCAAAGTGAAAAAAGATAATTCTGCGGAGGACAAGTCTTTTATGAGAAAGGTCCCGAGGTCTGAATTTATACAAAATATTCGTTTGGTTCTGGCGGTCTGTGATTTTTTAGATATTAAAAGGGAGGCATCCTATACAGGGATTATGAAAGCCATCCCAGACATAGGGAGTCTAAAGTTATGGAAAGCTGAATTTAGCTTACCTAAGCGAAAGTGGGATCTCATTAGCGCTTTTTCAGCCAATGATCCCAAGTCCACTCGGGATGTTGTTGATAAGCTTGTAAAGAGCAAAAAGATAACAAGTAAGCGGTGGATTGGGTTGTTCAACATTAGGAAGGACAGAGGAGACCGGACCCAACAGTGGATATTGGCTTTTCAACGCCGGCTTTTTCCGGAGTTCCAAAAAATTGTTTTTGTTGGAGACCAATCAGAATTATTGAAAAAAAAGATGGGGAAGGAAGAAAAAGGGAAGGAATACGAGGCTTTGAGAAATATGAGTGCTCAACAAGTTATGTCCCGGATTCTAGAGAAAGAGAGAGATGATTGTGTTTTGGTGGGATTGGGAAATATTGGAGGGATTGGGATTGAGCTATTGGATCATTGGGATACCATAGGAATACGCCATGACTTATGAAACAATTTTTATAGGGCTTTTACTTGCAGTTCTTTACGTTGAGATCTTTGATATTTATCCAGGAGGAATCATTGTGCCTGCTTATATGGCTCTTTACCTCCATCAGCCTGGAAGAATAGCAGCCACCATAGTGGTGTCCTATTTAAGTTTATTTTGTTTTAAGCTGTTTTCACGATATTTTATTCTTTTCGGGAGAAGAAGATTTGTCATGATCATACTGATGGGAGCTTTATGGGCCCATATCTGGTTTCTCCTCTGGCCGGGTATTCTTCCTCAGCCTGTAGGGATGAGAGCAATCGGGCTCGTTATCCCCGGGCTCATTGCCAACAATATGGAAAAACAGAAACATATTTTGACTCTAGCTTCTATGTTAACAGTTTCAGTAGCTACCTATTTTTTAGCCAGAATTGTGAGCTGGATAGGATTATGAACAGAAAAAGCAAGATCATTCTTCTTGTTTTTTTGATAAGTATCTTTTTTTTCATGATTACATTTTGTGTTCCTTATAGAGGTCGTTCTGAATTGTATGAAATGATGATCAAAGCATCGGAGAATATGAGCACAGCTCTTAACGCAGTCAAAAATTGTCGAATAGAGAAAGGGATGGAGATCAATAGTGAATTTGACATAAATCAGACTGCTATCATTGGCAAAAAAAATTCACCCATCACTACCTCTGTAGGAAATCTAAAGGCGAAAAGGACCACAGCGAATCCAAATTTTGCAGGATTTACAGTAAAGCTGCTGCATGAATCGGGCGTTAAGTCAGGGGATACGATAGCTGTAGAGGCCTCAGGGTCTTTTCCAGGTTTGGTCCTATCTGTTTTTTCTGCAGCCAAAGCCATGGATCTTAAATTGATCTTTATTGTATCATTAGGAGCCTCTCAGTGGGGAGCGAATGAGCTTGATTTCCACTTACTGGATATGCAGGGCTGTCTTTCTGACCAAAAAATTTTTACCCAAAAACCAGCTGCTGTTTCTCTAGGAGGAGAGAAAGATGTGGGCGAGGGCATGGACTCTGAAGGACGGATTCAGCTTTTAAGAGTGATAAGAGAGTCTGGGGTGCCTTTTGTGTATCAGTCTGATTTGAAACGGAATGTGGAGCAAAAAATTGAAATTTTCGAACAAAAGGCAGGTGATGATGAGATCAAAGCCTTTATCAATATTGGAGGGAGTTATTCAGGACTGGGGGTTGATTCAGAAATTTTGAAAGTAAAGCCAGGATTGACCAACATAAAAAATTTTCCCATTCCAGAAAGGAGAGGACTTGTATTTGAGATGGCAGCTAGAGGATATCCTGTGATTCATCTTCTTTATATAAGCGGGATCGTGCAGGCTTATGGACTTCCCTGGGATCCTGTGCCTCTACCGGAGCCAGGAAAAGGGGCGGTTTATGAATATGTTAAGGAGGAATCCTGGAGATTTTTAGTTCTGGTTTTGATTTATTTTGGTTGTGTGACGGCAGTTATCTTATATGGTTTTTATTCCCGTTCCAAGTTATCCGGCGAAGATATTTCTGGTTTGTAAAAATAGGCTCGCACGCCATTTTTTTTTGAATAGGTCAGGTGTATAAATTATTGTTTGAGAGAAATTGTCACAGAAGGAGGAGTGTATGAAAAAATTTTATCGAAACTCATTCTTAAAGACTCATGAGGCAGCGCCGGATTTAAGTGCGGGGACTCCTATTAAGGCTCAAGAGCAGGTTCAGGGTTATTTTGAGCGGCAGTTTGGTGTTACAGATAAACTTTATCATAAAGTTCTCACTGAGGCACTTTCTAAAGGGGGTGATTTTGCTGATCTTTTCTTTGAGCATACCATAAGTAATTGGCTTATGCTTGAAGATAGTCAAGTCAACCGAGCCTATAGTGATGTAACCCTAGGAGTTGGGATTAGAACAGTCAAAGGCGATCAAGTTGGATATGGATACACTCAAGGATTTTCTGAAAAAGCAATGATTGAAGCCGCATCCACAGCTGCCAGCATTGCGGACAGTCACCCAAAAGGAATTTCAGGTCAATTTGTTAGACGTAAAACAAAGAATTATTATCCACTCGAAATAGTGATGACTTCTATTCCTTTGGAATCAAAACTTCCCCTTGTTCAATCTGTGAATGAAAAGGCTTTTTCCCTGTCTTCATTTATAGTGAAAGTCAACGTTTCATTCCATGATCAGCAAAAGCGGATTCTTGTCGTAACCAGTGAAGGAATCAAATCTGAAGATCTTCAGCCTATGAATTATTTAAGTGCATCCGTCGTTGCTGAAAAAGATGGCCGTCGGGAGAGAGCCGGTTGGAATTTAGGGGGCCGGAATGATTTTTCTTATTATTCAGGATTAGTGGTGAATGAAGTTGCTCAAGAGGCTGTGAAGCGTGCACTTGTTTTATTTGACGCGGTGCAGCCCCCTGCCGGAGAGATTCCTGTTGTGCTCGGCCCAGGAGTCACTGGAGTGCTTCTTCATGAAGCTATAGGGCATGGGATGGAAGCAGATTTCAATAGGAAGAAAGTTTCGACTTACTGCACCATGATGGGGGAAAAAGTGGCTGAGCCGCTCGTGACCATTATTGATGACGGAACAATGCCTGGGCTTGCAGGTTCGATTAATTTTGATGATGAGGGAACGCCGAGTCAAAAAACAGTTCTTGTCAATAAAGGGATTCTTTTGAGTTATATGCATGATAAGATATCAGCTCGCCACTATAAAGTTAAATCTACTGGGAATGGACGGCGTCAAAGCTATCAGCACTATGTTCAGCCGCGAATGAGGAATACATATATGCTGGCTGGTCCCTACTCTCCCGAAGAGGTGATTAAGAGAGTGGGTCATGGGATTTATGTCCAGGATGTGAGCAATGGACAGGTGAAAATAGGGGAAGGAGATTTTGCCTTTTATGTCTCTCAGGGTCGAATCATTGAGAATGGGAAATGTACCGCTCCTATCAAGGATATCAATATAATGGGGAACGGCCCCAAGATGTTAAAAAATATAACCATGGTCGCCGATGATTTTGAAATGGCCAAAGGAGGCGGAGGAGCCTGCGGTAAAGGGGGACAGGCTGTTCCGGTCAGTTTTGGGCAGCCTACCTGTCTCGTAGAGTCATTAACTGTTGGTGGAATCAAAAGTTGAAAGGAGAGGATAAATGGATAAGGAGCTTCATGATTTAGCTGTGTGGTCAGTGGAAACAGCCCAATTTTTTGGTGCGGATGAATGTCGGGTGATCCTTGATAAACAGAGAATGGTTGAAATGAGCTACAGAAATCATAAACCTGAAAATATTAAGGAGGCCTCCACCAGAGAGCTCGTTATTGAGATTTATGTCAACAGAAAATTTTCGGTTCAGAGTACATCAGATCTTCGTAGAGCTTCCTTAAAAAATTTCATCTCCAATGCTGTCTCTTTTACTAAGCTTCTTGAAGAAGATCCTTACAGGACCCTGCCAGATCCAATTTATTATAGAGGAAAAGTGCAGAGGGACTTGGGATTAGTTGATCCGGACTATAAAAATTTCAGCCCAGAGATCAGACGTAAAATGGTTAAAGATATTGAAGAGGCCTGCCATGAAAGGGGTGGAGATAAAGTCATTTCTGTAACAGCAGAGGAGCAGGACAGTCATGAGGAAGAGGTCCTTATCGCAAGCAACGGTTTTGAGGGATTTAGTGAAACAACAGTGTATGCGGCAGCAGCTTCCATGACAGCTAAAGGGGAAGGAGGGCGCAGGCCCAGTGATTATAGTTTGGCTGTTTGTACGAATAAAAAAAGAATGCCAAAACCTGAACAAATAGGAGAGGAGGCGGCCGAACGGACCCTTCGTTTACTGGAGGCAAAAAAGATTAAAACAGAAAGACTTCCTGTGATATTAGAAAATCGGCAGGTGCCTCGGTTTTTAGGAGGGTTTCTTGCGGCTATGGCTGGGAGTAGTGTCCAGCAGAAGAGATCTTTTCTTTCGGATAAAAAAGGGGAAAAAATAGGCAGTGAAAAATTTGCAGTCATAGATGATCCATTCATAAAAGGGGGTTTGGGGAGCCGACTTTTTGATGAGGATGGATTTGCTTCAAAAAAAAGGTTTCTAGTTAAGGCAGGAGTTTTGAATGAATTCTATGTTGACTGGTATTACAGCCAAAAATTGGGTTGGGAGCCCACCACCGGAGAGCCGTCCAACATTATTATTCCTTCAGGCAAACGGTCTGTAAAAGAAATAATGTGTGATTTGGGAAGGGGGATTTACATCACTGGATTTATTGGGGGAAATTCAAATTCTACGACAGGGGATACCTCCATTGGAATTTTAGGTCAATTGTTTGAAGGGGGCGAAACAGTTCAGGCTCTATCTGAAATGAACATTGCGGGAAATCATCTCAAATTCTGGCAGAGATTAGTTGAGACAGCCGATGATCCCTGGATTTATTCTTCTCAAATCACTCCAAGTCTTGTCTTTGAGGATGTGGTTGTTTCCGGATTATAGCAAAGCCTTTGCATAGGATCGGATGAATGTTTGAATAATCCAGGTTAATATCTTTCGATAAGAGTTATCACAGAAAGACAGTGATATCTATTTAATGCACTTTTATCAATACAGGTTGTTCTTTCTACAATAAGAATTCCAGGGGAATAATCATCCCATCTGTATAGATGGATATCATTTTGGGAACCTGTGATAGAAGCCAGTTCTTTTGCGCCTGACTTAAGTTCAGGCAAACCTAGTTCAATCAAGACCTTATTTAATGAAGATGGATTTTCTATGTGAAAGTATTGATGGGAATTATCCATTTTAAGATTCAATTTCGGCTTGGGATCACTGAATATGTATTTTGTGTAATCCCCTAGATTTTCAAACCGACCTTTTTCAGTTGTGTAATGATATTCCAGATCTTTTTCCGGAAAAATGTAAGACTTGACATCTGCAAGGGTAATTTTTTTAGCTTCACTCTGGTTCAGATAGAGAAGTCCTAATAGGAAGAAAAGAAAAAGAATAGCACCTCTGACAAAATTTTCTTTTTCACCTTTTATTAAAATTTTTAAAAGCCAGAATGTAGAAAGAAAAAGAAGGAATGCGATAGCATCTGGGAGTGTGATTGAAGCTATGAGTTTTCCCATCCTCTCCTTCCTAGGCTATAAAATTTAGCCGCGACTCTTTAAAGTTATTAAGAAAAAAATAAGTTAAAAACATTAATATGACTTTTTTATAAGTCTAATATTAAATAAAACGAGATGTCAAATTATATTCCTTTCATTCATGTCGTCATTTCTAATCTGACTTATACTTATGAGTGATTCAGGTTGAATAGAATAAGAGGATAAAAATTTTAAAAAAGCTTGACAAAGCTCTTTAAAAAAAATAACCTATACGTATACTGACAAATTAATCAAAAATAAAAGCAAGAAGATATGATGAATAAAAAAATGCTGTTGAAAGATGAGTTTCTTGAAAGGACAGGAATAGATGAATCAGAATTCAGAGAATGGCATAACTTAAAGTTAATCAAAGCGGATGGAATGACCAATGATAAGATTCCTCTTTTTAAGAGGAATACAATAGAGAAAGCTCTAAAAATCAAGAACCTTGTTGATATAGGTTATGGATTCAAGGATATTCAAAGAATATTAAAAAAAGTCGGTCTGCCTGGGGTAGGAGATCCGGTTAAAAGATCTGACAAGAAAAATAAATATTTGACGGTCGGAGTCCTTGCAGATCAGGCCGGATTAAGCTCTAGAACCATTAAATACTGGGAAGGCAAGGGAATAATTGAGCCGGATATGCGTAGCGAAGGTGGTTTTCGCCTATATTCAGAGGTTTATGTCTATTTATGCCGTTTGATTAAGGATTTACAGCTGTTCGGTTATTCCTTGGAGGAGATCAAAGAAATATCCGACTTGTTTCGGGATTTTTTAGCTATAGAAGGAGGACTCGAGAATTATTCATTTGAGGAAGATGAGGCAAAGTTAGAGATAATGCTGGAAAAAGTTGAAGAATTTAATCAAAAAATGAATCTATTTAAAGAAGGGATTGAAAGATGGGAAGCTCTTTTGAGCAAGAAGAAGAAGGAGATTATATCTCTGAAACAAAAGAATAAAAAAAGGAATAAAATGGGGAGGAAGAAAGAAAATGAGTAAAATAGTATTTATTGAGCCTAAGGCTCCAAATCTTCATATATATTCCCAATTTAAACTTCCAAGGTTAGGGATTTATATTTTGGGAGCGCTGATGAAAAAAAGAGGTTGGGAAGTTGAAATGATATATGAAGAAACAGAAAAAATCGATTACTCTGGTTTGGATTCAGTTGATTTAGTGGGAATTTCCACCATAACATCCACAGCTCCCAGAGCCTATAAGATCGCAGACAGGATACGGGATCAAGGGATTCCAGTCATAATGGGAGGTCCTCATGTGACGTTTTTATCTGAAGAAGCCCTCGGGCATGCTGATTTTGTCATTCGAGGAGAAGGAGAGAATGCACTCATGGAATTTATTGATGCATGGGAAGCGGATAGAGATTACTCAAGTGTCCAAGGTTTATCCTATAGAAAGGATGGGAAGTTTTTTCATAATCCAAAGGGTCCCTTTATTGAGAACCTTGATGAAATTCCTCATCCTGATTTTGGGGGAAGATACACCAGAAACGTTCGAAAAGGAAGGCAAACCATTCCTGTCCAGACTTCACGGGGCTGTCCCTTCGACTGTGATTTTTGCTCTGTAACAGCCATGTTTGGAAGAAAGTTTAGGTTTCGCTCCAGAGATAATATTATTCAGGAACTTCGTCAATACAATAAAAAGAATAATCACATCTTTTTTTATGATGATAATTTTGCTGCCAGCCGGAAGAGATTAAGAGCTCTTCTTGAAGCCATGATAGAGGAAGATTTTAAATTTGACTGGTCTACTCAGGTAAGGGTGGACATTGCTAAAAATGAAGACTTGCTCAGACTTATGTATAAGGCGGGATGCCGGGTTCTTTATATTGGGCTGGAGTCCATTAATCCCAACAGTTTATTATCCATGAATAAACGTCAGACTGTGGAAGAAATAAAGTATGGAGTCAAGGTGATCAAGAAGCATGGGATACGGATTCATGGTATGTTTATGTATGGTTTTGATGATGATGACTGTCAGACCGTAAAAAAGACCATTAGGTTTGCCAAAAAAGCGGGGATATCTACATCTCAATTTCTCATCCTCACCCCACTCCCTGGTTCTCATTTTTATAAAAGAATGTTATCCCAGGGGAGGCTTCTTTTCAAAGACTGGTCTCTTTATGATGCTCATCATGTGGTTTTCCGGCCTGCCAAATTTACTTTATTGGCTCTTCAAAAAGCTCAGATAAAAAGTCATCAGAAATTTTATTCTGTAAAAAGGGATTTACGGAAATTTTTTCAGTTTAGGTGGATTGAGCTGGCAATAGATCATTATGCTCGGAAACTCAACCGCCTGTGGAAGAAAAAAAACCGAACATTCCTTAAAGCTATGGATATTCTGACAAGCAAAAAAAATGCGACCATAAAGCTGGATTATATACAGGATATCAAATTGGATTAGAACCTATCATGGTGGTTTTGCAAAAAATATTTTAATGATTTTTGAGTATATTTATTGTCCCATAGATGACTAAGGCTATAGAAACTAATTGCATGAATTCTATGTTATTCGCGAATACAGCGTAAGAACAAAGGACAGGATAAATAATAGCTGCGGAATACTGAACGGGACCGACCAACATCATATGCCCCAGTTTATAAGAAATCTGAAGAGTTATAAATGCCGCTACAGAGAAGAAAAGATAGATATAGAGATAGGGAGACGAAAAATAGGACCTCACATTAAATCCTGAGTCAATGACAAGTACTTTTATAGTCACGATGATCATTCCCGTGGAGATTCCTGAGATCGCAGCGAACAATATAGTTTTAAGCCTTTTCGATATGTGTTTTAAAAAGGCTGGTGCCATGAGACATAAGGGGATTAGAGATAAAAAGATAAGCCAAGGTAATTTGACAACAATCTGATCTTTTTTTTGTTCCAAGAGGTTTAGGAAGATTATTGAAATGAAAATCACGGCAGTATAGATAAAATCGGGCTTGAATAATCTTTCTTTGAGGATCACATGTGAGAAAAAAACAAGCATGATGATCCCCCAACCTGCAAAGGCAGATACGATGTGAGGCTCCAGGAATTTAAGAGCTATTGTATTAGGCACAATATTGCTGTTCATGATTATAAAACCGAGGATCCAAATAAATAGATTTTGATAATACAATTTATCTTTTTTCCCTTTATATCCAATCCAGGATATTCCTTTTTTCATCAGAACAAAACCTATGGAAAGCAGGGTGTAAGCTAAAATGGTCAGGAGAATGCTGAATAAGGAAGTCATGTGATTCATTAGAAAATAGAAGATGTAAAGAAGAGGGACGAATAACCCTCATAACCAAACAGTTAAAGTGACAAATCTCTATGAGGTTTATCGGGAAAGATTAAAACCAATTCCGAGCAGAATGACGAAAACAACTAGGTAAAAGATGACACCGATTGCCATCCAAGCGAGACCTGCTTTAGCCCAATTTGCTTTGCTCGCTTTAGTGCTCGAGCCAAATCCCCAAACAAAAAGAAGAACTAAGTTAACGATGGGAATCGCCATCAAAAAAAGTGTTAAGAACCATTCACCGAAACTCACTTCAGTCCGCTCTTCCATTCTATAACCTCCTAAGAATTATATTAACCTTACCTTTTTACCTTACAATAAAAATCAATTTATTCTATGAATGGTATTCTATTTAACCTGACTTATTCATAAAAAAATGGCGATGTATCCATTATTATTTCATTTTCAGCGATCTGCATGATTTTTTCAAGAACAATGAATGGAACATTTTT
>CAZRGM010000049.1:0-15513 GCA_964599635.1 uncultured Eubacteriales bacterium | reverse complement strand
TTTCGCCAATTCAGACATTATTCAAGAAACTGATAGCGTGCCTATCGGCATAGAAAAAAGACCAGATTTTCAGTAACATTTTTATTTGAGGCAATGGGGGCCTGAAAAACTATTGTCGCTGATCATGCGGCTTCAAAAAATGGCTCTGGAAGCGCTTGAGGACCTGGATGGAAACCAGGGACTCCCCTATATCATAAAAATCGCCAAGAACCACTCCAATCCTTGGGTGAGAAAATACGCTATTGAGATCCTGGGCGATTCTCAGGATCCCCGCGCTTTGAAGGCTTTGATTGAGATTTTGAAGTGAGGAAGTAAAACATTTTCCAACATATCAGTTAAGATATTTGTATCATTCACAACAACAATCATACAGCTTCCTTAACTTCCTTCTGCAGATCCACGAGGCTTTTATTCGCAATTTCTGCGCCTCTGCTGAGAGTGACTATTTCTTCATTCACAGCATAGTGAAGCAGCCGCCTGAAACGAATCGCCTCTTCCCTCCCCTCATAGTCTACAGATTCCTTTTTTTCCATTTTTTCTGATTCAACATTTATGAGGAAACAATCGCTTTGTTATCCCATAGTTTTCAATCTTATTGACTAGAAACATTTTTCTGTGTAATATTTTCTAAGATAGTATAAAGGGAAAAAGTTGATTAAATCTATATAAAACCGGAATTAACAAAAATGTTTTTTAATGGAATATTTAAAATTAATATGAATTATAAAAATATTTTTAATTAGACAAATGTATTGGTAAATAAAATGAGGTCTAAATTTTCAAAAATATTCAAAGTATTCTCAAGAAGGCCTGAATCATCTTTAAAGACTATACATGAAATACCTGTAAGCACACGCAATAGGATTTTACTATGGATTAGCGAAGTATTTAGTAATGAGCGTTCAGAATATGGATCTGGTGATTATCGGACTGATTTCTGGAATCAAATTCATAGATTTCTTCAGTACAGACATGGAAAAATTCATGTTTCAAGTAGTAGAAATCGTACAACCTCCCCTATGGAAGATACAATCAATTTTCTTTATATATGTTCTGGGAACGAATTCATCGATTTCATAGAGTACATTTTTCGTGTTGAATGCTTATTCCATGTCGCGTTACCAGAAGATCAACTTTTGGAAGAGATCAATGAACTTTTACAACAAGATGACCTGCCTTATTATATAACTGATTTCGTTAAAGAGACAGAAAGGGAAAAAGGTCGTACATATATCAAGACTGTGGAATATCCGAAAGTTATTATACGAGAAAATGAGGTGATACATAAGGAAATGATTGTTCCAACATTGACGTTACTTCAGCAACCTGAATTCAAAGTTGCAAATTCTGAATATCTTGAGGCATTAAAAGATTATCGTAAAAATGATTTAGAAGATTGCTTAACTAAATGCTGTAGTTCATTCGAAAGTGTTATGAAGATAATATGTGAACGTAATGGTTGGTCTTACAATAATACCGACACAACAAGTAAGCTAGTAAAAATATTACTGAATAATATGAGCTTGGATAATTATTTTGAGCCTGTTTTAATGATTGTAGCTACTCTACGAAATAGACTTAGCTCATCACATGGTGGTGGCGTTAATCCAAAAAAAGTACCTAGGCATTTAGCAAAATATGCTCTCAATATAACAGCAGCATCAATTATACTCCTAATTGGAGAGTCCGAAAAAAAGTAGATTTAGTTCCAATATTTCGATAATTATAGTCCAGTTTGATATAATAGCTAAATATTTTATTAGGAATAAAAAACTAGAGGTTTTAAGGATTAAAGCATTATTAATTTTCTACAATAAAATAGATATCTGAAGATATAACTCAAATACTGAATAATTTATAAAAATTTAGCTGTAATTATCTATATATCTAGAACCATCTTGTGATTCCAAAGGTCCATCAAGAAGAAACGAAGAGTGGCTTCTTCTTTGCCAAACATTCGGAGAACCTGCTCGAGCAGTTGGGCCTCTTCGCCTTCTTGCCCATGTACAGTAAAGGAATTCTTTCGCTCTTGTCATCCCGACATATAATAAACGGCGTTCCTCGCTAAGATCACTGTTAGGTCTTGGAACTATTCCTTCTTCAACGGCACCGATAATAGTGGCACGGACACTGAGACCCTTTGCTCCGGTAAGTGTCATAATTCGCACTCCTTCGCTATGTGTTGAGGCTATATCTTTGCATAAAGGATCAATCTGTCCTATATACTTATCAAAATTTATTTCTGACTCGCTATATTGGTCTAATTCAAGTAACAATTTTTTTAGATCCTCTGTAGGGGGATTAAAATATCCATCTGACATTTTATCTATAATCCACTGACCCCATTCTCCATTATATTCATTAGGGATAGAATGAGAATCTAGCCAATGTAAAACCGATCGCATTAGATTATGGGCTCGATTTGCTGTTTGTGGAGCTATATCTTTAAAACCTCTTTGATATGCATCAAGTAAAGCGTTTCCGAATTGATATGATTTTGTGCAAGCCAAATTGTAAATGGAATGAACAAATGTATTTCCAATTCCGGAAGTTAATTTAAGTAGAGTCGCCCATGCTATCGAGTCTGTTCGGTTCACTAACAGCCTAAAAATTGCTAAAATTCTGCGATTATCCGGCTCAGTAAGAATGTGAGTAATTATGTTTGGATCTAAATATGGAATATTCAATTTATTCAATTCATTTTTAATGGGATTACTGAAAGATTTATTATAATCGCTACGAAGTAGAATAAGGATTTCTGATGGTGAGATAGATTCACGTTCAATAAGTATTTGAGTTAATTTTGCAATTCCTTTAGCTTCGGCTCGATGACCACGAAAAGATAACAGAGCGACCTTTCCTTCTGGTAGTCTCTTTGCACTTTTGGGAATCAGTCTTCCGGGAGGCCGATTAGGATCACTCTCAATAACATAACTAGCCCATTCAATTATACTTTTTCCACATCGTTGAGTAACAGACAGAGGGAAGTCTCTTGCATTAGGATAGTCATTAAGAAAGCGGCGTATTCCTTCTGGGTCTGCTTTACGAAAAGAATATATCGACTGATCGTCATCACCCGAAGCAATTATTGAACAGCCTCGTTGGGCAATAAGTTTTAAAATCTCTAATTCGCAAGCATTGAGATCTTGATATTCGTCAACTATTATTACATTAAAGTTTAATCCTTCAAGGTCGGGGTGATTGTGAAGGGCGTTTCTCAATGCATAAGGAAGTTCAGCCAATAATGTATATCCATAGATTCTTCTATGTTCATTCCAAGCGCCGAGAAAACGATTCCGTTCTTCAGGATTAACCTCAGGATCTTTTTCTGGTCTTAAGGATTCCCAATTTGCTGCCATTTCTAAGATGAGTCTGTGAAGTTTAGGTATTGATACTTTTGATTTCCTAGACAAAGTAGGCTCAATGATTTCTTTTGTTTCCCAATCATCTGCAATTCGAAGTGGTTCAACCAGGTTACCAGCTCTAGAGTTAAGTAACAAAACAGAAACAGCGAATGAATGAACTGTGCCAGGACGAAGTGTAATTGATACTGAATGCGTAGATACTTTTTGGGCTAACTCCGCAGTTGCAGCCCTAGTAAAAGTAAGAAGTCTGATTCGTTGATTAGGAGTTCTCTCAAAAATTTGATTTATTAAAGCAACTAGGGTAGAACTCTTGCCAGTTCCTGGACCAGCAAGTATTCGTGCTGGTTGTGATGGATCATGTAAGATTATAGCTTGTTGTTCATCGGTTGGATTAAATTCTGTCATTCTATTTTATAGTTCAAAATATTTTCAATTCATAGGTTATTTTTCAATCCCGATTCACATATAATCAATTCATTTCTTTCTTGTGGTTTTTATGGTCTGGGTAATTGTTGTTTTAGGGTATCTTTTGGCATACCCACTTTTTACAAATCGTCCTGTTATTGCACTTCTGTGGATTTTTCTTGTTTTTCTTTTTGCAACCATTTTACCCTCCCTTTCCTGATAATTATAATCTAGTATGAGAAATTTTCAAAGGAATGATCTTTAAATTTCACTTAACATTTTAGTATTAATGGTAAAAACCAGATCAATTTATATTGTAATATAGGAAGTTATTTCTATAATTGTGCCTTTATCACAAGAATATATAGGGGAAAACGATTGCCTTTCATTTAATATACTAACATCATTCACAACAACAATCATACAGCTGCCTTGACTTCCCTCCGCAGGTCCATAAGGCTCTTATTCGCTAGTTCTGCGCCTCTGCTGAGAGTGACAATTTCTTCATTCACAGCATAGTGAAGCAGCTGCCTGAAACGAATCGCCTCTTCCCTACCCTCATAGTCTACAGATTCCTTTTCCTTCCATCCTTTTTGTTTCAACATTGACTGGAAATTTCTATAGTAAAAATCTGAAACAATTCCTAAGAGATTGGCTCTTTTAACAATAGCTTGCATAGAAATTCCATATATTTTCTTAAGCTCCTCTAATTCCCAAATGGAGATTTGTTTTCTCTTTTTCATCAATTCCTTTTCCATAACTTCTTTAGGAAAAAGAAAGGCTCCGGCAAAAGTATGGCACAGCTTTTCTTTTTGTTTGTTTTGAGGAAATTCACAGAGAATATGAGCGAGTTCATGAGCCGCAGTAAAACGAATACGATCAGTGGGCAAGTCTTTATTAATAACAATGACCTGAATATCCCCTACATGAGCTGAAAGGCCGTCAAAATCATCAATATTATGCAATTCAAAGACCCTTATACCCTGCTCCTCAAGAATCTCAAGAAGGTTTGAGATAGGAGAAAGTCCTAATTTCCAGGCATTTCTGAGCTCAGAAGCTGCTTTTTCAACATCTTCAAGTGATTCAATGGTAAAGTCTTTCAAAGGATTTTCGAATTTATCACTGATCCCTAATATATTCTCCAATTCAATATAACGCTCTAAAAAGTCAATTGTTCTCTGTTTGAGAGATTCCAAAGTCTTTAAAGGAAGATCGGATCTTTTCCGAAACTGCATATTGGAGAGTTCAATTGATTTTTTCCGGAAAAAATACTCTGGTTTGACATTTAATGCCTCAGCTAAACGGATTATCACCTCACTTGAAGGCTTCATTATCCCTTTTTCGTATTTACTTATGGATTGTTTGGTAATGATGTCTCCTGCTTTTTTAGCAAGGTCATCCATGCTCAATCCAGCCATTTTTCTTGCTGATTTTAGTCTTTTACCAAAATCTATGGATTTTTTGTTTTTGTGCATTTTCCCTCCATCTATTGACAATATAGGACAATTAATGTAATTTGTCAACATTTTAATATTAATTTGGTTCTAAGATGATAACAAAAAAGTTATTTGCATTTGGATTTACAGATTTTTTTCTGTAAATTAGGAATATAAATATTGTTTGGGTTTTTTTAGTAGAAAATTAGACTTGATTTTTATCTAGAATTCTCTAAATGAGAATAATTTTAACTGCTCTTTCTCTCTTTTTATTCTTCTTAATGCTATATCAACATATTTCTGATTATTATCATACCCAATAAAGTAACGTTCTGTTCTCAGAGCAGAAATACAGGTTGATCCACTTCCCACAAATGGATCAAGAATAACATCTCCTTTGAAGGTGAAAAGTTGGATACATCTATAAGGAAGTTCAATTGGAAAAGGAGCCGGGTGATTAACTCTTTTTGCTGACTCTGCCTGGAAATTCCAAATACTTTTTGTGAATTCCAAAAATTCGTCTTTTGAAATTGTGCTTTTTTTGTTTTCTGGATTTAACCTGTGAAAACATCCTTTTGAAAATACCATAATATATTCGTGAATATCTCTTAAAGTTGGATTCTTTGGAGATTGCCAGCTACCCCAAGCTGTAGAAACACCTGAACTAGAGGATTTGTTCCAAAGGATTTCCCCTCTCATGAAAAAGCCAATATCTAGCATATCTTTAATGATATAACTGTGAAGAGGTATGTATGGTTTTCTTCCTACATTTGCAATATTGATACATGCTCTACCTCCTACTACGAGTTTTTTATATGTCTCATTGAAAACTTTTTTTAGTAATTTTCTGTACTCATCTAAAGTCAAATCTTCATCATATTCCTTAGAAACATTATAAGGAGGAGATGTGACCATTAAATGTATGCTATCGTCAGGAATTTCATCCATATGTTCGCTACTTTTACAAAATATTTTATTTAAGACTTCAGAAGGAACATCTCGTTCTATATAGTTTTCAACTTTTTCAGGGGTTTTTCCTTGATACAGTCGTGTATTATAAAATTTTGATGAATCGTGACCTATTCTTCCTGATACTCCAAAACTGCTGGTTTCAGTTCCTTTTTTTTTGTCCATATTAATCCTCTCTTAATAAAGACAAAAATTTTTCAGCTTTATTCTCATAGTTTTCTTCTTTATTTGCAATTTCAATCATTTTTCCTATCTGATTCTTGGTTTTCATTCCAGAAAAAAATTCTTGCTCTTCTTTGAATAATTCATTCAAATGATCGACCAATTCCTTATATGAATCTATTCTTATAAATCCGGATTTTTGAGTATTCTTTATAGTTTCTTTTTTATCCAGTGGTTCAGGATTTAAGGACCAAAATCCTTGAATAATTCCAAATTTTTTAAGATTATCAACTTTTTTGAAGTAGCTGCTTGTTATCGGTGTATTTCCTAAAATAATTATAGGAATTTTTGTAGATTTATATCCAGCTACTCTTATATTTATGCTTTTTCCGATGGCTTTTAACATAGTGTCAGATCTGAGTAAACCAGGGTTTCCTTGGTGAGTTTTATAATTACCAATGCATTTTAAATTCCCTGAATTTTTGAAATATTCCCAATTCCAAACAACTGACATTTTTACTTCAAATATCATAATAATATTTTCTGCTTCTTGTATTCTTTCATTTGTCTTACAAAAGGCTAGATCTGCTGGTGAATTCCTCTTTAAATCTATTTCTTCACAAACAACATTTTGGACAATAAAAGCTCCTATTTTATCAGCAAAATATTTTAAAATACTTAAGGACCATTTTTCAGTAAAATCCCCGATAAAAGCATTTCTGCTTTGCAATGTAATTTTTCGTCTTTTATAACCTTTGGGCCAATAAGCTAAATATTTATTGTCGAAAGTTTGGTTAAATAACTTTTCTGGAGTAGTTAGTTCTAAAGATTTTCTGAAGAATTCAGTTTCTATTTTTTTATCCCACAAGTTTATCATATCATTGATAAATGATATCATTAATAAAAAGTTTGGTCACTTACTTTTTCATAAACTCTTGTCAATAGGTGTATATTTTTACACAGTAAATCGAAGTATAGTTTTACGCACTCATTAGGCTGAAGATTTAAGCTCATGGGTTAAGTTGTCTCCTTTTTTAAACCATGGATCTTCTCAGTAAAATTTTTGAGCCGGTAACTATTCCCATCCACATTAAAGATATGTGCTTTTCTTAGAAGCTTCTGTTTCTCCACAAAAAATAGCCAACTAGGTCTAGCTTCTCTTAACGAATTATCTCTTTAAGTCAAGGTATGCTTAATGTGCTAAATAAAAACAGATATTCGAATTTTCAAAAAAATAAATTTAGTTGTCACTTCCCAAATTTTGTTTTGCTTTTTCAAACTCTCTGTTAGATAACATTATTGAATGGGCAACAGGTGTAAATTCTCTTAGACGTTTTTGTAATTCACCTATAACTCTGTCGCCGATAATAAAGTCATCCCTTTCATCTGCCCACCTAAATTCCCAAGCACGTTCCTCTGCTTCCATTATTAAAGATTTTCGGCATACACTTTCAGCAACTATTTCTGCCAGTAAAATTTTGAATAAAGGAAGATTTTGACCTTCGAAATCAGGAGGAGGCCCTAAATATCTTTTTATAGAGTCATGTAAAGTAGAAATCTCTAATAAATAAGGCTTGCCTTCAGAAACAGCCCATTGAGCACGAAAATTACCCATTTCCTTATCAACTAATTCTATCTCAAGCGGTATTTTTCGATCAGGCTTTTGAATTACCTTTACTTTAGTTTTTGCTCCTAAAGAGTCCAATGTTGCTTCTATATTTGCCTTTGCATTTAGCCTTCTTCCTTCTACAATGACTTCTCCTAAAGCAAAATTTGATTTTAAATTAGGTTTTAATATACAAGAACCTCTAATCGGTATGCCTTCACTGTCACTTGATGTTACTTTAATTATCTTTTCTTCACTTATAACTTCGGGATATTTTGCGAAAATTTTTAAAGTTTTTCGATTACTTTCTTTCACAGAATAAGATTTATATTCAAACTCAAAAGGTTCTCTAAAAAGATGTTCTTCTGCTTTATATTCAACAACTTCAGCTATAGCTTGGGCCTCAGGTAAATTGTCACATTTTGCTTTGATAAGAACACTATCTCTCTTTAATTTTCCTTTAACACGAAACAATCCAAATAACTGTTCTTTATTTCTTTTTTGAGGTTGTAATTTAATTTTTTTATCTAATATTTCCAAAGCCTTATCATCCGATTCTATATAGACAGGAACCTCAGTATTTTTCAATAAAGAGAAGTTTGCATAATATGTAATGGTTCTTATTTCATTTAAAGTAACATAAAAATAAGTAGGATAAATTAATACTCCCTCCTTTATAAAAGATGTTCTATCTACTTTATCTCTTTTTGATATTTCTTCCATTTCCTCTAATTGGCCACTGATAAATTTGCTTGCTTCTGTTGCTAGTTTATCTAATTGATTTTGTGTTTCTTTATTAGCGATTTTTAATTGTTTCTTTTTCTCCTCTGCTCGCTCTTTTTTAATTAATTTTCTTAAATATCTGGAAGGAACGGAAAATAATGCATCAGTAAATGGATGATCTCTTCTTAACCCTTGTTGTCTATTAGGATCAATTAAAAGATATGGATTTGTATCAGGAGGCGTTTTTCCTTCTTCTCTTATTTTGTCATATTCTTGGCAAAGTCTGTCTATATATAGACATTCAATTCGTCCAAAGTATTTTTTTGCTAAGGGTTCTCTCTCAAATTCCTGATATAAAAGTGAACATTCATGAATAGCTCTGCTAGCTTTTACAATGAATCCACTTCTTCTGAACCTATCTTGTTTATCTATAAAGGATTCATCAGATTTCCATATTTCTAACTTTGCTTTAGCATTTGAGTATCCTGGAACTTTATATTCGGAAGACTCGAGACATTCACCATTAGGAGGAGGTATGATTATTTTAACAGGTTTTGATTTTTTATCATTTAAGTTCTGTATATAGACTTTACTTTTACTTTGAGTAGAAAAAATATCTCTCAATGCAAAATGCCAAGGAAGGTCTCTTTTAATGTTATTATATTTTGGGCATCTTTTTGTTTGGTTGATTTCAATAGTCACACTTGTGCCAGTTCCTCGTTTTAATCCTAATTTTTTTCTTATTTCTGGTGTGGCTGTTGTTGCTTTAAATGGAATAAAATCTAGATTAGAATGGAATTCACATTTATGATATTTACCTTCTTTAACAGACTCAAATATAGCTTTACCAAGTACTGCACATTCTTTGGCTCCTCTACCCATAAATCCTCTATCTTCATCACCACTATGTTTTTTACCTATTCTCTTAATTTTTTCCCTCATCTCAGTTATGTTCATTCCCTCTGCTTTATCTCTTACAACTAACAAACTAGGTTTATTTCTCCTATGTTCTATACATATCAAAATAGGACCACCATCATCACTCCGTTTTCCTTTTGTATAAAGTCTATGATAACTATCGTCACTATTAGTAATTAATTCAGCTAAAGCATCATAAACATCTTTAATTGTATGTTGCATAATTAACTGAACATATCTGGGTTCGATATTTGCTTTTTCGGGTTTTCCTACTTTCATATTCCCCCCTAATGTTTATTTTAAGACATCAAATTTATTTATACATTGTTCTAGAAAGTATAGTATTTCTTTATCTTTAACTTCTATAGCTATATTATGGAATCTTGTAAAAATCCTTTTTATTGTCTTTTCTGGAGCTTCAGGAGTACAGTTTAGCATATCAATAAGCATATAATTAGTTGCTTCAGATAGTTTGTTATCTGATAGAAAATGATTAAATAATTGACTTTTCTTTATTTTTTTTAAGAATCTTCTCGCTTCTTCTTTTGGTAAAGATGAGGGTGCTTCTTCCCCAAGATTGGTAGATATTCGCTTTAGATTTTGCTTAATCCAAACAACTCCGTTAGGTGTTAATCGCCATCCTTCTCTTTTCCCTCCCCGATCACCTCCTGTTTGTCCTATTACTAGATTTCCTTCTTTTTTTCCCGTTTCTAGAGCGTGCCGTACTGGAGTTTTGTCTGGAAACCCTTTCTTTCTAAACTTTTTTAGGCGCCAGGAAAACTTTTCTGGAGCTAGTTTGAAGGCTTCCCAAGCTATATATTCAGTATGTATTTTCTTTTGTGCTCCCCCTAATTTGTATAAAACGAATAACGTGACATCTAGATTTGAAAGTTCGTATTTACTCAAAATAGTTCACCATTTGAACTCATAATTATCCCTTTTATTGCTGGAACGAAATTTATTTTTTGATTCTTTTAAAGCCTTTTCTATAGCTTTAAATATTTTGTCAACATCTTTTTGTGTATATTGATAATTGGATTTATTTCCTAAATTACCTAAAATTCTAAGTTTATCAAGAACTTGATTAACTCTTTTTTCCGATAATTGTTTGAATTTCTCTGATTTAATGTATTTTAGATTACTATTAATATTCATAATGTTAAATATAATACAATAAAATTAACTATTTGTCAATATAATTGCTAAATAGAAATAATTATAAATAATGATAGTAATATAAAAGGATATTATAATCTTTAATACTCAATTGCTGGTAAAATGAATGTATAATCCCCAACGCTCAGTTCGGATGAAGACGTTTTAAGACTTCGAGTACTTTTCTTAATATCAAGAAATGAGATGATCATTTTATATAAGATTGAAACTCTTGCTTTACCTTTTTCTAACATTACTAAAAAATCCATTTCTTCAATTACTGGGAAATCAGGATCGTCAATGAATGGGCTAGTGGTTCCCATTTTGCTTAAAATAAGTCCATAGATATTTTTATTATTTCTTGTATTTGGAATATCCAGTTTTTGAAAAAAACTATCTTTATTTCTCTCAAGAAAATCAATACAATTTTTTGTTTTTCTAATTCCTTTATTAAATTGTTGATCATGGTTAAACAATTCTTGTGTAGAATCAGGCCCATAAAACCATTTTAGTTCAATCACTAAAAAGTCTTTGTACGTATCATCCCAGATTAATAAATCGATATCAGTTTTTATTTGTTTGTTTTCCTTTAATATAATTCTTGATTCAAATTTAAATCCGAATTTTTTCAAAAAAGGTGTAAGATCCTCTATCATCTTGTCTTCCTTTGAATTTTTCAATCTATCATACTCCCTTTTTCTGTGGGGTAGCTTTGTTAAAAGGGCCTGAAAGTTTCTGTCTATCATGCTTCCTATAATAAGAAGAGGAGATGAGAAGATTTCATTATTATTTATTTCTATTAAGGGTTGATATATGATATCCATATGGGGAATTGTATAATCATAAGTAAGATCTCGAATTATTTCTGAAATAACTAATTCATTCAGCCTAGTATGTTTGGTTATATATTTAATTAAATTTTTTTTTCTAATCCTAAATAACGCATTATTAAATCCAGTATCATAATTTCCATACTTTTGATAACTTCTTAAAAATGCGAACATATGAATAAGATTCAACTTATTTATTTGTATCCATGTTTCCCTAAAATCGCCGATACTATAAGTCCCTAATGACCATGAGTCTTCAAGTATTGCTTGTAGATTCAATGTTTCTCTTACATATTTCTCAAAGTAATCTAAAATGAATTCATTTGTTTGAAATCGCAATTCTTTTTCTTTTGTTATATGTATTGTCTCTGAAAATTGGGCAAAAGCTTCAAATAGGGCTTTTGCATTTCTCATTATTTTTTCTATTCTATTGATATTCTTAGCTTCTCTTCTAACTTTATCAAAAAATTTTCCAGATAATAAAACCCCTTTTTCCTTATCTCGATATCTAAACTTAATTAGATTTTTCTTATTGTCTAAATAGAAATCTGCCCAATGTTTTTGAACAGAAACAATTGCATCATGAATAATTGAAAACTTATGTGCGAGTGATATTGCTTGTATTGATTTTTCTATGTCCGATTCTTTAGTTTTTATTAATTTACCACCTTCAGGGCATTTGTAATAAATCCAGTTAATTAGATATTTTTTGGAATCTTCAAAAAATCTAGATGAGGCAAGTAATGTATCTAATTCTTTGTTCCCTAAACCAAGATTATTTTGCATCCCTTCTAAAATTCTAAAGGAGTGAAGAAAGGCTTCCAATCTTGGTAAGCTAAAAAAGTCAGAATTGGCTATGATCGAATCAAATATCTTATAGATAAATGTTGGTTTTGGTACCTTAGTTTCATTTTGCATTTTATTTTATGAAGTAGCCTATGTTTCTATAGGAGAAACTTCGCTATTCTATTATCGCATGATTTTTAATTGACCAATTTTACATAAGCAAGTTCATACTTGCTCAATTTTTTTCTCTAGCTTTTTTAAAAGATTTTCGTCTAAATCTTTTTTATACTTTCTAATAAAAATTTTAAGTTTTTTCTTTGCTTTATAACAGGAATAAATCTGAGAATTACTCTCAGCTAATTGTATAATGTTGTTTTTTTGTTTTTTTGAATAAGAATCATTAAATTTCCATAAAACCTCAATTATATTCTCTGTCCTATTAAAGCTATCGCTCTTTCCGAAAACTTTAATAAGAGAATCAAGAAGTTTTACTTTCAAATTAGGTTCTTCAACAATAATCTTTGCGATATCTATACAGGATCCGTAGATATTATTTGTCTTCAATTTATAAGCCTGATATTGAGATTGAAAACCATATGGATCTATATTAATCTTAACAGGGATAATTAATATTTCCTTACAAAGAGCAAAGCCAACCTCCTGATCTGTCCAATTGGAATTCTCAAAATTATTCGTTAGCAATGCAATTAAAACATTAGCTTTTTTTAATCCTTTTATTATTTCTTTAATCCATATTTTTGTTGGTTGTATATCATGATGAGCAAGAAAGACATTAACTCCGAATTCATGCTCTAAATAATGTTTTATCTTTCCTGCCGTATTCTTATCCTTATGAGAGTAAGAAATAAAAATATCCAATTTTATTTAATCCTTCCTTCTGCTTGTTAATCTAATATCAAATAATAATATAATAAAGTTTGATATTAACTTGTGTCAAGAAGGTATGGTAGACAGAACAATCACATTCACCTAGCAATATACCTCATACCCTCACCCACTTGTTAATGGACGTGAAATAAAGCCCGGCTTCTTTGACTTTTTCCCCGGTGATTTTTTCCCAGAATTCCGTATACACTCTGACCTGGGGTGAGTAGTAGTCAATAAAGCTCTGAAGCCCTCCGTTTATTTCATCTGTTTTGTAATCTGCAATGACCCAGCCGTCGGGTTCTAGAAAGACAAGGTCAATGACCCCGTTGAGAATAACCGGTTTGGGAGAAGAGGGGGCGGTTTTTACGGAAAAGGGGATCTCATAGAATTTCTTTTTAGCTTTGAGCATCCGGTTCCAGAGTTGGGAACGGGTTATGGAGTTGATCAGATCCAGGAATTCGCTTTTCTCTGTAAGATCCCGCTCTTCGGCCGTGAGGATATTTCCTGCCTGGAGTTCCAGGTCTTTAACTTTGCCCTCCCCTATGAGCTTGAGGAGTGTGTGCACAGCTCTTCCCCAGCTTTCTCCTTTGCCTCTTTGGGTCCAGTGAGGGGCGGCGGCTTTGCTTTTGGCGATGTTGGTCACGGTTTCAATGCGGTAGGTGGAATCTTCAGCTTTTTGTTTTCGTTTGCGGATTTGTTTTTGGGCGTTTTCCCATTCGTTTTTACGGAGGGTGAGCTTCTCTCTTTCTCTTTCCTCTTTTTCTTGAGCTTCTGTGTCAAATGTAAGCTCCGGGACTTGATTTAAATATGTGTCCAGAAAATTCCAAGACTTGTATTTGAGGTTTTCCTCATAAGTGCTTATGACCATGAGATTTCGGGCTCTTGTGGAAGCCACATACATGAGCCGGGCTTCTTCAGCTTCTTCGTATTTTTTTTCGGTCTCTACTTTCTCGTTCCAGTTTAAAGGATGGGAGATGACTTCTCTGTGGAATCCGCTTTTTTTATCCAGAAGGAAATAGCCCTGAGGGGTGTCGCCTTTTCTCACAATGTGTTTATCCGGCTCATAGGTCTTTTTTCCTTTGGGATTGGCGAGAAACACAACCGGGGCTTCAATACCTGGACTGCGGCAATCCAAAGTGTGGATTTGCGCGGATCCGATGCCCTGACTGCGGGGCGGAAAGACTTGTTATGTTTTCCTGCAAGACCCGAGGCTTCTGTCCCTCCTGTCATGCCAAGCGCCGGGAAGAGTGGGGTGAATGGATGCGGGAGAAACTCATCCTGGACACCCCTCACCGACAGGTGGTCTTCACCATACCCAAGATGCTGCGGATATTCTTCAAATTCAACCGATCACTTCTTTCTGAACTCTGTGTCTGCGGCAAAGAGGCGCTTATAAAATACCTTAAGGCAACTACAGAAAAAGATATCACTCCGGGCATCATTGCGGTGATCCAGTCATTCGGAAGCCGGATAAACTTTCATCCACATCTTCACTTTTTGGTCACAGAGGGAGGGACAGACAAAAAAAGACAGTTCCACAAAGTCTCTCGATTCAACGATCCCCTGCTTTGTAAGCTTTTCACACTTGAAGTCTTCTCTCTTCTTCTCCGCAAACAGTTGATCAATAAAAACCTTGTCCAAAAGATATTGCAGTGGCGTCATACGGGATTCAATGTTCACAGTAAGGTCAGAACTGAGAGCAAAGAAGAGACCGAACGAGTGGGCAAATACATGATTAGACCTATCCTTTCGCTTAGAAAATTATCCCTGCGTGAGGGGCAAGTCCTCTATCAATACGGAAAACACAGCTCTGAGACAGAGTCAATGGATTATATGGAATTCATAGCCCGGGTGACCTCTCACATTCCGGATAAAGGACAGGTTATGGTCCGTTACTACGGCCTCTATGCCAATGCCCACAGAGAGCCTGCCCCTGCAAAAGCAGGGGAAAGATGAGAAAAAAAGAATCCGATCCTTTGTGTCCCCTTATTATTGGAGATGAAGATCCATTTAAACCCTCCAAAGGGTGGGCTGAGATGATAAAGAAGGTCTATGAGATCGATCCCCTCATCTGTCCCCAATGCGGGGGAACCATGCACATTGTTTCCTTTATTGAAGATCACAAGGTCATAGACAAGATCATCAAACATCTTAATCTGACATTTAAGGCTGCCCGGCCCCCGCCTCCTCAGGCTCAGCTCTCTATGGCGGCTGAGGAACTATCAGAATATATGTGAAACTCTAATCCTTTAGTTCAGGGATAAGGGAGA
>CAZRGM010000048.1:0-14618 GCA_964599635.1 uncultured Eubacteriales bacterium | reverse complement strand
TAGGGCATGAAGTCGTGGTCTTTCACTGCGAATGCCCTATAACGAAGCAGATGCAGTGAGATCGGCTTGCCTCAATGGTAAAAAAATGGCGATTAAAATTAAAATACAAACAGAAAAAATGTTCAAGACATTTTTCTTGAAAAAGTCCTGCATATCGTTGAAAATAAATTAATAATGAAAACATCGCCATTTTTTTATGAATTGTCCAGGTTAAAATTGATCTCTTCTATTTTTGATATCTTATCAAGCCTCCTCTGGTGACGCCCTCCTTCATATTCTGTTTTAAGCCATTTTTCAACAATACGCACCGCTTTATCCGGGGTCATAACTCTTCCTCCAAAAGTCAGACAGTTAGAATCATTATGCAGCCGGCTCATCTCAGCCATATATCCATCACAGCACAGGGTTGCCCTGATTCCCTTGAATTTATTGGCCACCATAGACATGCCAATCCCTGTTCCGCAAATGAGAATCGCTCTGTCATATTCTCCGGAGACAACCTGCTTGACTGCCTTTTCAGCAAAATCCGCATAATCCACACTCTCTCTAGAATAACATCCAAAATCCTTGATGGTTACATCCTCATTTTTTAAGTAATTGATGATATCCTGTTTTAAATCATACCCCGCATGATCAGATGCAAGAGCGATCTTCATGCATTCCTCCCCATAAAACTAAATTTGACCATCATTTTAACTATGTACTTGATAATAATGCTTATGAATTATTATATCAACAATTCTTCCCACAAAAAAGCAGTAAACAGGTAACATAAATTATTCACGAGCCATAACTGAATTTCATGAAGCTTTGCGTTTTTAATGGTTAGAATAACTAACCTAGATGATTCATGATTCAAAATGTTTGCAGAGGGAGATGGCGAGGGATGAAGAATCCCCTGTGAGGGCTGAGCGGGCAGGGTTCCTCTTTAGAGGAGAGCGAAGCCTGAGCGGGAGTGAGATTCCGCGCTGGGGAATCGAGCGGGTGATGAATCCCTTGCCCTTCCCTCTCATGAATTTTATGAATAATCAGGAGATCATTCTTTCAGCCTCATCCATCAACTCCAGAGCTTTCTTCACCACCGGATCTTCTAACCGATACGCCTTCACTCCCTCCTCGATGTTCCATATTGAAGACACCAGCTCCCTCTTGATTTCTCTCTTTATCTCGGACTCAGCTTCTTCAAAATCTTTCTCTTCATATGAAAAATCAATGCTTGCCAGAAATCTTTTGAAATCATTTAAAAATTCCGGACTGATCACTAAGTTTTTACTGATTTTAATCCTTTCGGGAAGATTAGGATTCACCGGCTCCCTTTCTGAAGGGAATCTATATTGACTTGATAACTCCGTATCTTTTTCGACGAATTCTCGGGCATAAGCAAAGAACGTTCCTCTTGATAAAAGAATATATGTCAATCTTTTAAAAGTCAGTGCGGCCTCATAATCCGGGGAAATTCCGCCCTGACCTAATACTTTTCTTCCTTTATCGGTGTAAGTCACTTCTCTCTCTTCAGGCTCGGCTTCTCTCCCCAGAATCCAATCTTCGAAATTACTGTAATCCCTTTGAATAGATCTTCCCGAGGGCGTGTAATACCTGGCTGTGGTCAGTGCTAAAGCCGCTTCATTGGAAACTGGAAATATGGTTTGGACAAGACCTTTGCCAAAGGAAGTCTCCCCCAATATCACAGCTCGATCATTATCCTGTAAAGCTCCGCTGACTATTTCTGGAGCACTCGCGCTTCCTCTGTTGATGAGGATGACCACCGGCAGATCTTCAAATTGATTTTCCTTGGTCGCTATAAAAAGTTTGTTGTACTGTTTTTTCCTTCCTCTTATAGAAACAATGGTCTCTCCTTCCTGGAGAAACTCGTCTGAAATCTCCAGAGACTGAACAAAAGTCCCCCCCGTATTGTCCCTGAAATCAAGAATCAGATTTTTCATCCCCTTTTCAGCAAGAATCATCATTTTTTCTTCAAATTCCTGAGTTGTGTTGCTGGCAAAATTTCTTATGTATATGTACCCGGTTTCATCCGTGAGCATAAAGGCATAGGGAACACTGTGTAAAGGGATCTCCTCTCGAACAATGGTGAACTCTAGAGGCTCATCAAACCCTTCTCTTATAATGGTGATATTCACTTTGCTGCCTTTTTCTCCTCTCAGCTTCAGCATAGCCTCATGGCTTGAAATCGACTTGGTGCTTTCTCCTTCAATACGGGATATAATATCCCCGGGCTGAATGCCGAGCCTGTAAGCAGGGGTTCCTTCAAGGGGAGATATGACCATCAGCCGATCTCCATGCTTCTGGATCATGATACCCAGTCCGTAGTATTTCCCCTTATAGTCTTCTTTTAAATTATCAAGCCTTTCCGGAGAAAGAAAATAAGAGTGGGGATCCAGCATTGGAAGCATCCCTTTGATAGATTCATAAATCAACTCTCTCGAATCAACTTCTTTATAGTAATGATCCTTAACAAACTGAGTGATCTCAGCGACTTTCTCAATCCCCTCAGACCAGGTCCCGCTATTCCAGAGTGAAATATTGAGGAATAAAAATAATAAACCCGTAAAAATGCCTATCTTTTTTTTCATGTCTTTACTTCCATTTGAATATTACCAAAGGGTTTAAAAGTTGTAAAGCCCATCTGGTCACCACGCCTAACTTCCATTTGACTTCTAAGCAGCGACAAGTTATATTTCCTTAGCAAGAAAAGCATTAAAAAGAGAAAAATGTTTGGAAGTATAGGCCTCCCTGAACTCTTAATCATCTTTGCTATTGCTCTGCTTATTTTTGGCCCCAAAAAGCTTCCGGAAGTCGGCAGATCCATAGGCAGAGCCCTAAGAGAATTCAGAAAGACTTCAGATGAGATCAAAAGTAAAATCGAAGATGAAATCCAGGCCGAAGAATTCAAGGAAATCCAAAAAGATATAGACAATATAGGGAAAGAAGACTCAACCAGAACTTCCTCTAAGGATTCTGAAAATAAAAACATAAAAGATCCCTACCAAGAAGTTCAGGAAGATCCCGATAAAATAAAAAACAAACCTATCAAAAAAAATCAAAAACAGGGAATCAAGAGTGATGAGGAAGGCAAAAAAAAGCCCTGACAGTATGACCTTCCTTGAACATCTCGAAGATTTAAGAAAACGAATATTCTACTCTTTTTTAGCCGTTGTTATTTCTGCCATTCCTGCCTGGTTTTTTCATAAACCCCTCTACAACATTCTGGCTGTGCCGGTCACAAAATACCTGCCCGAAGGCAAAAAACTAGCCTTCACCTCTCTCACCGCTCCTTTTATGCTTTATATCAAAGTCTCTTTCCTGGCTGCCATCCTGTTCTCTTCACCCTTTGTCTTTATTCAACTCTGGTATTTCATAGCTCCCGGACTCTATAAAAAAGAAAGAAAAGCTGTGGTTCCTTTTGTTTTTTTCTCTTCAGTTTTTTTTATCTCCGGGGCTGTCTTCGCCTATTTCATTGTTTTTCCTTTTGCCGTCCGCTTCTTCCTGTCTATAGCTGAAAGTTTTGATCCTGTCATCACCGTAGACCAGTACTTCTCTCTCGCCCTGAGAGTTATTCTCAGCATTGCCATTGTTTTTGAACTTCCCACTCTGGTCTATTTTCTCTCCAGGCTCGGCATTGTGACCGCAAAACAGATGATAAAATATTTCAAATATGCTTTCCTGATCGTTTTTATCATTGCCGCTGTGATCACTCCCACTCCTGACCCCATAACCCAGAGCATCGTGGCCCTCCCTATGCTGGGGCTCTATGGTCTCAGTATCCTGATTGCTCTGGCCGTAGGCAGGAAAAAAGAAAAAAAGAGGAAAGAAGAAGATGAGGACCTAGCAGGATAATGACTCGATTTAAAACCATAGGATTGACAGGAACCAATGCCTCAGGAAAAGGAGAAGCCGCTAAATTTTTTATGAAACACGGTTATGACTTTATCTCTTTATCAGATTTTATCCGGGAGGAACTCAAAAAAAGCAATTCTGAAATAACCAGAAAAAACTCGATTGCCAAAGGCAATGAAATGAGAGAAGAATTCGGCCCCGATATTCTCGCACGGATGGCCGTAAAAAAAATAGCGGGGAAAACAGTCATTGACAGCATTCGAAACCTCAAAGAAATCGAATACATAAGAAACCATACTGACTTCACCCTTCTGGCCATAGACGCTCCGTCCGAAATCAGATTCCAACGGGCAGAGAAAAGGGGCAGAAATGAATCTGTCAAAACTCTAAAAGAATTCATAGAAATCGAAAGAAAAGAAATGAGAGGGAGGGAAAAAGGGCAGCAGTTGAAGAACTGCATGGAAAATGCTGATTTTAAAATCATAAATCAAGGAACTCTCAAAGAATTTTATAAAAAACTGGAAGCTTTCCTATGAAACCAAAAAGAATAACAAAACACCAATATTACCTTAACATTGCGAAAGAAGTCTCACGCCGGAGCACCTGCTTCCGCAGGTCCATCGGGGCTATTATCATCAAAGATGACCAGATCATCTCCACAGGATACGTGGGAGCCCCTAGAAAAACAAAAGACAGCTTTGAACATGGATTCTGCCTTCGGGATAAATTGAAAATCCCCCACGGACAGCGGTACGAATTGTGCCGGAGTGTCCATGCTGAACAAAATGCGATCATCAATGCAGCCAGAGCCGGAGTAAGCCTCCTGGGAGGGGATATGTATATCTACGGCAGTGACACCAAGAGCAAAAAACCCATCAATGCTTTTCCCTGTTTCATATGCAAAAAAATGATCATCAATGCAGGACTTAAGAAGGTCATTTGTTCCACAGAAAATGGGGGCATGGAAATCCATAAAGTTAACGATTGGATCAAAGAATGGAGAGAAAAAGATATCATAGATTCGGAAAAACAGTATGGGTAATGGGGAAAGGTGAAACGAAATGAAATATAGTAACCTAAAATTCTATAGCTCAATTGTTTTATTATTTTTTATACCGGCTTTTTTGAATCCTGTTTATTCACAGGAAATTGAAAAAAAGGAGCCTGAAAAACAAAAAGAAACTTCGCTCCTTCAACTTCTCAAAATCACGCCCTCTGATGAATCCATAGATTATGTACAGAATAAAACTCAATTCCAACTGCATTCTCTTGTCACAGAGCAAAGACATCCCGCTACCTGGAACTTAAGCGAAGTGATCCAAAAAGACTGCGCTTCAGGACTGGAAATGCTCTTTAATGTAGATCAAGATATTGTGAAAAAACTCGATCAGCTCTCTCAAGACACAAAGAATCTGGATAAAGCCGTCCAAGCGGTCAAGCAGGCTATCCTATCTGGAAATAAGATATACATCTATGGATGCGGGGCCACAGGACGTCTGGCTAAACAAATAGAAAGCACTTTCTGGAGGCCCTTCTGGGAAAAAATAAAAAATCAAAACAAACTATGGAATAAATGCAAATCTCATCTCAAGGAAAATATTGAAGAGAGACTCATCGGTGAGATGACGGGAGGAGATAGAGCCCTCATAAGCTCTCTGGAAGGCTTTGAAGACCTTCTGCTCATAGGAGAACTCCAACTGAAGGAACATCATATCCATAAAGGGGATGTTGTCTTTTGTGTGACTGAGGGAGGAGAGACTTCATCCGTGATTGGGACCATCCTATCGGCTTTAGAACAGTGGAAGCTTTCTCCTGATTATAATCCTGAAAAAAGCAGTGAGAAGCTTTTTTTTATTTATAACAATCCCGACGATGTCCTCATGCCCTTCACCCGAAGCAGGAAAATCCTTACTGAAAAAGGCATCACAAAAATAAATCTCACCACAGGTCCCCAAGCCATTTCCGGCTCCACCCGAATGCAGGCCACCACTATCGAGACTTTTGTGATCGGTCATATTATTCAAACAGCCCTGCATCAGTCCCTCATAAAATTTTTATCAAAAAAAGAAATGGCCCGAATTGGATTTGAAGGGAAAATGGTTCTCAAAGACAAGCTTCAAACATTTAATCCTCTTTTAAAACAGGTCAAAAAATCGATTCCTGAGATCGCAGAATTCACTCTTTTGGAAACTGAAACCTATGAGTCAGGGCATTTCTCGACCTATTTTGCCTGTGGCGGGCTGATCACTGTTTTCATAGACAGCACAGAGCGAAGCCCCACTTTTCATCTTTATCCCTTGGATACCGTGAATCAAAAAGAGCGTCAATCTTGGATTCAGGTATGGACCAAAGCGCCTGATCTTGAAAAAGCATGGGAAGCTTTCCTCAAAAGGCCTTTTCATGGACTTTCTTCTGATTTTTATAAAGAACCTTTCCAAAATAAAATAGAGGACCCTTATCTTAAAAAAGCAGCCCTGGAAAGTTTGAAAAATGCAGGGAACGACCAGAAATATCTGTATGACTTTGCTTTCTCCTCCTCAAATATTAAATACAGAGGGCCCAAGCCGGGAGACCTGGGGGTCCTGGTGTCTGTATCCCCTGAGGAAAAGCTTTTTGAAACCCAAGAATCCTGCTTTCTTGAATTCTTAAACCTCTTTAAGAAAAATAAATCCAACACAGCCGTGCTTTGTGTGTCTAACCGGCCTGAAAACAAACTGGACCGGCTTAACCATGAAATCCCCAGCTTCAAACCAGATCAAAAAGATGTTTTTGTGACTGTTCCCCTTGACAACAAGAACGATCCCTTGAATATCAACCAGCATATGGCTCTTAAAATAATACTCAATGCTCACTCCACGGCTGTGATGGCTCGCCTGGGAAAAGTCGTCGGAAACACCATGACGAATGTCAGCCCCAGCAATTTAAAACTCATCGGAAGGGCCGCCTATCTCATCCAATCCCATGTGAATGACGCCATCCAAAATCCGGGATGGGTTAAAAAATATGGGATTTCCAAGCCCGTCTCTTACGGAGAAGCCAATGCGGTCCTTTTTGAGTCCTTAAACTTTTTGAAAGGAGATCGCGTCATCCCAGGACAAACCGCTGAAGTGGCCTTATCGATTATCCGCATCCTGGAATCCCTCCGTCAGAATAAAGGCCTATCTCAACAAGAAGCCTTTGAAATTGTCAAGAAAAAAGGGCTTCTTCAATATCTTTCCAATGCTAAATCTCCGAATCATAAATAAGAGCCCTTCTTTAAAAAAAATTTCCTGGTTTCTTTTAAGCTCCATCCTTCTGCTCTGCATTCTCATCGCTTTATTCAAACTCACAAACAATAAAAAAAGAGTCCTTCTGGGAAACGAAATTTTTATTTCCAAACACCTATCCGAAATCAGGAATAAAAGCCTGGGCCTGGTGGTAAATCACACCTCCCAACTTCCCAACGGTCAGCATCTCGTGGACGCTCTCCTTGAAAAAGGAGCTTCAATAAAAGCTCTATTCTCTTTAGAGCACGGCTTCCTGGGAGATCAAGAAGCCGGCCAAATCATTGATAACAGTCAGTATCAAGGGATTAAGATCTACAGCCTTCATGGAAACACCAAAAAACCTGCCCCGGAACAGATCAGAGACCTGGATGTCCTGATCTATGACATCCAGGACGTCGGGGCCCGGTTCTACACTTATATCACCACCATGAAATACATCCTGGAAGCTGCTTCCCTTGAAGGCGTCCCCGTTTATATCTTAGACCGCCCCAACCCCACAGGAGGAAAAATCATCGAAGGTTCTATTCTGGATATGAAACTGGAATCTTTTACCGCCCCTTGCCCCATTCCTATTCGATACGGCATGACCTGCGGAGAGCTTTCCCTGATGATGAAAGGAGAAAACTGGGTCCCCTCTGATTCAGATATCCGGGTCATTAAAATGAAAGGATGGAAAAGAAAATTCCTTTGGGAGGATACAAATCTTCCTTGGATCCCGACTTCTCCCAATATCCCCCGATCTGAAACCACCCTGGCGTATCCGGGAATAAGCCTTTTAGGCGGAATAAGGCTCAACCATGGAATAGGAACTCTCAATCCTTTCCTTCAATTCGGAGCTCCGTGGCTTGATCCTGAAATCATCATCCTGAATATGGACAGTACAGCTGTTCAAGGATTGGAGCTCATCCCGCATACGTATACTCCCCGCTCCCTCCCAGGGAAAACCGCTTATCCTCCTTATAAAGACAGACTTTGCCAAGGAATCCTTATCTCTATCCATAATAAGGAAATATTTCACTCTCTTGAATTTACCTTAGACCTTATCAAAGTTCTTAAAGAAAATTTCCCGGATGAAATAAAAATAATGACAGACAGACTTGACAGCCTTTTTGGAAATGAATGGCTGAGGCTCTATCTGGAAGATAAGCTTTCTTATGAAAAACTGAAAGAGCTCATTAAAAAAGATGAAGAAATCTTCCGCCAGCAGAGAAAATCCTACCTCCTCTATTAGCCTGACCTATTCATAAAAAAATGGCGATATTTTCATGATTGATTTATTTTCAGCGATATGCAGGATTTTTTCAAGAACAATGTCTTGAACACTTTTTCTGTTTGTATTTTAATTTTAATCGCCATTTTTTGAACATTGACAATTCACCCTTCACTGCTTTTTTTGGACGGGGGAAGTTATGGAAGCACCGATAAAAACGAAGAAGAACCGTTTTAAAAATCTATCCGAGAGCTAAGCTCCGCTTGAATTTCATTCCTCCCCAATGATCTCTTTAACCCTCATGAGCTGCACCTGGTAGGATCGTCCCATCTCTTCAAGACGGCCTGAAATATAACTGATGGTCTCTTTCAGATTAGGGATTAAAATGTGTTCCAAGGCATTGACTCTCCGCCTGGTTGTGTCTATTTCTCTGGAAAGGAGCTCAAGCGCTTTCCATAAACGCGCGACTTCCATTAAATCTTCCAGAAGCTCCTGCATCTTTTTTAAACCAATGTCCAATTCGCTTTCTGTGTTGAAAAAATCATAATCAGATATTTCCAGCTTCTCGACTTTAAACTTAGGGATAGAAAGATTGAAAATTTTTTCTGACTCCACGCCCAGAACTAACTCCCCTTCCGGAATGAACCTTTCTAACTGATCTCGAGAATCTTTTGTCCGGGCCAAAGCAAATGAAATAAAAACCTTATTGAGCTTTTCTCTCAATCCTTCCTGCAGATCATCCAGCCTTTTCATCAGTTCAAGAAACCGCCTCATGATCTCCTCTAACTTATCTTTGAGCAGCTTGTGTCCTCGTTCAGCCAGTTTAATCCTTCTGCGCAGCCGCAGAAGTTCCATCCGGTTGGGATTGACCTTGATTCTCATTTTTTTTCTGAATAATATTTATCTAAAAATTCTGGGCTGACCCTCTTCAATTCAATCCTGGGCACCATACCCAAAAGGTTCCATCCGAGATCCAGCGTCTCCTCAATAGTTCGAGCCTCGGTTTCATCCTGACGAACGAATTCATCTTCATATTTATCCGCAAACTCAAGATAGATTTTATCCAGTTCAGAAAGCGCGGCTTCTCCCAGAATGAGCGCTAACTCCCTGGCTTCCTTGCCTCTGGCATAACAGGCAAAAAGCTGATTCAAAACATCAGCATGGTCCTCCCTTGTTTTTCCCTTCCCGATTCCTTTATCCTTAAGTCTGGAGAGACTGGGAAGAACATCAATAGGAGGATAAATCCCTTTCCGGTGGATTTCTCTGCTCAGCATGATTTGTCCCTCCGTAATATAACCGGTCAGATCTGCTATGGGGTGAGTTTTATCATCTTCAGGCATGGTGAGTATGGGGATACAAGTTATGGAGCCCTGTTTCCCCTTTATGCGTCCGGCTCGCTCATACATAGAAGCCAGGTCTGTGTATAAATAGCCTGGATAGCCCCTTCGACCTGGAATTTCCTTGCGGGCTGCTGAAATCTCTCTGAGCGCCTCCGCATAAAAAGTATAGTCAACCAGGATGACCAAGACATGCATGTCCAGTTCAAACGCCAAATATTCGGCACAAGTCAGGGCAAGCCGGGGAGTGGCAATCCGTTCTATAGGAGGCTCATTAGCCAGATTCAGAAAGACAACAGACCTTTCCAAGGCACCGGTGTCCCGAAAATCTTCAATAAAAAAATTGGCTTCTTCAAAAGTAATCCCCATCCCGCCAAAAACCACTGCAAATTTTTCTTCCTTCCCCAGTACCTTAGACTGCCTCGCAATTTGAGCCGCTATTCTGGAATGGGGGAGACCGCTTCCGGAAAAAATGGGGAGCTTTTGGCCCCTGACCAGAGGATTCATGCCGTCTATGGATGAAATCCCAGTCTGAATAAACTCAGAAGGATAATCCCTGGCCTGGGGATTGATGGGGCTTCCGTTTATGTCGCGTCTTTTCTTGGCTATGATCTCAGGCCCCCCGTCTTTTGGATTTCCTGAGCCATCGAATATTCTTCCCACGATTTCTTCGGATACACCCAGTGTCTGGGAGCGCCCCAAAAACCTTACTTTAGATTTATTGATATCCAAACCAGTCGTCCCTTCAAAAACCTGGACCACGGCTCTTTCTGTTGAAACATCGAGCACTTGACCCCTGCGCAAATTTCCCCCCGGGGCTTCTATTTCAACCATTTCCCCATATTTGACTTCTTCAATTTTTTCAACGATAACCAGCGGACCCATAATATTGGTCACTGTCAAATATTCTCTTTGCATTTTCAAATCACCTTTTTTTCGTGATCAATTCCTTAAACAATTTATCGACTTCAATAAAAATATCAGAGATATCAGAACCTTCTCCATCTTCAAATAAAAACTTCATCTTGGAAATTCGATCTCTTACCTCCAAATGGAGAATATCCTGCAGACTAACTCCTTCCTTCAGCGCGCTGATGCCCTGATTGTGAAAATGAATGATAACCCTCAACATCAAATACTGCTTCCTCAGAGAAGTATAGGTATCCTGAGGATGGAAGGCATTCTGATGAAGAAAATCTTCTCTGATTGACTTCGATGACTCCAGAATCAAACGCTCGCTGTCAGAGAGAGATTCCACTCCCACCAGCCGAGCAATTTCCAGAAGCTCAGATTCCTCTTCCAATAATTTCATGGCTTCCTGTCTGATTTCAAAAAAATCTTCGGCTATTTCATCACGCCAGTAATCCTTGATATTATCGACATACAAAGAATAGCTGTTCTGCCAATTAATAGCCGGAAAATGCCTTTCATTGGCCAATTTGTCATCAAGCGCCCAGAATACTTTGACCACTTTAAGCGTTGACTGAACAACCGGATCAGATAAATCACCTCCAGGAGGCGAAACCGCTCCAATCACACTCAAAGCTCCCTCTCTATCCTCAGAACCGAGGCAAATCACTCTTCCGGCCCTCTCATAAAATTCAGCCAATCGGGACGCAAGGTAAGCCGGATAACCCTCTTCTCCAGGCATTTCCTCCATTCGTCCGGATATCTCTCTTAAAGCTTCAGCCCAACGGCTGGAAGAATCGGCCATCAGCGCGACCGAATAACCCATGTCTCGAAAATATTCGGCTATGGTCATCCCTGTGTAAATTGAAGCTTCCCGGGCAGCCACAGGCATGTTGGAAGTATTGGCTATGATGATGGTCCGCTCCATCAAAGGACGGTTTGTCGTGGGATCTTTGAGCTCGGGAAAACTCAATAAAAGATCAGCCACTTCATTTCCTCTTTCTCCACAGGCCACAAAAACAATGATTTGAGCATCAGACCATTTGGCCAGTTGGTGCTGGACCACGGTCTTGCCGCTTCCAAAAGGCCCAGGGACACAAGCAGTCCCTCCTTTTGCCAGAGGGAAAAGTGTATCCAGCACTCTCTGGCCGGTAGAAAGAGGAAACTGGGGCATCTTTCTGCGTTTAACTTTTCGGTTCTGTCGTATTGACCAAACTTGAAACATTCGGATTTCGAATTCAATCTCATCGCCTTTAATCACGGCAGCCACTTCTTCTATAGTCATTTTCCCTTTTTTTATCTCAACGACTTTCCCTTTTTTCCCTGGAGGAACCATGATTTTATGCTTGATCAGAGGAGTCTCTTCGACTTCGCCGAGAAAGTCCCCTTCCTCAACCTGCTGTCCCTCTTTGACAAGCGGTTTGAAACCCCATTTCTTTTTTCTGTCCAGGGGGGGAACTGAGATTCCTCTGGTGATAAAGTCTCCTTCCTTGGATCTGATCACGTCAAGAGGACGCTGGATGCCATCATAAACCGAACTGATAAGCCCCGGCCCCAGCTCAACACTCAGCGGCTCTCCAGTCAACAGGACAGGTTCTCCGGGACCTACGCCTGTGGTATCTTCATAAACCTGAATAAAAGCCCTGTCCTCACTCAGCTCAATGATTTCTCCAATGAGCCCTATGTCACCGATTCTCACCATATCGTACATTTTGGCTCCCAGACATCCTGAAGCAACGACGAGAGGCCCCGCTGTTCTAATGATTTTTCCTTTTTTCATTTTTTATGTTTCCCTCTCAGTAAAGAATCCGAGCCTGTGGCTTTTATGGAAAGATCTTTCATCTTTCTTTTTAAAAGGTCAGATACTTCCCTATAATCAGAAAATCCAGCTATAACCGGACATAATTTTTTCTCCAATCGGCCGACCTCTTCTTTCAAAGGCTTTAAAAATTGATCATGCATCAAGCAAAGGGCGATTTTTTCGCTTTCAAGCTCTTTAAGAATACCTCGGGCTTCATGAATGCTTTCCGGAGAATAGATTTTAATACCTAAAGCCTTTAACGGTAAAATTAAATCAACATCTCCTATCACCGCTATTCTGTTAAACATAGGTCTCACTTATCCTGGTTTTTAAAAGTTCAACAGGCAGATGATTGATCTTCCCGATTCCCACTATGCGGAATAAATCAAGCTCTTTCTTCTTTGCCAGCACATAGGTAAAAACAGGCTCAGGCCCAAACACAATATACCTGGATTTTCTCAAATATCTCATCATAAAATCTTCAAATTCTCTTTCCATGTCCGCAAAAGATTCTTTTTCCTGCAGAGCATCCATCCCCTGACTCCACACTTCAAAATAAGGGCTGTACTTTAATCCTTCATTGATATCAGAATAAGAAAGGTCATGAAACTTCATGATTCTATCTATCTGAAGAAATCCCCCATCCATCAAAATTGATCGAAGCTTCTCCTGAGAAAGCTGTAAGTATTTGATCCGGGCCAGCATCTTAAGATTCCCCAGGTCGATTCGATGGCGCACATAGTCAATGATAAAGGAATACCCGGTCTGCTTGGCTTTATCTAAGGCAATCTCGGGAAAATATTCCTCTTCAGCCACCTTCTTTACGTTTTCCTCCAGAAAAAGATCAGACATGGAGTTGATTAACGACTCAGCCTCTTTTTTAAGGAAAACGTCTAATTCTTTAGAATCCCTGATCTCCTCCATTTCCTCCAAAAAAGTTCCCGCATCAAATATAACCTTTAAAGAGGAAGGAAAATCTTTTTCTTCAGCGCTCTCCAGAAACACATCTCTCGGAATAAGCTTATTCTCTAAAGCCCGAATCCGGCCTACAGCAAAGGCATAATCGAGACGACACACGTTCATAATTTCAAATCCTCAGCAATCTGCCCTTCAATTAAAGGGCGAATCTCATCCTTTATCTTCTCTTTGTGAAGAGGGCTCTGTTTTTCTCCATCTTTCATGATCACCCTCTTTTCCAACGCTTGTCTCCCTTTTAAGGCCTGAGTAAAAGCATCCTCTAGAACCTGATCAATGAGTTCTTTTTTGCAGTAAAGAATCTTTATCTTCTTGTCCAGCCTGGCTTGAGTCATGATTCGGGTGGCTTCCATTTCTGCCTGACGTTCTTGGTTGATAAGATATTCCTCTGCTTCTTTGGAGGCTTCCTTTTCCGCATGAATTCTTATCTGCTGGGCTTTCTCCTGGTTCTGCTCAATAATCTGATGAACTTCAGCTTCTCCTTGAGAGTTTATTTTTTTTAAAATATCATCCAGACCCATTTTTTGACCTCAAATAAGAATTACAGCTTGATTCCATTTAAAAGGATTATGGTGATCAGCAGTCCCAGTACCGCATAGGTTTCAACCAGAGCGGCAAAGATCACCGGCTTCATCATATCTTTGGGCTGTTTGGCAACCATGTAAACGCCGGAAGTGCAGACTTTACCTTGATGGATTCCTGAAAGAAGTCCTGTAAACGCAATAGGAAGACATGCAATCAGTATCTGCCATCCTTGATAAGTGCTGGGCATGACCACGGAACCGCTCGTTAAGCCCAGCTTCAAAATCACCAAAAAAGCACTGAGAAATCCGTAGATCCCTTGGGTCCCGGGGAGAGCGACCAGCAGGAGAAGACTTCCGAATTTTTCCGGATCTTCACTCAACACCCCGCTGGATGCCTGCCCTGCTAACCCAATTCCTACGGCAGATCCGATCCCTCCGAAAATCACGGCCAGCGCTCCGCCTAATATAGCTAATGTCAGACCTAACTCCATTTTGACCTCCTTTATTAACCTGACCTATTCATAAAAAAACGGCGATGTTTTCATGATTCATTTCGTCTCAGTGATAGACAAAATTTTTTCAAGAACCACTATCTGAACAATTTTCGTGTTCTTGTTTTCAATTTTAATCGCCATTTTTTTGCCTTTCAGGCGAGCCGATATGAAATTCAGATATGGCTTGTGCTCCGTTCAGATTCTTAACGCCATTCTTCTTCGTTTTTCTCGGCGGCTCCGTAACTCC
>CAZRGM010000047.1:0-4911 GCA_964599635.1 uncultured Eubacteriales bacterium | reverse complement strand
ATCTCACTGCATCTGCTTCGTTGCAGGGCATTCGCAGTGAAGGACCACGACTTCATGCCCTGCGCCTTGCATCTGCAGCAACCTCGGCTTGTGAATAATCCAGGTTAAATAACGGAGGAGAGAAATCATGTCATCATTATTAGAAAAAGCTGAACAGTTAATCAATAAAGTTGAGCTTATTAACAGATGGAGGCAGAAAGAATGCTTTAATCTGATTCCTTCTGAATCAACTCCCTCCCTTTTGGTAAAAATGTGTGAGATTTCAGATTTTTCAGGCCGCTATGCCGAACACAAGACCATGAAAGGGAAAGAAATTTATTTTTACCAGGGAGTTGATGCGATCAGGGAGGTTGAAGAGAAAGCCAGAGAGGAGTTTGGAAAATTCTTCAACTGTGAGAATGTCGAGTTAAGACCTATAAGCGGGCAGATGGCCAACGAAATTGTGTTCAAAGCGATGGTGCGGTTTTTAAACAGAGGAAGGCCAGAAGGAGAACCCCGAAGAAGAATGAAGCTGGTCATGAATAATGACTTGAATTCGGGAGGCCACCTCAGTTCTCAACCTTTTGGAGCCCTTTTTAATTATGTTCGGGAGAATCCGGAGACAGGGAGAGAAAACGTTATTAATTTTCCGGTCCTGAAAGAGAACCCTTACAAACCGGATACGGATAAACTGAAAGATATTCTGGAGGAGAACAAACCAGAACTCTTGATTTTTGGAAAGAGCATGTTCCTTTATCCTGAACCCATTGAGTTTGTATCGAACCTGGTTAAGGATTGGGACAATCCCCCGATTATTATGTTTGATATGGCCCATGTGCTGGGACTGTACGGAGCATTTCAGGAGCCTCTAAAGGAAGGAGCTCATGTGGTGACAGGCAGTACCCACAAGACTTTTTTTGGGCCCCAAAGAGGATTGGTAGCCGGGAATTTTCCCAAAGATTCCCCGCTGAGAAAGCTGTGGATTGATATTAAGGGGAGAGCTTTTCCTGGTTCTACCAGTAACCATCACCTGGGGACTCTGGTGGGTCTGCTGATGTCTATCTATGAAATGAATGAGTTTAAAGAAGAATTTCAAAAAGATGTCCAGGAAAATGCCAAAAGTTTTGCCCGGCATTTAAAAGACAAGGGAATCGAAGTGGAAGGGGATGAATCTGATGGTTTTACAGAAACCCATCAAGTCCTCATGAGAACCAAGAGATACGGAAATGGAATGGATATAGCCCGCAGGCTTGAAGATAACAATATCATCGTGAATTATCAGGCACTTCCGGATGATGAGACATTTTTAGAGCCCAGCGGGATCCGGATGGGCGTTCAGGAAATGACTCGTTTTGGAATGAAGGGAAAAGATTTTGATGTTTTAGCAGAATATATTTCAGAAGCGGTGGTCCATAATAAAAATGTCAAAGAAGAGGTTAAAAAGTTTAGAGAGAATTTTTTAGACATGAAGTACTGTCTTGAACCTGAAAAGGCCGTACCGATGGCCGCACGCATGATCGACAGCTTGTTTCCCTATCCGGGTTTTGCCGATTCATTAACCGAAAACATGAAAGGCAGTCATGAGTGACAGAAATAGCTGAAAGCGAGAAAAGCGAGACGTGAAAAACAGTGAATAGAAATAAAGAAAGCGAGAAAAGTTTAAAGATAAAAAATACTTTAGACTTTAAAATATTGACTTTAAACTAATGTTCACTGATTTTATGAATAACCCAATGGAGGAGACATCATGAAGGTATTGGTGGTTGGGTCCGGGGGGAGAGAGCATGCTCTCTGTTGGAAAATATCACAGAGTCCGAAAGTTAAAAAGATTTTTTGTGCTCCAGGAAACGCGGGAACGGCAAAAATTGCAGAAAATATATCGATAGATTCCAATGACGTCCAGGGGTTGAAAGAATTTGCTTCTAAAGAAAGGATAGATCTGACCGTCGTGGGTCCAGAAGAGCCTTTGACTCTCGGCATAGTGGATGAGTTTGAGCAGATGGGGCTTAAGATTTTCGGGCCTTATAAGATTGCCTCAGAAATCGAAGGAAGTAAAATTTTTGCAAAGCAGTTTATGGAAAGGCATAAGATTCCTACAGGAAGATATCTCATAGCCCACTCTGCTGAAGAAGCCAGTGAAATCATCGAATCCGGAAAATTTCCCTACCCCTTGGTGATCAAAGCAGACGGGCTGGCTGCAGGGAAGGGAGTTATGATCTGCCGGAATGAGGTCAAGGCAGAAGAAGCCATAAAAACGATTATGGTGGATAAAAAATTTGGGAAAGCTGGAAGAAGTGTTCTGATTGAAGAGTTTTTGAGAGGTAAGGAAGCGTCCTTTATGGTCATTTCCGATGGGGTCAGAATAGTTCCTTTTGTGACCACCATGGATCATAAACCTGTATTTGATGGGGACAAGGGCCCGAATACCGGAGGAATGGGAGCCATTTCTCCTTCCCCATTTATCAATCGGAATTTATTTAATGAGATAGTCAAAACCATTATATTTCCCACCGTGACCCGGATGCTCGAGGAAGGCCGGAAATATAAAGGGGTGCTGTATGCCGGTTTGATGCTCACGGAGAAGGGACCTAAGGTGCTCGAGTTTAACTGCCGGTTTGGAGATCCGGAGACACAGCCTCAAATGCTCCGCATGAAAAGTGATATTATAGATATGTTTATGTCAGTCATAGAAGAAAATGTATTGGAAAAACAAATCGAGTGGAGTGATGAAGTCTCAGGATGTGTGGTGCTGACTTCTGGAGGATATCCCATCAAATATGAACGAGATAAGCTGATTGAAGGCTTGGAAGAAGTTGAAGATTCAAAAGAGTGCATTGTTTTTCATGCAGGGACAAAAATGAAAGAAGGTGAGTATTTTACGGATGGGGGAAGAGTGCTGAATGTGTGTGCTTCTGGGAAAAGTTTGAAAGAAGTCATGAATAAGATCTACAGAACCGCCGCGAAAGTTTATTTTGAGGCCATCCATTACCGGAGAGATATTGGCACTGCAAAGGAGGAAAATCAATGAAGGTTGCCTTATTTATAGGAAGTGATTCTGATTTTGAACTTGCCAAAGGAGCTGTGGATATATTCAAGGAATTCGGAGTTAGTTTTCAGCTTGAAGTGACATCAGCCCACCGGTCTCCGGAGAGGACTCGAAGTTTGATCTCAAATTTAGAGAAGCAGGGAGCAGAGATTTTCATTGCTGTGGCTGGGAAAGCAGCTCATCTTGCCGGTGTGGTGGCTTCTCATACCCAAAAACCTGTCATAGGGGTGCCGGTCGGAGGCGGGGATCTGGATGGTTTGGATGCGCTTTTATCGACTGTACAGATGCCCCGAGGGATTCCTGTCGCCTGTATGGGAATTGGGAAGTCCGGCGCTGTGAATGCAGCTCTCTTTGCTGTAGAGATCCTGAGCTTGAAAGACAAATCTTTTGCTGAGAGGCTGGCTGTCTACAGGGATCAAATGGCAGAGAAAGTCAAAGAAGCCTCTGATCACATAAAAAAGAAGATATGAGTTCATTTTCCATACAGAGTTTTGGATGCCGGACAAATCAGGCGGAAGCTTTTCAGTGGGCGGGTCGATTTCAGGAGCATGGACTTCTTTTAGAAAATAATTTTTATGAAAGTGATATTGTCATCATCAACACCTGCACCATAACTCAGAGAGCTGATGCGGATGTGAGGAATTTCATAAGAAAAATTTCCCGGCGGAACCCCGAAGCTAAACTCATTGCCACAGGGTGTTTTGTTCAGAGGGATCCCCTTCTTTTCAGGAGAGATCCTAAAGTCTGGAAGGTTTTTTTAAATCAGGAAAAGGACCGTCTGCAGAAGGAAGTCATTGAAGATTTTGGAAAAGAGGCACTGGTCAGATGCAGACCTTTCCGATCCAGAGCCCCCGTGAAGATACAGGACGGCTGTGATTTTAAATGCACGTTCTGTATCATTCCGGAAGTCAGGGGAAAAAGTCGAAGTTTCAGTCAAAAAAAAATTATATCTCAGGTCAAAGACTTGGCGGGAAAAGGATATAAGGAAATTGTTCTCACCGGAATTAACTTGGGTTTGTACGGCAGGGATCTGGAGCCTAAAAGTTCTCTCGGGGAACTGCTTTCGGAGATGGTTCGGGTCCAAGGATTGGAATATATTCGATTGAGCTCTTTGGATCCGCGCTTTTTGGACAAGGCTTTTATTGATTTCATCACTTCTGAATATAAAATATGCCCTCATTTTCATTTCTCTCTCCAGCACACATCTGACCGGATCATCGAGAAAATGGGAAGAAAAATCAGTTCAGAAAGATATAGAGACATTCTGGAAACCACAAGAGAAAAAGCTCCGGAGGCTTCTATGGGAGCGGATATCCTTGTGGGTTTTCCAGGAGAATCCGAGCGTGATTTCGAAGAGCTTTATCATTTTCTAGAGAATTCGCCTCTGACTTACTTTCATGTTTTTCCCTACTCCCCAAGACCGGGCACAGCGGCGGCTCGAGAGAAGAGAGTGGATTCCAGGATAGAAACGGAAAGGAGTGCGGCCTTAAGAGAGCTTTCTCGAAGAAAAAACCTGCGGTTCCGGAGAAAATTTGAAAATAGGATTCTGGATGCGGTGGTGATCAAAGAAAAAAATAATCATTTTCAAGTTTTAACTCCTAATTATTTAAAAGTTGTGGTCCCTCATGATTCTTACAGGAGAAAAAGTCTTATCCAGATAAGGATCACGGATGTGGCTCCCTTGGAAAACAAAGGAATTTCGGTTCTAAGACCTTAGTTATTCACGAGTCGAGGTTGCTAAGAGCTTAGAGAAATTCAGATGTGGCTGAAGCGACATTGAAGATTTAGCCTTCGGAGTGCTGTGTTTGAGGGTACTCGGCAGAGCTGAGCTGCGAGCATGTTTGACCCACGGACGGGGGGAGTTGCGCAGCAGCCGAAAACACAGT
>CAZRGM010000046.1:0-4312 GCA_964599635.1 uncultured Eubacteriales bacterium | reverse complement strand
ATTCCAAGAATATGTTCTGCAAACAAGACCCCACGACTTATTATTGGATGATGTGTTTAAAATTGAATAGGGTGGTTCCTTATGGGATGTCCCCAAATTCTATTTCCAAATTCTATGACTGCTTTTTAAATTATATTCAGGGTGTGATAAAATAAATTTTTTCTGCCAGCAAAAGTTTTGAGGGCGGAGACAAGATGACTCAAGGCTTGAAAGGAATAGGGTATCTGATAAACACCCCAAAAATATGGCTTTTTCCCGGTATCATTTTGTTTCTGGCTTCATTACTGATCGGAAAAGCCGGGATTCTTTTTATTTTCCTTTCCGCGCTTATGATCATGATTCCCGAATTTGTTTTTGACCTCAAAAAAGGTTTCCCTCAAAACCCTTATTTTATGTTGATATTTTCGCCCATGCTTTTGATCCGGTACTCAACTATGGGTGATTTTAGAATAAGAATGCTTTGCTTTTTAGCATTCATTGTTGTTGTTAATATAGCAGGAAGTCGGGGCATTAAAATAAAAAATATTCAATTTCCGACCTTGAAAACATGGACTGCATGGGTACTGGCATTTTTAATTTTTTCAATGGCGTCGTTTATCCTTTATACCCAGAATATTCAACTATCCGGAGACGAACCCCATTACCTCATGGTCACTCAGAGTCTTGTTGAAGACGGAGATTTCAATCTTGAAAACAACATAAAGAACAAAACCTACCACAAATACATTTCTATTGATATTAATTTCCACGGGGATATTCACCAAAAAAAATATCTTTCCTATCATATGCCAGGATTATCGTTTGTTATGATTCCCTTTTATGCTCTATTCCATCTGCTTGAAGGATTCATTCCCCCTGCACTCTTCTTCAGGCTAGCTGCTTCTGTGATCAATGCCTTTTTTGCCCTGGCGTTATACACAGTTTTGAAGATCCAATTCCCCCAAAAAAGGGTCACTGGAATCTGGATGCTTTTTATATGCCTGTATCCTCTGATTTTTCATTCCCTTCACCTCTATCCGGAACTCCCTACTGCTGCCTTGGTAATGGGAGCCTTTATTTTTGCTTTTGGAAAAACCAAAAACTATATTCTCTCCGGCTTTTTCCTGTCTCTGGTAGCCTGGTTCCATGTCAAATATTATCCCGCAATGCTTATTCTGGCGGTATTCATCATTATTCAGATCGCAAAAGAGAAAAAAATTATGCAGGCCGTTTGGTTTTTTTTGTTTCCCCTGTTAAACTTTGCACTTCTACTGGTATTTTTAAAGATACTCTACAATACTTATAATCCCGCAGATATTTTCCCAGGACAGGATTATTTTGCTGCCCCACTGATTCTGAGATTTAAAGTGTTCTTGGCTTATTTCCTGGACCAGAGGGATGGGCTTCTTTTTTACAGCCCACTTTTTTTCCTGTTATTCTTGGGATTAAAAAAAGGGATAAAAAATCAGAATGTTCTGCTCTGGATAGGGCTTTCTTATCCCATTCTACATGCCTTCACCACGGTAAGAGGAGCCTACTCTCCTGTAGGGAGACCTTTGATGTTTGTCAGCTGGATTTTCATGATTCTGATCGCTAACTATTACTTTGAATTTGGGCACGATAATAAACATTATGGATTTAAATTACTTACAGGCCTGAGTTTCTTTATCCTTTTCTGGTTGTTTTATTATCCCTTATTTAGCTACCAACCGGTATTTTCCCAAACCACTCAGCGCGCTTCTGATCTCCTAATTTTTTTGGGGAGCAGTGCTGTCAAATTATGGAAGTATTTTCCTTCTTTTCTTACCCATCCCCAATCAGGGCACCCAGCTAATTTTATTTGGATTATTGGGTTAGCTATTCTGTTCTTTTCTTTCTATTCAAAAAGACTCCAATTCAATTTTTTCAGAAAATACCCAAAAATCATTGGGTTTGTTTTTTTTGTGATTTTTTCCTATTTTATCTGTTTGTATCCCCATGTGCATCTGCATCCCGAGAATCTATACAGGGATGATAAAGTCAATTTCTATAATAACTCTGGAAATTTCCAATATATCGAGTCCAGGAATGGATTCAATATACTGGGCGGTCAGACTTATAGAATATTTCTTGAGCCTAAACCGGATAAAAATTTCATCACCCTGGAATTTAAAAACATCGATCAGGTTGATGTCACCATCTATAATAAGACCCAACAGTTGTTCGACTCTAGAGATCGGGGATTTCCCCGGATTTCCATGAAACTATCTAATATGAGTTCACTCCGAATTAAAAAAAAGATTGTGATTCCATTGGAAATAAGAACCCGAACGCGAAAGAAACAGGCATTTTTATTTATGAAAATAATCTGAGCCCACTTTATATATCAAATACTTTTCATAAGGATAGAAATGATGAGATGGAGATTCTGCAGATCCTCATCGAAAACCGCTGAGTGACTTTACAAAAGATTTGTTTGGCTTGAAAATCATAAAAAAATCAGGTAAGTAAGCAAAACGTCCCTAATTTTCCTCCTTTAAAATTTAATGCAATAATCGATCTTGTTTCTCGTCTTTACAAGTGAAGGTATTTTTTGAAAGGAGAAATGAGATGCTTGAAAAATCTATGTTAAAAATGTTCAACCGAAGAGCAGGTTCCCAAGAAAGCAAGCCTGACCAGATTCTCCGGAAATTAGATATTCGGTCAGGTGGAAGTGTCGCTGATATCGGCTCCGGAGGCGGCTATTACTCTTATCGATTTGCTGAAAAAGTGGCAAGCCAGGGTCGTGTCTATGCTGTGGATGTCAAGGCAAAGAATTTAGCCTTTATCCGGGAAGAAGCCAACAAAAGAAGGATTAACGGCCAACTGACCTTAGTGCTGGCTGAGGGAGAAGAAACCAACCTTCCCTCTAAGAGTCTGGACCTTGTGTTTTTAAGGATGCATTTCACCATATCAAGAATCCGGCCCGGTACTTCAAGAAGTTGAAAGAAGCCCTGCGCCCTAAAGCCAGAGTCGCCATTATTGATAACAAAAAGCAGAAGGGGATCATGAGTCGACTTGGGCACAGCTCTTCTAAGGTGAAGATTGTAGGGGAGATGAAAAAAGCTGGTCAATTATGTCAGAAGGCGGATTGAAGATGCGGCAGACAGGGATGCTGAGGATATTGTCCAGGATGTGATGCTGAACTTTTTTGACAAAGCAGACATCAGTGTTCCTATTGAAAATTTTGCCGCTTATATTTATCAAGCTCTGAGGAACCGGATCACGGATTTATTTAGCAAAAGAAAAGATATTTATTCATTGGAAGATATGGTGAGGGATACAGGTTGTGATCCTGGGAAAATAGTAGAGGATAGAGATCTTCAGGATAAGATTTTTGATGCCATTAATTGTCTACATGAGGATGAAAGAGATGTTCTCATGGCCACTGAGTTTGATGACAGAACTTTCCAAGAGCTTTCTGATCATTGGGGAGTTCCGTTAGGGACTCTATTGGCAAAAAAATCGCGCGCTTTAAAAAAGATAAGAAGAAAGTTAGTGAAGATGATTTAAACAGGGAGGTTAAAATGAATCACGAAGATATGTCCATAAATAAAGAATCAATCCCACATGGCGGATCAAAGTTTCTCCGTATCATTGGGATGGTTTTTGTGGGGGTGCTGTTTGCTGCAGGATTTGCCCTCGTGTTTGGGTTTTTAGTGATGTGTCTGTGGAATTGGCTTATGCCTGCATTATTTGGATTAGGGAAAATCACCTACTGGCAAGCTTTTGGTATTCTGCTGCTGGCTAAGTTGTTTTTTGGTGGATTTGGTTCTCATGGAAGAGAACCGTCGGACCGTTTTCATGACAGGTTTCATTCCAGATGGAATGATCAGCGAGACAGGGAAGACGCTGATAGCTGGAAGCACTTCAGGCAGTTCTGGAAAGATAAGGGGAAGGCTGGATGCGAGGAAATAAAATAGGGACATCCCATAAGGTACCACCCAACCATTTTTATTTTTTGATTCAGGTGCAAAAAGCTATCCACTTACCAAAACTTATGCAAGGACTGCTTCAATCTTACGCATGGCACTACAGAAAAAATACAATACTGTTGGATTTCTTTTTCAAAATCGTTATAAAAGTCTTTTTATTGGGAAAGGAAAGCTATTTATTGGAATGCGCACGTTATATAGAAAGAAATCCTTAGAGATCAGGACTTGTCCATGACTTAAGAAGATATCCCTGGAATAGTTTTTCTTATTATGCCAGCGGATTGGATGACCTTATCATCAAACATCCCAACCCCTGCTATCTGGAAATGGCCAAATCAAATAGTGAACGTCGGGAGAGATTCCAAGAATATGTTCTGCAA
>CAZRGM010000045.1:0-14649 GCA_964599635.1 uncultured Eubacteriales bacterium | reverse complement strand
ATCTCACTGCATCTGCTTCGTTGCAGGGCATTCGCAGTGAAGGACCACGACTTCATGCCCTGCGCCTTGCATCTGCAGCAACCTCGGCTTGTGAATAATTCAGGTTAAATATTTTTGACTTTTTGTTTTAACCTGTCAAGGCATTTTAAAAAGGCATGTATAATATAGAATAAAAATTAATAACTCTTAATAGTTCAGGTACTTTAAGCTTTAAATATTTGACATTAAACGATAAACTATTTTTATATTGATGGATCAATGATTTTGGAAAAGAGGCTATCATGAACAGTGAATATGACATAGCGGTTATCGGCGCAGGTCCTGGTGGCTATGTAGCGGCTCTTAGGGGGGCTCAGCTCAGGAAAAAAGTTTTGCTGGTAGAAAAGGAAAAAATCGGAGGAGTCTGTATGAATTGGGGATGCATTCCCACTAAATTTCTAATTTACCAGTCTAAATTAATCAAGGAAGCAAGAGAAAATCAGAATCTGGATGGGCCCATTCATGAAATCATTTTGAATGTTAAAAAATTACAAGAAAACAAAAATAGCTGTGTTGACAGGTTGGTCAAAGGAATTGAATTTCTTTTAAAAAGAAATAAAGTGACTGTTTTAAAAGGGGAGGCTGAATTTAATCATCATAAAGAAATCTCCATAAATGGAAAGAATGGGAAAGAAAGGATTAGAGCCTCAAAAATCATTCTGGCCACGGGAAGCCGACCGGGAACTCTTCCTTTTATCCAGGCAAATGGGAATGAAGTGATCACATCCAAACAGGCATTGGAGATCAGAGAAGTTCCTTCTCATTTAATCGTGATTGGGGCAGGAGCTGTGGGTCTAGAGATAGGTTCTTTGTTTCACCAATTGGGGTCAAAAGTCACTATCTTGGAAATCATGCCCCAGATCCTTCCTGGGTATGATAAAAAAACAGCAAAATATTTAGAAAAAGAGCTTAAAAAACAAGGAATTGAGATTCTGACCGAAATGAAAATTCAAGAAAGCCGCATAAAAGAGGGGATGGCCATCCTTAAAGGTATTTCTTTAAAACAGAATTCTCCTTTTGAGTACAAAGCTGAAAAAGTGCTTTTAGCGGTAGGCCGCCTCCCGAATTCAGAGAAAATCTTATCTGAACTTCCCAATCTAAGTGTAGATAAAGCAGGCTTTGTTAAAGTCAATGAATTTATGGAGACAGCGATAGAGGATATCTATGCCATCGGGGATTTAGTAGGCGGGAAACTTTTAGCGCACAAGGCCTCCCATGAAGGCATCCTAGCAGCTGAAAATGCAGCCGGAGCTCGAAAGAAAATGGATTACCGTTCCGTCCCCTCAGCTGTTTTTACAGAGCCTGAGTTTTCATCTGTGGGTTTCACTGAAGAAGAAGCCCGAGAAAAATACGGCAATGATGTTTATATTGGGAAATTTCCTCTCAGTGCAAGCGGTCGGGCTTTGACAATGGAGAAGACAGAAGGATTTGTAAAAATCATTGCCCGTAAGAATGAAGAAATTATAGGGGCTCACATTCTTTCTCCGCATGCCAGTGAAATGATAGCCGAATTAACCCTGAGCTTAAAATATGGGATTAAAGTGAGTGAACTTGCATCGGTTATCCATGTGCATCCCACTTTGTCGGAATCCATAATGGAATCCGCATTGAATGTTCAGAATAAGGCTATCCATGTATTAAATAAATTATAGATCTCTTGGATTATTCACAAGTCGAGGCTGCTTTGAGCCGAAATGAAATTATTAACGATAATATCGTCGTTTTTTTATGAATAGGTCAGGATAATTAAAGGGTTGCATCTTTAATTTTATTTGGTTAAAATACGGCCTCAAAATCAATGAATGAATTGTTTATAGTTTTTTTAGTAACCGGAGCGCTGGGGATCTTTCTGGTTGTTGTCAATAAAATTGTAGGGCCGAGAAAGTCCAATCCGACTAAGCAGAGTCCTTTTGAATGCGGGAGTCCTTATCTTCAGGATCGGATCTATCCGGTGCCCATAAAATTTTATTTGATTGCATTCCTTTTTCTTCTTTTTGACATTGAAGTGGTGTTTTTCTTTCCCTGGGCTTTGGTTGTTAAGGAAGTAGGAAGTCTGGCTCTTATTTCAATGTCATTCTATATTTTCATACTCATTGTTGGCTTTGCTTATGCATGGAAAAAGGGAGCCTTTGTATGGGAAAAATAAGACCAATAAAGAAATACAGCTATTACCAGAAGACAGTCCAAGGCGGTTTTTTTGCCACCAAGTTGAATTATATCATCGGATGGGGACGAAAGTTTTCAATTTTCCATTACCCTTTTATCACAGCCTGCTGCGGTATGGAGTACATGTCTGCGGCTTGTGCGCACTGGGATTTTGACCGTTTTGGAGTAGGGATGACCACCTTTTCCCCCAGACAGTCAGATCTGCTTTTTGTGGTGGGAACGATAACCCATAAAGAGGCTCCTGTTTTAAAAACCGTTTATGACCAGATGGTGGAGCCCAACTGGGTCATTGCCTGCGGAGCTTGTGCGGTGAGCGGTGGTATTTATGATAATTATGCGGTTGTCCAGGGAATTGATAAAATTATTCCGGTGGATGTTTATATACCAGGATGTCCTCCCCGTCCTGAAACCATTCTGAACGCTCTGCTTAAACTTCAGGACAAAATTCAAAAGCAGAAACAGGATTTAAGATGGAAGATCATCAAAGATTAGAAGAAATTCTTAACAAAAAGTTTGAAGAGAAAATCCTGAGTTCGAAAAAAGATCTCGGTGATTTAGTGATACGTATTAAAAGTGATGCTGTGGTCGAGGTTTTAAAATTTCTCAAGGATAAACCCCAAGATTATTCCATGCTTCTTGACCTGACCTGTGTGGATTATATGGGGAAAAAGCCCCGTTTTGAAATGGTTTATCATGTGTTTTCTATTTCCAGGAACAAAAGGCTGAGGATAAAATGCTGGGTTCGGGAGGATAGCTTGGAGATTGACTCGGTTTCCGGAATGTGGAAAAACGCCAATTGGCTGGAAAGAGAAGTCTATGACATGTTTGGTATTCAGTTCAAAGGGCATCCTGATCTGAGGCGTTTGTTTATGTATGATGGATTTGAAGGTCACCCTTTGAGAAAGGATTATCCTTTAAGAAAAAGCCAGCCCAGAATACCTTTGAGAAAATAAGATGACCACCCGAATACAAGAAGAAGCTAAAAAAGAAAGTCTCTTGATCAACATGGGACCTTCTCATCCCGCTATGCACGGAACTATCCGGATCATGCTGGAGTTAGATGGGGAAATTGTAAGAAATTCAGAGGTGGAAGTCGGATATTTGCATAGAGGATTTGAAAAAACTTGCGAGAATAAAACCTATTTCAATCTTCTTCCTTATACAGATCGATTGAATTATGTTTCTCCCCTTATCAACAATGTTGGATATGTGATGACCATTGAGAAGTTGATGGATATTAAAATTCCGGAGAGGGCTCAGTATATTCGGGTTATTATGAGCGAGCTTTCCCGGATCTGTGATCATTTGACTGCCCTTGCAGCCATGACCATGGAATGCGGAGCGTTTACTGTTTTTCTGTATTATATCAAGGCTCGTGAAGAAATTTGGAAGGTGATTGAGAAAACAACCGGAGCCCGGATGACCACCTCTTATATAAGGATAGGAGGAGTGAGAGCTGATCTTCATCCTGATTTTAAAATAGATGTGAAAAAGGCCATGAAAGTGACTCGGGATGTCTTGAAAGATGTCAAGGGTCTTCTGGATAAAAACAAGATATGGATAGACCGGACCAGAAATGTGGCGGTGGTCCCTCCGAAGATGGCCATCAATTATGGGTTCACAGGGCCGTGTTTGAGAGCTTCTGGTGTCTCCTATGATGTGAGGAAAGCCCATCCCTATCTGGTTTATGATCAGTTAGATTTTATAATACCTCTCGGTCAAAAGGGTGATAATTATGACCGATACATGGTGCGTATGAAAGAGATGGAACAAAGTCTGAGAATCATTGAGCAGTGCCTAGAGAAAATGCCTGAGGGAGCCCCAGAAGTCATAGGAGAAATAGAACCCTCTGAAGCCATAAAGGCAGCCCGGACTAAGAGGCCGGATCAAAAAATTAAACTTTCCCCCAATCTCAAAGGATCTGAAAAGGAAAAATATCCCAGTATATTAACGGATTCACCTGGAGTTAAGGTCCCTCCCAAAGAGGATACTTATACCAATATTGAGGGGCTTATCAGTCATTTTAAATTTTTCATGAAAGGGCACGGAATCCGGCCTCCCAAAGGAGAGGTGTATTTTTCTGTGGAAGGAGGAAGCGGAGAGCTGGGTTATTATATTGTCTCAGACGGGACAGATCGGCCTTATAGACTTCATCTAAGAGGCCCCTGTTTCCATATTGTTTCTGCTTTGGAAGAGATGATCAAAGGTCATTACATTGCAGATGTGATTCCCACTTTTGGTTCGACCAATATGATCGGAGGAGAACTGGACAGATGAGCCGTGAGATTTCAGAAACACTGAAAATGAGAATAGAAGGGCTTGTCGCCAGATATCCCAAAAAACAGGCTGCGGTTCTTCCCGTGATTCATTTAATCCAGAGGGAATTCGGTTATATTTCTGAAGAGCAAGAAAGATGGGTGGCGGATTTATTGGAAATAAATCCAGTGAGAGTGAGAGAAGTGGTCACCTTTTACTCCATGATAAGCCAAAAACGTCTGGGAAAGTACCATATACAGGTGTGTTCTAATTTGACCTGTTCTTTAATGGGTGCAGAGAGTCTCATTGAGTATTTGACTGAAAAACTAGGCATTAAACCTGGGGAAACCACAGAAAACGGGAAATTTACTCTCACCACGGTGGAGTGCCTGGGAGCTTGTGAGCAGGCTCCGGGCATGATGATCAATGATGATTTTTACGGTCATCTTAATAAAGAAAAATTAGATAAAATTCTCAGAGAACTGGATGGATAAAGTGCCTGAAAAAATCCTCACCAAATATTTTGAATTCAAAGATTTTTTTAAAATCGATGAATATATGAAAAAAGGGGGATACAGAACTCTGACCAAAGTTCTCAAAGAATTCCAACCCGAAGATGTGCTCAATGAAGTCAAAGCCGCTCATCTGCGGGGCAGAGGAGGAGCGGGTTTCCCGGCAGGAGTGAAATGGGGCTTTGTTCCCAAAGGGGTGGAGAAACCCAAATATTTGTGTGTGAATGCGGATGAAGGCGAGCCCGGCACTTTTAAGGACCGGTACATCATGACCTTTAATCCTCATATGCTTCTGGAAGGAATTGTCATCACCTGTTTTGCTGTGGGTATTCATGCGGCTTTCATTTACATCCGGGGAGAATATGAAAATGCTGCGGTGCGCCTGGAGAGGGCGATTTCTGAAGCTGAAGAAAAGGGATTTATAGGAAAAAATATCCTGAAGACCGGATTTGATCTCAGTGTCACTGTTCATAGGGGAGCCGGAGCTTATATCTGCGGAGAAGAAACCGCTCTTTTAGAATCTTTAGAAGGGAAGCGGGGATATCCTCGCTTAAAACCTCCCTTCCCTGCTGCCATAGGTCTTTTCCAAAGTCCGACGGTGATCAACAATGTGGAAACCATTTCCAATATTCCGTTTATCATGGAAAAAGGAGCTGATTGGTTCTTAAAACAAGGACTTCCTGAAGATGGAGGAACGCGGATATTCGGGGTCAGCGGCAAGGTTAAGAAGCCGGGCATTTATGAATTACCTGTGGGAACCTCTTTAAAGGAATTGATTTATACCCATGCCGGGGGGATCCAGTCAGATAAAAAACTTAAGGCGGTGATTCCGGGCGGAATATCAGCTCCAATATTGAAACCGGATGAAATTGATGTTTCTTTGGATTGTGAGTCGCTTATGAGAGCGGGGACCATGATTGGCTCTGGTGCCGTGATTGTGATTGATGAGGATGTGCCTATCATTGACGTTTTAAGGAAAGTCACTCAGTTTTACTCACATGAATCATGTGGTCAATGCACTCCCTGCCGAATCGGGACTTCATGGATCCATAAAATAGTCACCAGAATTTATAAAGGCCAAGGAAAAAAGGAGGATTTAGATAATATCGAAAGATTGGCCTCTAATATACTTGGAAAGACTTTATGTCCCTTAGGAGATGGGGCCGCACAGTCTATTCTAGCTATTATAAAAAAATTTAGAGAGGAGCTTGAAACTTATATCAAAGGATAAACCCGATGATCATAAGAAAGGGATAGAGATGATAGAGCTGTTCATTGATGATCGCCCCGTCAGAGTCGAAGAGGGAACCACGGTGCTGAAAGCGGCTGAGAAAGTGGGAATTCATATCCCTCATTTGTGTTTTCATGACGCTTTTCCACCGATTGGAAGCTGCCGGATGTGTTTGGTCGAGATCGAAGGGCATCCCTGCCTGGAGTTAGCATGTTCTACTCAGGTAAAACAAGGGATGAAAGTTTATACTCAGACAGAAAATGTCAGAGAAGCGAGAAAAGGAGTGCTTGAATTTCTGTTAGCGGAACACCCCATGGATTGTCCTATCTGTGATAAAGCAGGGGAGTGTAAACTGCAGGATTATTATCAAGAATATGGTCTATTTGAAAGCCGTTTTCATGAGAAGAAAGAGAGAAAAGATAAAAAAGTTGATATCGGCAAAGGATTGATTCTGGATAGAGAAAGATGCATTCTTTGTACCCGATGTGTGCGTTTTCTTAAAGATATCACTAAGACCAATGAACTGGGCGTCTTTAACCGGGGAATTCAATCTGAAATCGGGATATTTGATGGTCAGTTTATTGACAATAATTATGCTGGAAACCTGGTTGAGTTATGCCCTGTGGGGGCTATCACAGATAGAGATTTTAGATTTAAGACTCGGGCGTGGTTTTTGAAAAAAGGACCTACCATTTGTCCTCTCTGTTCAAGAGGATGCAATATTTTTGTAGAATATCATCCCGGGTTTGCCCATTTTGAGGTTCCTCAAAGGGTCTACAGGATTACTTCCAGGGTTACCTCTAGAGATAAAAGCCGAAAGGAACAAGGATACTGGATCTGCGATATCGGACGCTATGGATACTCTTATATGGATAAAGACAGATTAGAAGCTATTGTCACAAAGAATGGAAATCACCCCATTGATAAAAAGAAAGCAGTTCAATACATAGGGGAGAGTATCCAGAAGTTTATCTATAAAAATGAACAAAAGCGCATAGGGATACTTTTAAACACATGGCTTACGAATGAGGAACTTTTTCTGATCAAAAAGATTTTTATACAGGAAATGAAATTAGAAAACGTGTTTTTCACCCGGAGAGCACGGGGAGAAAAAGATGATTTTCTTATAACAGAAGACCGCACTCCCAATACAAAAGGAGCTGAAGAAATAGGGTTTCAATTCAAAGAGGTGGAAGAAGGATCCTTGGATGGGATAGAGCTGTTCATTGCCTTTTTATCATCTCCTTTTGATTCTGAAGGATCCGATGAGCTTATACCCAAATTAAGGAACATAAAGACCAAAATACTGTTCACTCCTTTTCAAAGAAAGTGGAATGATGCTTTTGATTGGGTCTTACCCACCACTGTATCTGCGGAAAGAGGGGGATCTTTCACCAATATTGATGGAAGAGTCCAGCATTTTGGCCCTGTCCTTTCTCCTCGTGGAGAAGCACAGGCAGAATGGGAATGGTTGGTTTCATTAGGAAATGAGTTAGACATTGACTTTGAAAAAACTTTTGGAGTGTCATCTCCTTTAGATATATTTAAAATTCTCAGGGATCAAATAGAATTTTTTCAGAGAATAAAATGACTGAAATACTTATAGTTCTGGTGAAGTTTATTTTTGCCATTATCTGGTTTCTTTTGCTTTCACTCTATTTAACGTGGGCAGAAAGAAAAGAAAGTGCGGTGATTCAAGATAGAGTGGGAGCGAACCGGGCAAATTTTTTTGGAATCCGAGTCTTAGGCCTTTTTCAGCCGCTTGCTGATGCGATCAAGATGATGACCAAAGAGGATTTTACACCCACCTTTTCAAAAAGATTTCTTCATGATCTGGCTCCTTTCCTTTCTTTCTTTTTTGTGGCCATAACCATTTCCACCATTCCCTTTGGCAGCCATCTGATGATAGGCGGTAGAGAAATCAATCTGCAGGTCGTTGATCTCAGCGTAGGACTTCTTTTTGTTCTGGCTTTTCTAGCTTTAAGCATATATGGAGTCATCTTAAGCGGATGGGTTTCCAATAACAGATGGACCCTGCTGGGAGGGCTGAGGGGATCTGCCCAGCTTATCTCCTATGAAGTGGCTCTTGGATTATCTCTTATTGGTATTGTTATGGTTTTTCCATCCCTTAAGTTTTCTGAAATCGTAGGTTTTCAGAGTGGGCTTCTTTTCGGCTGGCTTCCTAAATGGGGCATTTTTCTTCAGCCTCTAGGCTTTATTATTTTTCTTATGGCTGCTATGGCAGAGTCAGAAAGAGTGCCTTTTGATCTTCCCGAAGGAGAGTCGGAAATCGTCGGATTTTTTACCGAGTACGGAGGATTGAAATACGGTCTCTATATGTTTACTGATTTCATGAAAGTCCTGATCATCGCCTGCCTCCTGACCACACTGTTTTTTGGAGGTTATCATGTTCCTTGGCTGGCTGAGGATGGATTCCATTTTCCATGGGGAGGGGAGTGGATACTTCCTCATGGAGTGGTGGTGTTGTTTCAGGTCATCATGTTTAATCTCAAAGTTTTCTTTTTCTGCTGGATGCAGATATTAGTCCGCTGGACTTATCCGAGATTCAGATATGATCAGCTGATGGATTTTGGATGGAAATTTTTGATACCGGCAAGCCTTTTTAATATTGCGGCTACGGCTTTATTTATGAGTCTATAAAATGTTGAGATTATTTGGTTATTTCGTTGAGATTATAAGAGGGAGTCTTATCACAGCGCGCCATTTTATCGTCAATATGTTCTTTCATACTTTAAATCTGTTCGGGATCAGGACGAAAAGAAAGGGCGCCTTCACAATTCAGTATCCTGAGCAGGAAAGCGAGATCGCAGAAAGGCATCGAAGCCTTCATCGGCTTATGAAAAGGGAAAACGGAATGCCCCGATGTGTGGCCTGTATGTTGTGTGAGACGGTTTGTCCCTCTGAATGTATTTATATTGAAGCCGCTGAAGATCCTGACCCTGAGATACAGAAGTATCCCTCTGTTTTTACTATTGATCTTTCCCGGTGCTGTTTTTGCGGTTTTTGTGTGGAAGCCTGCCCCGAAGATGCTATCCGTATGGATACGGGCAAGGTGGAATTAGCCCAATACAGCAGAGAAGAACTGGTGCTTGATTTGGAGTTTCTTCTTAAAAATGAGCCTAAATAAAATTTCCATAGGAAAATTTATTGTTCACGGTCTTAGAGACGGTTTTTTCTATCTGGATGGGGGGGCTATGTTTGGAGTGGTTCCTAGAGTCCTGTGGGAAAAGGTTTATAAGCCAGACTCCTTAAATCGGATCAAACTGGGTCTTAACTCTATCTTGATCGACACCTCTGAAAAGGTTGTGTTAGTGGATACGGGAATTGGAGAGAATCTGAAAAAAAAGGCGTATGAATATTATTCAGTCGAACAAAAGCCCGGTTTGGTTGGAGAGCTTAAACAAAAAGGCTATTCACCAGAAGATATTGATTATGTGATAAACACCCATCTTCATTTTGACCACTGCGGAGGAAATACAGCTAGAAATGAAAAGGGTGAATTAGTCCCTACATTTCCAAATGCAAAATATGTTATTCAAAGAGGAGAGTGGGAAAAGGCTGTGGATCCGGGTGCCAGAGATCGTCCCAGTTATGATAAGAATTCCTTCCTTCCTCTTAAACAGCAAGGGAAGCTGAGTCTGGTTGAAGGAAATAGCGAAGTTATTAGAGGAGTTCAGGTGGTTCTTGCCGAAGGACACACTTTATTCCACCAGATCGTTAAAGTGGAATCTCAAGGGGAGATTCTTTATTTTTTGGGGGATCTGATTCCCACTTCTTCTCACGTCAATCTGCCTTATGTGATGAGTTATGACCTGTATCCAGTAAAAACATTGGAAAGTAAGGAAAAATTTCTGCAGCAGGCAGTAAAGAAAAATTGGATTGTAGCTTTAAACCATGATCCTGAATATTTTTTCGGAACTATATTGAAGTCTGAAAAAAAGTTTTTATTCAGTCCTCTTAATAATTCAGATTAGGGTGGTTTTCCGATGAAGAAAACAAATATTTTGAAGATAATTTTTTTAATTTTTCTTTGGGTGTTTTTCTCCCAAAGCTGTGGAGAAGAACCGGCTCCATTCAATGAAGATGCTTTGGATGTTCCCTATGTTTCAACACCCGTTCAGGTTATGGAGGAGATGTTCAGGCTGGCTGAACTCAAGGAGGGGGATGTTCTCTTAGATCTGGGATGCGGGGACGGCCGGATTCCCATCAACGCTGCGGTTCAATACGGAATCGAGGCTTACGGAGTCGATCTGAATCCAGAACGCATCCGCGAGTCCATACGGAATGCCCAGATAGCGGGAGTGGATCATCTTGTAGATTTTTATGAGCAGGACTTATTTGAAACTGATTTGACTGAAGCCACGGTTATCACTATGTATCTTCTTCCATCCGTAAACCTCAGACTCCGCCCGAAAATCTTAACTTATGTGAAACCCGGAACCAGGGTTATCTCTCATGACTTCAATATGAATGAATGGATTCCGGATAAAGACTCCATGATCTTTATTGAAGATGAAGCCCATTCGGTTTATTACTGGATGGTTCCTGCAAATGTTACCGGCGAATGGGCATTGAAGATTGATAAGCTTCCTCTGGAAGTCACCATAAGGTTTGATCAGGTCTTTCAGTTGCCTCAAGGGAAAGTCATGAGCGATGAAGAGGGATGGAAAGTCTTAGAGGAGAAGCTAAAGGGTGATGAGTTCTTTTTTAAACTTGAGTCTCCTAAACTCGTCTGTGCTTTAAATGGAAAAATCAAGGGGGATATTATGCGCGGGCAGGCGGAAGTGGATTGCTCAGGCCAAAAAATAGCCTGGGAAGCTGTTCGGAATCCGGATACCAAAGTGCCGCTGGATAGTCTCACTCAATAAAAAGTCAGCCTGGAAAACAATCGTTTAAAATAGCTTCAATGGAGGTAATCAGGGATTGTGGTGATGCTGTTCAAACAGTTTGCCAAGTGGGCTTTATTCCCAGAAGCTGCGGCAGATGATTATGTTGATTCATTAAGGTATGAATGAAAGGTTCGAGTTCACAAGTGAAATGCCCGAATATTGTGCAGATTACGGTAATGTTAGGAAAATCAATCAATTAAAAAATATTCCTTGGACTTTTTAACAAACTTTTTCACAAAAATCGTGGAAAACTATCAATCAAAAAATTAAGACAAAATGATATACAGAAATTTTTTTTATTTTCATTTTGATTTTTCCTTTTCATTTTCATTTTAATATGCTATGATTCAGCCCAACTCCGAGTCAGTATTTCTAAGGCTCCTGCTATGAATGCTGACCGATAGGGCTTGGCTGGAAACGGCCAAACCTCCCGTGTTTGGAAAGGAGATTTTAATGAAGAGATTTGTCTTAAAAATTCTTTTTATCCCGTTTTTAGCTTTTATGGTTCCCTTGACTCTGTTTTCTCAAAACAAACAGGAGAAAGCGAATCAGAAAGAACAAAAGATCACCGAAGAGATTGTGGTTACAGCGAAAGCTCCCAAAGAACTTCCCCTTTCAAAAGTGACGATCATTCAATCAACAAAGATTGAAGAGGCAGCTTCTAAGAATTTGTCAGATATCATCAATTACACCACCGGGATTTATGTTACTGAAGGAAATAAAAATGAAGCTAAGTTGAAAATCCGTGGATTTGAAAGCAAACGGATTACCCTTCTCTATGACGGAATACCCGTCTATGAACCGTATTTTAATTCTTTTGACCTTAAGGGTTTATCCGCTGAGGAAATTGAAAGTATCAAAGTCATTAGAGGAGCCAGTTCTGTGCTCTATGGACCGAATACACTTGGCGGGATTGTCAATGTGGTCACTAAAAGGCCGAAGGATAATTCTTTTTCTCTGAGTTCTCAGATATCAGAGAACAGCACGGCCTATTTATCAGGATCAGGAAAATTATTATTTAAAAACTTTTCTTTTCTGGGTAATGCCTCTTATGACAGCTCAGATGGATTCTATTGGTCGGAGAACGGAGAGCGAAAGATTAGAGGCAACAGTGACTATAAGAAAATGAATTTCACAGGAAAAATGTTCTATTACCCAGGGACTCAAAGTGAAATTTTGGCTGAGGTTTCTTATTTCAATTCTGAATATGGAATTCCTGCCGCTACAGAGTACTACAAAGAGAGATTTTGGAGATTTAATGACTGGCAGAGACTGCAGCTCAATTTAGGAGGGACCTTTTCTCTTTTTAATAAAGGCACTTTAAAATTGAGAAATTATTATGTCCGGCATTTCAATATTCTAGATGCGTATAAAAACAACAGTTTTTCCAGTATCATGTGGGAGTCGACTTATAAAAATTATTCTTTGGGGAGCTATATAATCGGGAATATTCCGTTAAACAGAAACAACAGATTGAATCTCAGTTTCAATGCCAAAAAGGATCATGTGGACACCCAGGATGATGTGGGCAGTGAATGGGAAGAAGTCTATCAAAACACCTATTCAGCAGGAATTGAGGACCACATCATGTTATCAGGAAGAATAAAATTGATAGGCGGGATCAGCTTTGATTATTTAGATAAAAAGACAGGTTCTAACAAGATTTCAGTCAATCCGATTATAGGATTTAAATACAATCCTGAGGACTGGATGGATTTTACTGTGAGCCTCTCCAGAAAAGCAAGATTCCCTTCCATGAAATCACTTTACAGTACTTCATCTGGGAATCCTAACTTAACAGAGGAGATAGGACAAAACTATGAAATAGGATTTACCATTGAAAAAAATATGGTTTTAAATGGGGCTGTTTTTTACAGTAGAGTGAAGGATCTTATCAATTCCATAAGACTTCCTACGGGCTACAGCAGTTATGATAATATTGGAGAGGCTGAAATAAAAGGATTTGAACTTGGTCTTTCTAAAAAGCTATCGGTCTTTGAGATGGCTTTAAACTATACTTATTTGGACACGAAAAACAAAGACAACGGAGAACCCCTGGACTATACTCCCAGATCTCAATTTAATTTTTTTATAAATACGGATGAAATGAAGGGTTTTTCTATTTCTACCTGGGGAATGGCAGTTTCTCAATCTCAAGCTCTATTTCAGGATGGTGAATTAAAAATACCTGGATATTTTCTTTTGAACGCTACAGTCAAGAAAGTGTTTTCCAATATTGTTTTGTATTTAAAAGCGGAGAACCTTCTCAATATGGATTATTTTACAGAACCTGGTTATCCCATGAAAGCAAGAACATTGAGTTTAGGAGTTCATGTTAAAATAGGAGAAAAAAGGTCATGAAAAAGACATTCCAAATTTTTTTGATTTTACTCTTTTGGCCCTCTGTTTGGGCTGTTCAAGAGAACAATAATTTTTATGATAATTCAAAGACATACACTCTCCAAGGCCCTGAAATTTATGTAGGTGGGGAAGTTGAAAATCCAGGTGTTGTCCAATTGGAGAAATTGAGAAAACGATCGGTTTTGGTGAGAGAAGTCGAAGTCAAGCAAGGTGATGGCATAAAGTTTATAGGAGCTTACAGGTACGATGGGTTTTCAATCTTTGATATTCTTGAGGAACGGTATGTGAATAAAAGGAATAAAGGAGAATTTGCTCCGGTTGTTGACCTTATTGTCGTTGTTGAAAATAAAAAGGGGGAGAAGGTTGTTATCAGCTGGGGAGAGATATATTACCCGGCCAATCTTCATAAAATATTGATTGCCACTCATGTTTCTCCCATACTGCCGACTAAAACGGATCAAAAATGGCCTCTTCCCACAAAGATGAAACTGGTCTGTGGGGATGACTTTTTAACAATAAGGAATATTGAACAGCCTTTTAAGATCACAGTGATGACTCCCCCTCTTGATTTTAAAGGAGATAGGGACATTTCACCATTGTATTCTGAGAGTATTGACTTGTACGAAAACAAAGAAGTCATCGATAACATCCGAGACATTGATCATGTTGATCCCCAGAGAACTTATCCCAGCATATTTTATGGGAGAGGGAGGGGATTTCACGGAGTCCATGATTTCAAAGGGAGGTTGCTCAAATCTTTATTATCAAATTATTTTAAAAATGATGAGATGAGTTTAAAGTCAGGCTATTTCTTTTTAACAGCGGTGGATGGATACCGGATCACACTTTCTTTTAGTGAAGTTTTTAATAGAAATGATTATCGCGATTTTCTTTTGATAGATGAAGGAAAAGGTAAGGAAGGAGGGAGATTCCGCCTATTTCCGGCACCTGATTTTTTCTCAGATAGAGCCATCAAAGCGATCCATGCTATCTATTTTTTGAATTTGTGAATAAAATCATTTTTTTGATTTAACCTGGATTATTCACGATTCGAGCTAACTGTAGATGCGAGGCATAGGGCATGAAGTCGTGGTCTTTCACTGCGAATGCCCTATAACGAAGCAGATGCAGTGAGATCGGCTTGCCTCAATGGTAAAAAAATGGCGATTAAAAT
>CAZRGM010000044.1:0-4113 GCA_964599635.1 uncultured Eubacteriales bacterium | reverse complement strand
CTTCAGTAATTGCTCCTGTCTTAGGGAGTTTGTTGAGTGTTTGTTTAGGTTTTCGTGCAGTTATGGTGATTAGTTTACTGCTTTATGGCTTAGCTGGATGGATTACCCCTTCTGTCAGAAATTACGCTGAGGACCATGGGCATAAGCCCATGGGTGAAAACGCTTTTGAGGTTTTGTAAATGTGCACGATTATAGTAAATATGGTATGGTTATCTTATGCAAATACGACTCAGTGCACATGACGCATACCATCATCAATTTCATGTTGTTTGGATCCCCGAATATCGAAAAAAATACTAAAGGATGAATTAAGAAAGTTCATTGAAAAACGATTTTTTGACGTCCAGGATTATCATCCTGATGTTGAAATTGAAAAATACAGCATTGAACAGGATCATGTTCATGTAATTATCATAATTCTGCACAAATATTCGGTTTCCAACATCATCGGTAAGATTAAGGCCAATATAAGTCGAGACATACGAAAACGTTTCTCATAGGTGAAAAAAATATCTTGGCGTAATGAATTGTGGTCACCAAGATTTTTTTCCTCTACACTCGGTATTAATGAAGACGCCATCAAAAGGTATGGAGAGTTTCAAGAAAAAATTGATAAAGGTCAACTACAACTGAATTTTGATTTCAAATTGTAAGTGCCACGAGCGTAAGCCCGTAGGTATCTACCTCTCAAAGGTCTCGTAGTTGTACCATCACCGGCCACATCAGATGTCTTTGATGCCACTTCCTTGACCATCTGGGCACCCATATTCTCAAATTTATCTTCCAACTCAATCTCTTTAGCTACGCTCACGCTGTCTTTTGTGGTCGTGGGTGAGCCGAAAGATTTCTCAATCAGTACGTTACGGCCCTTAGGTCCCAGCGTGAACTTTCCTGCATTGGCAAGAGTGTCAACGCCCTTCATCATTTTATCCCGGGCCTGTTCACTGTATTTAATCTCTTTTTTGCCATTTCTCAAGACCTCCTTTAATTACTTCTTGATAATTCCGAGGATATCATCTTCTTGCATGATTAGATATTCTACTCCATCGACTTTTATTTCAGTACCTGCATATTTTCCAAAAAGTACGCGATCTTCCTTCTTGATATCACGTGGAGTCCTCTTTCCCTCCTTATCCGGTTTTCCCGGGCCAATAGCAACCACCTTACCTTCTTGAGGCTTTTCTTTGGCTGTATCCGGAATGATAATCCCATCCGAGGTCTTCTCATTCTCTTCAATCCTAACCACAAGAATGCTGTCCTGCAAAGACATAATTTCCATCTCCAAAATCCTCCTTTTAAAAAGATGAAAAATATTTTAAAAAAAGCTCGTAATGCTTTATTTAGTGCAAAAAACAAACATGTAAACGGATGTAAGTAGGTAGGCTGAGATCTTTGAAAAACTTGACAATTTTTGTCATTGTATAAAAGATGATAGACTTTTCTGAAGTGACTGGGGAAAGGGAGCTGAAAAGACCAACCCGAGAGCCTCGGAACTGAAAAAAAGCTTATCGTCTTTAGATCAATAGGGGTTATGCAAAGGTCTCAGGCTATCTAACTACCTGACATTTCGGAAGTAATTGAAATTGCTTACGAAATATAATCATTAGAATACATTTGTCAAGAAGCCTTCGATAATTGTTTAATGTTCTGCTTTTAGATCAATTCTATTAATTATTTTACCTTATCTTGACATCAAAATAATAATGATTATTTAATTTATCGTTACTATATAATGTATTGAGATTATTATATCTTGTATCTTTTCTATCGAAGTGTAGCCTGCAAGGGAGGTCAACCTATGGAACGCTTTAGATGGCAAAGAGACAAATTGACCGCACAACATGCACTTCTCTTAAGAGTAAAAGTATTTATTTCTTATCTATCAGTCTTATCTCTTGCCGATTCACCCAGTACATGGATTTCGGATACAAGTCATTTGAAAGAAATTAAATGTTACGAAATATCCATATCATTACAATGGAAAGGAGTGGTTTGCCCATGAAACCTATGAAGATTGAAGACTTAATTCTAAACAAAAATGAGTATGAAGAGGTTTCTGTTGATTCCTTCTCAATTCCGATACAGACATTAAAAAATTTAATGAAGGATGGTTACGAGTACCTGAGACTTTATGAACAGAACAGAACAGCCTCTGTTTGGGGGAAAGTCTGCTCTTCATGTTTTACAGAACAACAACTTCGTGAGAAACGATGAAGGAAGCAAAAATAAAAAATTTTGTATCATCCCCCATAATTGCATAGAAGGATACTTTGATGGAAAAAAACGATCTTTTTGAAAAGTATGGAATTGATGAGAATGATTTTGCAAAAGCAGGTTTAGACTGGGATGAACTGGTGGCTATCAGGAAGGATCATCTTAATAATAGAGATCGATTTACCGCAGCAGCCAGATATGTAGCGGAAAGACTCAACACGGTTTTGCCGGTGCATACCGTAAAGACCAGGATCAAAGACCCCGATCACCTGATTGAGAAAATTATTCGAAAGAGAATTCAAGATCCTACAATGATTATTAGCCTCAAAAACTATCCTCTGGTGGTTAAAGATTTGGTTGGGGTCAAGGCACTCCATCTTTTTAAAGAGGATTGGCGTATTATCCATGATTTTATTGTACATACCTGGGATTTACAGAAAAAGCCGGTTGCCAATATATGTGAAGCGGATCCCGAAGAATTTATCACTAGCTTTAAGCAAAGTGGTTGCATGATTCACAGGCACCAATTTGGATATCGTTCAGTGCATTATGCGGTTATATTCTCGCCATCCAGGATTGAATCAACCACGGTCGAAATCCAAGTTCGGACGATTCTTGAAGAGGTATGGAGTGAGATAGACCATCTCATTCGATATCCCTATGGGAATGGTAAAAAGACTCTATCACCATATCTGCTCTTTCTAAACAGGCTGCTCGGTAATGCCGATGAGATGGGGTCGTTTATAAGGCTCTTGAATGATAATATGGAACGAAACGGTCAAAGCTCTCAAGTGATATCCCAAAAAGATCATGATCCTATTAAATATTTCAAAAAAGATGTTATGGGCTTACCAATCCAATATAGGATAAGGGAGGTATTAGAAGAAAGAATCAAATCCTTGGAGAGACATCTCGCTTTGCTTGAAACTATGCCCTGTTATGAAAATGTGGCTGATGCATTTGATAGTAAGAGGAATCAACCGCCGCACAATGTAAGCAATCTTGGAAATCAGCCTTAGGTTACTTTTCTGGCGTCTTTTAATGGATACTTAGGAGAGTGTTACAGAGGTTTTTTACTTTACTTCTTTCATCCATGGAGCATAACCTATATCCTATAACCAGCAAACGATAGTCTTTTGACAAAACGATAGTTAAGCTTCTTCAGAAGGATCTCAGTATCCCTCTTGACAACTCAAAAATTCTGTTTATCTTTTTTTATAAGTTGCATATCGATCGATAAGCCTTCGAAAAAGCTCTGAAAATGGTTGATCAAAGTCACACATTCTTGATTTTATGAAGCTATTATTGGGGCTTTTTCACCACAGACAAACTGAAATACAAGAAAGGAGGGATGAGCAATGTTATTGAGAAGAATGACTGATTGGCCTGCAAGGGGATTAGCTAACCCATTTGAGGAACTGGAAAGCATGAGAAGACAGATGGATTTACTTACTGAAGGTCTTACCAGAGGACTATTGAGAGAAACAACAGCAGGTGTCTTTCCTTTGGTTAATATAACTGAGGACAAGAACTGTTATTATATTCGCGCTGAACTTCCTGGACTCAAGGCCGATGAACTGGATATTTCCGTAACCGGGGATACCATTTCTATTTCGGGTGAGAAGAAGATTTCTACCGAAGAAGAAGATGCTCAGTATCATCGAAGAGAAAGGGAATCAGGTAAATTCCGAGTCGGATGATCGGAGCCGGACCTATGGAGCAGGTGGGCGATGCTTCACGCGAACTCGCGGCTTCTGGCGACGGTGTGCAGCCGGAGGAACCTGAAGACGAGCCAACCGACGGTGAAGTCTACCAGCTTGAAGTCGTCGAGAAGGCAGTTGGCGCGGGAGGCCAGCCCGATCCGCCCACCGAAGGCTACGATGCCCTAAAACGCGACAT
>CAZRGM010000043.1:0-3057 GCA_964599635.1 uncultured Eubacteriales bacterium | reverse complement strand
ATCCAGAAAAATAATACCTCCATCCGCTTTCCTAAAATAGCCCATACGATCACTCGTTGCCCCTGTAAATGCCCCTTTTTTGTGTCCAAACAAGGCGCTCTCAATAAGTGTATCCTGAAATGCTGCCAGATTAACAGGAACAAATGGCTTGCTCCTTCTCTTGCTGCGCTGGTGAAGGTATCTGGCTGATACTTCTTTTCCTGAACCTGTCTCTCCCGTGATCAGAACCGTTACATCCGGATTGTCTGCGAGTGTATCCAAAGTTTTTCTTATCTCTTTAATTCCAGAAGAATTTCCAACGAACTGGTATTTTTCTTCTTCAAGGCTATGGATCCGTTGACTCAAGGACCGATTTTCAATCAGTAAGTCAAATTTTTTCTTCCAGGCTAAAAGATCAAAACTACTTTTACGCAAGAAATCATCTGCACCGAGTTTCATAGCAGTGACAACAGTTTCGGTCTTTTCGTCTGCAGTGACAACTACCAAGGGAGTGGCCGGGTTGTTTTTCTTTATAGGCTGGATCAGGTCAAGTCCGTCCAGCTTTTCGGTGTCAGGATTCAAATTGAGGTCTAATAATATAAGGTCATAAGTATTGTCCCTTAATCTGTTCCGACTTGCTTCCACGGTTAGAGCTTCATCATAATCAAAGTCAGGAATGCCTATCCTGAGTTTGTGGTTGAAATCCGGTTCATCGTCTATAATCAATACGTTACTTCTCATGATAAATTTCAGGGCGTATATATCCTTTATCGATATCCACTAGCTTCTGGATTACTGATCTTATTTTGTCATCAAAATGACGTTTCATCAATTCAGTACTTGTGATATCACTTCCATCAATAAATCTCGATATCTCTCTAAACGTATTATCAACTGATTGCATTATAGGCAAAAAAGGAAGATATTCAAAAAGAGAAAAATAGTTATCCCAACGGCGGCTTAACTCTCTCCACTCCGGCATAAAATAGGGGAAAAGAAGCGAATCTCGGACTTCCTGGAAGCTATTTTTATCATTCATGACAGTTACATATACAACATTCAGGGACTGTTGGATCCTGTTTAATTGGGATATCAGGCTCTCTCTACCATGGCCTTTAAAAAATTGTTTCATCTTTTCAAGAGTGTCGGTGCAATCAACAGGGGCTTCCCAATCTGCGTTGACTGGCAAGGCATGTGAAAGGAACGTCTGGAAATCGTCAGGTAGATTTAATAAATCCAGGTAATTGAGGTCCTTTTGATTAATGAATCCAGCAACAATGATTTTTGACAAAGGAAAATGCAATTCAAAGTAGCGTTTCCATATTTTATATATCGAATAATTGATTCCATCAATTTTCACCGGTTCAAATATAATTAATACGGATTCATCCTTGAAGGCAGCATTGCTACTTTCTAAATTAACCTTAACAAAATGGTTAAATTTTAAGTATCTTTCATTAAGTGCCCTTGGCACAAAAGGAAATTCCTTGCCACTTATGAACCAGATATGATCAGCGCCCATAAAACGGTTTTTCACCTGCCTTTTCTAACTGATTGTCAATTAGGTTCTCGAGATATTTATCGATGTTTTTTATTTTTTTTTTGCAGGGGGAGCCACTTGCAGAAATCCCTTTACCTATTGATTTTTCAATTTCTGAAATTTCATTATTGAGTTCTTTTAAAATGCTTTTATCAGCCTCCAATGTCTGGAGCTTGGATCTTACTTCTGTTATTTTTTCTTTTAGCTCTTTTTTCGAACTCAAATAATAAAATGCAACTAATAGGGATTGTCTTATTTCTTGTAAGTCTTTTGCCGATCTTAAAAATACCTCTTCTATTATCCTTTTTTCTACCCTTTCAACTAAGTCCTCAATTTTTCCTTCACCACCTTTAATTCGGTGAAGGATATTTCCATCTCCCTTGTTATCAAATGTTCCTGAATAATGGGTTAATATCAGCTTTGTTTTTATATCTTCAGTTAGGCCTATTCTTACTTTATCGCACATCTTCATCCTCAGTTCAACAGAATCTATTCCACCCCAATGAATAGCAAATACTATTTCTACTTCCTCTGAAAAATTATTTTTGTCTCTGTTTCTGATTATATTATATAGGCAAGTAAATTTTTCAGCAGTCCACGAATCGCCATTGTTTCTAGCGCTTGCTGGCTGTAGGATATAAACATCTGGTTTTTCACTGTCATAAAGAGTGTGAGTAATAGTAGAATTTTGAACTTGCAATGTCATCTTTATTGCTGGTTTATGGGTCCTTACTTTCACTTTTCCTAACTCTTCTCCCGATTTAGGAATAAAGATATATTTTCGGTTCATTATCCTTCCTCTTTTCTGATGAGTTGATTTAAGGCTTGAACTAACAGAAATTTTTCGTGATAAGGCTTCATGAGAAATGATTCAAGGTTTGAAAATGGTAAAAACTTCAAATCTTTTTTTAATGTATCGGGATGGCCGCGCCCGGAAGTAACAACAAGTAAATCGCAGTGCTCTTTAAGAAAAGATATCAAATTATCCCGATACGTATCCTCATCTTCTGAAGAATCTCTATCAGGCGTAATTTTATCCAAAATCCCTTGATGGATGATAATGTAGTTATAAAATAGATTGGGATCATCTAAAATTAACTGTCCTGAAGAATTAATATCCCTCTCAACAACCATGTATTTTTTTGTTTTGTAGGTAAATCCGAGAACTATATGTATCCCTGCGTTTTTCTCTTTGATCCTTTCCTTAATTTCGGATGCACTGTCCAGGTAATAATTTGCGGCTCTTTCATCAATGATCAGGATTTTGGCAAGGGCATTTTCCACCAATTGCAGAGCGATCTTCTTTTTGTAATATCCTTCTGGAGGATTTTCCAGCATTGAGAAGTAGAATTGGGCGCCGGACAGGGCTTCCTGATAGAGTGCAGTCGAATTTATTTGAGGCTCTCCATGTCTTTTATAGAGTATGTTGGGGTTATTTTTTTCTAAAACGAGCTCCATCTTAGAATTACTATCAAAAAGTCCATTATTTGTGGAAATTTCCCAGGCGTTGTGCTTTGGCTCATTGGTGTATTCTTCTT
>CAZRGM010000042.1:0-94709 GCA_964599635.1 uncultured Eubacteriales bacterium | reverse complement strand
CCTTGAGGCTTATCGTCAGATGCAAATGGCTTCAGCATGTTAAAGGATATACACCTTAAAAAAAGATCAGATTTGGTCTTGACAACCAGACCACTTCAGATTAAAGATATTTATTTAAAGGAGAATTAAAATGATTAAAGATGTTAAATGGATAAGCCTGGTAGCGTTATTGCTATTCTTATTTTATTATTGTGGCAAATCATCCCCACCAGAAAGATGTATCAAGGTGTCCTCAGAAAAATTACAGGCAATTGAATCCGGCCTTAATTATTCCGGTGGCTCTTTAAGAGAAGGTTGGGCAGTAAAATCTAAAGATTTTAAAAGTGTTTATTTTATAGCAGCTGAAATGGATGGTCCGGGCTTTGAAGGTGATGGAGACATAGGACTTTGGTCTTCAAATAGTTTAGATAATGGGATGATCATGTCTATAAATCACATGGCCCAGGAGTTTTCTGATTGGCCTGCTGGAAAGGATACAGATGCAGAAATAACAACATTTGATGATGGATCTGATGAGGCCGAGAGATGTGTACTCAGTCATCAAAAATAATGCCTTATAGAAGAAAGCCTTGGAGTTTAAAATATATAAAAGTATAAAAAAGCGAATAAAATAGAAATCAGAAGATATTTCCCAGACGAGGATTAAGTAATTTCTTATTTTAATATTACGTTTTTATTAAAGAGAAATGGATCCGTTCAATTGATAAAGGTTCGACAACCTTTAGTATATCTGTTAAGATTTTTTTTATAATAAGGACTAAATGTTGGCAATAAAATGGAATCTTTATATGCTGTTATTAAAGTTTTAAAACACCGATTTCGGTCAGATCTAGCTGTTCTTTTAAAACATGCTGAGGCTAATTTCAATATTTCCGGAACTTACGGAAGCCTTTCTTTTTCACGATTGACTACTGCTGAAATCTACGCACCCATACAAGATTATGAGCGTTTAAAGGATCTTCCAGAAGATGACAAACAGGTTATCTTCAATGCTATTCTAGAAGTATGGCCTCCGCGAGAAAATGATATGGAAATTACAGAAGTGATATATCGACTTGATCCTGAGTCCTTTAAAGACGAAGATGCCGAGAAAGCTGAATTGATACAGGAGATAGAAGGTCAGATAAACCTGATGATATCAGTAGCAACAGGTGGTCCCCGTATTAACTCTGTAAATGATCAATACCGTGAAAGTGTGAAAAGCTTAGAAAAGAAACTCCAAGACCTTAGTTTTACTAATCCCAATCCTTACAAGGATTTATGGGATTGGTATGGTAAATGGAGTAGTGGAGATCTGCCTACTTACCAATCTCGCCGAAAATATATCAAGGGTCTCTATGCACCTCTTTTAAAACGTCTGAGACAGGGCTCGACTGGAAGGGGAGTCGAAGTTTTCGAGGATTTGACAGGATGGCCTAAAGTCGATCAATCTTTAGGAAGAATTCGCAGGAATCTCGAGGAGTCGTCAAGTGAAGAACAGTATCAAACCGTTGGTCTTCTCTGTCGTGAAACCCTAATTTCGCTTGCACAGACGGTGTATAATGCTGAAAGGCATCATACGCAGGATGGGAAGACGCCAAGTAAAACAGATGCGAAAAGAATGCTTGATGCATACCTGGCAGTGGAGCTTGCAGGTGGTGCCAATGAGATTGCTCGGAAGCACGCAAAGGCATCTTTGGATCTTGCTAATGATCTTCAACACAGAAGAACTGCTACATTCCGTGAGGCTGCACTCTGTGCTGAGGCAAGTGCATCTGTCGTTAATATTATTGCAATTCTCTCTGGGCAAAGAGATCCCTAATTGTAAAATGTGATATCTAACTCTTTGATACGTCAGTAATATTGAGTAATTTAATTCTTTTCTCTTTATATAATCCTGATTCTTTAAGTTGCACTTTTATCTGTTCTTTAATTTTATTACTATGAGTCACAGAGATGATTTCATCAAATCCATTCTCTAGATTCTTCCTTATATTATAAATCTGATCACTCTTCCCGGTCTCAATTTCTATAGCAATCCTATTTCCGCCCTTCTCAGCAACCAAATCCACTGTCTTTCCATCTCCGATTTTGTATTCATAGGTGACCCAGTATCCCTTTTTACGAAAATTTTCGCTGACCCTGAACTTTGCGTATTCGTGCTCGAAACTCCCTCTTTTGTTGAATATTTTCTCAATCTTCACATCAGATATCGCTTTCTTTCCTTTATCCGTCAGGACCAGCACCTTCAGCCGGCCTTTTCTCGTAGAAACCGGCTTCCAGTAAATCAGTCCTTTATCAATCAGCTCCTTTTGAATCTTGTTCCCCTTATACCTGTTAAATCCCAACCGGATGTATCTTGAAACCACTCCGGACACAGGATTTTTCCCTATGTCTATAAGAAAACTCCGCTCGTCATCCGTCAGAACAACCTTTTTCTTCTCCCTTTTAACTTCACCCTTGAAGGAGCTAACAGGTTTCTTTGTCCCTTCATCAAGCCTAACTACTTCGCTTTCATCCGAATAACTTATCATTTTCTCTTTTATTTCCTCATCCGAAATAATTCCTTTTTTTATTGGGAATAGAGGAAACTTCACCAGAAAAGGCTTGAAGTACCTCCCCTGAAGTTTCGTAATTGCCATGCCGGTCTCAAGCTGTCCCAGGAAGTCAACCTGTTCCCTTTCAAGCAGTAAGGATTCGCTGATCGTCCGCATGTCCGCCCTGTGCTTCAATCCAAAGCATACTGTCGTATACGTATTTCCAAGGGCAGGCATGGAAATCAGGGAAGGGTGCTGGTCAATCAGGATTATAGATTCACCCAGCTCCCTTATTTCACGGAGAATTATGTCCGTTATCGCTTCTGTTCCTGTAATTTCTTGCTTCTTCCGGAGCAAAACGTGGTGAGATTCTTCTAAAATAATAGTGTGCTTGAATACCTCTCTATCCTTCTCTTGGAGCCTGAAATGGTGAATCCAAAGCAGAAGAGTCTCAATGAAAAAAGTTTTATCCGAACTGGTAAGGGCATCCAGCTCCAGAATAACGTTTTCTTTCAGTAAATCTGCCAGGGGATAGGGCTTCCTGACATTAAGAACCTTACTGAACTCTCCAAAACATAATACCCCTAATGTCCTAAGCGTAGAATCCATCCACAGCGCTTTTCTGCCTTTTACCTTCATACTCTCAAGTATTTCAAGCACTTCCTTGAAGGTGGGATATTTTACTGAATTTCCCTCATAAATCCCGAAATCTGAATAAGCCTGGTCAATGGATTTCTGGAGTAGAAATGCTACTCCTTCCCCTAAAAAATAGGCATGACAGAGCACTTCAATCAGCTTTTTAAGCCAGGGCCTGGGATTCGTCCCCTCTGGAGGAATGAGCGGATTGAAGAAAAGAGGGGATATATCCCTTCCTATAGTGTAAACCTTCGTATCTCTAAATTCATCAAAGGCAAGAAGGTCCCTGTAGTTACGCTTCCAGTCCAGAATGAGGAATGGTTTATTCTTTTTTACCAGATTCCACAGCAGAATAAAGGCGGTGTTAGTTTTACCCGAACCAGTCGTTCCGAATATCCCGATATGCCTCAGCCATTCATTTTCCCGCAGACCGAAAGGATAATATTCCCGGCCTCCGTAAGCCACTTTCCCGAGTTTGTATTCGCCGTTAATAACTTCTTCAGCCGGAAGGCTGAGAAGAATCTTCTTGTCATACGTTTCATCCAGATATTGAGAAGCGGGGAGAGAAAAAAGAGAATGAAAATGGAAAAACTGCTGATCCCGGAGGAGGTATGCGGGATGCTGAGGATAAAGAAGCAGAGGCTGTACGAATGGGTGCACTACAACCGGATTCCCTACGTGAAAACCGGGAGATTCCTGAGGTTCAGGAAGGAACAGATTGACCAATGGATGAAGGAGAACCAGAAGGGATTTGACTACTACGAAGAGAGCGAGGCCCGGAAATTCCTCAATAACTGCTCAGGGGATTTTTACCCGGTGGCCTGCTGTGCGGTCTACACCGGAATGAGAGCAGGCGAAATAGTGGTGATCAAGCGGAAGGACGTTGACCTTGAGAGAAAGATCATCCGGGTGGCCAGCGAGATCGAGGTTCTTGACTTCGGGGCCGGGTCGTCCCCGGATCGTCCCTTGGAAGAGGCCCATGCGTGACATCCCTATTGTTTTCAGGCGTTTATGCCGAGAATTTCAGGGACTTAAAATCCCTCGGAGGTTTTCCTCTGTGCGGGTTCGAGTCCCGCCCCCGGCATTCTTTTTGAAATGTAAGAATTTGCTTCTTTTTTTGATAATGATTTTTACTCCATCCCATCAAATTTTCACCTTTTCTCATGAATCATAAATAAAGAAGATAGTTCCAGTCAACAGAGAATCTGCCGATTTATACAAACCTAAACAGACTAGATCAGTAATTCCCATTTGACATCATTTTTGCTTTTGATATAGATTATCTAAGAGCTTAGAGGAAGGGTGCCTAAGTGTTAAAAAATGAGATCAAAATCAAGATGGACACATTAAAAGTTGCGGGCGATCTTGCAGAAGTAGAGAAAATAAGAACTTTTTTAAGAGAAAATCTCCAGGTACTGAATCTTTCGAGTCATGCCTATTATTTGATCGAATTATCTATTCTGGAGATATGTATAAATATCATCAGGTATGCTTATCCTGAGGATAATGGGGAAATTTCTCTTAAGATTTGGCAGGAACAAGAGAGGCTATTTTTTGAAATAAGGGATTGGGGAATTCCTTTTAACCCCAAAAAATCAAAAAAACCTAATATTGAGGAAATTATCATGAAAGGCAAAAAGGGGGGATTTGGAATCTTCATTTCGCGCAAACTTATGGATGGATTTGATTATAAGCGTGAAAATAAGCAAAATATCCTGACTATGTATAAGAGAATTAAAATGAATGGAGCTCAAACCTAAGAATCAGTACAAAACCTTATTTTCACCATTTTCTTTTATCATCTCTTGGATTTCCTTGAGGAGAAGATCTTTACGTTTGATGACAGCTTCGATCTCTCTGTCATTTAAATAAGGTCCCACATCATTCTTTATATCATCAATATTTAGGGCTTTAACCTTTCCTACGAAGGTTCTGGGGAGGTATCTGATAAGGAATGTGCCCTTTATGCCTTTTTTACCATAAATGAGTCTTTTCGTGTATTTTTTGCTGGAGCGGAAAGAGCGGGAATGATCGATGAGGATCGTCCTCCAATCTTTAGTGTAGCGTAAATTCTGCTGAGTTCGGTCGTCGTTGGCAATCAAACAGTCAAAGGCTCTTGCTAGATACTTCATTTTTGACCACTGCAGGAGCTCAGCCTCAGGAATACTCATTCCTTTTTCCCTCATTTCCAGATCGCTGAATTGAGACTCTATCCAGAGCTGAAGAGACCCTCGCAATCCGTTGAGGTTTCTCTCGACAGTGGGTGGAAGCATGTTTAATCCCAGAAGTTTATCCATCTCATAAGCAGCAATTTCATACTGCCAGCCCTCTAGCTGGCCTTTCTGAATGCCGCTGGGATTTTTCCATACACCATATCTTACGACATCTTCCCTTTTTAAGGTAAGCTTCAGTGGTTTTGTAACTCCCTCTCCTATATCTTCAGATTTTATGATTTCCGCAGTTTTGAGGAATTCTTCTAGTTCTTCCCTTTGAGCAATCTCAGCAGGAGTGAATTGGCAGATCGCTGCATAGCCTTGAGCTATAAAAAAAAATAAAAAAATACTAAAAAAACTTTTTTGTCTCATTTCCCTTTTTCCTAATTCGTTTATTATCCCAACGATTTTATCAATAATATAAATCTATTTTTTTTAAAAATCAAATTAACCTGAGTTTCTACCAATAATTTGAATTGACATGAATTTCTTTGATAGTATAAGGTTTCATTTCATAGATAAATGAAGCTGCTGAGATTTGAAAATTGGTTTTTTGAAGAGGAGTCAAAAATGAGAATAAAGTTTTATTTATTAATCGGTATAATGTTATTAGCATCTTGTTCATCTGCAAAATACGCTCCAAGTATTCGTTTCCCTTATAAATGGTTGGATGTGCAGGGATTTGGCGGAGACATTGACCAGCAAAATTTTACCGAGCCTTCCGGCATATGCTTTCATCCTCAGAGAAAAACTCTTTTTGTAGTGAGTGATGAGGGAGAGATTGCTGAAATTGAGACGAACGGAACCCCGGTCTTTAATCAAAAAGTTCCCGGAGATTTGGAGGGAGTCACAGTAAATCCTCAGTCAGGATTTTTATACATAGTCTATGAAGGCATGGATGTCATTCTTGAGTTTGACCCGGACAAAAAGGAAGTCATCCGAAAATTTCCCATAAATAGGGAATTCGAAGGTGATCCCAACTTCCTCCAAAAGCAGGAAGAAGGCTACGATAACGGTATAGAATCTATTGCTTTTGTCTCAGATGAAAATCATCCTGAGGGAGGGACTTTTTACGTCGGCAACCAATGGGATCCTTCCTGTATAATGGAAGTTCTGGTCCCTTTAAAATCGAGCCGAGCTGAAACAGCTGAAGCTAGAATTATCCGGGTTTTGCCTTTTAAGATGGATGACCCTGCAGCCATGTATTATGATTCTAAGACAAGCCTCTTAAATGTCGTGAGTGATGCTGATAACATCCTTGTGGAGATAACCCTGGAGGGGATGTTAGTTAATGAATATGCTTTCCTCGGGGATAACCAGGAGGGGATTACATTAGACGATAAAGGGTATCTCTACATTGCCCAGGATTCAGGCGGAATCCTTAAAGTTAAAGATTTGCGGTAACCCGTTACAAAGCTTTATTGACTCCCCATTTCTCACTCATCACTTTTATTATCCAGATTGTGGGGCCGATAGTTTTTTATGCTGTCGGGAAATTAAGAAACAAAGGATTATCCAAATCAATATGAGAACTATATTTAATAGAGCAACGTTTTCTATATTCTCTACGTTAACGGCAAAAAATGTCGTGACTATGAAAACAAACAGGGCTGATGACACATCACCTGCACGGGTGAAGAAAGTGTCAATGGCTGCTTTTGCTTTGTATTTGGCCTCTCTTGAAGTTATGAGAAAAAGAGCATGCCGGGTTGCATTCATAATAGAGTAATCCGTGCTGTTCTCCATTATTTTGGCCCATCTGATTATGGCCAGGGTTACTCCAAAAGCGACAAAGAGATATCCTCCCAGGGCCATGATAGGCAGAATGAAAACAGCTCCTCTAACTCCAAACCACTTGAAAATTCGAGACATCAAGAATAGCTGAAAAATCATTGCAGTAAGGTTAACGATAAAAAAGAAATTTGCATACAGTCTGCTGATAAGTTCTGACTTATCTAAACCCCCAGCAGTGCCCATTTCCAAAGCTCTTGTGGCATCATGGATGATGACTTTTCCTAATACATATTCGCCATTGGTGTTGACGAAATTAAGTAGCAGAACAAGAAAAGCTATGTAAAGAAGATATCTGCTCTTAAAAACCAACCGAAAACCTCCTCCCTTTTTAAGGGGTTTCTCCTTCTCTTTTTTCGCCGATTCGTTCTGAACGCTTTTTTTAGATACAGCATTCTCAGGTTTTTCAATGTCTCTTTTATGAATGATCAAGGTCAATAGAATGCAAATTCCAAGAATGCCGCTTACGAGCAGCATTAATCTATAGAGACCAAAGGACCTCAGGAGCCAGAGATGAATCTTAGGGCCGAAAAAGGCTCCGAAGTTCGCTCCGAACATAATGATCGGAAACAGCCTTTTTCCTGCTTCTTCGGTGTATAGGTCATTAGCAAAACCCCAAAACTGGGCAACAATCATTAGGTTAAAGATCCCAATCCAGATGTAAAACAGGATACCTATTGTCCCCAATGAAACTTCAGATAAAGAAAGTATATAAAAGATAACTAGATTGGAAATGAAGAAGAGTGTTACCCAGGTTATTAATTTATGACGCGGTACCCTAGAAGCAATACTGCTGAATATTTTAACTACAAAAATAAACAAAATGGCTATGGCCCCACTAAGATAGGCTTTAATTTCAGCACCCTTCCCTGCTAATATCAGAGCTTCTCTTATTGGCTTTAAAATGTAATAACTAGCAAGAATTAAAAAGACATTAAGAGATAAAAGCAAAACTGTTGGAATTTCATCTGGATGAATGACTGTGAAAATTCTAAGAATTCTGATAGCGAATCCAGGCGATTTTTCTGAACCCATCTTTATTGCTTCATTTTCCCGGTTCTTCATAACATCCCCTCCACTAGATTTTTCTAAATGAGTTTCTCACAACAAGTCGTATGAAGTCAATACAATTAGAAAAGGATAGATTCTTCTCATTTTAAGCTAAACAAAGCAATCAAATTAAGTAAATTAAAACTGAACAGACTCAATAGATGGAACAGACCGGATAGTCAGAATTTTGATTGACTTTCGATTTTTCTTTTGATAAAAGCTAATGAAGAAGGGAAAATATCTCAAACAAGAGAGATAAGGTAAAAAGGATGGAAATAAATGTAAGAGAAAAAAACAATGTCGTCATTTTTGACATAAAGGGTGAAATCAGAAGATCAGATTTAACTGATGTGACTCTACACCAACTTGTCAAAGATCAATTAGATGATGGGAAAAAAAACATCCTCCTCAATTTTAATAATGTTGAATTTATAGATAGCTTTGGAATAGGAGAGATTTTAGCCAGCTATATTTCTACCCATAATATAGGTGGAAAACTGAAGATAGCAAAAATATCGAAAAAACTCTTTATCATCTTTCAGATTACGATGCTTACAAAAGTCCTTGAAATCTTTGATGATGAAGAGCTGGCATTGGGGAGCTTTTTTAAAGATTAGGTCTTGCTATAATCGTTTTACACCAGGGTCATTCCATGGCTAAAAATCGTCCATATAAGATCCTATCGCGTATTGTAGAGATCAAAAAAGGGGAAAAGAATATCTCTATTCTCCTCTTTTTTTATTTTTTCCTAATCATGGCCCCATATTACATTATTAAACCTGTTAGGGATGCACAATATTTAATTGTGAATGGATCAAATCAACTCCCAATTGCCTACTTGTTAACAGCGTTAATAATGCTATTTTTTGTTTCTTTTTATTCCAAAATTCAATTCAAGGTTCCAAGACACATTTTAATACCCTCCAGCCTCATTTTTTTCATTTCTACTAGCCTCCTCTCAGGCTTATTCTTCATAAAAGGATTCCATTGGATGCCTCTGGTTTTCTGGATATGGGCGAACATTTTTGTCGTCGTCCTTGTTACACAATTCTGGATATTAGTTAACGATATTTTCAATCCCAGGGAAGCCAAAAGACTGATCGGATTTTTTGGCAGTGGGGGAATATTGGGAGGTGTTTTTGGCGGGTTAATGACCGGTTTTTTAGGTTTCAATTATTCTGACTATCTTCTTTTTATCGCTGCCGGGATGCTGATAATCAGTGTTTTTATTGTTAATTATATATTCATTTGGCAAAGGAAAAGGATATCTACAGAAGATGAAGACGAGAAAAAAGATGATGAGAACAGGGAAGGAACAGCTAAAGTAGGTTTTAAAGATTGCTTTGATACTGTAAAAAAAAATTACTATTTAAAGCTTCTGGCAGCAGTGGTGACAATAACATTTATTGTGTCAACATTGATTGATTGGCAGTATAAAAGTGTCATTGACTTCGAGATACATGCGAATTATAAGCAAACCTTTTTTGGATATTTTCATGCAGCGATGTTGGTTATTCCTTTTTTTGTTCAACTTTTAATGACAAGCAGTCTTATCAGGCGTTTTGGTATTCGTTTTGCGCTCTTGGTTTACCCTCTGATATTGCTCATTTGTTCTTTAGGGATTGCTGCTTATCCAGGTGTTATATTGGCTGTCATCATCAAAGGCAGCGATAAAAGCCTTTCCTTTTCCCTAAACCAGTCTGTTCGAGAGCTTCTCTATATACCTATCTCATCAAAATTCAAGTACAAAGCAAAAATATTCATCGATATGTTTCTCAATAGGTTTGCCAAAGGTATCGGAGCACTGATACTTTTAATCTTTATCTTTCTCAATCTTAATTGGGATACCAGAGTCCAGGTTGTGAGCGCTATTATCGTTGTTTTTATTTTGGCATGGACATTCTTTAATCTGAAGATCAGTAAAGAATACACGAATACTGTCAAAAAAAAATTAGAGATGAAATGGGAGAGAGCCGATAGATCAGTCACTGAAAAGGTGGATCTGAATTATACCAAATTGGTTTTTGATACTCTGGAAAGCAAGAATCGAAGTTCAGTCTTATATGCTATGAATCTTTTAGACTTGATAAAACAAAATAAACTCACCCCTGAAGTTAAAAAATTAATCTCTTACAAATCAGATGAAGTAAGGGTCTCTTCATTAGGTATGCTTTTTGAGAATGGAGAAACATCTTTAGTTCCTGAGACGGATGATTATATCAGGGAAGAGGTCTTGGGAAAAGAAGTTAAAGAGATTATGTCCTTGGATGTATATCAGAAATTGATGGAAGGCTATTTCGAAAAAGTATTGGTCGATGAAAGTACGAAGGCTGAGACAGCGAAGATGGAAGCGGCTAAAGCCATAGGGTTGATGGAATCTCATTCTCCACTTACCCAGAAACTTGAAGAATTCCTCCGGGATGAATCGCCGGAGGTGAGCAGATATGCGATTGAAAGCGCAGCCAAGTTGCAGAAAAGAGAGCATGTTTCCGCTTTAATCCAGAAGTTGTACAGCCCTTTTACCAGACAAGAGGCCAGTGCCGCCCTTGAAAAATACGGCTCAAGAGTCACAGGTACTCTAGCGGACTATGTAGGAGATTCTGAAGAGGATATTGAACTACGAAAAGGAGCCACCTCAGTTTTGGCAAACATCGGGACTCAAGAGGCTGCTGATTTCCTTACTTGGGTACTTAAGGAAGATAGGGGAGATATAGATATTGAACTCATAGATGCTTTGGATAAAATTCGGTCTGAAAGACCTGATATTCAATTCCAAAAAGGGATCGTTAAGACTAAAATTGCTGAATTAATAAAGAAACACATTCAGACTCTTATTGATTTTTATGATTCAAAATCAATGGAGAGAAAGCAAGAGATGAGTGAAAACTTGTCGAAAGACCTGGAGATTTCTTTGATGAATATTTTTAAGCTGCTGGGACTTATTTATCCACACAAGGATATCCATAAAGCTTATCAGAATATAAGGGTTGGGACAAAGGAATTAATGGCTTATGCAGAGGAACTTCTTGATAATATATTGCAGAAAGAGATAAAGGATCTAATCTTTCCACTCATTGAGAAGCTTCCTATTGAAGAAAGAGTGAAGCGATACCGGACCCTATTAAAAGGGTTCCAAATTCTATAGATTATTAGCCTGGGTTGTTCACAAGCCGAGGTTGCTGCAGATGCAAGGCGCAGGGCATGAAGTCGTGGTCTTTCACTACGAATGCCCTGGTACGAAGCAGATGCAATGAGATCGACTTGCCTCAATGGTAAAAAAATGGCGATGTTTTCATGATTAATTTATTTTCAACGATAGGCAGGATTTTTTCAAGAACAATGTCTTGAACATTTTTTCTGTTTGTATTTTAATTTTAATCGCCATTTTTTTATGAATAGGTCAGGTTAGTATGAGAAAGAGCCAAACTCACAAAATTTTATCACGCTTTGTTGATGCTAGACCGGAAGAAACTTTATCCTGTGTGCTGTTATTTTTTTATTTCTTTTTAATCACTTCTTCCGCCTACATTATTAAACCTGTTAAAATTTCTCTTTTTCTGAAATGGCTTAATCCTGATGAGCTTCCTTTTGCCTATCTTTTAACGGCTCTTCTTATGGGCTTTGTGATCTCTTTAAACTATAAGTTGCTGCATGCCATGAAGAGGGAGCTGTACATATCTATCAGTTTGGCTTTTTTTATTTCTAATTTACTCCTATTTTGGCTTCTCTTTAAACTCCAATGGCCGTGGCTTTCTATGATTTACTGGTTTTGGGCAGATATATTTACGGTAACTTCGGTCACACAATTCTGGATTTTAGTCAATGATATCTATAATCCTCGACAAGCAAGAAGATTGGTTGGGTTTTTAGTCAGCGGGGGGCTTTTAGGTGGGATTGCAGGATCTCTTCTTGCCACTTTTTTGGCAAAAAGCTTTGGAACCGAAAACCTGCTCTTAGCCTGCCCTATTTTACTGGCATTTTGTTTGTTAATCGTCAAGCTTGTTCATCAAGTTATTCGAAAAGAAAAAAGAGAAGAGCCTGAGATATCAAATAAGGAGATTAAACCAAAGGTTGGTTACATCAAGAGTTTTCACCAGCTAAAAAAGAATCGTCATTTAATGATCATGAGCGGAATTATGACTGCGGCTATTATTGTAACGACTCTGATTGATTTTCAGTTTAACACTATCATTAAAATGACATATGAAAATACGGATTTGAGGACTACTTTTCTGGGCACTTTTTTTACAGTATTGCTTATTTTTTCCTCTTTGTTTCATATTTTATTGACCAACCGCATCCTGAAAAATTTTGGAATCCGTATCGCTCTTTTGATTGCCCCCTTGTTTTTATTAATCTGCTCTGGTGCCATTCTATTGGTGCCTATCATTCCGTTGATTTATTGGGCTGTCATCATCAAAGGTACTGATAAAAGCCTAGCTCATTCACTCAGTCAATCTGTCAGGGAGCTGCTGTACATCCCAATTCCTCCTGACATTAAATATAGAGCTAAAGTATTCATCGATATGTTCGTGAACAAGTTTGCTAAAGGCTTGGGAGCCCTTCTTATTCTTCTGTTTTTTACAGTCCTTCATTTTAATTTAAAACAAATTAGTTTCGTCACGATGGCTGTTATCCTTTTTTGGATTCTGTTCAATCTAATGATTACCAGAGAATATGTAACTATTGTAAAGAAAAACTTGAAGATTAAATGGCAGGATGCTGATAAATTTGTAAGTGAGAATATTGATATTGACATGACAAAGCTGGTCTTTGATACGATTCAAAGCAGAGAAAGGAGTTCGGTTTTATATGCTATGAATCTTTTCGACCTCGTTAAAAGAAAAGGGATGAGCCCTGAACTGAAAAAGATAATCTCATATAAATCTGACGAAATAAGAGCTGGTTCCATGGACGCACTTCTAGAATTGGATGGAGAAGTATTAATTCCAGAAATTGATGATGCTCTGGAAGATGATAGCCTTGACACTCAAATTAAGGAAATCATGTCCCTGAATGTCTATCAGGAGCTCATGCAGGAAAAGATCGATATGATTGTGAATGAACCAAACAGGGAGACAGAGGTATCCAGGATGGAAGCAGCCAAAGCCCTGGGAATGATGAAGCCAACCTCAAACCTCATCAATAATCTTGGTAAACTGCTTAGGGATGAGTCGCCAGAAGTCAGTAGATATGCCATTGAGAGTGCGGGAAGGTTAAGAAGAAGGGAGCTTGTCCATCTCATTATTCAGCAGTTGAGCAAGCCAACTGCCCGTCAAATAGCCAGCCAGGCCTTGGTAGAATATGGAGTTAAGATAATAGGAACGTTAAAGGATTATTTGGGGGACTCTGAAGAAAATGTTCATATACGAAAAACCATTCCTGATATCCTTGTAAGAATAGGTTCTCAAAGAGCATCCGATTTATTAGCTTTAGAATTAAAAAGAGGGAGAAAAGATGTAGAGGATGAAATAATCGAAGCTCTATATAAAATGAGATCTAATAACTCACAACTTATGTTTCAGAGAGAGATCATACTGCCTGAGATAATTCAGAAAATAAAAGAAAGTTACCTGATTTTGATAGAAATGCATGACTTAATGGCAGAAGAGAAAAAAGAGCCTTTGGTTACAGATTTAGAAAATGATTTAGCTCGCTCTCTCAAACATATTTTTGAATTGATAAGTCTAATTTATTCCAGGGAAGATATCATGAGAGCCTATCAAAACATTTGTACCGGAACAAAAAAATTAATAGATTATTCTATCGAGCTTCTTGACAACATGTTAAGAAAAGAAATAAAGGAGTTTCTTCTGCCCTTGATCGATGATATTCCTTTTGAAGATAAAGTCAGAAAATGTCAAAAAATGCTTATAGATTTAGAAAAAACCTAGTTTTCTTGAAATCTTTTGCCTTTTAATATTATAATCAAAACACTAAAATCCAATGTCAATACTCTATGTTTATTCAAAAAAGGGAGAATTTTTCCGTTTTCCTCTCAAGAAGCAGAAGGTCTCTGTAGGGAGGTCTGCTGACAATGATATTTCCATTCATGATCCGTTTAGTTCCGGGCATCATGCCTTTGTTTATTCTTCAGAAACAGGGTATTCGATTCGAGATAACGACAGCAAAAATGGAACTTTTCTGAACGGTCATAAAATTTTATCTGAGACGGAGCTTAATAAAGGAGATGAAATCCTTATCGGTTCTACAAGAATTATCTTCGATAAGGAGCTTTCGACAAATGTTGAAGTCACTGATGACCCATCCTCCTCTGCAAATATAAACACCGTCATGAATCTGAAAGATATTCTGAAGAAGTCTGATATCAGCACAACAATAAAAAAAGCTGCGGCAAAGCCTTTTGATATAGAAAGGCTTAAATCAGAACACAGATCTTTCTCTGCCCTAAGCGAAGTCAGCAAGGCCCTGGTTCTTCATATGCCTTTAAATGAACTCTTAGAGCACATAATGGATCTAATAAATGAGAATCTTCCTATGGACAGAGGAATTATGATGCTGAAAGAAGGCAATCCTGCTCAACTCGTTTCAAAAGTAGTTCGGATCAATAACAAGAAGCTTATAAATCAGAGGATTCAACTGAGCCAGAGTATTATCAATATGGTTGTCAATAAACATTCTGCGGTTCTGGCTTCTGATGTCCAAGCTGATACACGTTTCAAAGCTCAGGAGAGTGTCATCAACTTAAACATCCATTCTGCAATGTGTGTACCTTTATGGAATAATAAAGAGATTATCGGGATCATCTATTCTGACCGAATATCCATTCTTGATAAATTCTCTGATGAGGACCTGAGATTGTTGACCCTTTTGTCCAATTTGGCTGCGATCAAGATTGAAAACGCTAAACTTATCGACCAATCCATCGAAAAAGAAAGAATTGAAAGGGAGCTTTCTTTAGCTGCCCAAATTCAGAAAGACTTTCTTCCAAAGAAAAATCCAAGTTGTGAAAAATTTGAGATTGCCGGCAGCAACATCCCCTGTTATCAAGTCGGGGGGGATTATTATGATTTTATCTCTATTGATCCTTCACGCTTGGGGATTATTGTTGCTGATGTTTCTGGGAAAGGAGTCAGTGCTTCCCTTCTCATGGCCTCTTTAAGAGCCGCTCTTCATTCGGATATCAATCCTCAATATAAATTAGACAAAATGGCTGCAAAACTGAACGATTTTGTATACAACAGCTCTCCTATCAATAGCTTTATTACGTTTTTCTTTTGTGAGCTTGATAAAAAAAGCGGTGAGTTAAAATATATCAATGCCGGACATAATCCTCCATTAATACTCGATAAAAAAGGGGGAATCCAACGTTTAGAAAGCTGCGGTTTATGCTTGGGAATGTTTCCTTCCCAGGTTTATGAAATAAGAAAAGTGACTTTAAGCCCTGGAGATATAGCCATTCTTTTTACTGATGGAATTACGGAAAGCAGAAATAAGGAAAATAAAGAATTCGAAGAGGAGGGACTCATAAAATCTTTACGAAATCACTCCAAATTGTCTGCGCCAAAGCTTTTGGATAAGATTCATGAAGAAGTCGATTCATTCACATCTGGCTCCGATCAAGTGGATGATATGACTCTTGTCATCATCAAAAGAGTCTCTTAATAACCGCTCCTTCTTAAGAAAGATTTGATCGAGCCCTGTGTGATTTTAGATAATAGGAAGATAGAGAAGAATAAAAAAAGATTGACTATGTGTCCCATATATGGTATTTAAAAAAAAAGAGACCTATATATCGTGGTAAAAAGGAGGCCTTTTTTCTCTTTATCTGAATGGTTTAGAGAGGAGGGCCCCGAGAGGAATCCTCGTTGAGATTCTTTCGAATGCCTTGGAAAGGCCCTCCTCGATAATCGGGAATAATTTATTATTGTTAACATGATGGCATCAGGGGAGTTCTGAGTCAATCATCTCATTAGAGGATTTAAGGGGTGAAATCAGGAGAGGTTATCTCACCCCTCTCGATGATGAAATTGACATGGGGAAATAAATCTGTTATTTTTTGGATTCATTTTAGATGGCGCTATCGTCTAGGGGACTAGGACGGGTGGTTCTCAGCCATCAAACCGGGGTTCGAATCCCCGTAGCGCTACCAGTTTTCTTAGTGATGTTTTTATCCCTACAGTTTTTTTAGCTGCGTCTGAAGAGAAAGAATGAGTTTGTCAATTTGAATCTATTTTGTTAGAATATATTAAAAATGTTCATAAAAGGAAGAAAAAGAAAATATTTAAATTTAACATTTCTTTTTATCTTCTTTTCTGTGACTCTTTTTATCAATTTTTTCCATACAGAAGAAACCCTGACTGAAGAGAGGGATTGCCCGGCTTGTCAATTTATGCATTCTTCGCTGACCATCAGTCAAATAAATTTCTTTATTCTGCCTCAGCTCTCAGTCATCGGTTTCCTGCAGACCATTCAAAGTTCTCATTATGTCAATATTCTAGCTGTCCATCCTTTCTCTCGTTCTCCTCCTCAATCATAAAATTTCCCTTTTTTTGGATTTAAGTTTCGTATTGTGACAAGGCTTTTCAGTGAAGCCATCCCCAGTAAAGGGTTAACCAATCGTGAGGAAAAAGATGAGATTTAGACACATTATATTAACTTTGGTTTTGTTTTCACTTTTCACTTCTCTAACTTATGCTCAGCAGCAAAGAATGCAGCGAAGGCAGGAGCTTGGGAATTTGGTGAGTTTGGAAGGAAAAGTTGAAGATATGCAGAATGAACCCGTCGTTGGGGCGCTCATTTTGATACCTGAGTTAGGAATATCTGTCAAGACAGACTCATACGGACGCTTTCAGATAACAAGCATAAAACCAGGTAGTTACCATGTGGAAGTGTATAGGGAAGGATATATGGATTATATTTCAGATTCAATCAATCTTGAAAGCGATCGGAGTGATTTTCATATCATTCTTTCAAAAAAATTATCTGAGGAGATTGTCGTCACAGCAACCAGGACACAGAGATTATATTCTGAAGTGCCGGTAAAGACTGAAATCATCACTCAGACTGACATTAAAAATAAGCAGTCTCAAAATCTTGCAGAATCTCTCTCTCTGACGACAGGAATTAGAGTGGAAAACAAATGTCAGAACTGCAACTTCACCCAGGTTCGTATAAATGGTATGGAGGGAAAATACTCTCAGGTCCTTATTAATAATTCTCCCATTTTTTCTTCCATGATAGGAGTGTATGGATTGGAGCAGATTCCTTCAGAAATGCTGGATCGGATTGAAGTGGTCAAAGGAGGGGGATCTGCCTTATACGGAGGAAATGCCGTTGCGGGAGTGATCAATGTCATAACCAGAGAACCCAAGTCAAATTTAACCCTCATCAATATGCATCAGGAGTCCATTTCAGGTAATCCATTCTCTAATATTGGCTTTCGAAGCAGTCTGGTCAGCGAGAGTGAGAACACCAAAGCCTTTTTGTTTGCCAATTATAAAAACAGGAGACCGGTTGATCTGGATGGAGATAATTTTTCGGAGTTAGGATCCCTTGATGACACTTCCTTTGGGATCGATTTTTACAATCATTTTCCAGGGATTAAAGGGAAACTCAAGCTGAGTTTTTTCCGCATTTTTGAGGACAGAAGAGGAGGAGACTTGTTTGAGAAACCTCCTCATGAAGCCAATCTTGCGGAATGGATAAAATCAGATTTGGTAAACCTTTCTGTGGATTGGGATCATTATTTGAGAGAGAATCTTTATTACAATGTTTCTCTTTCCTATTTGGATGCAAAAAGAGAAACTTATTATGGCTCTCATAAGGATCTCCAAGCTTATGGGAACACTCAAAATCCAATCCTGTTTTTAAACAGCCAGATCAATTATCAATCTGGATCTCATCTATTCACCCTGGGGGCTCAATACAAGGGAGAAGACCTTACGGATAGAGCCTTGGGTTATGACCGGATGATTGAGGATGAGTATAATGAGCTGGGTCTTTTTATCCAGGATGACTTGAGCCTCAGTCAAACTTTTTCTCTGCTTACTGGATTAAGGGTTAGCAAGCATTCTGTTTTAGATCATCTTATTTTTATCCCGCGGATGAGTGTATTGGTCAATTTCAGTTCAGAGCTGGGCTGGAGAACGACTTTATCGACAGGATACAGAGCTCCGCAGATTTTTGATGAAGACCTGCATATCACTCAAGTAGGGGGGGAAGGGATGATCATTGATAATTCTCCGGATTTGAAAGAGGAACGTTCTTACAGCCTCAGTACGGGTCTTGACTACGGCAGAGAGTTCGGACAGAATTTGATTCAATTAAGTGTGGAGAGTTTTTATACTTTGCTTTTGGATACTTTTATACTGCATAAGAAGTTGTATGATCCCAGAGAAAATGCACTGGTGTTTGGAAGAATCAATGGATCTGAATCTAAAACTTATGGAGTTAGTTTTGATATGGGATACAGATGGAAAAATCGTTTTTCATTAACCCTGGGGTGGACTCTCCAGAGAAGCCGTCTTCAGGAACCAGAGCCTGACTTTAATACAAGACATTTTTTCAGGACCCCCAGATCTTATGGATATGCAAAACTGAATTATACGAACCCAAATATTTTTAATATAGAGGCTTCAGCTGAATATACCGGAATTATGAAGGTGCCGCACTTTGCGGGCTATATTTTTGAAGATAGACTGGAGACCACCGATCCCTTTGTTGTATTGGATATAAAATTACGCCGCCCCATCAATCTGTCCTCTCAATACAAAGTGACTGTTTCTCTCGGGGCTTTCAATCTTCTTGACGCCTATCAAAAAGATCTGGACAAGGGAGTCAACCGAGATTCAGGATATGTTTATGGGCCCAGCAGACCCAGATCAATTTATGCTGGATTTGAGTTTTCCTTTTAAGCTGGAAGATTCAGATTAATCAGCTTGGGATATCTAAAATCGTGTTTTCTTTTTATGAGTAAAACTATATAATTTTAATCGGACTTAAACTATTCATGAGTTAATCGATTTGCCTTTTTTTATGAATAGTCCGGGTTTTATTATAAAGAAGGAGTTATCATGTCAATAAAAGATCTTATTTCAAAAAAGGTTGTATCCATTCCAAAATCAGCCATTCATGAAATGACGGCTTTATCCAAGGAAGTCAAGGACGTAGCCTTTTTATCTTGGGCTAGGCCCACTTCAGGTACACCAGAAAATATTAACCGAGCGGCCTCAGAGGCAGTTTTGAAGGGACTGACTGGAGGATATTCTGAGTCATCTGGATTAGATGAGCTGCGTGTTGAGATAGCCCGAAAGCTTAAGCGCGATAATCATATTTCAGCGGATGCTTCAGAAGTTTTGGTCACCGTGGGGGCCATTGAGGGGCTGACGGCTGCGGTCATGACATTGGTAGACCCAGGAGATGAGGTTATTATTCCTGTCCCTGGATACTCAACCCACATAAGACAGGTTGAATTGGCTTCTGGAAGGCCTGTCCTGATTCCGACCCTAGAAGAACAGGGCTTTAAACTGGACCTCAATAGGCTTCAGGATGCGGTGACTTCGAAGACTAAAGCTATTTTGTTCAGCTCCCCCAATAATCCTACGGGAGCTGTGTACAGCGAGGAAGATCTGCGTACGATAGCTCGCATTGCTGAGAAGAATAACCTTGTGGTGATAACGGATGAAGCTTATGAGTACTTTACATTTGATGGGATCAAACATTTCAGCATTGGTTCTATTGAGAGTATCAAGGACCGAGTGATCAGTACATTTACTTTTACAAAAACTTATGCCATGACCGGATGGAGGATTGGGTACCTTCACACATCCAAAGAGTTGATCGAGCAGATAAAAAAAGCCCATATTCCGTTGTGCATTTGTGCTCCGGTTGTGTCTCAATATGCAGCGCTGGAAGCTTTGAAAGGTCCGCAGAAATGCATTGAAGAGTTTCGCAGTCATTATCAAAAAACAAGGGATCTCATGTGTTCCCGACTGGAAGAACTGCCGTATGTTTTTTCTTACAAGAAACCCCAAGGGTCCTATCTCATGTTTCCCAGGATGATCCGCAAGCAGGATCAGGATTCCCGCACATTTGCCATCAATATGCTTCAAAAAGCCCATGTTTCTACCACTCCAGGGATTGCCTTTAAAGGGGAAGGCCATATAAGAATGTCTTTTTGTGTTTCTGAAGAGGAAATCCATAAAGCTTTTGACAGGATGGGGAAATATTTTTCTTCATAAAATAAAGGACCTGGATTATTCATGAGCCGAGGTGGTTGCAGATGCGAGGCAAAGGGCAGAGGCTCTCTGCTTAAAGCGAGAAAGGCGTGACAGGCGCACCTGAATTTTAGTTTGGCTTGTCTGAGAGGTAAAATAGATCAGGTTTGTAATGCCTGTTTAAAGAGGAGAACGAAATGGAAGAAAAAATCATTGAGTGCGTTCCTAATTTTTCTGAAGGACGCAATAAAAATGTCATTAAGCAGATCACAGACGAAATCGAAAAAGTGGAAGGCACAAAGCTTCTGGATGTGGATCCAGGTCCTGATATGAACCGGGTGGTGGTCACATTTATCGGAGCCCCGGAAGCGGTGAAGGAAGCGGCTTTCAATTCCATAAAAAAGGCAGCAGAATTGATTGATATGTCCACTCATCATGGTTCTCATCCCCGGATGGGAGCCACCGATGTGTGTCCCTTTGTTCCGGTCAATGGAGTGACCCAGGAAGAATGTATCGAGATTTCCCGCCAGGTTGCCCAAAGAGTGGGTGAGGAGCTTCGTATCCCAGTTTATCTTTATGAGAAGTCAGCCACCAGTCCTGAGAGGCAGAACCTGGCCTATATAAGGCAGGGTGAATATGAGGCGCTGCCGGATAAATTAAAAAAGCCGGAATGGAATCCTGATTTTGGGCCGGCTGAATTCAACCCTAAGGCCGGGGCGACAGTGATTGGGGTGAGGGAATTTCTTATCGCCTACAACATAAATCTGAATACTCGGGAAGCCAAATATGCCACTGATATTGCCTTTGAATTAAGAGAGAAGGGACGCTCTGCCCGGAAAGGGAATGTAGATCCTTTCTATCTCTGGGGAGAAGAGATCATAAGGTACAGGGAAGGCCGTTATCCCTGCGGGAGCTGTGATTTCATTGGAGAATCCATGGAGGAGACCATAGAGCACTGTCAAAAAGAACACGGTTATGACTTAGTTGAGTTGTTAAGACTCAATGATATTGAGCCCAAGAAACCTGAGGGAAGGCCGGTTAAAAAGCCCGGGAAATTTAAACACTGTAAGTCTATTGGATGGATGGTGCCTAAGTATGACAGGGCCCAGATATCGATTAATTTGACTGATTATAAAGTCACATCCATGCATGATGTTCTTGAGGAGGCCCGAAAATTAGCCGAAAAGCGAGGTTTGGTGGTTACAGGCAGTGAGATTGTAGGAATGGTTCCTTTTCAAGCTCTTCTTGAGACAGGAAAATATTATTTAGAGAAGCAGGGCCGTTCAAAGGGTGTTCCCGTCAGAGATATCCTTTCCACGGCTGTTCAATCTTTGGGGCTGACGGATGCGGCTGACTTTAAAATAGAGGAAAGAGTGCTTGGGCTTCCTAAGAATCCAGATGATGCGCTTGTTGAGATGAAAGTGACTGAGTTTGTGGATGAAGTATCCCGGGAGTCTCCAACACCGGGGGGAGGTTCTATTGCCGCGCTGACCGGGGCTTTAGGAGCGGCTCTGGGATCTATGGTCAGTAATCTCACGGCTAATAAACGGGGGAGTCAGGATGTGGATCAAGTGTTGAATGAAGCAGCAGAAAAATTACAAGAGATCAAGGACCAGCTGATTAAAGCTGTGGATGAGGACACAAAAGCCTTCAATGCTTTTATGGAGGCTCGGCGTCTGCCTTCAAAAACAGAGAAAGAAAAGAGCCAGCGGGAGAAAGCCATGCAGGAAGGGCTTAAAAAGGCAGTGTTCGTTCCATGGAATACGGCAGAACTTTGTTTACAGGTGATTCGGTTGGCTAAAACCGTTGCGGAGAATGGGAATCCTAATTCTGTGACAGATGTGGGATGCGGGGCCGAAGCTGCTTTTGCCGGTGTCAAAGGTGGAATTTATAATGTTTTGATCAATCTTAAGGAAATTAAGGACGCTGACTACTGTGATCAGATGAGAAAAAAGTGCAGCGAGCTGGAAAAGAAGGCTCAAAAAGCACTGGATTCTGTAGTCAAAGTGATCCAATCTAAATTATGATCTAAATTTATATTCAATTTACCATTCTCTATGGACCATTTACAGTATCTCCAATGCCGCTCAAGCCATATCTCTCAGTTGCGATACGGATTTAGAGAGTTTCTTTGTTTTTATATTTTTTGATGGTTTCTTTCTGGAGTTTCTGGAGTTTTTTAGCGATTTTGACAGGATAAAAGGGACTCTCTTTGTGGATGGACTTATATTTTTCTTCAAGATGGGTAAAGTTTTCTAAAAAGCGGGCTCTTATTTCTGACAAAGGGGGAGAGTCATATGTTATTTTTCCGTTAGACATCACCGGGACCAAAAGAGGGATTCCATTTTCCATTGAATCTTCCCGAAGAGTCATGACATCATGATCATAAAAACCTTTGGACGATAGAATACGAAATATCTGTTTATCAGAAGTGAGGGAAATTTTATCAGGACTGAGTTTGATAACGGGCTTACCGTTGTATTTGACTATTTTATAGGCCATATCCAGATAAGGAGCATCTGCGGATACTCCCATTTTTGTCCCCACTCCAAAAGAATCTATATCTGCTTTTTGAGAGAGGATTTTCTGGATTTTGTACTCATCAAATCCTCCACTTGCAAAGATCATGGATTTTTCCAATCCATATTCATTAAGGATATGTCTTGTTTTATGACTTAATTCAGCGATGTCACCACTGTCCAGACGTATTCCTTTAAGATTTTCTCCCCGGGCAGCCATTTCCTTGCCCACTTGGGCCGCTTTAAGAGCTCCGGATAGAGTGTCATAGGTATCGACCAAAAGAATTGAGTTTTCAGGATAAGTGTGTGTGAAAGCCCGGAAAGCATCGATTTCTTTTTCAAAAGTTGACACAAAGGAATGGGCCATGGTGCCGTAGATAGGAATTCCATATTGTTTGCCGGCCAGAACATTAGAGGTGCCGATAAATCCGGCGATGTAGCTGGATTTAGCCGCTTTCATGGCGGCATCAATGCCTTGGGTTCGTCTGAAGGAAAAATCAACCAATGTTCTTGAGCCGGCTGTATGAACACAGCGGGAAGCTTTGGTGGCAATCATGGACTGGAGATTGATGGTGTTAATCACAAAAGTTTCAATGACTTGGGCCTCCATGAGAGAGGCGGTGACTTCCAAAACGGGTTCGTTTTCAAAGAAGATGGCCCCTTCAGGCAAAGCACGGACACTCCCTTGAAATTTAAAGTGTTCCAAATAAGACAGAAAGTGAGAATTAAAAAAGCCTGTGCTTTCCAGATAATCCAGGTCATCGCCTGTAAATTTTAGGTCACTTAGGTATTCGAGAACTTCTTTCAAACCGCAGCATACAAAATACCGACGGTGAGGAGGATATTTGCGGACAAAGAGACTGAAGACGGCAGATTCGTTCATTCCATGCTCAAAATAAGAAGCAGCCATAGTCAGTTCGTAGAGATCGGTCAGAAGAGCCAGATTTTTTATTTTATTCATTTCTTTCGAAAGAACTTGACTTAAAAAAAATTCCATCGCTTGATTTGACCACAGTCCCGGAATAAAGATTTGATATTTGGCTGAGCGTTAACGCCTGATCAAATTCAGAGAGAGCTGATATTCCATCTGCTGGAACAATCACCTTATACCATCTGAGCCCAGCGGAAGCGGCTGTATGGAGCACACATATGTTGGAGACTGTCCCCACTATGACTAAATTCTCAACCTTCCATATGCGGCTTAAATAGTGCTCGAGCCAAGTCCCGTAGAATCCGTCGTAACGCAGTTTTCGGCAGACTATTTCGTTCTGCCTGGGTTTTAATTCGGGAATGATTTCCCATCCCCAAGTGTTTTCTCTGCAGTGTTCAGGCCATATTTCAAATTCAGGATCATTCTCTTTTGTGGTGTCTTGAGTGTAAATGACAGGGACCTGAGCTTTTCTTGCTGAGAGGAGAAGTTTTTTTATTTGAGGCACAGTTTCTTTGGCTGCTGGAACCGTCAAGTTCCCTTTTTCATTAACAAAATCATTCTGCATATCCACGATGATCAGAGCTGTGTTTTTTGGGTTCAGGATGATTTTATTTTTATAGTTAATTTCAGGGACCTCGACTTTTTTACTTGGGATAAATGGAAAACTCATGTGTTCTCTCCTTTTTTTTATATTAACCTGAACTATTCAAAAAAAAGGTCTGCTTATATTATTAATTTATTTTCAGCCGCATGCAAGATACTTTAAAAAATGGAAATTGAGACGACTTTTTTATTTAGGTATTTAGTATCTATAATTCTGGCATTTTTATTCAGAGGGAAATCGAACGGGTGATGAATCCCTTGCCTTTTCCTCTTTTATCTTTTACTGGTTTTTGAGCTCAATGTGAACCATGTGGGTTATAAATTCACCAGGATTATTGTCAGGAATTTTGATGATCAATTGATCAATCTCAACTGAAGCTCCCTCAGCCTCATCAATAAATTCCGGATGCATGACCGATAGTTGATATGTTTTTCCGCTAATCCCTTCCACCTTCAGAGTGATGGATAAATTATTTTTCTGGAATGATAGGATCTTCACTCCGGAGTCAGAGTCTCCAACTTTGATATCAGGAATGACAGGTAGTATTTCAAAGAAAGGCTGGATATCTAGTTTTACTTGCATAGGTTCCTCCTTCACAGGAAATTGAGCTTCCACTTGGGTGACTTGGTTTTGGTCGAGAGTGTTAAAGGGAATTTTTTCTCCATTCACAGCCACGAATCTGACTTGGGTTCCCTTTGCTAAGCAGGGAGCGAATTGCAGTTTATATTCCTTTGCTTTTTCTGATGTGATATTTACTTTGATTATGTTTTTTTCTCTTTTGCAGCTGAATGAGAATTTTGAGTCTCCCACTTTGTAATTTTTGATTTTGACTTGATTCCAGTTTCCTGGAAAATGGGGAGCAAAAGTGATGGTTTTGGTGCAGGCATTGGCTTCCAGCCCCAATAAGCCCCTTATCAGAGGAAGGACAGCTCCAGCAGCGGAGAATCCCTGCTGAGGAACCGCTTCCTGAGGCCATATATTTCGAATTCCTGAAAAGACTTCTGTGATGGATCCCAAGGCATGATCAAAAGTGTGAGAAACAGTGGATAAAAGGAGAGGATATCCGTTTAAGGGCCTATGATGTTTGTAAAGGGCTGTGGCAGCCCAACTGGTCAAAAAGGGCCATACCGCCCCGTAGTTGTAGTTGAGAGGTTGAAAGTATTTGCTTTTCCGGGAAATGCTTCGTATTCCCCAGTCAGTCGTCAATTCGGACGAGCTGAGCCTTTCCAGAGAAAGTCGGCTTCTTTCTTTCTCTCCGAAGCCCCACATCAAACCAATGGAATTCCATGGGGATATTTCTTGGACTCTTTCACCTTTGTCATTAAAGGCATAAGCATAAAAATTATTTTCTGGATCCCAGAATTTTTCATTAAATGCCTGTTGGGCTTTCTGTGAATTTAGGGCTGCTTTTTTTTGGAATTCCCCTCTATCTAAAATCCGGGACATTTTCTCCATGGCCAGAGCCGCTTGAGTCCAGACAGATGCCAAATAGATATCAGTTTCAATACCGGTCAGAGCTCCATATTCCAGAGCTCCCAGACCTGCGGAACTGTTGTCCATGAGTCCGTCATTATTTTTATCAGTACTGAGACACCAATGGTAGGCTTTTAAAAGGGAGGACCAGCTTTTTTCAATGAATTCACTATCACCGGATGATTTTAAATAATCATACATGGCTGCGATATAATAGGGGGTTGTGTCTCCATGGATATATCCATAAGGGTAGTCTTCCCACCAATGGATATAGCCTTCAGCTTGGGAGAGTTCATGGGCCATTTTTCCGTCTTCTTTCTGCCATTTTTGAGTGAAGGCCAGGATTTTTTTAACGGTTTGAAAGTCTCCGTAGGAGAGCAGGCTGAAGGAATTGATATAAGTGTCTCCCCCAAAAAACCATCCGAATCCGGGTCGTCCGGAAGTTCCGGAGGCTCCTAATCCTGCAATCATTCCTTCACCAAGTTCAGGATTATCCACGATGAGGTTGTCAAAGGTGACTTTGGCCCATTCAAAAGCCAGATTAATTTTTGGATTGGGAGTCATAATCTGGAGAGTGCTGCGGCTGAGATTTATGAAGTGTTTTGAGTTTTTTTGATAATAATATTCAGGATTTCCTAAAAGTTTATGGTACACTTTAAGTATCTGGTCTTGTTTTCCTTTACCCCCGGAAAGGCAAATAGGGATACATTTGTCCTTCACTTGATCAGGATCTGCAATTTCGATTTTAAATTCATTAGGGACATCTGAGAGCATATGGGCCGGAGTATAGGAAAGACCTGATGCTGCGGGGGAACCCACCAACGCATGGTTTTTTCCTGTGGGTTCTGAGATCACATAGGCTTTGATTCCTTTATCCCAGTAAGCATATTGGCCTCCTATTCCTGCAGGCCACATGGGCTGAAGGACGGGTAAGAAGCTGCACACAATGGTAAGGGGCCCTGAAGAGTCGATATAAAGAAGGATGAGGGCACCGGGCTCAAAAACAGGGGTCAGATAGACAGCTCTGATTGTGAAGGATTGGTAAGTGTAGGTGAGTGTGGTGCTCCAGGGGGAAACAGAGACGCGGCGGACAATATCTTCGGCCTTTATGGGGCGAGTGGAAGTTCCAACATAAAAAGAGAATTGAAAGTCTCGCACCAGTTTTAATGGGTAAGCCCAGGCTTCAAAAGAACCACTCTCGTCTCCCAGCAGGGCGAACCGGCGCCCGACTTTATGGAATGGGGTTCCAGGTTTTGCCATTCTCTCAAGAGTGATGGGACTTTTTTCTATTTGGAAGGCAGGGATAAAGCCTTTTTCTTCAGAAAGTAAAAAATCAAAGGATAGAATCACACCTATCAAAAATATCAGTATTTTTTTCATCGTTTCCTCTTTAGTGAAATCTAACTTTTAGTATAAACAGTTCCTGAAATTGTTCAAGAAAAAACCTGGGGTGGCTCTCTTCTTTAAAAGATTTTTGGTTTTTTAGTTATTCTTGTTTTTTTGCACCAGAGCCTGGGCTTTTTGGGCATAATCTCTCGCTTGGCTTTGTTTCCCCAGACGGCTGTAAAGATCGGCGAGGAGAAAATAACCGAGAGGTAAATTTTCTTCTTTAGGATTGAGATCGATTCCTTTTTTGACGAGTTCTACGCCTTCTTTGTATTTTTCTCCTTTTTTTAGGTAAATGCGAGCTAGATAAAAATAACTCATAGGAAAATTCGGATTGGATTCTATTGTTTTTTCCAGATATTCTTGTTCTTTATCGGTTTCATTTTTCAGCCGGTAAAGTCGGGAGAGATTAAAACTGGCCCCAAAATTATGAGGAGAGTTCTCAAGTTCAATGAGGTATTCTTCCAAGGCTTTGTCTGTATTGCCTCTGGCTTCAGCCAGCTGCGCCAAATTGAAATGGAGGTTAGGCAGTTTGGGATTAAGCTCATTGGCTTTATTTAAATATTCTTCACTTTTCTCTAATTTGCTTTGAATTAAGAAAATTTTCCCAAGGGCATTATTGCCGGAAACAGAGGAGGGGTTCAGCCGGAGGCATTCGCGATAATATTTCTCAGCTTCAGAATAGTTCTCTTTTAATTTAAAGATATTTCCAAGAATAAGATTAACCTGAGAATCCGGAGGCAAAGAAGGGAGTGCAGACTGGATAAAGTCTCCTGCTTCATTGATTTCTCCCAATTTTACATGAGCATTGGCAATATTGATGACGGTGAAAGGATCATTAGGTCTTTTTTCAAAGGCTTTTTTAAAACTCTCGAGGGCCAGCCTGAATTTTTCCCATTTAAAGTAAACATTTCCCAGGGTAAAGTAAGCATCGATAACTTCAGGGTCATCTTTCAGGATTTTTTGGAGCATGGTGATGGCTTCTTCATATTTCTCCTGCATCCCTAACTCTCTGGCTTTTGAAAGCTGGTTGAAAATGGTAATTTTGTCTTTAGGATCACCTAGTTTTACGCTTTTTTCATCTATTTCTGTAAAGGTCCCGATATAACCTAACGTAGACAACTTCTGTCGGGTTTCTTCGTCCATTTGAGTGTAATCCAGGTTAAAGGAATTTTGCCCGGTTCTTTCGATAAAGTCATCAATAAGACTTTTAAGCCGCTGACCTTCCTGGGGTTTGAGATCTATGATATTGGTTAATTCTTCTGGGTCATTGACAATGTCATAAAGCTCAAGTCGAGGAGCAACAATCAATTTATACTGACTGTCCTGGACGGTGGTGAGCTCACTCCATCCGTAATGAAACCTAGGATAAAATGTTTCTGAATAAGAGAAGCTGTTAAATTCTTTTTGATTCTTTCGAAATAAAGGGAGGAGACTGGTCCCCTGGACTTCAGGAGGCATATCCATTCCAGTCCATTCCAGGATGGTGGGCATGACATCTACCAGGGATACCACAGAAGAGCGGCTGATGCCTTGAAGTTTTTCAAAGGGGGAGACAAAGATCAAAGGAACATGGATTCCTTCCTGGTAGACAAAAAATCCATGGGTCATTTCTTTGTGTTCTCCCAGACTTTCTCCATGGTCAGCGACAAAAATCAGTATGGTTTTTTCAGTCAAACTGTTCTTCTTTAAATACTGCCACAGATCGGCTAAGAGGGAATCTGTGTAGGCGATTTCACCTAAGTAGGGCCTTCCTTGATATTGCTCTTTATAAGGCGAAGGAGGCTCGTAAGGGGTGTGAGGATCATACAAATGCACCCAGGTGAAAAATTTATTTTTTTTGTGATTTTCAAGCCAGGGGATGACCTGCTCGATCACTTCATCGCCTCTTCTTTGAACATTGCCCAGCGAGATAGTCTTGTATTTACTCAGGTCAAAATTATCAAAGTAATGGTCAAATCCCTGGTCAAGGCCCCATTTGGAATCCAGAACATAAGAGGCCACAAAAGCCGCTGTATCATATCCATCTCCCTTAAAAATCTCGGCTAATGTGATCAGATCCTGGGGTACAAGGAAGCCTCCATTATCTCTCACTCCGTGGAAGGTGGGGAAAGTTCCGGTCATCAAAGAGGTATGGGAGGGGAGGGTTAGGGGAGTTTGGGCAATACAGTGGTCGAACTTGACTCCCTTTTTGGCAAAGGAGTCTATCATGGGAGTCTTGATTTCTGAAAAGCCATAGCACCCCAGTCGGTCGGCTCTGAGTGTATCCACACTGATCAGAATGAAATTAAGGTTTTTACTGCTGGGGACCGGAGATACAGCATTTTTTAAAATCAGGACTAAAAGAATTACCGCGGCTGCCAGAATTAAGAAAGCACTAAAAAGAATAAAAAGTTTTTTCTTAGTCTTATTCATGATACAAAATTATTTTAATACATTGGTGTTTTTTGTCAAAGCTAACTTTTGTTGGTAAAAATTTGCTTATAAAAAAAGGGCAGCGGAAAAATCCGCTGCCCTTGAGATTCTGCGTAATTTTTTCTAGAAAGTAAATCGAACTCCAATTCGGAACTGACGTGCCTGCTGGAAACTATATAAATAGTGTCCTTCTGTCGTGGTGTATCCTCCCAAATCAGGATAGTAGTTCTCAGGAAAATATGACTGGCCCAGTAAGGTTCCCCAACTTCTGATGGTATCATTGTTAAAGACATTAAAGACGTCTGCCATCACTCCGACACGGTATCGTTCAGCAAAAGTAAATGTTTTTTCCAGTCTGAAATCGAGGACAGGAGCTATGGGATAGTGATGAGATCCCTGTTTCTCGGCATTGAAGGTGATTCTTCCCTGTCCATATCTGGGCGTGCGTGCTGATGTTGTCCAGGAGTCTCCGGTGATGGCATGGAAGTGAATCGTGAAGTTGATGCTGTAGGGAAGGACATAGGTTCCCTGAATTTTGACCATATGGGTGTTGTCATTGGTACAGTGGCCTTCACTGTTAATCCAGTAGTTGGGACTCTCGGTGTCTCCGCCCCAGCCTATATCGTCACCGGATCCATTATCCCGGGTTCCGTAGGCTCTGCCGTAGACATATGATGCCAGAAGCTGCCATTTATTGGAAAATCTCTTGTGAAAAAGAAGTTCTAAGCCTAAATAATTCCTGTACACATCCACATCGATCCAAGGGTCGCCTTTGTTGATGTTGGTGATGATATAAGCCCTGTCACTGGGATTCAAACGGTCGTACAAGGTAAAAGTTTCTCCTGTCTCCTTAACCGTATAACTAAACTTTTCATATTCAGCACCAGGCTCTATGGTCCCCACAAAGTTATTCCAGTTCCTGTAGATCACAGAAGCACTGAGTGAGGCATCCCTGAAAAGTTCACGTTCCAGACTGACCACAAACTGGTCCATATAAGGATGTTTGATATTCTCATCCATGGTGTAGAGTCCTTCATGCCCAACTCTGTAGAGCTCCATCCAACTTTCAGTTCCAAGATCCCAGAATAATAATGACCAGTCGGAGAAATTTTCTGGCGGATTTAATCTGTCGTGGTAAGGAGCCAGCATGGCTTCTGTAAACTGTCCGTAATGAGCCTTAAAGATGGTGGTCTTATCTCCCAGAATGTCATAGGTGAATCCTAATCTTGGTGCGATTCTGGTATTAGAATAAACAGAACCGCTCACGTTTTTAACAAAACCCCATACGTGAGTAAGGCGAACACCGAGATTCAAATTCAGCCGGTCTGAGACTTTCCAGGAATCCTGGGCATACTCTTCGACCCGGGCATAACTTGTTTTGGTGTCATAACCTTCATACTGATAGGCCAGGTAATTTCCTGTATAGCCGTAACCGACATAGTCAACATAGTAGCGATTGTTCGGTCCCGTATATCCATATCGGTTTCTCACATTGCTGTACTCAAACTCGGCTCCGACTTTAAAATCGTGGTCTCCAGCGATAAAATCCTCGGCATAATGGGTTACAGCGGCATTGGCCTGATATCGATTTCTGTCTGCATAATAGAAATATCCGGCGCTGTCATACCTGTAGTTATCGTTAATGCTAAAATGGGCCGAGACATCTCCAGCTGCTGGATCCAGGTAGTAGTAGCCGCTGAAAAAGGATCCTTTGATGTTAAAGAAAGTTTTTTCATTCAGAATATGAGTGAGACTGAAATTGCCCACTTTATCTGGAGAATCCTGGGTCACCGTCGCGATGGGATCCACATTGGATCCAGCCCCCCTGTTTTCTCCTTGATAAGCATCAAATTCAAAGAAAGCATTAGCGTTTGTAGATGAAGTGATCTGTCCAGTGAGTTTGAGAAAGAACCGGGGCTGCTTGTAGTCCACGGCTTCAGGAAAGCCGGCGGGATACCACATGGATCGGTAGTATTGAGCGCCGACAAAAAACCAGAATTTATCCTTCATGATAGGACCGCCAATGTTAGCGGAGAAGTCCTGGATGGCTTCCATGGGAGAAATCATATCAGGATAGTCATCGATATAGGCTTGATTGTTATCTGCCATCCATAATCCCTTGGGGCTGTCATCCTTCTTTCCCTGATATATGGCTTTGATAGCTCCGGAGAATTGGTTGCCGCCTGATTTAGTGACCTGGTTAAAGATCACTCCTGTGAAATTTCCGTATTCAGAGGGGAGTCCAACACCCATAACTTTAACGTCGTCTATGATATTGGGATCGTTAAAAACCCAGGCTGTTCCACCTTCAGGGTCAGATACATCCACGCCGTCGATTTGATATGCCACACCTGTACCACTGGATGAACCATAGGCAACATCACCGGAGACCCCTGGAGCCAGATTGATGATATCCGTGGCAAAATTACTGTAGGGAATACTCTGAAGAAGCTCCTCGCTCAAGGTCACAGAGGCTGTTTCAGTGGATTTGACATCAATGGTCGGTGATACCGCAATCACGGTCACTTCTTCTTCTTGAACCGCGGGCTTCAAGGTGAGATCAATCGTTAATGTGGAGGTGATGGACAAATTGATATTTTCCTGTAAAACTGTCGTGAAACCATCAAGCTCTGCTTTCACTGAATAAGAACCAGGGGGAAGAGCAGGGAATCTGTAATTTCCCTCATTATCCGTGACGGCGGTTCGGCTTCCCATCAGGTTAGCTCCTGTCAAAGTGATGGTCACCCCTGGAAGGTTCTCTCCTTGATCATCTGTAATAGTTCCCACAATAGCTCCTGTTTCTCTGGATTGGGAGATCAGTAAGGGCGAGAAAATTAAGGCAAGAACTAAAAACGATAAAAATACCTTTATTTTCATATTTCCTCCTTTTAACTGAATTTTTTTATTAAATCTTCATATAAATTATATGACTTAAATTGGGTTTAAGATCACCTCCTTTTATTTATGAGATTTATCCTCTCTCTATATTTTTACTAAACAGGAGGGATGAATGTCAACTAGTAAATGATAGTTATCAGAAAAATAAACCAAGGGTGTTAGCTTGAAACTCTCCAAAAGTTATGCTATTTTTTGATGAATGAGGTTTTGTGAGGACTCTATAACCATGAAGTCTGTGAAAATTTTCACCTTAATCACAATAGGACTGCTTTTAACCGTATCGCTATCCGGTAAAGAGGAGCTAGCTCCCCATCATCAAGAATGGCTGGATACGGTTGAGCCCATCATTACGAAAAAGGAACGGGATGTCTTTTTTCAACTTCAGACTGAAAAACAGCGTGATAAATTTATCACCCTTTTTTGGAACAGACGCGATCCTCTTCCTGATACAGAAAAAAATGAGTTCTATGAGGAATATATGGAAAGAGTTCGGTTTGCGAACTTGAATTTCGGTAGAGACACTTCTAAACAGGGAAGCCGGACTGAAAGAGGGAGTTTCTACTTACTGCTGGGCCCTCCTTTAAGCAGAGAGATTTATACAGGCTCACAGGATTTACTTCCCCTTGAGTTGTGGTACTACCAAGGGGAGACCCAATATGGGCTGCCTTCTCATTTTTACTTGATTTTTTATCAGCCTTACGGTCTTGGAGAATACAGACTTTATTCTCCAGGAGTTGATGGCCCCACGAGGCTGGTGTCTCCCTCAGTAGAGTCTCAGGCAGTAAACCGCAGCCAGGCTTATCAGATCATCCGAAGAAATGCCGGAGAATTGGCTAAAGCTTCGCTTTCTTATATTCCTGAGGATTCAAATCTGATGACTTCCCCTTTATCCTCAGATATTTTGGTCAGCCAAATTCAAAACCTTCCAGAAAAAAAATTCACAGACAGCTATGCTTTGAATTTTTTGAAATATGAAAGGCATGTGGAAACAGACTATTTAGATGACTATATTGAAAACCGGTTTGATGCCAAAGTATTTAAAATCAACGGACAGGATTATCTCCATTGGACTTTAGAGCCCCAAAAAATTAATTTCGCAACTTATGAAAGGAGCACGTATGCCTCCTTCCAGTTGGTCACACGCATTGAAGATATGGAGGGAAATCTGATTTTAGAAAAAGATGAGGAGATTCCCCTAAAAATATCTTCAGAAGAATACGAACGTTACAACCGCCAGATATTTGCGTTCCAAGATTTAATTCCGGTCATTCCCGGTCAGTATAAGCTGTTTCTTCTTTTAAAGAATAAAACAGGAAAAGATTTCACATCCAATCAATTGAGTTTCAGTGTTCCTGTTGAATGCGGGGATCCCCAGCTCAGCGGCTTGCTTCTTTATCAAGATCGGCAGATGTTAGGAGAAAAACAAAGGAATAGGGTCAAAGCTTTTTCTTTTTCTGGATACCACTATCTTGCCAATGCACAGAACAATTGCCTTTCTCAGAAAGACATAGGTATTTATGCCCAAATATATAACATCAAAGATCTTAAAAACAGCTCCTGTCTGTTAGAGATCTATTCTGCAGAGTCAGAAAAACCTGATCTCAGCTTGACAAAGTCTATTTCCGACCTTTTAGAACCTGATGGGCAAGGATTGAATTTTGGCCCTGTTTCCCTGGAGTCCCTGAAGCCTGGGTATTATTTTGCCCTGCTCTCTGTGCTTGAGGCCGGAAACTATAGAATAGTTGAGAAAAGGATTAATTTTGTGATTCTTTCTCAGCCTCAACCCCTTATCCCCTGGGTTTACTCTAAGCTGCACAAGGCTCATCCCAATTATGAACATCTTTATCTGATTGCTTTGCAGCATTATCGAAAAGGACAGTACAGTGAAGCCAAAAAAACGCTTGAAGAGATACTCGAGAAAGAAGAGAATCCATCAGCTAAAATTCTGCTTTCGCAAACTTTTCTATCCATGAAAAAATATCGGGACTCTCTCGCCGTTGTGGGCCCTCTCTATGAGGCGACTCACAGCCGAAAGACTGGATTGGTCATGGCTTCCAATTATGCGGGACTTCAAGACTGGAGATCTGCGCTTGTTTATTTAGAGAAGTTACTCCAGGAGGGGGCGGATTTAGACACACTAAATTTAGCTGCAGAATGTTATATAAAACTGAATGAACCAGAGAAGGCCTTGCCGCTGTTAAAGAAATCCGTGCGTCTTGATCCGAACCAGGAGGATATCCAATCGCTTATCGATCAGCTTGAAAAGGAGCTAAAGAAGCGATTGAGAGTGATAGCATAAAAGTCTTAATTCTGGTAAAATTTGAATATTGAGAATGATGAATAAAAAAAATTAGCCTGGATTATTCACGAGTCAAGCTTGCTGTAGATGCGAGGCATAAGGCATGAAGCAGATGCCGTAAGATTGGATCGCCTGGAAGGTAAAAAAATGGCGATTAAAATAAAAAATACAAACATGAACAATATTCAAGATGTTGTTCTTGAAAAAATCTTGTATATAGCTGAAAATAGATTATTAATGAAAAAATCCCCATTTTTTTATGAACAGATCAGGTTAGAGCTGGGAGGAAAAGATGATTAAAAAAGGTATGATCTTATTGATCAGTCTAATGATTCTTTATTCTCTTCCTCTTCAATGTCAGTATCAGGGTAAGCTGAAGGGAATTGTTATTGATGAGGAAGGGAATCCTATTCCTGGAGTTGACATAGAGATTGTTTCTGTTGAATATACCCGACGGCAGCATCATATTCAGTCAGGAGAGGACGGAGAATTTGTGCAAATTGGTATTTATCCCGGTTGGTACACAGTTCGATTAAAAAAAGATGAATATATGCCCATCTCCACTGAAAGAAAGATTGGCATAGCTGAAACAGTTAATCTTGAACTCACGATGCACAAAGTAAGTCAAGTAAGGCAGCAGCAGCTGTCAGATGCGGATAAAAGATTTTCTAAAGGCATTAAGCTTTTTGAACAGGGAAAATATGAAGAAGCGGTGGAGGCTTACCAGGAAGCCGTAAAAGAAAATCCTGATGAATGGTCTTACTATTTTAATATGGGGCTTGTTTATAAAAAGACGGAAGATAAAGAAAAAGCTCTGGAGGCATTCCAAAAAGCAGTGGAGCTGAATCCAGAGAGTTACTTTGCGAACAAAGAATCAGGGGAGCTTCTGGCGAAATCTGAAAAATGGTCAGAGGCCAAGGAATATTATTCCAAGGCTGTTTCACTCAACCAGGACGATCCAGATACTTATTATAATTACGGAGTTGTTCTCTATGAGCTAGGTGAAAATGAAGCAGCCATTGAAGTTTTCCTCAAGGCCATAGAGCTAGACAAAAAATATGCGGATGCCTATTACCATGCCGGAACCATTTATATCAGTCAAAATAAAATGACAGAAGCCATCAAATGCATGGAAACATTTCTTGAGCTGTCTCCGGATCACCCTAAAGCAGAAACAGCTCGTCATATTCTGGATTACCTTAAAAAATAAAGAGCCTGACCTATCCATTGTGAATAATCCAGGATCAAATATCTTATTTTAATTTAAAGGAAACCCGATAACGGAACTGACTCAACCGGTCTCCAATAAATTGGATATAATGCTTATTTAAAAGATCTATCTATCCTGAGTTATTCAGGCTATTTATATTCTAAGATGCATGAGGGGGATTGAAAGTTATTTGAAAAGTTCTATTGAAAACAATGTCAACTAAAATGATCTGCCGAACGTTTTGATATATAAATGGAAAAAGAATGGAAACTCTCGAACTAATTCAGCATGCCCAAATGGGCCGCCGCTGCTGCAGCCCTTGTCTGTGTTCTCATACTAGGATTTATCATCGGGAGAACTGCGTTTATTCCCGGTGGAGGCATTTTGACCGGAGCCGGAGAATCAGAGGATGCTTTCCAGATAAGCCTGCAGGAACATTTTGACAGCTTAAAACCTTTACTCATAGAGTATGCCCACTACAGAGAAGACAAGGACAGCGATAAGATCATTCTGGATAAAAAGTATGTGGAGGAGCTTCTTATCCAGAATATTCTTCTGAAAAGGCTGGCCGAGGAGAAAAATCCCGATATCCGGCAGCTTCTGGAAGATATCGAATTGATTTTAAGGGAAATCACAAATATGGATAAAAACGGCACATCCGATCCTTTGATGATAAAGGAGTACATAAACAATCAGGGGATTTTAGGTGCCGTGGATGTCCGCGGAATGATATAGGAGGTTTCAAATGAAAAATTTAAAATCAGTGGGGATCATTTTGATTCTCTGCATGATCATGGGAAGTGCTTTGGCGGCGTTGGATTTCACGCAGGATAAAAAAGATGCATCCCTCAAAGTGCTGGAAGATGCAAAAAAGTATATATACCAGAAAAATTGGGAAGATGCGGTTTCAAAACTGGAAGAGATGATAAAGAAGTTCGAGAAAAGCCGTTATTTGGATGAATCTTTATACTGGCTGGGATACAGCATGGAGAAGCTCAGCAGGGAATTGGAAAACATGAATCAGCAGGTTCAGTTCAAGGAACAAGCCGTTAAGCATCTCAATACATTGATCAAAGAGCTGGATCACAGTTCCTGGGCAGATGACGCGAAGGTGCTGAGGGTGGAGATTGCGGAAGAACTGGTGAAAAGGGGATATTCGAATTATAAAGAATATATAAACGGCAGCCTTGGGCTGGGAGTTATAGGCGGAGTTGAAGGTGGAGTTATAGGGGGAGTTGGTATAGTAACGGAAAAGGACCCTGAGAGCGAGCTGAAACTTGTGGCGCTTGATGCTCTTATGAAGATGAAAGATGAAAGAGCTTTTTCGATCCTCAAAGAAGTCATTGACAAGAATGATGACCCAAGGCTCAGGAAAAAAGCTGTTTTTATCATAAGCCAGGGACATATTTCCGATGTTGTGCCGTTATTAGTTAAGGTGGCTCAGAGTGACCCGGATGAAGAGGTAAGAAAACAGGCTATCTTCTGGCTCGGTCAGATAAAGACCAAGGAGAGCCTGGATGCACTTCTGGAACTTTATGATTCTGTTTTGGATGCGGAATTGAAAAAGGCGCTCATTTTCTCCTTTCAGCAGTCAGGAGACAGCCGTGCCTGGAAAAAAATATTTGATATTGCCCGGAAGGAAAAAGACTTAAATGTGAGAAATCAGGCTATTTTCTGGGTCGGCCAGAGAGGGACCCCCGATTCTCTAGATGTGCTTATCTATTTGTACTCAGAGATCAAGGAAATTGAGGTCAAAAAACAGATCATATTCAATATCTCTCAGATGAAAAGCAAAAAGGCGGTGCAGGAGATGATCAAAATAGCCCGGAAGGAAAAAGATTCCGAACTGCAAAAGCAGATCATCTTCTGGCTCGGACAATCCGGAGATGAAGCGGCATTAGAGTATTTGAAAGAAATCATCAATAAATAGCATGGAAGAATAAGATAAAAATGAAACTCAGAAAAAAGATGAAAGGTCCTAAAGTCATGTTAACTGCCATGCTTCTGGCTGTTTTATTAGTGCCTGCATTGGGAACAGCCCAGGATGTGAGCTTAAAGGGGAATGTCTTTTATTTGGACGAGCAGGGGGTTCCCCTTGTCCAGAAAATGGGGCTTGCGGCAAACAAATTCAAAAAAGAACAGAAGGGAGAGGTCTATTTTACGGGTTATATTTTTCAGAGCCGTTATGAGATCCATATGAACGGGGATTATGACCTGGAAAAACCCTATGAGATAAGCAGCCGGGGTGATGAGATCAGAATACGAAGGAATTCGGATAGAGATGGATTCAACATGGAGTCGAATGAAGCAATCGGTTGCGGAGAGATAGCCGGGCTTTTAATCATGCATAAAATATCAGATAGAAAAAGCGGGATAATGGATATACATATTTTTGACTTAGCCAGAGCCTATGAATTTAATCAGGAACCTCTTTACTGGCTGGGCAGTATGCAAACAGAGGAAAGTTTCTGTTTTTTGGAAGATGAGTTTAAAAACGCGGATTCGGATTTAAAAAAGACCATCACGTTCATGATTTACTCACATGATACGCCTTCCTCTTATGATTTCCTTTTTAAAGCAGGCTCAGGAAGTTATTCCCATGAGGTAAAAAGAAACGCAATTTTCTGGCTTGGAAATTTTAAAGACCCAAAAAGCCTCGCTCTTCTGCAGAAGATATTTCAGAAAGAGGACAGTATTGAGGTAAAAAAAGGCATTGTGTTCGCAATCAATCTATCGGATATGGAGGAAGCTTTGGAGGAACTCATAAGAATCGCGAAAAGGGATTCATCACAGGAAGTTCGGAAGCAGGCTGTGTTCTGGCTGGGGCAGAAAGCATCCCAAAAAAGCATCGAAGCGCTTAAGGGAGTGGCGGAGGAAGAAAATGAGGATACAGAAGTGCGAAAATCCGCTGTGTTCGCCATAAGCCAGCTCCCTTCAGAAAAGGCTGTGCCCATTCTTATAGACATAGCCAGAACGAACAAAAGTCCCTCGATTAAGAAGCAGGCTATCTTCTGGCTGGGACAGAAAGATTCTGAAGAGGCCTTGAAATTCTTTGAAGAGATCCTGTTGAAGAAGTGAAAGAACAGGAAAAGGGTTGATCTGATAGACCCAATAGATAAAATTTCACTATTTTCTTTTATTTAAAGGTAAGAAAAAAATCGCCTCATTCGTCTAATAATATAAGATTAAATTTAGCCGTCTTAAATTCGGTTAAAAAGGACTGTATATGAAAAAAATTCAACAGGACAAATCCACCGTCATTGTGCTGAGTTCAGATCATGGAGAATCCTTAGGAGATCATGGAGAGATGACCCATAGAATCATGGCCTATAATCCCACCCTCTGGATTCCTCTCATAATTTTATCTCCAGGATTAAAATCTGGACAGCTCTCACAAGTTGTTTCTCATATAGATATTTTCCCCACTCTGTGTGATCTCTTGGAGATGGAAAAACCATCTTTTCTCCAGGGCTTGTCTTTGGTGCCTCCGATGAGAGGAAAAAAGCTGCCCCCTCGCCGGATCTATTTTGAATCTCTTTATCCCTATTATAATATGGGATGGGCTCCTTTAACCGGTTATATTGAAGATTCAAAAAAATTTATTGAATCTCCGATTCCTGAACTCTATGACCTCCATAAAGATTTTGGGGAAAGTCACAATCTGATTCAGCCAACCGATGCAGGTGATTACCAGGATAATCTGTCAGAGCTGATAAAATCTCTTTCCAACCAGAGTGGCAACAAGGAGAATACACGGATTAATCCCAATCTAATGGAAAAACTCCGGAGTCTGGGATATATATCTTCTCAATCAAGGGTTGGGAATCAGCGATTTGGTCCCCGTCAAGATGCCAAAACTTTGCTGCCGATCTACAACCAAGTCATTTCTATTTACAGCGAGCGTGGGAAAAATCCTGTTGAGCAAAGTATCGCTGAGTTGGAATATATAATCCAAACCTCCGACTGCATTGATCAAGCCTATAATTATCTTTCCCAAATACATTTCGAGACAGGGAAACTCAGGAAAGCTCTGGACGTGCTGAAAGCAGGATTGGAGCGGTTCCCGGAAAGTTATGAGACTCTCCGGCTTTATTCCAGCTATCTGCTGGAAGCTGAAGAGGTCACAACCTTGATTCAACTTCTTGAAAATCATGAATCCATCAATAAAGAAAATGATCCTTATATCTGGCTCCAATTAGGGATCGCTTATTTAAAAAACAATCAGCAGCAAAAAGCCATCGCTGCCTTGGGAAAAGCCATTGCAATTGATGATGAGTATGTTGATGCCTGTCAAAACCTGGGTGCCTTGCATCTATCTCGCTGGCTTACTCAAAATAGTAAAGAAGACTATAATAGAGCCGTTGAACTCTTTAACCAAATCATTAAAATTGATCCTGAAAATTTTGATGCTTATACCAGCCGAGGGGTAGCCTACATTCAATGGGGCCGAATAGAATCAGCCATCAAGTCATGGGAACAGGCAGTGCAGTTTTCCCCTGATGCTGGGAAAACATATTATTATCTCGGGCTTGCCTATCTTTCTAAAGGAGACAAAGCAAAAGCCTACGTAAACTTTTCTAAATACAAAGATAAATATTATAATGTTCTTTCCAAAGAAGATCAGCAAAAACTGGACAGGTTGATCAAAACAGTCCGGGATAATTAGATCAGTTCAGCTGGTTGACACTAGAAGAAGGGCTTTCTCAAAACACAGTCTTAAACCTGTTCCATGATTCTCAGGGATTTATATGGATAGGAACCGATTTTTTATTTTTATTTTTAAATTTTGTATAATTTTTTGGATTGTTATTCTTAATAATGAAAATAATACAAGGGAGATCCCGAACCATTCCTTTGGTCCTCATGAAGAAAGCCATCGGGAGGAAAAAAGGTGTTATGAAGTGAATTTTTTGTAAAACAGACATATAACATTATCATTTAAATAAAAAGGAGAGGAACTTTATGAGGCAAAAAGTTTTAATTATGAGTCTAGGTTTCATTTTAATGACATCTTTCTGCTGTTCTCCAAAAGAACTGACAGATGAAAAAATAATCACGGAAGGTCCGGAAGTGATCAGATTCATGGCTCTCCCTTTTGAGCTTGACGAAGTGAAACTTCTGGAGGGTCCTTTCAAGCATGCTGTGGAACTTAATATCCAGTCTTTGCTCAATTATGAACCGGACCGCTTGCTGGCCAAGTTTCGCAAAGAATCCGGGCTTAAACCGAAAGCTGAGCATTACCACGGTTGGGAGGATGATACTCTGGCTGGACACAGTCTTGGACATCATCTGAGTGCCTGCTCACTCATGTATAAAACCACGGGAGATCCCCGTTTTCTTGAGCGGGTCAATTATATAGTTGATGAACTGAGTGCCTGTCAGGAAGCAGACGGTGACGGATATATCGGAGCTTTTCCTGAAGGGAAGCGCATTTTTGAGGAAGAAATTGCCCAGGGTGATATTCGGGCCAAAGCCTTTAATTTAAACGGCATTTGGGCCCCTTTTTACACTCAGCACAAGGTGCTCTCTGGATTAAATGATGCCTATCATCTCTGTGGTAGCGAAAAAGCTTTGGAAATCCAAAAGAGGTTTGCTGACTGGCTGGAGAGTGTGGTCATGGGATTGAGCGATGAACATTTTCAGGAGATGTTGAGCTGTGAACACGGAGGAATCAATGAAGCCCTGACAAATCTATATGCCGATACTCAAGATAAACGCTATTTGAAGATGGCCTTACGGTTTTACCACAGAGCCGTTCTAGATCCATTGGCCGAGGGGAAAGATATTTTATCTGGGAAACATGCAAATACTCAAATTCCCAAACTCATTGGTTTGGCTCGGCTGTATGAACTGACCGGAAATGAAAAGTACCAGGAGACCGCCCAATTTTTCTGGGACCGGGTGTCAAACCATCACTCTTATGTGACAGGAGGAAACGGTAACCATGAATACTTTGGGGAACCGGATAAACTAAGAGACCGGTTAAGCCAGGGGACCACGGAGACCTGCAATGTCTACAATATGCTGAAACTTTCCCGTCATCTTTTCATGTGGGAAGCCAAAGCCCCGGTCAGTGATTTTTATGAGAGAGCTCTTTTTAACCATATTCTTTCCTCTCAGCACCCTGAAGATGGGAGAGTGATCTATAATCTTTCCCTTGCCATGGGCGGGTATAAGGTTTATCAGGATCCCTTCTGGTTTACCTGTTGTGTAGGCACAGGGATGGAGAATCACTCCAAATACAGCCGGAATATTTATTTTCATAATGATAAAGAACTTTTTTTATTTCAGTTCATTTCCTCTGAACTCAATTGGGAGGAAAAAGGCCTGAAGCTTCGCCAGATCACAAAATATCCAGAAGAGCCAAAGGTTACGTTGGAGTTTCTCTGTGAAAAATCAGTGGCTCTTACCCTTCAGGTTCGTTACCCATATTGGGCGGAGAAAGGGATCCAGATCAAGGTGAATGGGGAAAGTCAGAAAGCAGATGGGGAACCCGGCTCTTTTGTGACTTTGCACCGCAGATGGAAAAACGGAGATCAGGTTGAAGTTGAAATACCCTTCACTCTCCGCTTAGAAGCCATGCCGGATGATGAAAACCGGGCAGCTGTCCTGTATGGGCCCTTGGTGCTGGCCGGAGACCTGGGACCTGTGGAAGACCCCCTGACGCTGAGGACAGTATGTATGTCCCTGTGTTTATGACTCAGGATCGAAATCCTTCTCACTGGACTGAACCGATTCAGGGGAAGTCAAATACTTTTAAAACGAAAAATGTGGGGCGACCGAGAGATATCGTGCTCAAACCTTTTTATAAAACCCATGAGCGACGTTATTCCATATATTGGGACTTATTGTCCGAGCAGTCATGGAAACAGAGGCAGAAGGCTTATCAGCAGGAAGCGGAACGAAAAAAGATGTTGGAAAAAATAACCGTAGACTTTGTTCAGCCTGGGGAAAGGGAGCTGGAAAGAGAACATCGTTTCAAAGGAGAGAAGGCCCGGGTAGGATTTTTCCAAAGGAGGAGATACCGAGAATCTGGAGAAGGTTGGTTTTCTTATGACCTTAAAGTCTTTAAAGGACAGCCCATGGCGTTAGCGGTGGATTATTGGGGAGGTTATCCAGGTTCGAAAACTTTTGACATTCTGGTAGAAGGAGAGGTGATCGCCACCGAAAATATTTCCAATAAAAAAGACGGATATTTCATCAATGTGGTCTACGATATTCCTGATAAACTGACATTTGAAAAAGAGAAGGTCACCGTGACATTTAAAGCGCAGCCCGGAAATACGGCCGGCCCTGTATTCGGAGTCCGCATGATCAAGAGATGACCAGACAAAAGCTGTTTAAGAGGAGTTGTCTATGGAAAGATATCGTCATCAGGTGCTGTGATAGATGTTGATCAGATCCTTGAGAAGGGCAGCCGCTGCCCCGACCGGGCTGGACCGTCCGCCTGTGAGGGTTATGGTTCCCATGGTATCCGTCTCAAAAGTGATGCCTTTTTCGCTTCCTGTAACAGGATAGAGCGGATGGGATGGATCCAAAGCTTTGGGTGCCACTTCCAGAATTCCTCTTTTATCCATTTTTTCATAACGTCCGAGCAGTTTGAACCGGCGGACGCCTTTTGAAGCCACTTTTAATTCCTCAGGAGTGATGGTTTCGATTCCAGTGACTGCTACATCCTCCAGGCAGTAGGCTGTCCCAAGGACAGCATTGGTGATGAGCAGGATCTTGAAAGCCGTGTCCCAGCCTTTGACATCCATACTTGGATCCGGCTCGGCGATCCCTTTGGCCTGTGCTTCTTTTACAGCCTTGGCATAAGACCCGCCCTCACTCATGCGGGTAAGCACGAAATTAGAGGTCCCGTTGAGGATCCCTTCGATGCGCCGGATCTCTGTTCCGGCCAGGGCGTAACGGGCCAGGTCTACGGTGGGAAGAGCGGCTGCCGTTGCACCGCTGATCCCAATCTGACAACCGTTTTTTTGTGCCAGGTCCTTGAGCCCTTTAAAGTCATAAACGAGAGGTCCCTTGCTGGCTGTCACCACATGCCATCCCGCTTCTAAGGCCCATTTCCAGATATCATATCCGGGCTTTCCCGTCCGGTGGTCCGACACCGAGCAGTCAACAAGTACACCAGGAGAAGCCGTTTGAAAAAAAAGCTTCAGGTCATCCTGAATGCTCCCAGTTTGCAGGGAATGGAACAGGGAACTTGAGTACCTTGTGATCAGGGGAAGGATGTTTATGTCCCGGGGGATATCCCACCTTGTCTGCCGGCGGAAAAGAGTCAGCCAAATGGGATTTAAACCATAGTCATACCTGAGCCGATCCTTTTTGTCTTCCACAAGCCGGACGAACTCCCGCCCTACATTCCCAAATCCCACAAGAAGAATATTCACTTTTGTCATGAATCCATTATACCCAAGCCCTATAAGGATTAAAATTATTTGTAAACAGAGAAAATGAGATAATCCTCATGTTTTTTTTATTAAAATAATCTCTGATGATGTTCATCCATCAACCCTGGTATTCCTGAATAAAGAATCCCACCTCTCTAGGAGGGCTTCCCCGCTTCAATATTCCTGATTACGCCGCTGAGGATATGGATCCCTTTCATAAGATATTTCTCGGTTATCACCAGCGGCGGCAGCATTCTGGCCACGTTGTCGTAGTGCCCTCCCACCTCAATCATGACCCCACGCTGATGCCCGACTTTACGGACCATCTGTGCATGCTCAGCTGAAGGTTCTTTGCTCCTTTTATCCTTAACCATCTCAATCGCCATCATCAGTCCGATCCCGCGCACTTCGCCCACTATAGCGCTTTCAGATTCCAATTTTTTCAGCGGCACCATTGCTTTTTTCCCCAATTCCAGCGCTCGTTCTGGAATTTGATTCTCTGCCATCCAATTCAAGGCGGCAGCGCCGGCAGCGAAAGCAATCATATTCCCCCTGAAGGTTCCGATACTCTTCCCAGCCGGCAGCGTATTCAATTTATCTTTATAGGCCATTGCTGAGATGGGAAATCCGATCCCGCCGAGGGCTTTGCTTAAGGTGACGATATCCGGAACAATATCGAAGTGTTCAAAAGCAAACATCTTTCCGGTTCGACCGAGACCGGCCTGGATCTCATCGCAGATCATCAGCACATCATGTTTATTGCAGATCTCCCGAACCCGCTTCATGAAGCGGGTTGTGGGAATTATGGTTCCTCCTTCACCCTGGACTGATTCGAGAATGACAGCGGCCGGCTTTAAGTAGCCTGAGCGGCTGTCGGAAAGAACCCGATCCAAGTTTTCCGCTGACCGAAGGTCTACTTCGTCATCAGGGCATCCAAAGGGATTTCGATATGTGTAAGGATAAGGAATGAAGTGCACATCCGGTGCAAGCTGGCCGATGCCTTCCCGGTGACGGCTGTCACAGGTCAATGCCAAAGAAATCCCGGTCATGCCGTGGTAGGCTCCTTCAAAGGCAATGATGCTGTTCCGCCCTGTGTTGTAGCGGGCCAGCTTGATGGCCTGTTCAACCGCATCCGAACCTGTCGGACCTCCGAAGAAAATGCGGTTCAGTTCTTTGGGCAGGAGCTTCTGTATGACCTCGACCATTTTTTCCCTTGTCGGTGTGGGAATATCCAGAGTGTGTGTGATCTGATCGATCTGTTCATGGGCTGCTTTCAGAACCACTGGATGCCCGTGTCCGACGGCCATAACTCCGGCTCCGCCGAACATATCTATATAGATATTTCCATCCACGTCTTCAAGGGTTGCTCCACGGCCTCGCCGCAGAGCCATGGGCATACCCCTCGGATAGCTGACGGCTGAGCTTTCATGTTCCATCTGATAGGAGAGGATTTCCTTAGATTTTGGTCCTGGAGGGATTACCTTTATCCGGGGAGCTCCTTTAAAGGAGAGTTTTTTCAATTCCTCTTCGCTAATCATCAAATACCTCCTCAAAATGGGTTATAATCCTTTCTCTCAGCGGCCGAAACCTTCGAGGGGCTTTTCTTCTTAGGGTGAATTTCATCCCATTTTTTCTCTCTGTGCCGCTGCGCCATCCATCATACACATAAAAAATGAGATCGGTCAACCAGAAACCTTTTTCTCTGCTGTCAGACTGAGTTAAGTTTGAAAAAAGCATGAGATCTTTGGCCAAAAATAAAATCAGTTATTCACTCATATCGAAGGGAATCTACAGGGTTGACCGTGGGAAAGCTCATGAAAGGACACAGGTAATGATAAGCAGGAAAGAAGAGCCATCCAGGAAGATATAGATACAAAAAGTGGAATTCGTAGCATTGAGTAAAACAAGTAAACTTTTGACAGGGATTAAATACGGAGAATCACAAGGAAACAGGATTAAAAACGGGCAAAGACTGTGGCGGTTATGAGAATCAGACAGTAAAACAAAGCCGCAGCCACATAGGGAATTTTCCCTGTCCTCTTTAAGGATTTAAATGTCGGGCTTTTGATCCCGATGAGCCACACCACCACCAGGGCCCCGGCAAAGATCAAGAGAGCTAAAGCGCTGAGATAGGGAGAAAAAAGAAAGGGCAGATGCTTGCTGAGAGAGAGATCTCCGGAGAGAAGAAGTTCAGCGGTTTTGTATCCGATAGGGTCTTTAACAGCCTGGGCATAGTAGGGAAGTCTCGAAGTTATTCGGAATAAAGCTTTAAGCATATGAGTGAGGGCTACTACAGGAAGAAAAATAAGACTGAAGGTTTTCAATGAGTCCATTAAAGATATCCTATTGACGTATTTCCCGATGATTCCCGGAATGAGGAAAAGAACTGCGGGAAGACCCACAAAGAGCACCAGGGCGTGAATGAGATGGCCCAGTTCTACTGATGCGCCCAACCAGAAGGTGATATGATTCGGGATATAGACCATGGCCTCTTCGGCGGCAGACCATTCTTCACTTATTTCCCATACGGCCAATCCGCTTGCCAGGAAAAGAAGGAAAAACTCTGAGGTGGAGAGCTTCATGGAGCTGAAGAGATCAGCCATGGGCTTGCGCAGAGAGAACCTCAGGTTGTGATAGGGGCAGACTTTAAGGCAGTGGGTGCATACCAGGCAGCTTCGGTTGTCTTTTATTTGGGGAGGATAGAGATTGCTGGTGCAGCTTCGAGCGGTTAAATTATAGGCATTTTTGAGAGCGACGCAGTCTTTGGTCTTACATTTTTTACAGACTTCCTTATCCTTGGCTCTCCATTCAAGGATGGAGCAGCAGGAATAAAGGCCCAGCAGTCGTCCCACTGGGCATAAATAATCACAGAAGGCCCGTTTCTCATAGATAAATCCAACCACTACGGCCGTAGCAAAGAGAAAAAGAAAGAATAGGGCCATACGTTCAGGAAAGCGGTGAGCCCAAAAAGTGCGGATGAATCCCAAAAGAGCCAGGGAGTAAAATATAGTGATTCCCCACCCAGAGGTAAAGAAGCGGGGGACCTTTCGTTTCAGTCCAATTTTACTGAAGAAAGAGGTGACCAGTTCCATGGGGCAAACCTGACACCATATGCGGCCGAATACGACGGCACTTATAATCACAAGAGGCCACCACAAGGACCAGACAATAAGAGCAGCCAGGTTGGTGTTCCGCAGCGTCCCTGCCATTTTTTCAGAGACATGAGGAACCGCAAGACCCCCGGCTATAAGCAGAGCGAAGCAAATCAGAGTGAAAATCTGGGCTGAAATGGGGTAATAACGGGAAGATAAGATACGCCTGAGAAGTTTGAACCGCAATAGATCCATCGTCACCTAAGATATTAGGTGATTGCTAAAAAATATGTCAATAAAAAATTAAGATATGGGGACATCCCATAAGGTACCACCCTAGGATAGAATCCCACACTTACGTACGGGGTTTACTGCTAGAATGCAAGCAACTCTTGTCCGGCTTCGTTGGGATTTGCTCTGTCTACGGACTTACGTCTGCAGAATTGTGGTGTTATATTAAATGGAAGAATTCTGAATGGAGGCAATTTATGATATTTTTTTAATAACCAACAGGTACAGTGATATAGGATGGTACCTTATAGAGCGTCCCCCTAGTGGCTGGGAAGCAGGGATTCGAACCCCGATTCCATGATCCAGAGTCATGTGTCCTACCATTGGACGACTTCCCAGTGTTGGGATTCATCATAATAAATTTTTCCTGAATTTTCAAGTCTGTCTCAGTGAATCCTTCTCTGTTTGGCCTGATTGACAGCTCCCCTGTTTGATGATAGTATTTTTCACCTGTCATGAAAAAATCCTATTTACGCACAGGTTTGATGGCGGCCATCACTTTAATTTTTCTATTTTTTTTCTTTAAAGGAGTTGATTGGAAAGAAGCCCTGAGGTATCTCGGCGGAATCAATATCAAATTTTTTATTCTGACAACTCTGTTGGCCCCTCTGCATTTAGTAACCCGGTCTTTACGATGGCATTTTCTTATTAAGCAGGAGAAAAAAGGAGTTTCTTTCTACAGCCGTTTTGCCGCTAATGCGGTGGGATTTACAGTGACCATGCTGGTACCGGCTCGGATAGGAGAAGTGGTAAGACCTCTTTTTTTAGCCCAAAAAGAAAACATGAGAAAAGGTTATGCTGTTGGGACCATTGTGGTGGAACGAATATTTGATCTTTTTACCATGTGCACCATACTGGGTGTGTTTCTAGTGGCTAAACCTCTCTATGAATCCATTTTTCCGGTTGAAACTGATATTTATTCAAATCTTTATATATGGGGCTATATATCACTTGGGATTGCCTTATCTCTGTTTATCTTAATTCTGGCCTTGTTTTTTTTTAGAGCCAAGGCCCTTAGATTTTTGAGAATCCTGTTAAGGCCTTTTTCAGAGAAGCTGACCTCCAAAGTCCTGGAAATCATGGATGACTTTATTCAAGGATTGAAATTTTTTCATTCCATCAGAGATTTGTCCCTGTACATATTTTTTTCCTTTGTGGTGTGGCTGGGTATCATGTTTTTTTACTGGATGTTCTTTTTTGCCTTTAATATTTCAGTTCCCTTTTTTTTCCTGGTTCCTTATTCGTTTATGGTCATGGTGGGAGCCTCTATTCCCACGCCTGGGATGGTGGGAGGATTTGATTATTTCAGCCGATTGGGACTCACCACATTTTTTGATATCAACAGCAATCAGGCTTTTGGCATGACTATCGTGATTCATTCTCTCCAGGTGGTCGTGACTTGTGTCATAGGATATGCTATATTATGGAAGGAAAAATTGTCTCTGTTTCAGGTAAAAAAAATAGGAGAGAAAATAGACTCATGAAGTGTCCGTATTGTGAAGGCAAGGAGACAAAGGTCATAGACTCACGGGAAAGTCAGAATGGCCTGACCATCCGGCGAAGGCGGGAATGTCTTTCATGTCATAAGAGATTTACGACCTATGAGAAAATCGAAAAAATTCCTTATATGGTCATTAAAAAAGATGGCAAACGCCAGAGCTTTGATGCTGAAAAACTCTTAAGAGGAATACTCAGGGCATGCGAAAAAAGACCAGTTCCTGTTTCAGAGATGGAAGAGATAGTCGAAGAGATTGAGAGTATGCTTCAGGAAATGCCGGGAAAAGAGATCAACGCATCCGAAGTTGGGCAGATTGTGATGGATAGGCTGAAAAAGCTTGATAAAGTCGCGTATGTAAGATTTGCATCTGTCTACAGAGAATTTAAGGATGTGGTTGAGTTTAAAAAGGAATTAGAGCGTCTTCTTAAAGAAAAATAGGGGAATTAGAGAGAACAAGAGTTCTGTGACTGTCTGGTTGGAATTCTGATGGAAAAAAAAATCAAGGATGACTCCAAATTTATTAAAATTGAAACGGCAAGAAAAGAAAATTTGAAGCAAATTTATGCACAGAAAAACAATTTTCTCAGCCTGGAGGAAACATGGGTGCCTGCGGTAGATATTGCTGTCAAAAAGGATCGACTCATTTTAGAAGTGGAGCTGCCTGGAGTCAGAAGAGAAGACATAACCGTGCTGCTGAGCAGTAATAATATAGAGATAAAAGGATTGAAAAAAGATAAACTTCCCAAAACAGGAGTCAATTATTTTAGGCTGGAGAGAGAATACGGGCAGTTTTCCCGTTTTATTTTTCTGCCTTATTCTGTAGATCCAGAAAAGGCGGAAGCCACTTTTGAGAATGGAATTTTAACAGTAAAAATGGTCAGGAAAGTATAACGCCCTAAATTGTGAGACCTGTGATGAAAGAAAATAAGAATGGAGGAATGAGAAATGGCAAATAAGGATGGAGAATCAAGTACGCAGCTCGAGGACCTCATCGAAGAACAGGAAGGAAAGTTAGAGATCCCCAAAAAGCTTCCAGTTCTTATGCTTAGAGATATAGTCGTATTCCCCTATATGGTTGTCCCTTTATTTGTAGGGAGAGAAAAATCAAAAAAAGCAATTGATAAAGCTCTTTCCTCAAACCGCATGATTTTTTTGGTCACTCAAAGGGATATGGAGATCGAAGAGCCGAAGCAGTGTGATCTCTATCCCGTAGGGACCGTGGCCTTAATCATGAGGATGTTGAAACTTCCTGATGGAAGAATAAGAATACTCGCTCAAGGGTTAATCCGAGGAAGATTAGATGAACTGGAAGAGAATTTGGATTACTATGAAGCTAAAGTCAAGGTCATAAAGGGAGCTAAGGAGAAGGAAAGGTCTATCGAAGTCGAAGCTTTGTGCCGAAATGTGAGAGAAGGGCTGGAAAGAGCTTCTACGTTAGGGAGGAATATCCCTCCGGAGGTTATGATCCTGGCTTCCAATGTTGAGGAACCGGGAAGGCTGGCTGACCTTACTGCAGCAAATCTGGAATTAAAAGTCAATGATGCACAGAATTTATTGAATATTATCGATCCTTATCAGCGGCTTAAGAAAGTGTATGAATATTTAACCAAAGAAATAGAGATGCTGGATGTCCAGTCAAAAATAAGCACTGAAGCCAAGGGAGAGATGGATAAACTCCAGAGGAACTATTTTTTAAAACAACAGCTCAAAGCCATTCAGAAGGAACTTGGAGAAGGAAGTGAGATCCAGGAAGAGATCGATACCTACCGGAAAAAATTAAAAAAGCTTCGGGTCGGAAAAGAGGTCCAAGAAGAGATGGAGAAACAGATCAACAGACTTTCTCAAATGCATCCCGAGTCTGCGGAGACTGCTGTGGTGAGAAATTATCTGGACTGGATGTTTGCTGTCCCATGGAATAAGAGCAGCAAGGATAATCAGGATTTGGGTCAGGCAGCAAAAATACTGGATGAGGATCATTATGGTTTGGAAAAGGTCAAGGAAAGAATTCTTGAATATTTGGGAGTTAAGAAATTATCAAAGAAGATAAAAGGCCCCATATTGTGTTTTGTAGGGCCTCCTGGAGTAGGGAAAACTTCTTTGGGGCGGAGTATCGCAAGAGCATTGGATAGAAAATTTATAAGACTTTCATTGGGTGGAGTGAGAGATGAAGCAGAGATTCGAGGTCACAGAAGAACCTATGTGGGAGCTATGCCCGGAAGAATCATCCAGGGAATCAGGCGATGTGGAACCAATAATCCGGTCTTTATGATCGACGAAGTGGATAAAATCGGAGCTGATTTTAGGGGTGACCCTTCTTCAGCCTTGTTGGAAGTTCTTGACCCTGAACAGAACAATACATTTAGGGACCATTATTTGGGAGTCCCTTATGATTTATCCAAAGTCATGTTTATCACTACGGCCAATCTTTTAGACACCATTCAACCTGCGTTTCGGGACCGGATGGAAGTACTGCATCTCCCAGGTTATACAGAAGAGGAAAAACTTCAGATTGCATTAAAATATCTTGTTCCCAAGCAGGTCAAAGAAAATGCATTAAAAAAGAATCAAATAAGAATAACCAAAGGAGCCATTAAAAAAATAATCTCCCAGTATACTCGAGAAGCCGGGGTTAGAAATTTAGAAAGAGAAATTGCCTCAATATGCCGCAAAGCGGCGTTTAAAGTGGCAGGGGGAAAAAAGACCTTAACCCAAGTGGGTGCTGGAGACGTCGAAGCCTATCTCGGCCCGAGTAAGATATTTAGAGATCAGGTTCTGAAGGAAGACCAAATTGGGGTGGCTACGGGAGTGGCCTGGACTGCGGCTGGAGGAGAAATTCTGTTTGTTGAAGCCACTAAAGTAGTCGGGAAAGGAAATCTGTCTCTGACCGGGTCATTAGGAGATGTGATGAAAGAATCTGCTCAGGCAGCCCTGTCTTATGCCAAGGCTCACACGAATGATTTTTATATTGACAGTAAAATATTCTCAGAAAATGATTTTCATATTCACGTTCCAGAAGGAGCTATCCCCAAGGATGGCCCCTCTGCAGGTGTGACCATGGCAGCGGCCTTGATCTCTGTATGTACCAATAGAAAGATCAAGCGGGATGTAGCTATGACTGGAGAGATCACCCTCAGAGGGAATGTTCTTCCAGTAGGGGGGATTAAAGAAAAAGTTTTAGCGGCCCGCCGCGCCGGAGTCAAGAAAGTGATCATCCCTGAAGCCAATAAAAAAGACTTAAGAGACATTCCTAAGAATGTAAGGAAAGAGCTCGATGTCGTTTTGGTCGAAGACATTAAAGAAATTCTCAAGAATGTTTTAGTGAATGAAGAAAAAAAAGAGCAATGAGTTTATAGAAATTTCTCATGAGATTCAATGACATCAAAGAGAAAACTTTGATTGAGGAAATAAAAAAAGAATTTTTTTCCTCAAAATCAGGATTGATATTGGGTATTGGTGATGATGCGGCTGTCTTTAAAGCAGGCAGGAGAAAATTCATTTTGACAAAGGACCTTCTTCTGGAAGGGGCTCATTTTTATAAGGATTTATATCCACCCTTTTTACTGGGGCGTAAGAGTCTTAATGTGAACCTAAGTGACATCGCTGCCATGGGAGGCACGCCTTTATATTTCCTTTTAGGCCTGGGTTTGCCAGAAAAAATAGAGGAAGCATGGGTTGAAGAATATTTTTCAGGTTTAAAATCTGCGTGCCAGGAATTTGATATTGCTCTTTTAGGAGGGGATGTTTCTAAATCCGAGATCATAGCCATATCCGTGACCGTGATAGGGGAAGGCAGGAATATTATAAAAAGAAGTGGAGCCCGGCCAGACGATTTGATTTATGTTTCAGGGAAGCTTGGGGATTCGTTCCAAGGGCTGCAGTTATTGAAAACAGGAACCAGAGTGGGGCAAGACCAGGAAAAGGATGTTTTACTCAATGCTTTTTTTGATCCTGTCCCTCAAGTTGAATTGGGGAAGAGAATTTCTAATGAAAAGATAGCTTCTTCTATGATTGATGTGAGTGACGGTCTTTCTGTGGATTTAAATCATATTTGCGAAGAAAGTGGTGTGGGGGCAGAGATTTATGCCCAACAAATTCCTATCTCTGATGAATTAAAGCTTTTTCAAGGAAAAGAGATGGAGGCAAGCCTGCATGGAGGAGAAGACTACAGTCTGCTGTTTACGGTGCCTCAAGATAAGAAGGACAAAGTGAACTCTTTAAGAAAAGAACATGAAATATCAGAAATTGGAAAAGTGGTGAAGGAGAAGGGACTCTTTCTTATAGATAAAAACAGAAACAGGAAGAGGCTTGATGTCAAAGGTTGGCAGCATTTTTCAGCCGTTTAAAGAGAGATAATCTCCCTTGAACACGATCTGAGCGGATCCGGTCTGAAGCACTTTTCCTTTGTTCCATTCCACGGTTGTGGTGCCCATACTGGTTTTAACACTGACTGTATTGTCAGTGAGGTCTTTGAGTATAGAAGCGACGGCCGCAGCACATGAACCGCTGCCAGAGGAAAGCGTTTCTCCCACTCCTCTTTCCCAAAATAAGACTTCGATTTCGTTTCTGTTTAACACCCGGGTGAATTCGATGTTGGTTTTTTTTGTGAAAAAGGGATGAAACTCTATTTCACAGGCGAGCTGCTGCCATTCTATTCGGGCTGGGAATCGATCAAAAAATATAACACAATGAGGATTTCCGAGAGAAACCAGGGTTATAGGGAAATTTTTTTTATTTATCAAAAGTGGATAATCAATGACTTTATTATGGAAGCTTCCGTCGTCAAATGGAATTTCTTCAGAAGAAAATTGGGGAGTGCCCATTTCAATCTTTATTTGAAACCAGTTGTTTTTTTGTTCTATAACCTCACATTCTCTGCTGCCAATAGGTGTATTGAGAATGATCCGGCGTGAATTGGGCTTTTTTTGATCGTAGATGAATGCGGAAGCGCAGCGGAGACCGCTTCCTGACATCGCGGGTTCTGTCCCATCGGCGTTGAATATCCTCAGGTCAAAAATATTTTTACTTTCATCCCGAGTTGAGACAAAAAGAACTCCGTCCCCTCCCACTCCAGTATGGCGTTTGGAAATTTGCCTGACAAAGTCTTCTTTCTCAGAAAGAAGCGGGCTTTTATCTTCATCTATAAGCAAAAAATCATTTCCTAAAGAATGAACTTTGGTGAATTCCATTAGGGTATCCTTATAGTGACCATAAAATCTTGACTTCCTCCTTGTCTGTCTTCTCTTCTTATGAACAGCAGCAGGGGATCTCCTGATTTGAGTCTGTCAAGAATTTTTTCCAGTTCATTGATGCTTTTCACTTCCTGGCGGTTAACTTCCAGAATAATATCTCCTGTTTCAAGACCTTTACGATCCGCTTCGCTGTACCGCTCCACTTCTGTGATAATAAGGCCTTCCTCTGTTTTATAACCATATCTTCGGGCTAGAGTTGATGTCATCTCCTGAACTTTCAGCCCGATATCTTTCCCAGAAGAGCTGGGGGGTTCCCTCTCTATACTGCTTTCCTTTTCTTCTATTTTTACAGGAATCGTTTTTTTCTTCCCATCTCGAATAATGGTTAAATCGACTTTTGTGCCGGGCTTTATCTCCGCGATTTTAAACTGTAAATCATCTCCGTCTTCGACCAGTTTGCCATCCAATTCAATGATCACATCATACCGCTTGAGTCCTGCTTTATCCGCTGGCGATCCAGGCTCCACAGTGTTTATCACGGCTCCTTTCTTAGATTCAAGGTCAAGAAGTTTGGTAAAGTCTTCATTAATCTCATAAACACCCACTCCCAAGTATCCTCTGATGACACGTCCTGTTTCTTTGAGTTTTTGAACAATGGATTTTGTCAAATTGGAGGAAATGGCAAAACCAATTCCAATATTCCCCCCCGAAGGGGAAAATATGATGCTGTTGATGCCCACCACTTTCCCATTCAGATTAACCAAAGGACCTCCGCTGTTACCTCGGTTGATGGCTGCATCGGTCTGAATGAAATCTTGATAGGGCTGTTGTTGCTCCAAATCGGTAAAAATTCTTCCTTTTGCACTCACAATCCCTGCCGTCACTGTATGTGAGAGACCTAAAGGATTTCCGATGGCTAATACCCACTCACCAACTTTGATGTTGTCAGAGTCTCCCAATTCCACATAGGGAAGATTTTTTTCGTCGACTTTAAGAAGGGCCAAATCTGTTTCAGGATCTGTCCCCACTATTTTAGCCTGATAGGTTTTCTCTTGAATAGAAGTTACTTCCACTTTGATGGCATTTTCAACAAGATGGTTGTTGGTGATAATATAACCATCGGAACTGATGAAAAATCCAGTTCCTCTTGCATAAGATCTGTATTCCTTTTCTCTTTCCCTTGGGATATCAAAGAATCTATCCCAGAAGTCATCAAAAGGAGATTCAAAACCGATCACGCGTCTTTTTTCAACTTTTTCTGATGATATGCTTAAAACAGAAGGGCTGACTTTTTCTGCAACGGCTGCAAAATCTGGAAGGCTGCTTTCTTTGAGCTGAGTCAAGGCATACAGATTTGAGGAAGGAGTCTGATTTTTATCAGGGACTACACTCAATTCTGGTGATGAGTGACCAGGATTGTATACAAATATATAAGCGGCTGCGAGAAGTCCAATAAAGAAACTTAATAACGCAATGATTGTCAGTTTTTTCATGGTTGTTTTCTCCTATTTAAAACTATTTTCCACGTAAGATGATAATAATTATATATGAAATCTTTTATTTAAATTAACATATTTGGTCTTTTTCTTCAATGATCTTTAGGTTTTTAAAACTCATATCATCCAAAAAAGTTGCATAAAATTGTGGACAGACAAACATAACTTGTCTATGATTAGTCGGGATGAAAAGAGGACAAGGGAAGTATGAACGGTTGAAAAGAGGCTTTCTTATTGTTCTGGAAGGCATTGATGGATGTGGGAAAACGACTCAGGCAGAGAGGTTGGTCCAAGGGCTTAGTGAGAAAGGGTTTGAAGCGGTTTATCTAAAAGAACCCACTGAGGGACGTTGGGGAAGAATGATTAAGGAGAAGGCACGTTACCCCCATGGGTTAACGCCCGAACAAGAATTTGAACTTTTTCAAAAAGATAGAGAAGAGAATGTAAGGTTGAATATCAAGCCTGCCTTAAAAAAGAAAAAAATAGTAATCCTGGATCGGTATTATTTTTCAACCATGGCCTATCAAAGCGTCAAAGGGATTGATCTCAATGAGATCAAAAGAAAAAATGATAAGATAGCTGTTTCTCCGGACCTTGTCATCATCCTGGATATAGATGCCGGAACAGGATTGAGCCGGATTAAAAAGAGGAAGAAAAAAGATAGACTTTTTGAAAGAGAAGATTATTTGGAAAAAGTGGGGGAAATATTCAAACGTTTCTCTGGGGAGAATATCATTCATCTCAACGGCCGGGACACCAAAGAAAAACTGTTTTCAGAGATTGAAAGTATTGTCATGGCTCGGATTAAAGACCTCTAAAAACAGGTACACAATACCTTTTCACCTATTTTTTGCGTTTATTGCATTGAAAAGAAGTGAATTGTGAATCGGGAATTAATAACCTGGATGATGAACAAGTCGAGCTTGCTGGAGATGCGAGGCACAGGGCATGAAGTCGTGGTCCTTTACTACGAATGCCTTGGTACGAAGCAGATGCAGTGAGATCGGTTCGCCTTAAGGGTAAAAAAATGGCGGTTAAAATAAAAATGCAAACAGAAAAAATATTCAAGTCATTATTTTTAAAAAAGTCTTGTAACTCGCTGAAACGAAATGAATTATTAAAACATCGCCATTTTTTTATAAATAGGTCAGGATAATTAGGTTGAGAGTAGAGGAGATATCTTAGGATAGACTGGAGAAGAAATTTCTGTTATATTTTTATGAAGAGTTTAGGATAAAATCAGGATAGATTATGGTTGAACAGAAAGACGAGAAGAAAGACAGGAAAATAATCCTCAAGATCCCCAAGTTAAAATTTAAGGGCATAAGCTTAAAAAAGATATTTCCCAAAAAAGAAAAATCAGGGGAAAAGAGGAATAAAAAAATAATTAAGTGGGTTCTCACAGCTGCAGCTGTTCTATGTGTATGCGGGCTGGGTATCTCTATAGGCGTGTATAGAGCTATTTTGCAGAATCTCCCCGATATCTCTACTCTGGAGGAGTTAAAACCGAGCATCATCACCTATCTTTATTCGAATGATGGAGAGATTATGGGAGAATATGCCTTTCAGAAAAGGATTGAGGTCCAATATGAGGATATCCCGGAGCATTTAAAAAATGCGATCATAGCGACTGAAGACCCCCGGTTCTATCGTCACAATGGGATTGACTTTTTAGGGATTCTCAGAGCGATCAAAGAGGATATAAAATTGATATTTTCGCCCCGGAAACTTCATGGAGGTAGCACTTTAAGCCAGCAGTTGGTGAGGGGACTTCTCCTTCACAGAAGACAGCTTTTAAGCCGGAAGCTGAAAGAGTGGATCCTGGCACTCCAGCTGGAAAAGAATTATTCTAAACAAGAGATCTTGACCATGTACTGCAATCAATTCAATCTTGGGCACGGTGCTTACGGAATTGAAGCCGCAGCTCAGCTGTATTTTGATAAAAGTGTTTCAGAGCTCGATCTGGCTGAATCAGCGATGATAACAGGGATTTTTAGAAGTCCTGCCAATTATTCTCCTTATAGAAATTATGATCTGACGCTGCGGAGAAGAAATCATGTCATCAACAGAATGCTTGGAGAAAAATATGTCACTGAGGAACAGGCAGAGGAAGTTAAAAAACAAGGATTGAATGTTCTCCCCCTTCATAGGGAAAATTCAAAATTTGCTGCCTATTTTAGAGAAGAAGTTAGGAAATATTTATACGATAATTATGGGGCTGAGGCTTTGTATCATGGAGGATTGGGCGTCTACACCACGATGGATATGAAGCTGCAGGAGTATGCAGAAAAAGCTTTAAGAACACAGCTCCGGATCCTGGATAAAAGACAGGGATGGAGGGATGATAAAGCAAACTGTTTGGATATGGGCGTAGAGGAGGAGAAACTTTGGGAAATTGAAGGACCCTTTAAGGATGAAGAAAGCGGGAAATCCTATTTAATGGACTGGAGGAGGCCTGAAATAAAGCCTGAGGAAGTGGTGGAAGCCGTGGTGTTGAAAGTATCCTTTCGTGAGGCTGAGACCAAAGTCAAAGATTATATTGGGAAAATAACAAATAAAGATATTAACTGGACAGGAACAAGAAATCTGGAAAGGCTCATCCGAGAGGGTGATATCATTCATGTGCGGCTTAACAGCCTTGATGATGAGAACAAGTCTTTTCAGGCTTCTCTAGACCAGGAACCTGAACTGGAGGGTGCGTTTTTAGTGATCGAGCCTCAAACAGGTCAGGTCAAAGCCATGGTAGGGGGCTATTCTTTTCAGAGGAGTGAATGGAATAATGCGACTCAAGCCATGAGGCAGTCTGGTTCTGTCATAAAACCTATCTTGTATACAGCCGGTTTAGAAAATGGGCTGACACCAGCCAGTACGTTTATTGATGAGCCTATGAAATTTAAGGATAAGTGGTCGGGGAAGATTTGGGATCCCCCCAATTATGATGAAAAATATAAAGGAAGAGTTACTTTAAGAAGAGGTCTTGAGGAATCCAGGAATATAGTTACTGCGAAACTCCTTGATCATATTTCCCCACAGGAAGGAGTGAAGTACTGCAAAGTATTTGGATTGAGTTCAAATATTCTACCTTACCTGTCTCTAGCTTTGGGTGCTTTTGAAGTGAAGATGATTGAGCTTGTCTCTGCTTTTACGGTTTTTCCCAACCAGGGCGTACGCATAGAACCTTATTTTATTAAAAGGATCGAGGATAGACAAGGCAATGTTCTGGAACAGGCCAGGGTGGAGGCTCATCATGTGATATCCCCTCAAATCGCTTATATCATGACTTCATTGCTCCGAGGAGTTGTCAAAAGAGGCACAGCTTGGAGGGCTGGCTCATTGGAAATGCCTTTGGCAGGCAAGACCGGAACGACTGACGATCATTCTGATGCATGGTTTATGGGTTTTTCTCCGGATCTGTGTGCCGGGGTATGGGTAGGCCACCGGGAGGGAAGGATATCTATTGGAGATAGGCAGTCTGGGGCTGAGGCTGCGCTTCCTGCATGGATCGATTTTTTCTCCAAAATCATAGAAGAAAAGAAAAAGGCTGCCGAGGAGGAGGGAGTAGAATATGAAGAAAGGAAATTTCCTGTCCCTCCTAATCTTTCTTTTGTCAATATCGATTATAAAACAGGGCTGCTGTCCACGCCCATTTGTTCTCCTCAATTTATCATTCAAGAGGTTTTTATACCAGGAACTGAACCCAATCGATTCTGTTCCTATGAAGACCATATGATGACTTATGATTACTATGCATTGGTGAAGGATAAATAAGCCAGGACTGTTTATTTCTTTTTCTTTTTTGCCGTTTGCGAACCTGAACTTTTTCTTGTTTTGGAGACAGCCCTTTTTGTTTGGTTTTTTGAGACTGATTGATTTGTTCTGGATATGGATGGAGATCGTTTGATAGAAGAAGAGGTTATTTTGGAGGAACTTTTTCTTGTAACAGGATCTGTTCGGCTTTTGATGTATTGAGTTTTACCACTGGAGAAATATTTGAAGGCTTTTTCCACAATAGATGGGGAATTCACTATGGGCTTTGAATCTTTATCGGTTATGTAATTTTCAATTTTTTTCCTTAGAGAAGAAGGATATCCAAATTCTTTGATCTCTGTTTTTCCATGAATGGGGTCTCTGAAATTTTTTAGAGAGGAATTTGATTTGTCTTCAGATAGAGCTTTGGAAGGTCTAAGATCATTCTTATTCAGTTGACTTTCACCGTGATGTAGGAATACTTTTTGGGCATCTAATTTTTCTATGGTGATCGATTTTGGAAAATCCTTAACTAAAGGGGTGCTGGGATAAAACTTTTTATTCTCCAGCTCTCTCAGAGAGGAAGGATTGACCACTGTTTTAGATAAATTTTTTGATCTGAGTTGATCTTTATGAACGACTGTTAAAGCTCTGGAGTCAGAGGGATAAGTGTTGTGGTTATATTTTGGGTAAAATAAATTATTGATAATGACCACGGGATGTCCATAATAATTCATAGGGACCCAAGCCCAATAATCGTTCCATTGATACCATCTCACCCAGGCAGGTCCCCATCTGACTGTGGGGATCCAGTACCATCCCAGGTTCAAGCTCCAGTGCCAGCGTCCGTAATGGAAAGTGACCCATCCCCACGGCTCATAGGGAAGCCATGTCCAGCCGCAAATCGGATACCACAACCACCGTCCATGATAATAAGGACGCCAGTTTGGTTCGATTCCGCTGGGGACCCAAACATAACCATACGAAGGCATGTGATTCCAGTGACCATACCTATTTAGCTCATATTCAAAATCATCAAGTTCCAGAGGAAGATATTTTTTTGCAAAGTGCTGTTTTTGTATGGAATCTCTCTGAGTGCTCCATTCATAGAAGCTGTCTAATGACTCGGTGATGAATTCCAGCGGTGGTTCTACAGGGTATCCTTGTTGAGCCTCCAGTTTTTGACCGTCTTTGAGCAGGTTGGATTCCGAGATTCCTGCTGCTTCGGCGATTCCTTCGTGAACGAAAATCTCTGTGTTCTCATTATCTTTGACATTTATTCTGTAGAGCCCCTGGTCTAAGATGTATAGGGAGATATCAGTCGTGTGTATTTCGATATTTTTTTCTCTATAAAGTGATTCGAGGCTTATAATGACATTTCCAGTCCAGAGTTTGATTTGGATAAGGTCACTCTCTAGGGAAGGAAGTTTGGTGAAGTCTACTTTAGTGTTGAAATCAAGCCTCACATAATTTCCGTTTCCTATATATATTTCCGCTCTCCCTTCAGTGGTGTTGATCCGGTCTCCTTCAGCAATCGGCATATTGACCACTCCTTCTTCATAGGCGAGGTCCCCCGATTTCTGGATAAATGTGTTGCCTGTTGTGCAGCTCAACCTTGCTAGGGATTGCTCGTTATACAGGGCTTTTTCGCCATAGGACAAGGAGAAAAAGAGAAATAGGGAAAGGATTAGGCAAGTGAGTCTTCTCATTTCTTTTCTCCTCCAACATGAGTTATGCAATGTTTATGCCAGTTTTTTCCCCTGAAATAAAATCAGACATGAGATTTTACTGTCATAAAAAGATGACGGTTGAGACATAATCTATACATTATTACGTCCCATTTCATAATTTTCAATTTACATTTCTCACCGAACTGATAATATATACAGAAGAAAAAAAATGAGATTTCAATTGTTTGTCCCTCCTCAGGGATATGTAGCCCAGCGCTGGGAAGAGGGAATATCCATGCCGCCGTTGGGGATCCTTTCCTTGGCGGCTGTTCTAGAAAAAGCAAGAATTGATGTGGAGGTGGTTCCCGCTGATGTTCTGGGTTACAAATGGAAAGACATAGAGAAGAGAATCAAAGAATTTAATCCCAGGATCTTAGGGGTCACTACCACCACTGAGAACCGTTTTGACGGCTTTAAATTGGCTTCACTTGCTAAAAAAATAAATCCTGAGATCGTAACAGTTCTGGGAGGGCCCCATGTTTCCATGGCTAAAGAGGATACTTTAGAGCATATTAAAGATGTGGATGTTGTGGTTCTGGGAGAGGGAGAAAGAACGATTTTGGAGCTGGCTGAGGCTGTTGATTCTGGAAAAGACCTCTCACCCATTAAAGGCCTTTTGTTTCGGAAGGATGGGAAAATCATTTTTACGGGAGCAAGGGAAAAAATTGAAGATTTAGATACGCTTCCCTATCCCGCGAGGCATCTGGTTCCCATTGATAAATATAATTTCATCATACAAACAAGGGACGGCCGGAGGCGAAAAGCTCAGAATGTCATGACCTCTAGAGGTTGCCCGTTCAACTGTTATTTTTGTGCGACTCCTTCGAATTGGGGACGGAAAATGCGCGGCCATTCTCCGGAAAGAGTTATCGATGAGATAGAGCAGCTCATCGATCAGTATGGAACTGATTTTATCTGGTTCTATGATGACACCTTTAATTATAATGCCAAGCGTGTTCACAGAATCATGGATCTTATACTTGAAAGGAATCTCAATATCAAGTTTTGTAGTGGGTTCAGGATAGATATTGTGGATAAGCCTCTCCTTGAAAAAATGAAAGCCGCAGGCTTGGAATGGGGCCATTTTGGAATTGAGGCTGGAAATCCCAGAGTTAGGAAAAAGATCGTAAAAAAGGATTTTGAGATAGAGAAAGCCTATCAATTTGTGAGTTGGGGGAAAGAATTAGGATTTATTCCCAATGCCTTTCTTATTTTTTCCCATTACTCAGAAACTTGGGATGAAGCTCAGGAAACAATTAAAGTGATGGAAAAACTGAGAGCCATCAATCCAGATACAGAATTTTCAGCTTCCATACTTCATGTTTATCCTGGGACTCCTCTAGAGGAAATTGCCAGGAAGGAAGGAATCATTCCGGAAGGATTTTCCTGGTCCCTGAAAAAGGCCATGAAGAAAGTGTTTGTGCTTCCTTCTGCACAGGGTTATGTCCCTTTATTTAAGGACCGGCTCACGTGGTTTCAAATCGCTGAGCTTGTCATGATGTGGTCTTCATCAAAGAAAAAAATCATTTCCTTATCAAAAATAAAAACGGCCCTGAAGACCATTTCTTCCTTAAAAGATGTGACTGTTTATTTTGCTTTTTTTATAAAGTATGTGCAGCATAAAATAAGAAAAATTTTTTCCTTATCATGAATCTTTGAGAATTTGTTTTTCCTTAAGTTTTACAGAGTAAACATGAGTGATATTAGGCTCAGGCATAGCGGTCCCATATATGTAATCAGCCACTTCCATAGTTTTGAAATTGTGCGTGATGATGATGAACTGAGTGTGAGTTTTGATCTCCTTCATTAAATTCAAAAATCGATTCAAATTCGTTTCGTCTAGGGCAGCATCTACTTCATCAAGAATACAGAAGGGAGCGGGCTTGTACCGGAACAAAGCGAAGAAGAAGGCAAGGCTGGTCAGGGTTTTTTCTCCTCCTGAGAGGAGGGTGAGATTTTTGACTTTTTTTCCTGGAGGCTGAGCCGTGATTTCTAATACGCTTTCCAAAGGATTGTCTTCCTCAGATAGCTTAATCTGTGCATATCCCCCATTAAAAAGGGCAGAAAAAATATCCTGAAAGTTTTTATTGACCTTGATCAAGGCGCTTAAAAATTGAGATTTGCTTTCGCTGTCAATTTTTTTTATAGCTTTTTTAGTTGACTCAATGGATTCACGCAGGTCTTGTCTCTGATTGACCAAAAAATCATATCTCTTTTTTTGGGTGTTGTATTCGTCTTCAGCCATAAGGTTTACGGAGCCGATTTTTTCAAGGTTTTCTCTGTTTTCAGAAATAGATTTCTCAATATCTATGTTAGCTGCTTCGGGGAGAGTAATCCCCTTCTTCACTTCTTCCGGCGTTTTTTTCAGCTCCTGCCAGCATGATTCTTCAAAATTTAAGAGGTCTCTTTCTTTTTCTGCCTTTTTTATTTCCCATTTTATTCTGTTTTCTTTTGCCTGCTCAAATTGTTCTCTTAATTCTTTCATTTTTCCTTCTCTGGACGAAAGCTGTTTTTGGATGTCATATTCTTTTTCTTCATCTTGAGTGAGTGCCTCTTCTTTTTCATCTTTTAATTGTTCCAGTTTTTTTAAATTCTGTTTGATATCAAGGATTTTTTTCTTAAGGAGTTCCTCCTCTTGTTTGGATTCATTCATGTCTTTTTCAAGATTTTTGAGCTTCCTATTTATGCTATCTATCCGTTGTTCTGTTTCTGTGCTTTTATTTTTGATGTGAATGATTTTTTCTTTAATCACATCGATCTCTGTTTGGATCTTAAAGTAATCTTTGTTTTCCTGCTCCTTTTTTTCTTGGAGGCTTTCAATCTTTTTTTCTTCTTGTTTTATGATGTTTTTTAAAGATTCTTTTTCTTCTTCGGATTTTTGTATTTTGGAACTCATTTCATTTTTTTGTTTGATTATCTCAAGATTTTCTTCATTGAGCTTCTGTTTTTCATTTTTAAGAAATTTAATTTTCGACTTGATTTTTTCCTTTTGCTCCTCGGCATAATTGATGTTTTTTTTCAGGACCTTACTGTTCTGTTCCTTTTCAGAAATATTTGATTGGATCTGTGTGATATTTTTTTCAAGATTATTTATCAGTTCTTGATGCTTTATAAGCTTTTCTTCTAAAGGTTTTATTTTATTTTCTAATTGAGAGATTTTCAGAGCGAGTGATTTTGTCTCTCTGGTGAAAGCGAGCAGGCCTTCTTTTTTTTCTCCGGATTTGATCAGTCCCGAAGATAAAAGGGTGTCCCCCTCCAACGTAATGAAATTATATTCTGGATATCTGATCCATAGATTGACAGCATCTTTAAGTTCTTTGACAATGACGGCTTCCGGAAGAAGAGTCACATAATCTTTTATCTTCGGCTCCAGCTTTATATGATTTTTAAGAAATCCCAAAACCTGAGGTTCATTTTTGACTCTTGGTTGATCAAAGATATTTTGTTGAGGGTGAAGGAGAAGAAAATTTCCTTTTAATCTTCCTTTGGATAACTGATGAATAAAGTCATCAGGATCCATAAGAAGTGATTTGGCTTCCTGTTTGTAAAAAATATCAATCAGCATAGCTTTTTCTTCATCAGCTTCCATGACATCGGCCAGCATTTGAAAAGAGCTCTTTAATTCGGGGATTTTGTGGGAGTCCCTTTCTTTTTGTTTGAGTTTTTCAAGAGCATTCAGATGATGGGAGTGTTCTGCTTTGGTTTTTTTTAGTTTTTCGATTTCCGCTTCTAATTGAGCGAGCATCTGGATTTCTTCTTGGATGGACTTCTGGTGATGGATCAGACGTTCTCTTTTCTCTTCAACAGACTTTTGAGCCTCTGCTGTTTCCTTTTTCTGATTCTCAATTTCCTGCTTCATTTCAAGAAGGTTGTGATTTTCTGACTCCAATTCAGAGTCAATCTTATTCTGCTGTCTCAGCAAAAGCTCCCTTTCTTTTCCTAATTGGGTTTCGCTATTTTTTAGTTCATTAGAGAAAGACATTTTTTGTAAATATTCGTTTCTCAAATATTCTATGTTTTTTTCTTTTTTGCTGAGCTCTTCAAGGAACCTTTGTTTTGATTTTTCAGCTTTTTCTAATTTGACCTTTTTTCCCTTAAGAGTATCCTGATATATCTGAAGATTTTTTCTCTCTTCTTCTTTGTTCCCGGTGAGGACTTCAAGCTCTTGTTTCAGTTCTTTCAATTCTTGTTGAGCTTTTTTCTTTTTTTCTTGGAAATCCTCTATTCTTTTGTTTTCTCTTTCTCGGTCTAAATTTAAATTTGTAATCTGGGATTTTAATGAATACAGATTTTCCTTGTCTTCATTTAGATTCTTTTCTGTAAGCCAGGCTTTTTTGTTTATTTCTGAAAGGCCTTTTTCTTCAGCCTTTAATCTGTTTATCAGTTCTTTCTCTATATCCAAATGTTTCTGATAATTCTCGTTGATCTCCCTTTTTTCATTTTCGTGAAGGTGCAGTTTTTTTCTAAACAACAATAAAGTCAGCTCCCGTATTTTTTCTCTGTATTTTCGGTATCTTTTTGCTGCACTTGCCTGTCGTTGGAGAGAGTTTTTTCCTTTGCTGACTTCATTGATAATATCTTCCAGCCTCAGCAGATTCTGCTCTGTGTTTTCCAGTTTGTTTTCCGCCTGCCGTTTTTTTTCTTTATAGAAGGCGGTTCCTGCGGCTTCCTCTAAAAGGGCTCTTTTTTCAAGAGGCTTTGAAGAAAGGAAGGCTCCTATACTGCCCTGTTCAATAACAAAATAGTTCGTCTCTCCTATAGAGCTTTTCCATAGAGCGTCCTGAATTTCTTTAAGGCGAGCACTTTTCCCATCCATTCTGTATTCACTTTCTCCAGAGCGGAATACTCTATGGTTGATCTTCATTTCTTTATCATCATTACCTAAAAAAAGACTCACATCAGACATCCCCAGAGGAGCCTTTTTTTCATTGCCGTTAAAGATCACATCACCACTTCGGTCACCCCTCAGTGCTTTCAGCCTTCGTCCTCTTAAAACCCAGAGCAGAGCATCCACAATATTGCTTTTTCCCGTTCCGTTCGGGCCTATAACAGCCGTGATGCCTGGATGGAACATCAGTTTTGTTTTATCAGGGAAAGATTTGAATCCCTGTAATTCAAGTTTTTTAATAATCATCTTTTTAGCTCATTAAGTCTTGACCACGAGTCAAAGATAAAATAACATTTAAATGAAAATTCTATAGAAATATGAGGCTTTGTCAACTTATCAGTTTGTTTTGTAATGTATGCATTAAAATAAAAGTTGTGACATGAATGAGAGACATAAACATATTCTTAATTGATAAAGGATTGTAAATAGAGTTGATCATGATAAATTTGTATGAAAATGCATACATATTTTATGAAACATAAAGCCAGTGTAGCTCAGCGGTAGAGCAACTGATTCGTAATCAGTAGGTCGGAGGTTCGAATCCTCTCGCTGGCTTAAAAAAAATCTAGCAGAATTTCCAATGTTTCTAACCAGTCCTTCAATCTGGACTTATTCATTCATATAAAAAGTGATATAAGCCTCGAGAGTTTCCTTAGGATTTTTTACTGGTACTAAAAGAGGAATCAATCCTATCAAGCATTCTTTGTTAAAAGATTTAGCATGCAAAGTTATTTCAAGAACGACAGATGTCACTATTTTCTTGACTTGATTTAGAAGGAAGGAATTTGATAGAATTGAAAAAATTTCGTTGTCAAAAGAAAAAAGTGGTTATATTCTTAATTATGTCCATTTCAGGTGAGATTAAGAAATGAAAAAAACAAACAAATTTTGTATTAAAGGGAGCTAATCATGGAATCAGCTATTGGATTGATTGTTATATTACTGCTGTTAATAAATATTAGCTATCTTGGTCAAATTAATGTCAAAATAAAAAAGATCTTAAAGTTATTAGATAAATCTTATAAAGAAGCAAAAGAAGAGTAACAAACTTAAAAAGTCCAGGTTGAGGCTTTTGCCGCACTCTAGTGCCGGAAAAATGTGTTTTCCTCTCTCGACTATGCTCTCCCTTATTAGCTCCCACTCTGGTTTCTGCCTCTGTCTGCATCATCTGTTGGGCTGTCCATTCCAGCATAGCCGGTATCGGATCCTCCTTTGTGATAAACTCCACTAGAATTTTTTTGAATATTCCAGTATGATTCTTACTGGTAGCCATCGTTTAAAAACTCTCCTTTCAAAAATATTTTTTAAAGAGTTTACGATGGCTACCTCCTTAAATCAAATTTGCGAACTCGATTGCACATTAACCAAAAAATCCTTTCTCAAGAAAGAGAATTGGAGAAATATCACTGCGGAAAGAATAAAAGAAATTGATTGGGATTATGTGAGAAGTGATGTGGAGCCCTTTCTTGAAAATCAGGACGACCTTAAGATTCTCACTAAACAGACTCTTTTAAAACTGCTCAGTTAATGCGGAATAATTCCTCTTTCTAGTTTTTCCGCTTCCGTCAAAAACGTCTTGAGTTGTGATAGGAACTGGTTCAGTTGGGACTGGAGCTCTTGATGGCGTTCATAGGCGTCTTTTCCCGGTTTTTGGTCAGCCCGGCTGAGCATAGAGTCCAAATATTCGATCTGATCGATGAGCCTAGGCTGGGGATAGCGGATGTCATCCCGGGTCACCAGTTTTTTCTTGATTTCAAGGAGCTTTTCTTTAAGCTCTTGGGCCTTTTCTTTTTGAGGACCGGCTTCTTTGATTTTGTCACTGAGAACATGGAGAGCTTTTTCCACTCTATAAGAAGCCAGACGGGCCAAACTCAAAGTGTCTCTGATTTCTAGGCTCAGTTTTTCCAGTTCATGAATTGAATCAGGAGTTACTCCATCTTTAATCACTCTGGGGTCGAGCTTCACTTCAAAATCTTGGGACTGACTCCACTCTCCGATAGAGAGTTTGGCTTGATAGGTTCCCACAGCCACCATAGGACCTCCCCCAAATCCCCTTCTTTCTCTCCCTTGTGGAGAAGGCTGCCAGGCGTTGACATGTCTTAGATCCCAGAGAAATCGGTTGGCTCCCTGTTCTGTGGAAAGCCTGGGTTCGCCTTTGAGCTCCAAGTAAAGCTTTGATACATCCCAGGATTCAGACTCTAAAGATTTTTGTTCAGGTTTGTTTTTTTTGTCTAGAAAAGTGCGAATGACATTTCCTTGTTCATTGAGGATTTCCAGCTTGATACCCTCGGTGGCTTCTTCGGGAAGAAAGTAGTCAATGAACACTCCCACTGGTTTGTATTCAGGATCTGCGGAGGGGCGTCTCCATGACCAGTAGTGCATCCGATAGGCATCTCTAGGTTTAAAAAGAAGAGGATGTTCCTGTTTTGGGGATTCATCCAGTTGGTGAAGGGGGGTCAGATTATCCAGGATCCAGAAAGACCGCCCCATAGTAGAGAGCACCAGGTCTTGGTGATAAATTTTGATATCAGTTACTGGAGTGGCCGGAAGATTGAGCTGAAAAGACTGCCAGTTTTGACCATCGTCAAAGGAGATGAAGAGGCCGAACTCAGTTCCCACATAAAGAAGTCCTTCTCTGTTAGGATCTTCCCTGATAACTCGGGTGGGATAATCCAGAGGAATCCCGTTTTCCCCAGTCGTCAAGCGAGCCCAGGATTTTCCATAATCTTCGGTTTTATAAATATAGGGCTCCCAATCATCCAGAAGATATCGGTAGACCGCCACATAAGCTTTCCCGGATCTGTGAGGGGAGGCATCAATGGTCTGGACCCTACCTCCAGAGGGGAGACCGGCGGGAGTCACTTCGCTCCAGGTCTTCCCATTATCTCTGGTTATATGAATAGGGCCGTCATTGGCTCCCACCCAGATGACTCCTTTTTCCAGAGGAGATTCCTGAACCGCATAGATTGTGCTGTAGAACTCCTCTCCGGTGATGTCCCGGGTTATGGGAGTGCCGGAGATAACCTGTTTGGATGGGTCAAATGCGGTGAGGTCCGGAGAGATGGTTTCCCAGGTCACGCCTTCATCTGTGGTCCGGTGCAGGTACTGGGAGGCAAAATAGACTACATTAGGGTCATGAGGAGATACATGAATAGGGGAGACTCTCTGAAAACGGTATTTCAAGTCTTTGGGATTGTGTCCGTACATGTTCTGAGCGCCCACATAGTACGGCTTCTCCTGTCCGGTATTTTTATTGTATCTTCCGAACCGTCCTTTGCAGTTGGCATAGACAATATCCGAATTTCCGGGTTTGGGAACAGCCGGCCCGGTCTCACACCCTCCCACAGATAGCCAGAAGCCGGAGGCTCCTGTAGGGGATGTATAAGGAGGGAGGCTGGGAACCGCAATGGTGGAGTTGTCCTGCTGTCCGGCATAAAGCCAGTAGGGAAATTGATCGTCCACATGAACCTGGTAGAGTTCCGAAGTGGGCTGGTTGTGCTGGGTGGACCAGGTTTTTCCACCGTCCCGGGTGATGTTGGCCCCTCCGTCGTTTGACTGGATGAAAAGCTCTGAGTTATGGGGATTGATCCACATATCATGATTGTCTCCATGAGGTGTGGAGTGACGGGTCCATGTTTTCCCTCCATCTGTTGATTTATAAAAACCTGTGGAATTGACATACAGAGTTTCCTCCTCATTTGGATCCGCATCAATATTGGTGTAATAAAAAGGACGATCTAAAAGCTCTTTTTTGGTGGATACGAGTTGAAAGGTTTCTCCCCGGTCATTTGAACGGTAGACTCCTCCCTTTCCAGGAGGAGCTTCGATAAGAACATAAACCAGATCAGGATTTGAGGGAGTGACAGCCAGATCGCTTTTCCCCACAATTCTTTGGGGAAGTCCGTTGGTGAGCTTTATCCAGGTATCGCCGCCGTCAGAGGACTTGTAAATCCCTCCTTCTTTGTCTCCACTGATGATGGTCCATGGTTTCCGCTCGCCCCGCCACAAGCAGGCATAGACTTCGGCTGGATTATCCGGGGCTAATTCCAAATCAATGGCCCCTGTTTTCTCAGAGATAAAAAGGACCTTTTCCCAGGTTTTCCCCCCGTCTTTGGTGCGGAAAACACCTCGAACCGGATTGGGTCCAAAAGCATGACCCAGAGCGGCTGCAAAAACAATATCCGGATTATTGGGATGAATTTCTAAAGCTCCAATCTGCCCGGCCTGCCGGAGTCCTGTAAATTCCCAGGTTTTTCCTTCATCTGTGGACTTGTACACACCCCGGCCTGTGATGACATTGCTCCGGATCCCGTCTGAGCCGGTCCCCACATAAATGACGTTAGGATCTGAGGGAGCCGCTCTGATGGCCCCGATAGAGCCGGTTTCCAGAAATCCATCTGTGATGTTGATCCAGCTCTGACCGTAATCTGTGGTCTTCCACACGCCGCCCCCGGTACTCCCCATATAAAAGGTGGAGGGTTTTGAGGGCACTCCGGTGACCGCGGTGACACGGCCTCCTCTTGAGGGCCCCACACACCGGTACTCTAAATCTTTAAAAAAGAGCGAATGGTCAGAAGCGGAAGAATGACCCATCAAAAAAAGAAAGGAAAAAATAGCCGTGAATAAGAATGGAATGATTTTTTTCATGTTTAGCCTCATTTATTTGTTGATTTTTATCTTTTTACTTTTTTATAATAAATATAATATAATAAAAGTGCTGGCTGGAGAGGAATCCTCCTTAGCCCCGCTTCCTTTTCTAAACCTTGGCGCCTCGACAGCCAGCCTTTTTATTATGAATAATTCAGGTCAGCTATCCTTTTTGTTTTATTTTCTCAAGGATCTTTTCAGTCCGCTCTTTAATATGTTCTTCTAACTCAAGGTGAGAGATCCCCTGTTCAAGCCAAGTGGGGGCTGGTTTTCCTAGAAGATGGTGGTCAAAGAATTCGCGCATCCGGATGAAGTAATCTTTTTGATTGGGTGGTTTTCTCAATCCATGGTTTTCTCCTTTATACTGAAGCATAACCACAGGCTTTTTCAACTGGCGCAGAGTGTTGAAATATTCGATTCCCTGATTCCAGTCTACAGCTCCATCTTTGTCATTGTGAAGGATAATCAGAGGAGTATTGACGTTTTTAGCATGATAAACTGGAGAATTTCGGGCATAGGCATCCAGGTTTTCCAGATAATTCCCTTTAAATCGACCCTGGCTTGATTCAAAAATAGGCTGGTTGGCTGAACCTGAGTTCCAGTAAATGGAGCTGTACATACTGATCATGTTGGTGAGCGGGGCTCCTGCGACAGCGGCCTTAAAGAGATCGACCTGGGTGATCAGAAAAGCGGTTTGATACCCTCCCCAGGAATGACCGTGGATCCCGATTCTTTCTTTATCCACCACCCCGGTTTCAACCGCAGCCTGGATGGCGGGGATCACACAGTTGACCGCCGAGATTCCAGGGTCATTGATTTCATACACGATGTCAGGCATCAAGACAGCATAGCCTCGGCTGGTGTAAACTGATTTATTAAAGCCGCTTGCGGAAGGAGTGAAGTAGCGGTTTAGATTTTGAGAGAGCTTCTCATAAATATAAACAATAGTGGGATAGGATTGGTCTTTTTCATAATTGGCAGGAAGAAAAAGAGCGGCCTGCAGTCGATCTCCGTTTGGGCTCTCATAATCGACCAGCATGGAACCTGAGGACCAGAGGAATTCATCCTGCTGGGGATTGGCATGGGTTAATTGTTGTCCGTTTTGCAGGGTAGGGTCTGTGACATAATAATCTGGGTAATCTTTATAAGTCTGTTTGGTGTAGAGGTAAACATCATCATTTTTAGCTTTTTGAATAGAAAAAGAAGCATTGTCCCATAAAAGCAGCTCTACTCCAGGGCTTTGTTTTTTGACCAATGCGATGCCTCCTTTTTTGTTCCATTCTCCGTAAGCAGAGAAATAAAGAGGTTTTTCAAGGTCAATGCCTTTTTCCTCCAGATCCAGGCGGAAGCGTCTGAGGAAGCGGATTTGTTTTGTTTTCCCTATTTGTGTGAGATTGACTCCCTCTCCTCCGTGTACGGGAATGTTCCAGACATCCCAATTGTCATAGAGCAGCACAGATTTCCCCTCTTTTTCCCAACCAATGGGATAAAGAGGAGGATCCTTCACATTGTGATCGTCTTCTGTATCAATGAACGAGGTGGGAACATCTTGGGTGATGTTATGTTTTTGGCCAGTGGCCATTTCATAGGTGTAAAAATCTCCGTTTTGGTAATAAAGAAAGTGGGTTCCATCCGGAGAAGGAGAGAAAGACCTCCGGCATTTTTCTAGAGCCAGTTTTCTTTCTCCAGTTTTTATATTGATGACATAGATGTCTTGATATCTTCGTCCATACAAATTGGCATCCAGCTCGTATTTTTTTCGGTCAAACCCTATGCCCCATTTGTGCTTGGGAGCTGGGGAGACGTTTCTGACTTTTTCATCAGCCAGGCGGATGAAGTTTTTTGAGCTTATGTCATAAACAGACAGGTAGCTGAAATTTTTATCTCTTCCCTCTTGAGCCTGCTGCATGGATTGGAGTCTTTTGTCCAGCCAGTGCCAGATGACAAGATCAGGAAGGTCCTGTTTATCGATTTCTTTTTCTGGCTTCTTTTCAGGAGCCGGTTTTTCTTCAGGTTCTTCTTTTTTCTCCTCAGAGTCTTCCGGTTTTTCTTCTTGTTCTTTTTTCTTGACCTCATGAATCCCCAAAAGAATGAGAGAAAGGTTCTCAGTCCACAAAGGGTTCCGGTTCGGGCTTAGGGTCATTCCTTCAGGAAAGCTGGGGTCTTCATGAGGATCATAGCTGTATTTTTCAGGTGATTCAGAATCAAATCCTAGGAAACCCGCCACACTGTAAATTTTATCTTCATATTGTTTATCTTCTTTTCCTTTGAGCACAGCCAATCCATCTCCCTTTTCGGTCCATGTGAGTTTTTCATATTCAGCCTCATCACTGTCTAGAGGAAGAATTACCCCAGTCTTCATGTTTCGTATTTGGACTCCATTCCCTGTTTTCCCCTTAGCATCGATGAGGTAGGCAAGCCATCTTCCTTTTTTATCAAAGGCGAATTCAGCCACATTTCCCAGATTCAGTTGACCGGAGGTTTGGAGGTTCTGAAGGATCAGATCGGTCCCTTTCCATTTGTCTTTATTTTTGGACTGTTCTTCAATGGGGACTTTGTGGAAGGCGATCCAGTGAGGATTTTCCCCTGAGAAAGAAAAACTTTGGATCTTTTCGAGTTCTTTTTTTTCTCCGGATTCAAGGTTCAACAAGGCGGCTGAGTTATAAGTCTTTTTTTTCTGCTTTTGAAGTTTTCTTGCCTCTTCTCTGGTTGGATACACCGTATAGGCAATCCATTGGGAATCTTCTGAGAAACGGATAGTGGTTGAAAAAGAATACCGAGGGGGTTCGCCGATGTCAAAGATGTATTCTTTGTCCTGTTTGGTGTGCTTCACCATGAGTTTTCCATTTCCTTCCTGGGGAGCGAGATAATAAGCAAACCAGGTGCCGTCAGGGGAGAGAGTGGCGTTCCGGATGCTTTTCCATGCCGTGATATCCGTGACATCTTCTAGGGGTTTCAGCTCTTTTTCTTGAGTATAAGCCACACTCAACAGTGATAAAGATAAGGCAGCACATAGTAAAAGTTTTAAAGCTTGGGATACTTTTTTCATTTCATACCTCCTTTTTCCTTAATCTTTACAATTAATTTACATGAAATTTATAAAATTGAAATTCAGGCGTGGATGAAGTGACTTTGAAGATTTAGCCTTTTGATGAATTTTTTTGAGGAAACTCGGCAGAGCCGAGCTGCGAGCATGTTTGACCCACGGACGGGGGGAGTTGCGCAGCAGCTGAGAAAAACGAAGAAAAACGGCGTTAGAGATCTGAACTGAGCATAAGCCATATCTGAATTTCAGTTTATTGTACATTTTCTATTTGCTCAATGTTTTTTAGCTGGGAATAATCAAATTCAGACCCTAACAGGCTGTGAGGGATTAAAAAAATAATCAGCATCACACAGGAAGCAGCTAAGATCCATCGACGGGATATTTTTGGACTTTTTTTTCTGCATGCCGCAAGAGCGGCAATCCAGAATGCAAGTGCTATCAGAGTTTTGGTGTCCGTGAGGTCTTTACCGAAAGGAAAGCCTGTCCAGAAGGAGTCAAAAGTGAATTTTTGCATGATGGGGCCCAAGATCATGCCCCCAACAAAAAGAAAAACCACAGCCCAGATGGCTATTTTTCTCGGGTTAGAGCCTGGAATCAAGGCTTCCAGGCCGGAGCGAATAGAGAAAAGAAAAGCAGCGAATATGAATAAAATATGAGTGAGCACTATGAAGGATGGGACCGGGCCTTTAAACCGGATAACCACAGGTCTTTCACCGGATAAAGAGACCTTATTGTGAGGATCCTTGAAAAGGACTTTATACTCAAGTTTACCGGCAGCGAGCTGTTTTGGAAGAGAACCAACAAGATAATTTCCCTCTCTCTTCATCTCTTTTTTTGTCCATTCATTTTGAGACCGGAAGATTCGAAATAAGATAGTGCCCTGAATATTTTTATTAGGAACATTGATTTTGATTTGATAGTCTTCTGTATTCACATGACTTCTTTCAAGCCTGCCGCTTATTTCAGTATCTCCAATCTGAATTTTTTCTTGGATGGGATAGGTCGGGCCTGTGATTCTTTGGTAGGCCAGTAAAAATATCGTGATGATGAGAGCAAGAAGCCACAAGAGAATTTTCTTCATCTATAAATCTTCCAGAGTAATAAGATTATACATATAAAAATCATTTGGGCAATAAATGATTTTGAAAGTTTTTGGCTTTTCATTTAAAATATAATTTAGTTTGATTTATTCACGAGTTGAGGTTGCTGCAGATGCGAGTCACAGGGCATGAAGTCGTGGTCTTTCGCTGCGAATGCCCTGGTACAAAGCAGATGCAGCAAGATCGGCTCGCCTGAAAGGCAAAAAGATGGCGATTAAAATTGAAAACAAGAACATGAAAATGGTTCAGATAGTGGTTCTTGGAAAAATTTTGTCTATCGCTAAAACGAAATGAATCATGAAAACATCGCCATTTTTTTTATGAATAGGTCAGGTTAGAAGAAAAAGTAATAAAAAGAGTTAAGGAGGCGAAATGGAAAAATATTTTAAAATGTTCTGCTTGTTTCTTATGATAACCTCTCTTGTTGGAGCCAGTTTTGCCAAAGAAGATCTGTATCAAAGCAGATGGATTAAAGAAAAGATTGTCATGGATGGGTCTGATGAGGATTGGGCCCCAGAAATGATGCAGACTTATAAAAAATTCGATGTGGATTATGCCTTCAAAAATAACGGGAATTATTTACTGGCTCTTTTTGTCTTCAGAAACCCTGAATATTTAACTTCGATAAAAGAATCGGGGATGATGGTATGGTTAAACACGAAAGGGAAAAAGAAAAAAAGTTACGGCATTCGGTTTTGGATTATGAGATTGACGGCAGATCAGTATATTGAATTATTAGAGAAACAGTACGGAGAAATATCAGAAGATCAGAAGAATGATATCAGAGTCAAAAAGTTTCATGATGTTCCGGACATAAAGGTGACCAATAAAGACGCCAAATCTCAGTTAAAAGAAGGAGTCAAAGTAAAACCCGCTGCGTTTGAGACTCAGGGATTTGATGACCGGACTGTGTATGAATTTGCCATTCCCTTGGAAAGGCCCTATGATATAGCCCCAGGAATAGGGACGACTCCTGGAGAGACCATTAAAGTCAATTTTGAATGGGGGGGGATCACCGAAGAAATGAAAGAGCAGAGAGCCAAATTGGCTGCGGCGATGGATGCCAAAGCTAGAGACCAAGGAGCAACCAGCGATCCAACTGGAGAAAGGGGAGTGACTTCCCGCATGGGCCGGACAGACCAAGTGAGCAGTTTTGCCCGCACTATGAGAAGAGCGACTCCTCCGGAATACAATTTCTGGGTGGATGTGAAACTGGCTGAGCCCGAATCAACCAAGTAAAACAAGGATCACACCACAGAAAGCAATCCCTAAAGCCAGGATTTTTTTCAGGGTGGCTGGTTCTTTGAGTATGATCACCCCAAGTATAAAAATAAAAACTGAATTCATCTGATTGAGCACAGAAGCTTCAGAAACCATAGCGTATTTCATGCCTGCCATCCAGACGATCAGAGCGGCGTATCCTCCTAGGAATGAGCCTGAAAGCATCGGTTTCCAGTTTTTAGAAGAGAGAATGCTTCTATATATTTTCTTATGGTTGGTATGAATATGGATCAATGGAAAAAGCAGAGCGATGCCCCCCAAAGTCCTTACCAGGGTTGCCCATAGAATTGAAGAATCCGAAAGAATGGGCTTCATCAAAACAATACTAACCGCCATCGAGAACATAGCTAAAAGTCCCAGTATGATTCCAAGGGTGAGGTCTTTTTTAGGGATGTAATTCAGGCCGTTTTTATGGGAGATCATAACGACAGCCAGAAGGATAAAAGCCACACCCATCAGCTGCCAAAGAGTCATTTTTTCAGAAAGAAAAAAGGCTGCCAAAATAATGACAAAAGGGCTGTAACTGCAGTCAACAATAGCAGAAAGGCTGGCTCCCAATCTGTTGAGGCTTTCAAACAGCAGGGTGTCTGAAATTGCAATGCCAATGATCCCGCTTAGAAGCAGCAGCCCGTAGCTTCTCAGAGGCAGAGAGGGGAGGAGGGGATGATTCAGAAGCCAAATAGTAGGGAAAAGAAGCAAACAGGAAAAGAGAGATTTGACCAAATTGAGGCCTAAAGGGTGTACAGTTTTTCCGCTGATTCTGAACTGGATAACAGCTACCGCCCAGATCAGCGCAGACCCTAGAGAGAACAGCTTGCCTAAAAAGATTAGATTATAGGCAGGATTCATTGCAGTAAAGAATTGATTTGGATATTTCTGAACAGCTCTTTTTGTTTATTGGGAGATTGTTATAAGTCTGATTTGTCAGATGAATTTTCTTCCGATTTATCTTCAGAAGGTTCTTTTTTTTGTTCAGAATCTTTTTCAGTTTCGACTTTAATTCCCAGTAGTCTCGCAGCTCCTTCATACAACTGTCTGAAGGATTCCTTAGATTCCTGAAGTTTGGCCAGTCTTTCTCGTGCTTTCTGAATCTCTTTTTCCATCTCATCATCTATAGTATCCAGTTGAGATTTTGCCTCTTCCATAGTCTGCCTGTATAGATCCTCTTGTTTTTTAGTAAGCGCCATGTCTCTCTCCTTAATCCAGAATAATCAATTATCCTGATCTATTCATAAAAAAATGATGATTTATTTATTATATTCTATTTAAATCTTAATTTAAATGGCAATCCCCTTTAAAGGTGATTTTTTTGCCTGGATCGTTTATCCTGGCCTATTCATAAAAAAATGGCGATGATCATTTTTTATTTTGCTTTCAAGGATATACATGCTTTTGATAAAAATGATAACTGAAATGTTTTTGTTTGTTGTCAATTTTATTTTAATCGCCATTTTTTTGCCTTCCATGCGAGCCAATCTTACTGCATCTTCTTCGTTACAAGGCATTTGCAGTGAAGGACCACACCTTCATGCCTTGTGCCTCGCATCTGCAGCAACATTGACTCGTGAATAATCCAGGTTATTTATTCGACAATTCTCACTTTGGCGTCATGGGCCAGCGTAAAGTGTCCTTCGATAATGACTTCTTCCCCTTCTTGAATGCCCTCCAGCACTTCGGCATATTCTTCATTTTCAAGGCCCAGCTCTAGATACCGCCACTTTGCCAAATTTTCCTCGACCACAAAAGCTAACTTCCGGCCTTCTCTGAGCAGGATGGCATCTTGAGGGATGAGAAGTCTATCCTTATAAATATCTGTTGTGATCTCGACTTCAGCATGCATGCCTGGTTTGATGACTTCATCAGGATTCTTCATGAGGATTATGACCTTACAGGTTCTATCCTCAGGGTTAATAATGGGACTTATGGAGCTGACCGTTCCTTTGAAATCTTTTTGTGGATAAGCACTGAAATTCAAAGTGACTTCTCGTCCTGTTTTCATTTTCCCGATTTCACTTTCCAGAACTTTGGCATGGACCTGGATTTGGTCTATATTGACTAGAGTGAAGAGCTCCTGAGAGCTGGAGACATGCTCTTGGGGAGTCACCTGGATATCGCAGACGATTCCTGAAAAAGGAGCCTGTATTTGGGTTTTCTCCAGTTCCATCTTGGCTTTTTTCACATTGATGTCCGCTTGAGTGACTCCTTTGGCCGCTTCTCTGATTTCATCTTTTAACTCGCCGGATTCTATCAGGGCCATCTCGTATTTTTTGCTGGCTTTTTCAAATTCTTCCATTGAGATGAGTCCCTTCGCATAGAGATCATTTGCCCTATCAAATTCTTTTTTTATTCTTTCTAATTCATCTTTATTCGGGATTGATGTCTGTTCTGGACTTTGTGAAAACTTTTGTTCCATAAGAAGTTCTGACAGTTTTTGAAGATACGTGGCTTGAGCTTCTTCTAAGTTCAGTTTGTACTGTCTGTTATCTATTTTAGCCAACAGGTCTCCTTTATTGACATGCTGGCCTTCTTGGATATAGAGATGTTCTATCCTTCCCGGAATTTCTGATTTTACAATAATTCTTTTTTTGGTAAAGGCTTCTCCTGGAGAATTAAGCCTTATATTCAAGTCCCCTCTTTTGGCAGTCACTGTTTTCACTAAGACAGGGGCTTCTGGGACTTCTTCGCTTCCTTGCTGAATGGTTTTTTCAGATTCTTCTGAGAGGAGGGATTCAGGAGGTTTTTTAATGAAAATAAAATAGGCTCCCAAGAAGCAGATGACAGCTCCTAGAAATATAATCAGGAATTTTTTGGGTATCAGTATTTTATTCATAATAGGCTCCTTGTTTTGTGTTCATTTAAAATCTCCTCCACGATTCTGTGATTTCCATGGATTTGTCTTTAAACCAAGTTTTTATATGGTCTCCATAATAATAAAATACCGGAATAGCGATAAGAATAAAAAGAGTTGAGCTGATCAGACCCCCCACTGTAGAGAGAACCAGGGTGGACCATATCTTTGTTCTCCCTACTTCGACTTGGATTAAAATCATGGGCAGCATTCCAAGGACAGTGGTGCTGGTGGTGAGAAAGATGGGCCTTATTCTTTCTCGGGTTCCTTTGAGGACGGCATCAAGGAGAGGAAGCCCTTTATTTCTTTGGAGATTGATATGGTCTACCAGAAGGATGGAATTGTTCACCACAATTCCCCCTAAAAGGATCACCCCAATATAGGCTGCGGAGTCGAAGGCAAAATCAGCAATGATAAACGCAATGAACACTCCGATGAGCGCCAGAGGCACGGCCAGAAGAATAAAAAAAGGTTGGATGAGGGATTCATAAAGGGAAGACAAGATCATGAATATGATGATGAGGGAAAACAGGATGGCGAAGGTGATCTGCCCCTTTTCTTCTTCAGTCATCCATCGAGTCCCTTCCAGAGTGGCGGAAAATCCAGGGGGAAGGGAAAGATTGGCGAATACACTTTTTCTGTAATTTTCAGCTGCTTTATAGGGTCCCCTGAATTCCCAGCTCAGAGTTTGCTGGAACTGCTGGTCTTCTCTGTCAATGGAGCCGGCAATGGGCCTTTTTTCTATTACTGAGATATCTCCAAGCCTAAGGTATTCTCCTTGCTGGGTCCGGAACATCATATCCTGAAGTTCTTTGAGATTGACAGAATGAGATTGAGGAAACTTAATCGATATATCCATTTCTTTTCCGCCTATTTTAGTCTTGAGCATAGCCCTAACTCTTCCTGGGATTGAAGAAGATATATGGGCATAGAGATACTGAGGATCGATGTTATATCGTTTTATCTTTTCTCTGGAAATTTTAAGGATATATTCGTATGACTCCAAACGCCACCATCCGTATCTTGAGGAACTGATGAGTGTTTCTTTGATTCTGGGATTTTTTTTGAGTGATCTTTCCAGATTATGCGTGATGTTTGTAAGTTTTTTCAAATTGTATCCAAAAAATTTTATGGATGAGTCATAAAAGGTATAACTTCCGATACTTGTGGAGTAGGACTGAGGATCAAATCCGTAGATTCCAATAGATATTCCTGCATAGTTTGTGGCATGCTGAATCAATTCTTCTTTAAGCACATAGGGGCGGTAAGAATTTTCGATTTCAATAGGAAAAGTGATAGACAAGTAAGCTCTTTCTGGGGTGACAGTTGTGTCCACCTTTTTTTCATAATTTTTTTCCAGTATTTTTTTTTCAAACTCTTTGATCACCTCATCAGTCTGTTCGATATCCGTTCCAGGAGGCATTCCTATGCTTAAGTAGAGCTGTTGTTTGGAATACCAGCTCATCCATTCTCCCAAGCTGACTTCTGACCGGAACCATTTATAGGTTCCATAGAAGATGAGGATTAAAATAAGGATGACCTCAAGAGGATGTCTGATTAAAAATCGGAATAATTTTTCCCACTTTATTTTGGTTTTATATTTTTTCTCTTTTTTCCCTCTTTTGAGTAATTTTGGGCTGAGTGCTGGGATCAATGAGAAGGAAACCAGAAGCGATGTTGCTAATGCCGAGGTCATGACGATAGCGAGAGGAAGATAGTAAATTTTCAAACGTCCCTGAAAATAAGCAAAAGCGAAAAAGACACTCATCGTGGTGAGAGTGGCCGCAAGAACAGGGAGAAAAACTTCTTTGGAGCCGATTACGGCGGCTGCTTTTGAGGAAAGACCCTGTTCCCTTTTTCGCAGTATATTTTCAAAAACCACGATGGAGTTATCCACAAAAAGACCGATCCCTAGAGCCAAACCCCCTAAGGTCAGCATGTTGAGTGAAATATTGAACAGATAGATCAGATTGAAAGTGATCAAGATGGAAAACACCACTGATGAGATGACCAGAAGAGATGGTTTAAAGTTTTTCAGCACCAAGAAAACCAGCATAAAAATGACGGTTACAATGATGCCCACTACAATATAGAGATCTCTCAGATTTTCATGAATCTCTTCGCTTTCATCGTTTACGATTCTGTAGATTAAGTCAGAGGGGAGCTCTCTCTTTAACTCGTTGAGTTTATTTTTAACTTTTTTAACCAGTTTTAAGGTGCTGGTTCCTTTTTCTTTATGAATAGTCAATCCTATGGTCGGCTGTCCATTGATTCGGTTGATAGTGTCAATTTCTCCATAAGTAGGATTGATTTCGGCGACATCTCTTAAACGGATGACATTGTCACCAGAATGAGTGATGATGGTCTCTCCTAAATCAGAGATATCTATAATGGAATCAGAGACTTTAAAAAGAAATTCCTGTGTTCCTTTTTTTATTTTTCCGGCTGGATAAGTCCTGATCCTTTCCTGGATTCTATAGCTTACTAGATAAGGAGATATATTGAGAGCATCCAGTTTATCTTTAATAAGGAGAACTCCTATTTCGGGTTCAGCCCCTCCTGTGATTGAAACCATTGAGATTCCTTTGACAGAACCTATTTTCATCTCAATTTTTTCTTTCACCATCTTTCTAAGTTGATGCAAAGAGTAATCTCCAGAAATAGTGTACTTAAGAAAAGGTTCAACTTGGAATTCTTCAGGGACATAGGGCTCGATTCTAGGTTTAATTTGATCTGGGAGCTCTTCTTCGATTTCAGATATTTTTTCTGTTAACGCCAGGTGGGCAAATTCCATATTGACTTTCGGGTCAAATTCCAGTGTGACCAAAGATTGCCCTATGCTGGAGGATGAAGTGATTTTTCTGACTCCTTTGACTGTAGATGCTTTTTCTTCTATAAGAGAGGTGATTTGAGTCTGTATGATTTCAGGAGGGACTTCTTGCCACGAGGTTCTGATGCTGAGTTGGGGATATTCCTCTTTAGGAGCCAGTTCAATCGGGATGTTGAGATAGGAATAAATTCCCAGGATAAGAAGAGCCAGGAAAAGCATGGCGGTGGCGATCGGGCGGTCGATGAATATTTTCATTTTTTAGATTTTTCTCTTACTTTTTCAGCGGCTTCATAGGCAATAGGAATCAGGATCAGTGTCAGAAAAGTTGCCAGGATGAGACCTCCTATGACTGAAATCGCCAGAGGCTGCTGGAGTTCAGATCCCTTTCCTAATCCCAAAGACATAGGAAAAAGACCAGAGACAGTGGTGACTGTGGTCATCAATATGGGTCTCAGTCTCACTCGGCTGGCTTCTATGATGGCTTCTCTGATTGTCCATCCTTTTTTTCTCAATTGGTTGGAGTAGTCTATCTTGACGATCGCATCATTGACTACAATCCCAGCCAGAACAACCATCCCAATGATGGAAATCACATTTAAGGTTTGGCCAGTTAAAAAGAGTGCCCATACAGCTCCTGTCAGTCCCATGGGCAAAGTGAAGAGGATGAGAAAAGGGTGGAGGAGAGATTCAAATTGGGCTGCCATGATCATGTAGACCAAAAGAACAGCTAGGATAAAGGCAAAACCGAGACTTCGGAATGACTTCTGCATTTCTTCTTGCTCTCCGCTGATAACGATTCTGTAGTTTCTAGGAATCGAGAGCCCATCGATTTTTTCTTTAATCAAAGAGGCAGCCTGGCTTATTTTTATATTTTGTGTGTTAGCGGTTACCAATATTTCCCTTTCCTGATTTTCTCGTCTTATTTCCTTGGGCCCTTTAGAGAGCTGATAAGTGACCAGCTCTCTTAAAGGAATGCTTCCTCTGGAATAGGGAAATTGTTTGTCCAGAAGGGTTTCAATATTCTCTCGGGCTTTATCTTGGAAATGGACCCGGATATCATATTTTTTTTCGAGTTCCTTAAACTGAGTATCAACCCGCCCCCGGACTGCATTGACCAGAAAAGATCCGATTTCCTGTGGGGAGATATTATACTTATCCAAAGCCTTTTTTCTGATCTCCACAAGAAATTCAGGTTTTCCTTCTCCAATGTTGGTGGTTACATCTGTGATTTCCTTGATTTCCCCCAATTTTTGGACCACACGATCAGCTAAATTATTGAGAACATTCAAGTCTTCTCCTTTGATTTTCAGTCCGACTTCAGCCGTAGAAAAAGCAAGAAATTCTCCAATGGTGGACTGTTCTTTAATAAAGGAGTATTGAAGGTCAGGAAATTGAGCGAGATATTTTCTTAAGTCATTAAATGCCTTATCCATTTGGGAAGAAGATGTCGTTTGAACCCGAATTTGGACTGAATTTAAAGAAACTTCAGGATTCAAGCTTTCCATTCCACTGACGATTCCGATTTGGGAGAATGTATTCATCACCTCTTTTTGTTTGCTCAGACGTTCTTCAATGAGATATGTCAGGTCTGAAGTCTGCTCCAGAGAGTAATCGATGGGTGTGGTCAGATAAATATCAAAGGATGACGTTTCTGGTTTAGGCATTAATTCTTGGGGTATTTGGGTAGCCAGAAGTAGGGTCAGTAAAAGAAAAGCCAATGAGATTGAAAGGACTTTGCTTTTATTGTTTAGGGACCAGAGAAGAAACCGATGATAGAAAGAGGAAAATTGACTGTAAATATCATTATATATTCTGAATACAAAGCCGGCTATGGATCTGAAAGGAAGGAATAGGTAATGAAAAATCAGGACAAACAATTGGACCAGAAAACTGATGATAAAATTTAAAGCTGTGAATAGGACCTTAAGCATAAGGTTGAATAATTTTTTTAGTCCTTTAAAAGGAAGGGTTAGAATTTCCTTGAGAGATTTTTTTTGTTTTTGTTTTGCTTTCGATGGCTTTTCCTCTTTGGCGTTGGCTTTTTGGGAGCTCTCAGTTGTGACTTCAAATTTCCTTGACGCCAGCATGGGAAGAAGGGTCAGGGATACAATGAGTGAGGAGAGAAGAGCAAAAGTCACGGTTAAGGCCTGGTCTTTAAAAAGCTGTCCCGCCACTCCATGAACATAGATAACAGGAAGAAAAACAGATATGGTTGTGAAAGTCGAGGCTGTAACAGCCATTCCTACTTCTTTGGTTCCTATATAAGCGGAGTCATTGAGATTTTTCCCTAAGTTTTTATGCCTGAATATATTTTCTGAAACCACGATAGAGTTATCGACCAGCATTCCCACTCCCAACGCCAGGCCTCCTAGGGACATAATGTTCAGCGTGATGTCCATATAAAAGAGGAGATTGAATGTGGCGATAATTGCGATAGGAATCGCAGAGGCGATAATAAGCGGAGTCTTTAAATCTTGAAGGAAGACAACCAAAACGAGGAAAGCCAAAACCGCGCCGTAGATGATGGAATTGAGGACTGAAGAGATGGCATTTTCAATGTATTTGGCTTGTTCTGAAATTAACAATACGTTTATTTGGGGATTCCTTCGCTTTATTTCTTCGATCACACGCCTGGCTTCCTTAGTGACTTCAACCGTATTGGCTCCGGCTTCCTTCCTCACTAAAATTCCAATGCTTTCATTTCCGTTGAGTCTGGTGATTCCTTCCCGTTCTTTAATGGAGTCCCTTATTTGGGCAACATCTTTGACTCGAATAACTCCTTTCTCTTTAGTGGTCTTAAGACTGACCTCTCCGATTTCCTCAAGTTCCTCGAATTCACCAATGATCCTTAAGGCATATTTGAATTGTCCTTTTCTTATGGTTCCCCCTTGAAGGTTAGCGTTGAACTGTTCGATTCTCCGGGAAATATCTTCAATATTAAGTCCGTAAAGAGTCATAAGATTGGGATTGATTTCTATTTGGATTTCCCTTTCGACTCCTCCGGCTATTTCTGCAGAACCGATCCCTTCGATTTGTTCCAGGCGAGGTTTGATCAATTCCTCAGAAAACTCTTTAAGCTCCAGAAGGGATCTTTCTCCTGAAACAGAAAGAACCATGATGGGTTTGCTTTGAGGATCTAAAGGAATAATGGTCGGATCCTCAACATCTTCAGGAAGCTGCACGCTGTCCAGCTTTTCTCTGGTGTGAAGCATGGCAAAGTCCATATCTGTTCCCCAGGAAAATTCAAGTGTCATATAGACTCCGCCTTCTTCGGAGATCGTTTCCACACTTCGCAGCCCAGGAATCCTCATGACAGCCGATTCCAGCCTCTGGGTTAGAAGGATTTCTACTTCTTCAGGAGCCACCCCAGGATAACGTGCGGAGATAGACAGTTTAGGGTAGCTGATATTCGGAAGAAGATCCACACTGAGCTCCCTTAAAGAGACAAAGCCTAAGAGCACCACCGCAAAAAAGAACATAAAGGTAGTGACAGGACGGTTAATAGCGAGTTTGGCGATTTTCATACTCTTGCTTTATTAACGCCTCCCTTTTACGAATCGTTACCCATTATAACAAAATAAATTTTTCTTTCAATTAAACAAAAACATCGTCATTTCTTTTTGAATAATTCAGGCTATTTAAACCTTACGTAGAAAGACGGTTTGGGTTATGATTTTTTCTCGTCTTATCCCATTTTATCCATTTTTCAGAGAATAAATGATATCTGCGATAAATTCCTCTAGATCCCAACCTCCTTTCGTGGTCATGCCCAAGCGGACCACCACAAGTTGGAGAGAAGGAATCATGGTGACGGACTGTTCATTGTGTCCCAGGCAGAAAAAAGCATCCCGGGGAAGCTGAGGATATTTGCGGTCTTCGGGGTCTTCTGAGCTTCCTTTATTAAGCCAGAATTGAGCGCCGTATTCTCCTTTATCTGAAGCGGGAGCTGGAGTGGTGGTGTATTTGACCCAACCGTCCGGGAGAATGCTCTCCCCATTCCAAATTCCATTATTAAGATAAAGCAGACCGAACCGGGCCCAGTCCCTGGCTGTGGCATAGCCGTAAAAAGCCCCGGCAAAGGTTCCTGAGGCATCGGGTTCCAGCACAGCACTCCGCATGCCGATTTTGTTGAATAATTCTTTACGGGGAAAAGACAGGTATTCTTCTTGATCGTCAAAAGAATGCCGAAGAATTTTTGAGATAATCATGGTAGTGCCGCTGGAATAAGACCAAACGGTTCCTGGCTTAGATGCTAAGGGAAAGCTGGCTGCGAAGGCGGCCATATCCGGTTTAGTGAACAGCATGGTGTTGACATCGGATAGAGGATCGGATTCATAAGTTTCATCAAATTCAAGCCCGCTGCTCATTTTTAGGAGGTGATCTAAGGTGATTTTTTTCCGGGAATCATCGAGGCTCTGCCATTCCGGAACCGGAGCTGGGTCATGGATATCCAATTCCCCCTGTTTCACTCGGATGCCTACGAGAGCACTGGTGATGCTTTTGGTCATGGACCATCCGATTAAAGCCGTGTCTTTGGTAATATTCGGAGCATACCTTTCTGCGATAAGATCTCCTTGATACACAATCACCACGGCTCTGGTTCGTCTCGGCTGTTTGGGATTGGGTTCTTCGAAGGCTTTATCTAAGGCCTTATTTAAGAGAGATAGATTGAATTCATAGAGGAGTTCTGATTTAGGGACAAGGTCTCCGTTGGGCCAGGGAATTTCCTCTGGATTTAGCGGCTGAGGTTCTGGGATGGAAACCGGCCATGACCGGATGCTCTCTTCCTCAGTGCCGCTGAGAAGGATACCTCCCAGTTTGTCAATGAAGATAGCTTTGCCTTTCGACAATCCCAATAAAGAGGCTTCCACTTCCTTTTTATCAAAGTCTACGTCTGTCTTTATGAGGTCAAACAGAGGATGAAAAGACAGATCCTGTTCTGTAATGGACTGTGGGCTGCGATTTGAAACAAAGATCCCGGAACACAAGGTTTTGGCCTTGTACCCGCATCCTATGGGACCCTGCTGGAGATAAGGAGAATAGGTGATTCCCAGATAGAGAAGAAGCCCACACACAATTACCAGAATACCGATCCATATTCTTTTTTTGGTAAATATTTTCATTTTTTCTTACCTTTAATAAGCCTGACTTATTCATAAAAAAATGGCGATGTTTTCATTATTAATTTATTTTCAGCGATATGCAGGAATTTTCCAAGAACAATGTCTTGAACATTTTTTCTGTTTGTATTTTAATTTTAATCGCCATTTTTTTACCCTTAAGGCGAGCCGATCTCACGGCATCTGCTTCGTACCAGGGCATTCGTAGTGAAGGACCACGAGTTCATGCCCTGCGCCTTGCATCTGCAGCAAGCTCGACTCGTTCATCATCCAGGTAGGTTATTTTTTTTATATTATATTTTTTCATCCCTTTTGCCAACAAGGAAATGGTGAAAGGTGAAAAGTTAAGTAAAATGTAAAATGTGAAAGGATAAAGATGGTAAAGAGTAAAAAGGAAAAGGATAAAAACATTAAATAGTAAAGGGGAGAAAACTTTATATAAACGAAACAGACCGAAGGGACAAAATGGACTAAATAGACAAGATAGACGAGATAGACTAAATAAACGCAACAAACGCAACTGACACAATTAACGTGATCAACTCTATGCCACAAGAATAACGTTAGAAATCTGAAGGGAACACAAGCACACTCGAATTTCACATCATTTCCTATTGACATAAATCCCTTTAGATGCGAAAATTTCGAATTATTTGATTTCTATGGTGAGCGTAGCTCAACTGGTTAGAGCACTGGACTGTGGATCCAGAGGTTGGGGGTTCGAAACCCCTCGCTCACCCCACGTTTATTCCCCCCTGTTATTTCATATCATTTCAATCTTTAGCCTGATCCATTCATAAAAAAATGGCGATTTTTTCATGAATAGGTCAGGTTAATATTTCAGGAAAGTGAAAGTTTATAGTTTTCGAAAGCCGAGTCCTCTGCCTTTAGTGGAGGTGATAACGATTCCTCCTGTGGCTGCAACTCATCTTTATGATTACGGATCGTCTTTCACTCAGGTTGAGCAGATGAATGTCCCTCTTTTGCATGATATGGGTTATAAAGCCCAGGGAGTTTTAATCTGTATGCTGGATTCTGGTTTTAATAACCTAAACCACCAAGCTCTAGACCATCTGGATATTCTTGAGACATGGGATTTCGTCAATCAGGATGCGCATGTATTTGATGAAGAAGAACAAATGGGAAGCGGAGATCATGGGACCAACACTTTGGGAGCCATAGGAGGATTCATGCTTGGAGAGCTCATTGGCCCTGCTTTTGGAGCCAGTTATATTTTGGGAAAAACGGAGAATACGGATTGGGAACGCCATATGGAAGAAGACCATTGGATAGCAGGTGCAGAATGGGCAGACTCTTTAGGTGCTGATATCATTAGCAGTTCTTTGGGTTATCGAGATCAGTTCACACATGGAGAGCCGAACTATAATTCAGATGATATGGATGGTGAAACCAGTGTGGTTGTTAAAGGAGCTAACATCGCAGCGAGCAGGGGAATTCTTATTGTTAACAGCGTCGGGAATGAAGGAAGCGCTCAACCTCCAGACAATACAATAATCTCTCCAGCAGACAGTCCGTGGGTTTTAGCTGTAGGAGCAGTTAATTCTCGAGGTGATCGGGTCAATTTTAGTTCCACTGGGCCTACTGCTGATGGTCGGATCAAACCAGATGTAATGGCCCAAGGGTCCTCTGTATATACAGCTCATCCTGATAAATCTGATGGATATGAATATGTGTCTGGAACATCTTTTTCTTGTCCTTTGACCGCCGGAGTTGCGGCTTTGATTTTAGAGATAAATCCTTCTTGGACTAACCTAGATATTATGGAAGCTCTGAAATGTACCTCCAGCAGAGCTCATGATCCTGATAATGATCACGGATGGGGAATCATAAATGCTTTTAAAGCCGCCCATTTTCCTTTGAAAAGCATTCATGCCCCGGATTGTTTTGCCCTCCAAAGATTGGAAAACAATTATATATTTTTTAACCAATACGTGGATCAACTCTCGTGGGATTTAAATCCATAAAAGAGTTAAAAATTTTCTTTTTCATTCTTATTTTTTCTCCTCAGTTCTTGTCGGCTATGGATGTAAGCCTAGGTTTTAAGTGGGGATATCGAGAGATTAAAGATCCAGATTTAAAAGAGATTTATGGGGATGGATATGTCTATAAGCCTTATTTGAAATTTTTTCCTTATGCCCTATGGGGGTTAGAACTTTCTTATGAAGGAGGTTATAAAAAAGAAGGCATGTTGGGTCTTTTCCGGGAGGAGAGCACTCTTAATATCCATGGTATTCAATTTTGTGCATTATTTCAGTATAGAGTAAAATTTTTAGAGCCTTATATTAAGTTTGGAGCGGGCTATTTTTCCTATCAGCAGAACATTAAAAGCCAATTTGTCCGAAAAAAAGTTGATCATCATAAAGGGACTTTTGTGATGGGAGGAGGGGTCCATTTAAAGATTTCCAAAATATTGTTTTTTTTAGCTGAGTTAGAATATATTCCTTTGAAAGTGAGTCCTTTTGAGAAGGAAGTTGACCTTGGAGGTTTTAGAGGTATTTTGGGTTTAGGCTTCAATTTATCTTTAAACACTTTAAAAGATTTTCATTAAATCAATCCTACATTTACTGCTGCTCGATGAGCTCCAGCACATTGGCTGAGTCGCGCCATCTTTTTTTGACTCTCACATGAAGATCCAGGAAAACTCTTGAATCCAGTATGTTTTCTATTTCTTTTCTTGCTTCTATACCGATTTTTTTTATAAGAGAACCTTGTCTTCCCAAAATAATTTTGCGGTGGCTGTCTCGTTCCACAAAGATATCTGCATGGATATAGGTTAATGATCTGCCTTTGGTTTTTCTTTCTTCAATTTTGTTGAGCAGGACAGCGGTCACAAAGGGAAGCTCTTTAGCCACATATTTAAGCAGCTTTTCCCTGATGATTTCAGAAAGCAGAAACTTTTGAGTCTGGGTGGAAAGCTGGTTTTTTGAAAAGATCCTCTCTGCTTCAGGGAGGTGTTGGATGATGCTTTTTTCCAATGGGTCAATATTGGTTCCTTTCAGGGCAGAGATAGGAATGATTTCTGCAAACGGAAAAAGATCTTTGTATTTGTCTATCAGCAGAAGTATTTTTTCTTTTTTGATGATGTCTACTTTATTGATAAGGAGAAAAACCGGAGTCGAGACTTTTTTTAAGGTTTCGATCACAAACTCGTCTCCATGGCCAAAATTCAATGTGGCATCGATGAGCAGACATATGAGGTCTGCGGTTTCCAGAGAAGAATAAACAAAACTCATCATTCTTTTATTGAGCCTGTGAAGAGGCTTGTGAATTCCTGGATTATCGATAAAAATGATCTGTCCTTTTTGGGTGGTTTTAATACCCAAGATGCTGATTCGAGTGGTTTGAGGTTTATCAGAGATGATGGAGACTTTTTGTCCTAAAAGGTTATTGAGAAGTGTGGATTTTCCCACATTCGGACGTCCAATTAAAGACACATAACCGACTTTTATTTTTTTTATTTGGCTGTTATTTTTATTCATTTCTGCCTTTAAATATCCACTGTTTTATTTTCTTCTCTTCTTCTTCGATCCCTTTTGAGTGATCAAATCCTAGAAGATGAAGAAACCCATGAATGGTTAAAATTTCGAGCTCTCTTTCCAAGCTGTGAGATTTTAGAGAACTCTGCTTAAAAGCCTGACTGACAGATATAATGATATCCCCGACATAGAATTGACCCTCTGCCGTTTTTTCATTGAGAGGAAAGCTCAGGACATCGGTCACTTTGTCTTTTTTTAAGAATTTCAGATTCAGTTTTTTGATTTCTCTATTATTAACAAAAGCGAGCACAATTTCAGGGTCTTCAAGTCTGTAATGTTGGATTAAACGCTCCAGCAGATCCTTGAAATGATTTTTATTGACCTGGAATCTATTTTGCTGATTGAGAATTTCTATCATTTTTTAGTTTAGGAGGATGTGATTTTTTTCTCGGTTTTTTTTCAAATTGGAATCCTGGATATTCGATTCTGGGATGGTAAACATTGTAAAGCGTTGATAAAAATGATGAAGCAATGATTTTGAGTTCTTTAAGGGAAAGGTTGCTGTAGTCGAGTTGACCGTCAAGAAGATAGTTATTGAATATATCATTGATCAACCTTTTTATATTATCTTCAGTCACTTTTTCAAGACTTCTGGAAGCGGCTTCCACTGAATCAGCAAGCATGACCAGAGCGGCTTCTTTGGACTTGGGCTTTGGACCTGCATATCTGTAATTTTCCTCTCCCACCTTATTCATTTCAGGATCATATTCTTCTTTTGCTTTTTCATAAAAATATTTCATTAAAGAATCCCCATGATGCTGGGCAATGATTTCTTTTATTTTTTTGGGCAGTTTCAATTGATTCGCCATTTCCATACCTTCTTTAACATGATTGATGATAACAAGGCTGCTCATACTTGGCTTCAGATCATCATGACGATTGATTTTTCTGGTCCTATTTTCAATAAAATATTCAGGTCTTTTTAATTTTCCAATATCATGATACATAGCCCCTGCTTTGACGAGAAGGGGATTGATGTTTATTTTCTCAGCCGCATTTTCTGAAAGAGACGATACGATTAAGGAATGATGATAGGTCCCGGGAGCTTCCATAGCCATTTTTCTGAAGATCGGGAGGTCTGAATTTGTCAATTCGTTAAGCTTGGATGGAGTCAGGATGCCAAAAGTATTTTCGAAAATGGGGATAAAAATAAAAGCAACAACACCGCTCAGCACTCCTCCCACGATTCCCATGATGATTTCACTTGAAAAAAGACTTAAGGGTCCCATGCTTTCTCTTAAGAGATGAAAAATAATTATGATTAAAGCGTTTATGGGAGCTACGAGAAATACCCCTGATTTGAAGGCGGATGTCATGGATTTTCCATAGTGTTTTGTTCCGTAAACAGCCGCGACTCCCCCCAGCATGGTGAATATCAAAAGATAAAAATTGGCTTTGAAAAGATGTCCCACGATAACGCTGTTGAGAAGTGTGAAGATGACACCCATATGGATTCCTAACAGGTAAGTAAAAAGAATGCTTCCCAGCTGAAAAGGAAGAGCATAGTTGAGGCTTTGGGCGTATTCTAACATCGGAATATTGGATTGCTGGCTGATGAGTTGGACTAAGTATATAGAAAGTTTGTAAATAATAAGACTGAGCAGCGCTAAGGTTCCGGTCATGTTATAGTTCTTGAGGGAGACGTCTTTATCTTTTCTGGAATTAAAGTAACCTATGAGGGCCAAAAAGAGAATCCCGAACAGGATAAAAGATCCTAAGAAATTGGTAAGCCAGCTGGGCTTGTCGCTGAGATTATGATTAATGGCTTCAATTTGTTTGATGACATCTTTATTGGCTTCGTCCCCTCTTCTGAGAATGACTTTTCCTTTTTTTATGTTGTAGAATACGGTCTCGACGTTTGATCGGGCGTTTGCCTTCCTGAGCTCTGTTTCAATGGGATTATAAGAGATATTTTCTCTAATAAACAAAAAGGCAAGAGATTTGAGTAGAGATTTTTGAGTGTTTGAAAGATCCAATCCAGATATTTCTTCAGATAATTTTTCTTTACATTCTTTCATATCCATGATTTCAGATATCTGGGCAGTCTTTTCTTTCCCCGTGCTTGTTAGAAGGGTAATTCCTTTTTCCTGTTCATTATGACTGAAGAGATTTTTTGAGTTTATAATGCCAATTTCTGAATATTTTCTGATAGAATTGATAAGATTTTCTTCCAGCTGTGAAGAAAATCCTTCTTGAATTAAAGTTCGGATTGTCGATAGAGAGAGTTCAAGATTGTAGTTTTTGATGATTTCGCCTCTAAAGTTCTCTATTCTTGTATTTGTTATCCCTTTTTTAATCAGCTCTCTTCCTGAGTTAAAGAATCCCCGTATTTTTTCTTCTGTATTGAGAGCCACATTCTCATCTAATGTATAGACAGGGAGGACAGCCTCGGCCGCCTCTTTTTTCCGTTTTCCGGTTGTTTCTATATCCTCTAAGGTCATATCTGCCGGAGCCACCACGTTTGACGAGGCGATGTCTCCTTCTTTAAGAGTAGGGAGAGAATGGGAAGGTTTATAGGAAGTCAGTATGGATATCACAATAACGAAGATAGCAAAATAGAAATAAAAGCTGTTGATGACCTTTTTTATAAATCCAGTCTCTTTTTCTGGTGATGAAGAGACTTTATTATTTTTTTTTGTTTTGGAGGGAGAAGTAGTTTTTTTAAAAAAGTTGAATTTTTTTATATTAAATGTGTTCATGTTTATTTTGAGTTTTCTGCTTTTTTATAGGCCTTGATTATTTTTTGGACCAGGGGATGCCTCACCACGTCTTTTTCATTAAACCGGACGAATGAAATCTCTTTGATATTTGAGAGTATTCTCATAGCGTGAAGCACCCCAGATTTTTTAGGCTGGGGAAGGTCAATTTGGGTGATATCTGCCGTCACCACCACTTTAGAACTAAATCCTGTCCTTGTCAGAAGCATTTTCATCTGTTCTTTGGTAGTGTTTTGGGCTTCATCTAAAATGATAAAAGCACTGTTTAGAGTGCGTCCTCTCATGTAAGCGAGAGGGGCGATCTCTATAATATCTTTTTCCATTAAGCTATTAGCCTGGTCGTAAATGACTAAATCGAAAAGGGCATCATACAAGGGTCGAAGATACGGGTTTATTTTTTGCTGAAGATCACCGGGAAGAAACCCCAATTTTTCTCCTGCTTCGACTGCGGGTCGGGTCAGAATGATGCGGTTGACCAATTTTTTCTGAAGATAAGAAAGGGCTGCAGCCATGGCAAGATAGGTCTTTCCTGTCCCTGCAGGGCCGATTCCGAATACCAAATCCCTATTTTTTATGGCTTTGATGTAATTCTGCTGATTCAGTGATTTTGGTGTCACAGATTTTCGGGATAAAATAAGGGGTTCCGCCGTGGAAAATTCATTTAGTCCATTAGAATCGTCTTTTTCCAAGAGATCCAAGGCTATATTGAAATCTTCTTTTTTGAGCGCATGGCCCTGAGCTTGATATTTTTTTAGTTGATCAAAGTAGAACTTTGTGAAATTAACTTTTTCCGCAGGACCATCAATCAATATGGATTTTCCTCGGACTGAGAGCATAACTCCCAGCCTTTTCTCCAGTTTTTTTAAATTTTGGTCCAGTACCCCTGAGAAGGCACTATTACTTACAAAAGGGTTTTCGATTTTTTCCATCTTATTAAAAGTTTAGACGTCAAGGTGGGATTTGTTTGTCATTTTATTTCATATAAATACATAATAAACATTATATTGGGTTTTTTGTCAAGTTTCTGGGGTATTCATAAAAGCTGAAATTCAAATATGGCTTAAGCTTCCTTCAGATTTTTAACGCCATTCTTCTTCGTTTTTCTCGGCGCTTCCGTAACTC